>NZ_FOLO01000019.1 GCF_900112265.1 Pseudoalteromonas denitrificans DSM 6059 | reverse complement strand
TAATGGGTTTCTGGTGTTGTTGCTAACATCATCAAATAATATCAGTATCGCTTAAGCGATATTGATTGAAAAAGGTCGCAAATGCGGCCTTTTTTATTGTCTGAAATTTAATGTTAAATGCGCTTTAAGTATAAAAAACTTAGCCGTGATAATGTAATTGATAAAAGATGGCGCTAACACCTAACGGGTTTCTGGTGTTGTTGCTAACACTATCAAATAATATCAGTATCGCTTAAGCGATACTGATTGAAAAAGGTCGCTTAATATTTGAATTTTAAGGTTAAAATTTACCTTCAATTACACGCTTATTTAATAGACTTCAGCAGACTGTTTACTTTTGGTACATATATTATTGGCACATTGTGCTGCTGGTTTTGTTAAATGCTGACAAATACTCATCATTTTATTTTTTTCGTTAAATACTTTCTCTGCATTAGTTATCTGTAATGCTAATGCTTGTGCTTTTTTTGAGTCTACATGCTTATTTGAATAAACGACATATTGACTAGGTCCACCGCAGGCTCGACTACCAACAGGAAGTATCTGACATTGATTTGTTGAATCACATTCTTTATTTTTAATTAAAGCATTAAACTCAGTTTTTTTACCATCTAGATTTGTTAATGATGGTTTTATTTTTATATCACTAGCTTTACTTACTTTAATCGTTTTAACTTCATTTTTTGCTGTTGTTATCGGCTGTTCACTTTGACATCCGGTTAATATGAAAAAGAATGGAACTGCTAAACTAAGATATTTTAAATTCATGTTAAAAGGCCTGTTTGATAAATATAATTAACTGTATCATATTAAAAGTTGTTATATGTTTTCATTATCTGTATTTGAATGGTGTGGTGTGATTTTTAATTTTATCTATATTTTGTTATTTGCGCTTTTTGGTATGAGTGCAACATATTTCGTACGTTTTTTTTATGATTTTTGGTTTAAAAATAAAATGGAAATTAGTTATATAATTAAAGCAGGCGTGTGTACTGTATTGAGTGTTATATGCTACGGAGTGATTATATTCTTATAACAATATGATGCAAATAAAGCGCACCATATTGTTCTAAGTTTGTACTTTTATTATTTCTCGTTTAACCAAATTGCAACTTGCTTTGTAAAATAGGTTAAAATCCCATCTGCTCCAGCACGTTTAAAGGCCAATAAAGACTCTAAGATACAAGGTCTTTCGGCTAACCAGCCATTTTGAATTGCAGCCATGTGCATGGCATATTCCCCACTTACTTGGTAGGCAAAAGTAGGAACTGCAAATTCATCTTTAACGCGACGTACAATATCAAGATAAGGCATGCCAGGTTTAACCATAACCATGTCTGCCCCTTCTTGTAAGTCCAGAGCTACTTCTCTTAGGGCTTCATCTGAATTGGCTGGGTCCATTTGGTAGGTTTTCTTATCGGCGCCTTTTAGATTGCCAGCAGAACCCACTGCATCTCTAAAAGGTCCGTAGTAACTTGATGCGTATTTTGCGGAATAAGCCATAATGCGAGTATGAATAAAGCCTGACTCTTCTAATGCCTCTCTGATTGCACCTATGCGTCCATCCATCATATCCGATGGAGCAACAATATCTGCACCCGCTTGAGCATGAGAAAGTGCTTGTTTAATTAAAATTTCAGTTGTTACATCATTAATAACATAACTTTCTTCATCTATGATCCCATCTTGACCATGTGTTGTGAACGGGTCTAAGGCAACATCGGTGATCACGCCTAGTTCTGGCACTTCTGCTTTTAATGCACGTACGGTTCTTTGTGCTAAGCCCTCTGGGTTATAAGACTCTTCGGCTAAGAGTGATTTTTTATCGCTAGGTGTAACAGGAAATATTGCTATTGCAGGAACGCCTAGTTCGGCAAGTTGTTTGGCTTCTTCAATTAGTAAATCAATTGAAATACGTTCTATACCGGGCATTGACTCTATAGCTTCTCGTCTATTTTTACCTTCTAAAACAAATACAGGGTAAATAAGATCTTTTACTGTAAGAGTGTTCTCACTCATTAAGTTACGGGAAAATTCATCACGGCGCATTCTTCGCATACGTGAATAAGGAAATAAATCTAAACCTGATTGTGCCATTATTATTCCTACTGTGGGTTATCTGTTATTAAAGATGAATTTGCTAATGATGAAACTTGGTTTCTACCTGCTTCTTTTGCTTGATATAGTGCCTTATCTGCTTGAGCTGTATGTTGATTTGGATCGTTATTGAGTTCAGCTACAGAGCTATGTACACCAGCACTTATAGTCATTTCTATAATACCCGCTGAAGTATGTATTTTAGCACTTTCTATTGCTGTTCTGATTGTCTCAGCTACAGCTATTGCACCTTCTTCAGGGGGGTTTGGTAATATGACAGCAAACTCTTCTCCTCCATAGCGACAAGCTTCATCTGAAGGGCGCTGTAAACTATCTTTAATTGTATTTGCAACAAATTTAATTGCTTCGTCACCAGCGAGGTGACCTAAGGTGTCATTTATTATTTTAAAATGATCAATATCAAGCATTAAAATAGCTAAAGCGGTCTGCTCTCTACGTGAGCGGCGAAATTCCATCGACAATTTTTTATCAAAATAATGCCTATTTCGGATCCCGGTTAAAGCATCATGGGTATTTTTTTCTTCAAGTTCTCTATTTTTTTCTTCAAGTTTACGTAGTGTTATTTCTAACTCAAATGTACGTTCTTGAATTTTACTTTCTAGCTCTTCTTGTGATTTATCTTGAATTTTTATGGTTTCTTCCAGTAGCGTATCTTTTGCTCTCACTTGTGCAAGTTGTTGATGCTGTAGCTGTGTTTTTTCATCTCTTTGAGTAATAAAGTGCCATATTAATAAATAAGATAACACGATGCTGCTGATGAAAAAGCAAGCAACTAATACGGCATGCATAGTCACGGCTGAAAGCACGAGACCATTAAAAAGAAGAATGCTATAAATTAATGCTAATGTAATGGAAGCTTGGTAAAGGAAAACTGTTTTTGCATGTTTTGTTTTTTTGATAATTTGATACGCAGAAATACATAGGCATATGATTAAATTTGCCAGACCAGCTGAAAAACTCATTAATAAACTATCGCTATAACTTAGCCATGGGTTAATTAAAATCATTATTAATGTGAAGCAAAAAGTGATCCTAATCATTTTTAACTGCTTTTTATTATTTTTTGATAACTCTAATAACCTTTCGGTTATAGGGTTTAGTAATGCAATAGCAGTAAGAAGTAATGTAGATATATTAATTTGTTGGAGCCAAAAAGTATCTAAATGAAAGTAGCGATAACTTAAACCGAATAAACCGGTTAAAACTGCCCATAAACACGATATATAAAGGCTGCTCATAATAAATAAGCCGTGGCGAGTTAATAAAAATATTAATAAGTTACTTAAGATCAAAGCAAGTAAAAAGCCTAATAATATACCCGTTAATAAATTGAACTTACTTTTAAACTGTACATAACGCTCAGGGGTCCAAATACTCACGGGTAGTTTTAGTACGCCTTCACTTTTTGCTTTTAATAAAATGGTATTTTGGCTATTTGCTTTGAGAGATATGCTGAACAATAGAGACTCGTCTTTTATTGCTCTTGCTGAGAGTGGTTGAGTATCACCTATTGTCTGCTGTTTTATTATTTCATTGGCATTCAGTTGATAAAGAGAGAGTTCATCAATTAAGGGGTTGCTTAATACAATAAAAAGCTTTTTTGCTTCGTTTGTGCTGTTAGTGAGTTTAAATTTAATCCAGACAGGAGTGCTCTGTAGGCCTAAATTTAAAATATCACTTTGAGACTTTTGCCATTCTAAATGGTTACTTTTAATTACTGATTTTGAAGGTAAAGTTGACTTTTTAAATAAAAAGTTAATATGCTTTTTATGATTGAAATTACCATCGATATTAATATTGCTTGCCATTAATTGGTTTGACTGAAAAAGCGTCAAACATAATAACAATGAGGCAAGCAAGTATTTAAGCATTTGGATCCTTAACGCAGTTTATTTTGTTAGTTTACGCGTTTTACTCGGATTTTTTTATTTGAGTCAACAACTCCCAGCTGAAATGAATTAAGCACACCACGGCTAATTATAACGTCATTATTTACTTTTACTTTTAAACGCTCTGTTCCTATTTGACGCCATTTCTGTCCGTTTTCTAATGTAAGAATTAATTCACCACGAGGTGCTTTTTTCACACTTGTTACACGGGCCGTTTGTTCTTGTGCGGCATCTTTTGCAATGTCTTTATGCTCTAATCCAAACGCTTGATCTTTATTCTGAGACTTTGAGCCATTTACCGGTGTTTTAGTTGTCATTGAAGTCATATCAATGCTTTTACCTGCAATGGTTTGGTCATAACAAAGCAGTCTTTTAAAATCATTTTCGACTAAGCTACAGGCCGCTAATGCTTGAGTGTTAACCTCTTGAGCAAAACTTGATGTTGATATTAATACAAATAAAGATAGTGTTAGTTTTTTCATTTAATTCTCTTGTTCTGTAGGTTCTTGTTTTTTATTGCTAAATGAAGCTAAGATCAGTCCCAGTTCAAATAGTGCCAACATAGGGATAGCCAATAAAGTTTGGGATAATATGTCTGGCGGTGTTAAAAACATAGCCACAACAAAGGCACCAACTACAATATACGGACGTTTTTCTTTTAAACTTTGTGTATCTGTTGCGCCACTCCAACACAGTAACATAATTGCAACTGGAATTTCGAACGTAATGCCAAAAGCAAAAAATAGCTTTAGAACAAAACCTAAGTAGCTACTAATATCCGGACTTAAAGTCATCATGTCTGGTCCGACACCAGTAAAAAACCCAAGAATAATAGGAAGCACAATAAAATAGCAAAAAGCAATGCCAGAATAAAATAAAAGGATGCTTGAAATCAATACCGGGATCAACATTCTCTTTTCATTTTTATATAACCCGGGAGCAATAAATCCCCAAATTTGGTGCAATATGAATGGAAATGCTAAAAATAATGAGACAAATAAGGTAAGTTTGAAAGGTGCAAAGAAAGGTGAGGTTACATCTGTTGCTATCATGCTTGTACCTTCTGGTAAGCTTGATATAAGTGGTGCAGCTACAAATCCGTAGATATCATTGGCAAAGTAAACCAAGGCAATAAAAATGATTAAAATTGATAAAATTGCATGAACAAGTCTATTTCTTAGCTCAACTAAGTGTCCGATAAAACCAGGGGGGCTTTGTGATTCGCTGTTCTCATTTGTCATTTTTAGATTCTTTTGTATCCGTTTCTTTATAGCTACGAGTGACTGATTGAGCTGCGTTATTTAACTCATCTAAAGAGTTTTTTATTTCAGGAGATAAATTTTTCATGCCCTTTTCTTCGGCTTGTTTAAGGTTATTGTGAAGCTCATGAATACGTAATTCTTCATTGATTTCTGATTGTACTGATTGACCAAATTGTTTTGCGGTTTTAATCCAGCGACTCACAGTGCGAATTGCAACGGGTAAGCGCTCAGGGCCTAAAACAATCAAGCCCACAATAAAAACTATAACAAGTTCCCAAGCGCCCATAATTAAGCCTTATCTTTAGAGTCAGCTTGTTTTTCAGTTACATCAGGAGCATTTGATGTTTGTTTTTCTTGGTTTGTAATTGTATCTGTTTTATTTTGATCTTCATCGGTAACTGCTTTTTTAAAGCCCTTGATTGCTCCTCCTAAGTCACCACCAATATTTTTTAATTTTTTTGTGCCAAATAAAAGCACTATAATGGCAAGCACTATTAATAGTTGCCAAATACCTATTCCACCGAAACCCATAATATAATCCTCTTAAATATTTAATCTGTAATGATCTTACGACGCAAGCTTACCATTAATTAACTAAAGTTTACGCCAAGCGGCAATAAAACTAAAGCAGGCAATTGTGCCTATTGTTATTGCTTCAATTTCTTTGTTTGAAATAAATAACAAGGTAGTAATTATAAACCCAGTACAAGATACCATTGCTAATAGTGTGGGTTTTTGATCTGGCGCTTTTTTTTCTTTGATTTGCTGTTTGTTTTGTTGTTTTAAACTTAAATAGATTAAATCAGGTAGCTCAGGAAGTTTCTCTGCCCAAAAAGGAAAATTAGTTTTAATTTGCTTTAAAACTGACATAGGGCCCATTTGTTCTTTAACCCAATCTTCTAAGAAAGGTTTTGCTGTTTTCCATAAATCGAGCTGAGGGTATAGCTGACGTCCTAGACCTTCAATATAAAGTAACGTTTTTTGTAGCAATACCAGTTGCGGTTGTACTTCCATATTAAACCGTCGAGCTGTATTAAAAAGATTCACTAATACCTGTCCAAATGAAATTTCAGCTAGAGGTTTTTGAAAAATAGGCTCTAGCACGGTGCGAATGGCAAACTCAAAGTCTTCAATGCTTGTATCTGCAGGTACCCAGCCAGAATCAACATGTAACTGTGCTACTTTTTGATAATCGCGATTAAAAAAGGCAATAAAATTTTCAGCTAAATAACGTTTGTCTTCTTTATTTAAAGTGCCAACAATACCGCAATCTATTCCGATATATTTAGGATTGTTGGGTGTTTCTCTTGAAACAAAAACGTTACCTGGGTGCATATCGGCATGAAAAAAGCTATCACGAAACACTTGAGTAAAAAAAACCTCAACACCACGTTCAGCAAGTAAAGACATATTGGTATTTTGTGCTTCTAGCGCTGCAATATCTGAAACGGGAATACCATAAATACGCTCCATTACTAAGATGTTTTTTCTGCTGAAATCACTATATACGTAGGGTACATATAGTGATTCAGAGCCTTCAAAATTACGCTTAAGTTGCATTGCATTTGCGCCTTCACGTAGTAAATCTAGTTCGTCTAAAATCGTTTTTTTATAACCTTTAATAACTTCTACTGGTTTTAAACGCTTGCCATCAGGTAAAAACTTGCTGATCAGTAATGCTAAATCTTGCATTAACTTAAGGTCGGAATGAATCACTTTTTCTATATCTGGACGGATAACTTTAATTACAACATCATGGGTTTTATGGTCATCTTGCTTTAATCTTGCTGTATGGACCTGTGCAATTGATGCCGATGCTAAAGGTTGAACATCAAAATCGTCAAATAAGTCGGATATACTTTTAATAGATAGTGCATTTTCAATGAGCTTTTGAGCTTTTTCTCCTGAAAAAGGCTTTACTTGATCTTGTAATAAAGCAAGTTCTTTTGCGATATCATCTGGTAGTAAGTCTCGCCTAGTTGATAACATTTGGCCAAATTTGATCCAAACAGGTCCTAATTGCTGTAAAGCTAATCTTAAACGCTGACCTTGAGGTGTATTTCTATGCTTATTTCGTAACCAGAAAAAACAGAGTCGCATTGGTGTAAAAAACCAAGGTCGGACATGTTTAGGGATCAGTTCATCTAAACCAAAATGTAAGAGCGTTTGAACAATTTTATATAGTCGGGTGATCCGCAAAACTTTTATCCTTTAAAAATAAGCTAGTTTTCATATTACTTGAGGTTAATTTATTGCAACCTGCTGCATTATCATATTTATTCTATGTTCTAATACGTCAACATCACCTGATAGTTGTCTATTATCTTTTTTAAATATCGTTAACTCTATGGGATGCATCGCGATATTTAATTCATCTTGTAAGGTATATTGCGCCGTTGTTGTTATTTTATGTGTAATTTTTTTTTGCTGAATAAATAGGGATTTTATGCTTTTTGTAATCTTATAGCTCATACCATCTCCTACATATTGAGAAAGCTGTTCAGGCCAATCAATATCTATTTTTGAAAATGCACTGCTATAAGTTTGAGCTAACTGAAGGTCTCCTTCTAAATCGAGCTGATTTTCTCTAATTAATTTTGTAATTTTTGCAGGATCTTTGAGTTCCAGTAACGTTTCTATACTGGCACAAATAATACAATCAGCATTATTTTCATCTGTTGTTAAAATAATGCATTTTTCACCGGTATATAAAATGACAAAATTCTGTTTCCAGTTTCTAATATTTAATTGAAATTTTTTATGCTGTACTTTTTTCAATTCTTGACGAAGTTGAGGTGATAATTTTATAGCCTGATTGAGTATTGATTCTATCAGGGTAATAATTAATTGGGAGAGCATATAAGCACCCTAAATAAAACGTTATAAGGCTAAGAGCCTTATATTAAGTTAAGGTCAAGTTTCAAATTAATACTTAAAACCTCGGTGTAAAGCAACAATGCCACCGGTTAAGTTTTGATAGCTTGTTTGTTCAAAACCAACTTCTTCCATCATGCCTTTTAATGTTTCCTGATCTGGATGCATGCGAATTGATTCTGCAAGGTATTGATAAGATTCACTGTCATTTGTAATGACTGAACCAATTTTTGGAAGCACATTGAATGAATAGAAATCGTAAACTTTTGTAAGAAGTTCGTTATCGGGTTTTGAAAACTCTAAAACCAGCAGGCGTCCACCTGGTTTTAAAACACGAAACATAGAAGCCAGAGCCTTATCCTTATCGGTTACATTTCTTAAACCAAATGCTATTGTGATGATATCAAAACTGTTATCTGGAAATGGTAAAGCCTCTGCGTTTAATTGTACGTATTCAATATTTCCAACGCGACCTTGATCTCTGAGTTTTTCCCTGCCTACTTTTAACATAGAGTCATTAATGTCGCCTAAAATAACTTGACCAGTTTCACCTGTTATTTGACTGAATTTAGAAGTAAGGTCACCAGTACCGCCGGCTAAATCTAAAATTTTATGTCCTTTTCTTACACCTGAACTGGCGATTGTTTGGCGTTTCCAAAGGCGATGAATACCCATAGACATCAAGTCATTCATAATATCGTATTTTGCTGCAACAGAATGAAAAACTTCAGCTACCATACCAACTTTTTCTTGTTTATTGATAGTTTTGTAACCAAAGTGTGTTGTATTGTCTTGAGTGTGTTTCATCATTTTTTCCTATCAAATGCGAAGGATATTATCGTTGATAGTTTACTTGATTATCCATAGTCGAACAACTTAGGAATATAAGTTGTTTACATGATATTGATCTGGACAGAGGGGGGGATTAGAGTATTTATGAGAGATTTAGTTAAACACTTAATCTAAATAGCGAATAACAACGCTTTGGTTACTCTCAATTGCCTGAGAACTTGCTGATGTTACTTTTCTTGTGAGATCAATAATACTTTCTTTGGGGGAAATCTCTGCGATACCCATAGAAATAGTAATCGTTGGCAGTCGCCTACCAGTTCTTGAACTTACAAACCTGAGCTTTTCGACACCAGTTCGCATTTTTTCTGCAATTTCATTGACTGTTTCTAGTTCAATATCAGGTAAAATTATTAAAAACTCTTCATTTCTTGTTCTTACAGGTAGACCACTCTCAAGTACGTAAGATTTTACTTTATTTGCAATTTTATTTAATACGACATCACTAATAACATGACCATATTTTTGAATGAACTGGGAGAAGTCATTAATATTAATGTTAATTGCACAAAGAGATTTTTGCTCTTCAATCCATATTTGGGCTTGCTCAAGCATATAATTTTGTTTAAAAAGTCCTGTTAGAGGGTCTGTATGATTCGTTTGCTTAAGTATCAATAATTTTTGTTTCGTTTTTTTTGTTTCGGCTTGTGCTTGTAATAAATTATCTTGTAGTTTTAGCTGAGATGTTTTTAGTTTATAGCTAGCATCTATTAGTGTTGAAATAACTTGGCGAGACTGTGTTAAGTTATTTTCATTGAGAGATAAGAGACTGCTATCTAAATTTGCAATGTACTGATTTATTGCTTGATGGCCCTCAGTTGTTTCTGTTTCAATTTTATTGACAACTTGAGTCACACTTTGTATTAAAACTTCTTGAGATTTTTGTTGTTGTGATAAGTGAGATTGATATAAATTTTCAATTATAAAATCATCTAGTTTTTGATTGTGTGAAATAGCATGATCTATTTCTTTATTTAATTCAATATTATCAGCTGTAATATAAGCATATGCTACATGGTAATTTATTGGATGCGGGGCAAGTTTGTGCTGTTCTAAGAACAGACAAAGTTTGGTCATTTTGTCTTGGGCACTTGCCATGGAATCATGGTACTTCATTATTATCCAATCAATAAATTCAGAGCTAACGCTCTACTAAATAAAAAACAAACCTCAATCCATGAGTTAATTGCATATTAGAAAACAAATTTTAATATATTGGAACTATTTTAAGTCAAAATGAGGTAAAACCAGCCTAAAGTAGGTGTTTTTTGATTTATTATTGTACTGTTTTATTAATGGAGACACTTTAGCTTTATATCGCATTTTTCTTTGAGTCATTTTTGATTTGAGGTAGCCTTGCTGCGTTAGCAAGATTAATTTTAGAGGATATAAAAAAATAATGAGAAAAAATACATTCATCATAGGTCTTTTGATTAGTTTTATTTTAGGTTGTAATTTAACATCAAAAAATCATGATAAATATTTTTTGCAAGTTGCGGAACAAATTACAGATTATCGCAAAAGTATTGATGTTTATGCCTCAGAGGAAGGAGTCAATAATCTTTTTTTACCTGATTTATCGCCTGATTTTTTAGCCAGAAAAGATCAAAAATTGACAATTTTTCTGGATAATTTAGCGCAAATAGATATAAAAAAGTTAACTCAAGACAATCAAATAAACTTAGTTATTCTTAAAAGACAACTTAAAAATTCACTCGATGAATATCATTATAATGCGCACCTTATTCCTCTGACATCGGAATATGGTTTTCATTCATCAATGTCGTTTTTAATATCTGAGTCAGATTTTTCAAATAAGAAAGGTTTTGATTTATATTTAAAACGTTTAGCTGACATTCCGAGGTACTTTTCAGAAAATATATTTTGGATGAAAAAAGGTATAGAGATAGGTGTGACACAACCTAAAGTTGCACTCATTGGTTATGAAGATTCAATAAAAGCTTTTATTACAAAAAATACAAAGGAATCCGTATTTTATGAACCATTTAAAGAAAATACTGCTGAATTAAACCAAGCTGAGTTTGAATCACTACAGCATCAAGCTCAAAGAATAATTACGCAACAGGTTATTCCTGCTTTTGAAAATTATAACGCGTTCTTTACTAAAGCGTATTTTCCTAGCGCACGAAATGAAATTGGAGTTTCTGCGATTAAAAATGGTGATTTATTTTATGCTAATAGAGTTAAACATTACACTACAACTGACATGTCGGCACAGCAAATTCATGAACTGGGTTTAACTGAAGTTGCTCGCATACGTATAGAGATGCAAAAAGTAATTGAACAAGTGGGTTTTAAGGGGCCTTTTTCAGAATTTGTTGAATTTTTGCGGACTGATCCTCAGTTTTATGCCGAAACTCCTGAAGAGCTGTTGAAAGAAGCATCATTTATAGCAAAAAAAATGGATGCACAACTGCCTAAGTTTTTTCATACTTTACCTCGAACGCCTTACGGTGTTGCTCCTGTTCCAGATGATATCGCACCTAAATATACAACAGGTCGTTATATAGGGCCTAGTCGAGATGATCAAGCTGGGTTTTATTGGGTAAATACGTATGGTTTAGATAAGCGCCCTTTATATGTGCTGGAAGCTTTAACCTTACATGAAGCTGTTCCTGGACATCATCTGCAAATTTCATTAAACAGTGAATTAAAAAACCTACCTAGCTACAGGCAAGACGCTTATATCTCTGCATTTGGTGAAGGGTGGGGGTTATATTCTGAGTGGTTGGGTTTAGAAGCAGGTTTTTATCAAGATCCTTATAGTAACTTTGGCCGTTTGACCTATGAAATGTGGCGTGCCGCACGTTTAGTCGTCGATACGGGCATGCATATGTTTGGCTGGAGTAGAGAAAGAGCGATGAATTTTATGAAAAATAATACCGCTTTATCTTTGCATAATATCCAAACCGAGACTGATAGGTATATTTCTTGGCCAGGGCAGGCATTATCATACAAAGTGGGTGAGTTAACAATTAAGCGTTTACGTGTGCATGCTAAACAGGTTTTAGGTGATAAATTTGATTTAAGAGAATTTCATCATCAAATATTAAAGAATGGTTCAGTACCTTTGTTTATTCTTGAACAACAAATTTATGAGTATATTGAACTATCACAAGATTAAAAATAAATATGGCTGCTTCGCTATAGGAGAAGTAAATCGAAGCAGCCAAAAGCCCCCGACCTGTTATCGTTGGCAGCACCGCAATCATAGGCTCAATATACGAGTATGGGCCCTTAGACCGATAGCTTTGCGTCCTTAATTTTCACTAAGTTTGCCTTTTCTTACTTAAACAGTTCCCCTTAAGTCTAGTCTGATAACTTGAAACTGTCATTGTCTATTAGAATAAATTGCTTCTTAATAAATGTTCTAGTAGCCTGACTAGCAATCAAATTAAATAAATTGAATCGAATGCACCTGTTATTTAAAAAGTTTTTATCAAAGGTTCGCAATCATATTGATCAATTGAGTTGGCCTATTGTTTTATTTGCAATGCTTGCACACATCATTATGACTTGGGTTTTACTTTGGTTAGCAAATGAAAAGGATCTCATTCTATTCAGTCATTTTTTTTACTACTACATTGTAACAACCTCAACTGTTGGCTATGGTGACTTTAGTCCAGTAACTGATTTAGGTAAGTGGTTTGTTGCAATTGCACAAATCCCAATGGGATTAGCACTTTTTGGGGTCTTTCTTGGAAAGACAGGTCAAACAATAACACAGTTGATAAAGCGAGCTATGACGGGCGAAAAAAATTATTCTCATCATGATGGTCATATCATTATATTTGGTTGGCATAAAACAAGAACTGCTAAAATGATCCAATATATTTTGGCTGATAATAAACGTGAACAACGTCAAATATTATTAGTAGTAATGGATGAAATAACGCATCCATTTATTGATAATCCACAAGTTGATTTTGCTAAACTAACCAGCTTTACCGATAGAGAACAGCTTGAAAGAGTGGCTATTGATAAAGCTGATAAAGTCATTATTGATGGTAAAGATGATGACCAAACTTTTACGACGGCATTACGTATTAGCAAGTTGGTGAAATCGAGCAGCCATATTTGTGCTTATTTCATTGATGAAACTAAAATCGAAATGTTGCGAGAGCATTGCATTAATATTGAATGTAGTAGCTCAAAATCTGCTGAAATCTTAGTGCGTTCTATGCAAGATCCTGGCTCGAGTCGGGTTCAAGAGGTTTTATTATCGACGTTGACCGGTGATACTCAATTCAGTATAGAGGTGCCTAAATCTATTGGAATACTTAATTTTGAAAAGGTTTTTCATCACTTTAAACATCAACATAACGCAATTTTATTAGGAATTGCGAGCAACCGCATTGGAGAAAAATTGACTTTAAATCCATCATTAAGTCATGCGGTAGAAGCTGGTAATGTTTTACATTATATTGCAGCAGATAGATTACTAACTGATGAAATTAGCTGGTTAAAAATTTAGCTAAATTGGTAATGAGTTTTTTTGATGGTGGTTAAAGCTAAGAGGAATATAATTAATATATATTCCTTGGAACTTATCTAATCGCTACTTTTGGATTTAGGTTGACGCTACCTTCGAAGTCTATGGTAGCTGTGACACCATCACAGATAGCAATGGCTAAATAAGTACCATCTAAAGCTCTTGTAAAGGCCAGCTGATACCCAAAATGATTAAGTTTATTAAGTGCTACTTTTTGAGCTAAAGTGAGTAAATTCCATATATCATCTAGAGCAGTTTTGCTTTGTTGTATTCTACGTTCGTTAATTTCTGAATCAGAATATAATTTAGCTAATGCAGACATGTTTCCCTCCATTTATACATAGTCGCAAAAATATTACGGAGGGCATGATATTTATTTAAAGAGTTAAAGTCTAGTTTAATTTCTGAACAACTGGTCTGAGTTCATGTTTATTTCACCATCTTCGTTTATGCATGCATATTTTTCATCCAAACTGGCAAATGCAAACCTACCTTCTTGTGATGAGCGTACAAATGCTAAGTCGAAACCGAATCGTGAAAGTTCACTAACTGAAGCTTTTTGAGCAATAGATAAGTTAGTCCAGTTTTCATTGTATGAGATGTGATCTAGCCTTCTTTCCGTAGCCATATATTCCTCCTTGGATGTACTCATAGGTTAGTATAAGAATGCTTGAATGCAAGGGAATAATAAATAATTGGATTTCTAATTCATAAAATTAAATCGTTTTCATTCACTTATGGTTAATCTAAAGTCAAAAGTGTATCTTATTCATTAATCGTACTTTAGGGTTTTTAAATGATATGGCTGGTGCAAATCTTTTTACATTAATTGATGATATTGCAGTTCTACTTGATGATATTGCTGTTATGAGCAAAGTTGCGGCTAAAAAAACAGCAGGTGTTTTAGGAGATGATTTAGCATTAAATGCGCAGCAGGTTTCCGGTGTAAATGCTGATAGGGAATTACCCGTAGTTTGGGCTGTGGCTAAAGGTTCGTTTATTAATAAATTGATACTGGTTCCTTTGGCTTTGCTGATCAGTAGCTTTATTCCCTTTGCGATTATTCCTTTACTTATTTTGGGGGGGCTTTTTTTGTGTTTTGAAGGTGCAGAAAAGCTGATTGAATTGTTTTTTCATCATAAAGATAAAGATAAAGATAAAGATAAAGATAAAGATAAAGATAAAGATAAAGAAAATATCTCTGACTTGTCGGAATATGAAAATCAAAAAATAAAAGGGGCGATACGTACCGACTTTATTTTATCGGCGGAAATCATCGTTATTTCTTTAGGGACTGTTGCACAAGAAAACTTTATGTCACAGTTGATGGTTTTAAGCATAATTGCGATTGTGATGACCGTTGGGGTGTATGGGCTTGTTGCTGGGATCGTAAAAATTGATGATGCTGGACTGTATTTGATTCAAGATTTAAAGCATACAATTTTAGCTAAAATAAAACGTTCTATTGGTCGATTCCTATTATTGTTCGCTCCATATTTAATGAAAATGCTTTCAGTTATAGGCACGATTGCAATGTTTATGGTTGGCGGGGGGATAATCAGTCATGGGGTAACTTTTTTACATCATTTCATTGAAAAAACAACACATTTAAGTACAGATATACTTGGGAATTGGGTAGCTTTTATTATGCCTTCAGTACTTAATTGCATATTAGGTATTATTGCAGGTTTTGTGGTTGTACTTATAGTGAGTTTAATTACTAAAATTAAAAGCAAATTATGATCTCGATCATTTAATTGGAAATTATTACTGGAAGTATTCGCTTAAATCGACTTTAATATCTGCGCTGTTATTTATTTAACATGCGGTATAAATGGATTTAAATTTGCTTTGCTAAAGATTTAGTGCAAAAAGCAAAGTCTTCAAGGAACCAAGTCCACTCTTATCGTTCTTAGGAGCTAGAGTGTACTATATCTCTTATATCAGATAACCTCTTGGGTTATCTGTATCTCATCTCCTTAAGTTCGTTATGTTTAAACTAATGGAGAACGTCATGTCTGATCTTAAAATTGCAGCAAAAACTGCGTTAAGTTTAATGGATTTAACAACTTTAAATGATACTGATACTAACGAAATTATAACCGAACTTTGCCGGCAAGCCGATACAACTGCCGGTCAAACGGCTGCTGTTTGTATCCACCCACAATTTATTCCTGCAGCTAAAAAAACTTTTAAAACTTTAAATATTGAGAATATAAAAATTGCCACAGTTACTAATTTTCCGCACGGTAATGATGATGTTAACAGTGCTGTATTAGAAACTAAATCTGCGGTTGCACTAGGAGCTGATGAAGTGGATGTGGTATTCCCTTACAAAGCATTAATCAATGGTGATATCCAAGTTGGTTTTGATTTAGTGAAAGCCTGTAAATTAGCTTGTGGTGATAAAGTATTATTGAAAGTAATTATCGAATCAGGGGAGTTAAAAACAACACATTTAATTAAGCAGGCAAGTGAAATTGCAATTGATGCCGGTGCTGATTTTATAAAAACAAGCACTGGAAAAGTAGATGTTAATGCGACGTTAGAATCAGCTGAAATTATGCTTAATGTTATTAAGCAAAAGAATACTAATGTGGGTTTCAAAGCCGCCGGTGGTGTAAAAACTGCAAAAGATGCAAAACAATATTTAGATTTAGCCTCTGACATTATGGGGATTGATTGGGTTAAACCTGAACACTTCAGGTTTGGTGCTTCTAGCTTATTGGCTGACTTATTATCAACATTAAATGTTGATCATCAAGTAAAACAAGGTGGTTATTAGGAGAAGTTATGTTTCTGATTCAAGAAATAATTCGCCAAAAACGTGATGGCCAGGTTTTAACTGATGAACAAATTTGTTTTTTTGTTAATGGCATCAGTGATAATACAATTTCAGATGGTCAAGTTGCAGCATTTGCAATGGCGACGTATTTTCATG
This sequence comes from Pseudoalteromonas denitrificans DSM 6059, assembly GCF_900112265.1. Lineage (GTDB taxonomy): Bacteria > Pseudomonadota > Gammaproteobacteria > Enterobacterales > Alteromonadaceae > Pseudoalteromonas > Pseudoalteromonas denitrificans. The sequence continues at coordinate 74,786 of NZ_FOLO01000019.1, read as the reverse complement.
GTATGAATATAAATGAGCGTATTGCACTTACAGGTGCAATGCGAGATTCTGGAGATGTATTAGATTGGAAAAACCTTGATTTAAATGGCCCTATTGTTGATAAACATAGCACAGGAGGCGTAGGTGATTTAGTGTCTCTTGTATTAGGACCTATTATTGCTGCTTGTGGTGGTTATGTTCCAATGATTTCAGGAAGAGGTTTAGGGCATACAGGGGGAACTTTAGATAAATTAGATGCCATTAAAGGTTATCAAACACAGGTATCTAATGAAAAATTTCGCCAGGTGGTTAAAGATGTTGGAGTGGCTATTATTGGTCAGTCAGCAAATTTGGCACCTGCTGATAAACGCTTATATGCGACTCGTGATGTAACTGCAACAGTAGAATCTTTAGATTTAATAACTGCATCTATTCTTTCCAAAAAATTAGCCTGCGGGCTTGATGCATTAGTTATGGATGTAAAAGCAGGTAATGGTGCAGTTATGAAAGACTATCAAAATTCTGTTGCGCTAGCTAAAAGCATTGTTGAAGTTGCCAATGGAGCTGGTGTTAAAACAAGTTGTTTAATTACAGATATGTCTCAGGTATTGGCTAATAGTGCCGGTAACGCGCTTGAGGTTAAGGAGGCTATTTTATTTTTGACAGGAGAATATAGATCACCAAAATTAACTAAGGTTATTTATGCTTTAGCTGATGAAATGTTAATTGTATCTGGTTTAGCTGCTAATCAAAGTCAAGCTGAGAAAATGCGAACAGTATCTTTAAATTCAGGAGCTGCGGCAGAGAAATTTGCGAAAATGATCACACAATTAGGTGGTCCTACAGACTTATTAGAGAAGCCCAATAAGTATTTACCCCAAGCGAATATTATTAAACCTATTTATGCTAAACAGAGCGGTTTTTTAACTGCTATGGATACGCGTGCTATGGGCATGGCTGTGGTGAGTTTAGGTGGAGGGCGCTCTCATATCAATGATAAGTTGGATTATTCTGTTGGGCTAAATCAAATTGCCAGTTTAGGCATGAAGTTAGATCAGGCTACACCTATTTGTTATGTGCATGCTTCCAATGAAAATGCTTTTCAATTAATTGAAAATCAACTACAAAATGCAATTGTTGTGGGTGAGGATATGGCCAAAGAAATTCCAAGTATTTATCAGTCAATTTCACTTCAAGATGTAATACATTAAGGAAATTTAATGGCAACTCCTCATATAAATGCAGCTTCAGGTGAATTTGCACAAACGGTATTGTTCCCAGGCGATCCATTACGTGCTAAATACATTGCTGAAAAATTTTTAATCGATGTAAAGCAGGTTACGAATGTGCGTAATATGCTTGGTTTTACAGGATATTACTTAGGTAAAAAGGATCAGAAAATACGAGTGTCGGTAATGGGTTCTGGTATGGGGATTCCATCGTGTTCTATTTATGCTAAAGAGTTAATTACAGAGTATGGTGTTAAAAATATCATTCGCGTAGGTAGTTGCGGTGCTGTCAGTTCAGATATCAAAGTCAGAGATGTGATCATTGCTATGGGAGCGTGTACTGACTCAAAGGTTAATCGTACTCGATTTAAAGATCATGATTTTGCTGCCGTAGCTAACTTTGATTTATTAATGAATGCCGTAAATGCGGCAAAAGAAAATAATACAGATGTTAAAGTTGGTAATATTTTCTCAGCTGATTTATTTTATACACCAGATCCAGATATGTTTGATGTGATGGAAAAAATGGATATTTTAGGGGTAGAAATGGAAGCTGCTGGTTTATATGGTATTGCCACTGAATATGGTGCAAATGCTTTGTGTGTATTAACGGTCTCTGATCATATTCGCACAGGTGAAAAAACCTCTTCGCAAGAGCGTGAAACTTCATTTAACGAAATGATCACATTGACGCTAGACTCTTTATTAAGTTAAAGTTTATTAGATTAAATAAGAATCATACACCTTATTTAATCTCCCCTTTCATGCTCTCTAATTACAAAGTTAATGCATCAAATTGGCATGTTTATGCTTATAATTACTTACTGAAAACAATTGAATTCAGTAATATTTTCTATGATTCAAAATCTTATAGTTATGTTTTTTCTTTATTTGAACTTTAAAAGTGTTTTTTATGAATATTTATTTAAATCAATGTATTGCTTGATTAAATTTGGGTAACAATTTCTTTGTGCTTTTAACTGGTATAGGTGATTTTGTTTCGCTAAGCTTGCCATTTAGATTAGAGAGAATATTTTAAAATGAAAAAACTGTTTGCCTATTTAAGTAAAGCGAACCTGATGTTGTGGGCTTTAATGTTAGGTATTGTTGTTGGGCTTATTTTTGGTGAACGGGTACAATGGCTTTCTCCTGTCGGTGCTGCTTTTATAAAGTTAATGCAGATCACTATATTTCCTTATATTGTTGTTTCTTTAGTGGTTGGTTTAGGGAAGTTTGAACCGAGTCAAGTACGTTCTATTATTTTAAAAGCCGTTGTAGTGATGCTGTCCTTATGGGGTCTTGGTATATTTGTAATATGGTGTTTTGCGTTTACTTTGCCGCATCATGATGCAGGTACATTTTTTTCATCTGCTTTAGTTGCAATACGACCAGATATCGACTTTGTAGCTCAGTATATTCCTGCAAATCCTTTTGCTTCTATGGCTCAGGGCAATGTGCCTGCTTTGGTTGTTTTTTGCATCGCTTTAGGTATGGCGTTAATGGGCAATGTTAGGAAAAGTAGTTTGCTTAATATTTTAGATGTTTTAGGAGAAGGTTTATCCGTTATTTCAAAAAAAATGATCAAAATTTTTCCAATTGGTATATTTGCAATAACAGCGAGTACAGCAGGTACTATTAGCTTGGAACAAATAAATAATCTTCAGGTTTATTTGGTTTTAGTTGTTTTAACCGCACTATTTTTAATTTTTGTTTTATTGCCTTTATTAGTTTCTGCCATAACGCCTGTGGCTTACAAAGATATAATCAACATTGCCAGAAATGCACTCATTACTGCATTTACAACGGGAAATGTGTTTATTACTTTACCTGTGATCACTGAAGGTATTAAAGATTACATGCATAAAAAAAATATCGCCGATGCACAATCTGATCATATTGCTGAGGTATTAGTACCTATCGCTTTTACTTTCCCTAGTTTAGGTAAACTAACAACGTTGATTTTTGTTGCTTTTTCTGCCTGGTTAACAGGCCATGAAATAGGTTTTGAAGAAGTACCATCTCTTACCTTGACCGCTCTATTAAGTTATTTTGCGAATGTGCATATTGCCATTCCTTATTTATTAGATGCAGCAAGAGTTCCAGCGGATGCCTATCAATTATATTTGGCCATGTCAGTTTTAACGGCTAAATTTGTTTCGCCGACATCTGTAGCTTATATCATAAGTTTTACCCTTTTAAGTATCTTTTATATCCGTTCTGAAATTAGTTTTAAGCGTGTCAAAACGGTATTTAACTTAGGTATTATTGGTGCTATTTTACCAAGTTTAATGTTGGTGGCATTTATGCTAAATAGTAAATTAAGTGAATCTGGTTCTGCATCTGATGAAGTGATTGCCAATATGCAAGTTGCCAAACAAGTACCTGCAGATGTATTAAGTTATGTACCTAAAGCCTATGAAGCAGGGCAGTTATCATTAACCAATATTGAAGTGATAAAAAAACGAAATTTATTACGAGTGGGTTATATTGCGGAAAATGCCCCTTTTTCTTATTTTAACCGAAAACATGAACTTGTGGGTTTTGATATTAGTTTAGCTCATGAGTTGGCGGCTGATTTGGAAGTGAAAGTAGAGTTTATTCCATTCAAAAAAGATCAGTTAGCACAATATTTAAACAAAGGTTTTTTTGATATTGCCATGTCAGGGTTAGAAATTAATGTCAGAGATTTGGAAAAAGTGACTTACTCTGATCCTGTATTGGAGCTGCAGTTAGCATTGGTAACTAAAGATCATCGCATGAAAGAGTTCAGTTCTCGGGAAAAAATATTGGCTCATAAAAGTGTGTCATTTGCTAATGTAGAGCATCAACCTTTTCTTAAAAAAATATCTCAGCAGCAACCGAATTTAAAATTTGAATCGATAGATAATTATCGTGATTTTTTTGAAGGAAATAGCCAATACGACGCTTTAGTTATCAGTGCGGAAGCTGCATTTTCATGGACTATGTTTTATCCAGATTTTGGTGTGGTAGTACCAAAAAATGTCAGTTCAAAATATCCCATCGGGTTTGCTGTGGCTAAACGTCACTTAGATTTAAATAACTATTTTAATTCTTGGTTAGACATTAAGCAGGCTAACGGGAAAGTACAAAAGTTTTATGATTATTGGATTTTAGGTAAAGGTAGTAAGGTCAATGTAAAGCGTTGGTCAATAATAGATCAGGTTACAGGTAAGTAATTATATCTTGCTTTATTTGATTACGTTGAAACCCTGCTTATACTTTGAATATCATTTAATACTGTTTATGGACAAGGATGTTAAAGACATTTGGATAATAAGCGTGAACTTATGAATATAACTTTAGTTGGTAGCATAGTTGTTGGTTTTTTTGTTATGGTTTTGCTTTATATGCGCGGAGAAAATTTTCGTAAGGAGCTAGACCGAACAAAAGCTTTATACAATAAGGTTAGTCGTGAGACCCAATACTTGACTAATGTTGTGCTTGAGTTGGCAAAGGAAGAGCAAAGGATTTTATATGAAAAATTTACACGATTTCAAAAACGCGGTAGCCCTAATGTTGAGTTATTAAAATTTACAGGTTTATTAATAGAAGCTTATGAAGTTGTTATAAGTGAAACGACGGTTGGACAAAGAACAGTTCATGAAGCTTTTAAAGAATATGCAAACCATAATACAAACATTGGTTTTGAAGCGTTTAATAACTATTTAATTCAAACTTCATCTAAGAAAAGACAGTACTGGGCTAAAAATACGTTACATGATTATATTGAATTGTGTAAAGTAATGCTTGAGGAATTGGAGCAAAATTAGGATATGTAATGTTTTTTATGGATATCGGTAAGCAAGTTTTTAAAACACCACAATCAAAATTATGCTGTGATAAAGCAATGATACAATATGCAGAACTTAAATATATCAAGTTATCTTTTATTCCTCTTTTTCCCTTCTCAACGAGTTATCAATCAAAATGTATAGAGTGTAAATCTATTGTTGAACTCACTAAAAATAGCGATAAAGCAATAAGTTGGTTTGATATTCTGAGTAAATTTATTGGGAGTGGTCTTTTATTTTTTATTGCATTATTTTTATGGCAAGACAAACAAAAAGAAGTAGCACAAGAGTTAGCTTTTTTAGCACAGCCACAAAAATATGATTTTTATTTGATTGATAATAGTCGATTTAAAAATGAATTAAGCTACAGAGCTGAGTTTGTCATTGCTAAAGTTATTTCTGTTGACAAAGATAAGATCGAAATTGTGATTGGGAATTATATGTACTCCCGTAAGCGAGATTTAATAAAAGCTATTAGATTGGATACATTAGTTTTTGATGATTTTTTTCCTTCTAAAAGTCAGATCTTAACGCAAGCAGAATTGATTAATCTATATCAAGATGAAGTTATTTATAAAGCACTAAGACCGATTAATTTTACATTGTTTGGTGGTGTTGTATTAAGGCCACAAGCGCCTGAAAAATTATATAAAGGATATAACCCTACACCGATAAATCAAGCAGGGATCCGAAATTATAGAAATGAAAATTTTAGTGAGGCTTTAGCTTTATTTAAACAAGCTGCCGAGAAGGGCGATGCTTGGGCACAAATTAACTTAGCGCAAATGTATCGAGATGGTGAAGGACATCAGGTTGACAATAAACAGGCATTATATTGGTTTGAAGAGGCAAAACAGCAGGGCAATAAAAAAGCGATATTTGAGTATGATCGGCTTTGTAAACAAATTAAAGAATGTAGTCATTTAAAGTGAGTTAACTACACGTATTTTAGTTGGATAACATCATCCCTGATGTTATCTAAAATGGTTTGCTATGTTGTTACATCGCGTTATATTCATCTTCCCAGAAAAATTTCTCTTCACCAAAAGCGGGTTTTAAACCGTCTAACCAAGTTGCTTTTTCATCAAATTTGGCAAAAAATGGACGTTGCACCCAGTCTGGATTTCTGGCCTGAATAAAGCGTAAAGCAAATACCTTTTCACCCATAATTTCGGTAACACCAGATACTTCGACTTTACCAGGACCAGCACTCATAGATGGACCACGTACAGTACGACTTACACCGCTTACTTGTTGATATGCATCTCGGAAAATTTCCCAAGTTTTATAAAGGGGTAATTCAAAGTAACGTTTTGCACCTGTATCACGCTCAATAAACATATAATAAGGGATCATGCCAAGTTGAGTTTGAAGTTTCCACATTTCTGACCACATATCTGGGTCAGTATTAATATGATTTAATAGTGGTGCTTGAGTACGAATTTGTGCGCCAGTAGCTCGAATGCGTTTAATTGCCTCACGCGTAATAGGCGAACGCAATTCTTGAATATGATTGATATGTGCCATGAAAGACACGTGTTTACCTGCATCAACTAGCTCAGTTATAAGTTCTAATAAATCTTCTGCATCAGGATCTGTTACATATCTGTGTGGCCAAAAAGTTAAAGATTTAGTACCAATACGAATAGTACGAATATGATCATATTCAGGTTTTTTTAATTCTTCTAAATAACCACGAACTTTAACAGTACGCATTACCATAGGATCGCCACCTGTCATTAACAAGTCGGTCACTTCGGTGTGCTCTTTTAAATAGCGATGTAATTCATCTGCATCATGGTTATTAAATCGAGTTGCTTTACCAACAAACTGTGCCCAGCGAAAACAAAAAGTACAATATGCGTGACAGTATTGCCCTTGAGATGGGAAAAATAGCACTGTTTCTTTGTATTTATGCTGCATCCCATTGACAGTTTCACCATCAAGTTCAGGCACATTCTTGTCCATTTGGCCTGCTGGATGAGGGTTTAACTTAGTGCGTATTGTTTGTGCTAACGCTAATATTTGATCGGCGGTCGGGTGTGTTTTTAGCAATGCAGCCATTAAATCATACGACTCGTCGTCTAACATACCACGTTGAGGGAATGTCAGTTGAAATACAGGATCATTAGGTACTTTATCCCAATCAATCAGTTCATCAATTACAAAGTTATTCACCCTAAATGGAAAAACACTGGCAACAACTCTCATTTCAAATCTTAGATGCTCAGGAAGCTGTGATAGAGCTTCGATCTTGTCGATTTGTCTATGTTGATAAACTTGAAAGCGCGGAGCTTGATAAGCTTCAACGCCCTGGATTTGTACTACTTGATTCATATATTAAAACATCGCCCGTTAAAAAGTCGGCCATGATAACAAACTTCTGTCTGAGCTTCACTCTTTGTGTTTAAATATTATACAGAAATGTGGTTTTATTACGTAAATCGGTGTGAAAACCTGTGATCTGAGTGCTAATTGTAAGCAAAAGCAAATAGACTATTTCTAAGTCGGAACTTGTTTGTTATTTTTATAGTCTTATATCTTTAAGTTTCTCAGAGTTGTTTTGGTACTTAAATGCATTTTTATATTTCCGAGGATGGTAATGAAACCGCAAAAAATAAAACTTGTTGCCCTGTGTATTGCTGCAACGTTAGGCATGAGTGCCCTGACTGGTTGTTCTATGACTTCTAATTCAATTTCTAAATCTCAACAAGGTGCTATGCAAAACAGTAATATTATAAAAAGTGACAATGATGAAAGAGATTACCGTTATATCGAGTTAGACAATGGTTTAAAAGTTGCTTTAGTATCAGATATAACTGCTGATAAAGCCGCAGCTTCTCTTGATGTACATATTGGGCATATGAGTGACCCAAAAGGCCGAGAAGGGTTATCTCATTTCTTAGAGCATATGTTGTTTCTTGGTACTGAAAAATATCCAAAAGTAGGTGGTTATGATGAATATTTGAAAGAAAATGGTGGTTGGTCAAACGCTGGAACTGGACAAGAACATACCAACTATTTTTTTGAAGTTAATCAAGGTGCATTTAATGAGGCTTTAGATAGATTCGCACAATTTTTTATAGCACCTACTTTAGATCCTGAATATGTTGATCGTGAAAAAAATGCGGTGCATTCTGAATTTCAAATGAAAATTAAAGATGATGCGCGTCGTATAAGAGAAGTGCGTAAAGAAACCTCAAATTCAAAACATCCAGCTAGTCAGTTTTCGGTTGGTAATTTAGATACCTTAGCTGATACTAAAGATTCAAAGCTCATTGATGATTTGAAGGCGCAATATAAAAAGTATTATTCAGCAAGTCGTATGGCGCTTTCAATTGTTGGTAAAGAAGATTTAGATACGTTAGAAAAATGGGCAAGAGAAAAGTTTTCGGCGGTACCAACAAATGGCTCAATTTCATCTCCAGTTACAATAGATCCTTTTTTAGATGAACAGCTTGCAGTGCGTATTGATATTGAACCAATGAAAGATGTACGCACTTTAACACTTAATTTTCCCGTTCCAAATTCGTTGCCACACTTTAAAGAAAAACCATTAACTTTTATTAGTCATTTATTAGGTAATGAAGGAGAAGGGAGTTTATTTAGTTATTTAAAGCAGCAAGGATTAATTGAGTCTTTAGGTGCCTATCATTATGGACCAGATGATTTTGAATTGTTCACTGTCAGCATGAGTTTGACTAAAAAAGGTTTAGCAGATTATCAAAAAATAACGCAAGCTGTATTTGCGTATTTAAAGCTTATTGCAAATGAAGGTTTAAAACCTTCATATTTTGATGAACTCAAAGCTGTTGCTAAAACGAGCTTTCAATTTCAAGAAAAACACTCTGCTGCTAATACGGTGCAAAACCTGTCAGGGCAATTACAATACTTCATGCCTGAAAACCTTTTAAATTCTGGTTATATATACCAAGATTTTTCTGCTGATATCGTAAAACAATATTTAGATTTATTAGTGCCACAAAATATGCGCCAAATTCGCGTAGCAAAAGGGCTTAAAACCGATAAAGTGCAAGCAGAATATAATACCCCTTATTTAATGACGAAACTTAAGTCGGAAGAGCTTGCTCAATATCAAACGCCTAAAGAAATCGAGTCTCTGAAGCTACCCAAAAAGAACCCTTTCATTGCAAACAACTTAAAGTTAAAAGTCATTTCATCAGATGTAATAAATCCGGAAGTCGTATTTGAAAAACCAGGTTTTAAGCTTTGGCATAAGCAAGATAGCGAGTTTAGAATCCCTAAAGCATCGGTAAATATTCAAATATATTCAAATGAAGCCGGAAAAGATGCTGTTTCTCGTGCTAAAAATACACTTTATAATGCCCTGCTAAAAGACAGCCTAAATGAGTTTGGCTATCCGGCTAAGCAGGCTGGTTTAAACTATAACTTATGGTCAACCAACCGTGGTATGGGGTTTGGTGTTAACGGCTATGATGAAAAACAAGTGGAGCTATTAGTAACAATTAATAAGCGAATTCGCAATTTAACAATAGACTCTGCTGCATTTAAATTACATAAAGCACGTTTAATTCGCAGTTGGAATAATGCTCAGTTTGATAGACCTTACTCTCAAAGTTTAGCTGCACTATCTCAGGTGCAACGTACCCAAGTTTATGCCCCTGCGGTATTAGCGCAAGCACTAGAGTCGGTAACTATCAAAGAATTAACATCTTATATTGATAGCTTCCATCGTGAAATTGAAATAGAGGCTTTGGTACATGGCAATATGACAAAAGAAGAGTCTATTTTATTAGGGAAAAACCTCCATGCGTTGAATTTAACTGGCTCTAAAGCTAAGAGTCGCGCAGAAAAAGTCGTAAAACTTAATACCAGTGGTGCGACTTTAGTTAGAGAGCTAGATATAGATCATGATGATTCCTCTCTAATCGTTAGTTATGTGAATGAAGATGCCTCTATTGAAAGTCGAGCACAGTTTGCTTTAGTTGGTCGAATTATTAATGCGCCATTTTATAAATCAATTCGCACTGAGCAACAACTAGGATATATTGTTGCTGGTCGTTCAAGGATGTTAGAAGACTTGCCTGGATTATTTTTTTTAGTGCAATCTCCTAAGGCCGGCCCTATTGAGTTGGAACGCCGTATCTCATTATTTTTATCTGATTTTAAATCTCAACTTCAAGGGATGACACTAGATAAATTTGATGATTATAAAGCAGGTTTAATCAAAGATTTAAAAGCAAAAGATAAAAACTTGAATGAACGTACTTCTCGTTATTGGGCTGATATTAATGCCAAAGAATTTAACTTTGATAGTGAACAAAAATTAATAGTTGCGATTGAAAAGTTATCTCAGTCTGATATGAGCAATTTTTATGATAATGCTATGAATAAAATGAAACCTATTATTGTTCGCAGTTTTGGTAAAGCACATAGAGAAGGTGAAGACTATAAAGCAGCGCAAAAAAATCAGAATACTTGTCGATCAAACCCTTGTTTTACCGAGCAATTAAAAACGAGCATTCGGTTTTAGATTTGTAATGCCGTTATATTAAAAAAACTGCGTGGAGTAATTTAATTTTTTAATCCACGCAGTATTTTTATAAATTAAGTGACTGGCTTTTTAGCGAATTCAGCTTCAAGTTTTAACTCAATAGACAGACCTTCTTCATTCTCAATATACATACTTGCGGATTGACCTGACCTCATAAGCATTGACATTGGATATGGGGTGAGATTACCCCCATCAAGATCCGTTATTAAAAAATTCACCTCTAAGTGACCATCCACTTGATTTGTAATAAATTCAACTCTCCAACGTTCTTTTAATTTTAAAACTGTAATTTTAGAAAATTCACTCCAAAGCGTTGTTTCACTTACCCAATTGCCTTTGACTGCATTGTTGGTTGATTTTGTCTGGTTAATTGTTATTTCAAGTTCAACTTGTGCACCTGTATATTGTTCTATATTTTTACTGCTATGTGCTGCTGCGTTGAAGGTGGATATTGGTATAGTTAAAATACTGATTACTAATGTAATAAATAATAGGGTCATTGATTTTGAAAATGAACTCATGGTTTGTTTTTCCTTAAATAATTTTAATCGTCTGATATTTGAGTTTTTACTTATAACTGCACTGGAAAATCCTGTTTGAGATACAGGCGTATTAAGTAATATCAATGCGATTAATTTTTTTTGATATATTCCCTCGGTAAAATATTCACTCGATTTTTGGTCGCAGCGGGCTTCAATAAGATCTTTTAAATTATTGGTTAAAATATAAATAAGCGGGTTCCACCAATAAATAGCTCGAATACAGGTCATAAATGAAATCATATAATTGTCTCTATGTTTTACATGGGTTGCTTCATGTTCAAGAATCATGTCGTAATAAGCAGAGTCAATAAGTGAAGGGTTTAGCCAAATACTTGGTTTTTTATAACCCATTAAAATCGCATTGTGTATTTGGTTTGATGTATAAACGGGTATATTGCGATACTTGGTTATAAATTTTACATTGGGTGAATTCTTAATTGCATTAACCCATACATTGTATTTGTATACTCGAATCATAAAAAATAAAGCGCCTATCAAAGCAAGTATCATTATTATTTGATCTAGTGATACCTTTGGCATAAGTGATAAATCAACTGGAGTCACAATGTTAGGTGTCATACTGGTTACTGTGGATGTGGTCCAGGGAATATCTATAGAGATGTTTTTTGCTAATATGTCTCTGATCATTGTAAAAGGAAATAACCAACATGTAAGACTGAATACGGATAAAAACAATTTGATGTTAATGCTTTGATGGCTAAAACGATTTAATACTAAAACAAGTGTTGTAATAATAGCGTTACTGATGAGAAAAAATAGCATGCTTATTTAAACTCTTCTTTTTTCTGCTCAAGTAGTGATTCCAAATAGCTGATATCGTCAAGTGATAGCTCTTCCTCTTGAATAATGTGCGCAGCTAAAGATTGGCTTTTCCCTAGGAAAACACGCTTAATAAAATCTTTTATCATAGGTTTTCTTAATTGATTTTTTTCAACCAAAGGTGAGTAAAAAATTGTTCTGCCCTGTTGATCACTACGCTTTATAGCCCCTTTTTTTTCAAGACGATCAATTATTGTTTTAACTGTTGAATAGCTTACTGAACGCTTCTGCTCAATGAGTTTATGAATTTGAGGCGCGGCTGAGCCTGGGTTACTCCAAAAAAACTGCATTACTTCTAATTCAAAGTCAGATAATTCCATTTTAGTTCCTAATACATTATATCTACAGGTGTAGAGTTTATATCTACACGCGTAGAGATTCAATGACGTTTATTAAATTAGTTTGTTGTAAAATGTTAAACGTAATTGGTTTGTAATAGTTTCAAAAATTAAAAGCCGTATTTTATACGGCTTATTTAGATGGGGAGTAAAGAGGCAATTTTTTCTTTTACTTCCCTTTTATAGTTGTTTTTGCATCGGCTGCCATAAATGCAAATACAGCATAAGCAGCTGAATTTTGTTGTAACTTAACAGGGTCTACTTTATCTAAAGTATCATCGGCAGTGTGATGGTAATCAAAATAATCATTGCCATCAGTATGTAATGAAAAGCCAGCTAATCCGCCTAGTTTTCTAAGTGGTATTAAGTCAGGGCCATTTGATGATTTATTGGCACGAATATGCTTAATATTTAATGGTGAAAGCTGTTTTGCTATCGCTCTTACAACTGGTAGTGACTTAGCATCAACACTTGATTGAAATCCGTAAATAAAGCCTGCACCAAAATCAGATTCAGCTGCTGCCACAATATTATGTTTGTCATTTTTATGTTTTTTGGCATACGCTTTAGCACCCCATAGGCCTAATTCTTCGGCTGCAAATAAAACAACACGTATACTACGCTTAGGTCGTTTTACATCGGCAATGTATTTTGCTGCCGCCATAGTTAATGCCACCCCTGCGCCGTCATCTAAGGCACCAGTGCCTAAATCCCAAGAATCTAAATGACCCCCAATTAAAACATATTGGTCTGGATTTTGTGTGCCATTAAATTGGCCGATTACATTAAAAGTTTTGCCTTCGCCTAAATTTTCAGCCTGAACATTAATATTAACCTTTACTGGCTTTTTTAATGAAACTAAGCGAGATATCTGGTCTGCATCTGGGTTGGCAATGGCAACCGTAGGAATTTTCTTAATGCCATCTTGATAGTGGCTACCACCGGTATGGGCAAACCTATGATGAGCAGTACTTACTGAGCGCATCATAAAAGCAAGAGCTCCCTTTTTTGCTGCTTCTACTGCACCTGTACTACGGGCTTTTACAGCAGGACCATAACCATTACCATCAATATGGCGATTCATTTTATAGTTTATAAAAACAATTTTTCCTTCAGCGCTATTTTTAGGAGAGGCTATTAATTCATCTAATGTTTCAAAGTAGATAATGTCAGCTGAAATCCCTTGTTTGGGGGTACTAATGCTGCCACCTAAAGCTGTTAAATGTAGGGGTTGTTTTGAAGGCGCTAAAATCATTCCTGATTCACTATAACGTCGCCATGCAGGGAATGTAGCAGGCTCTAACCAAACTTTATCGAAACCAAGTTCGTTGAACTTATCTTGGGCCCATTTAACTGCTAAAGGATCATTTTCTGAGCCTGGTAATCTAGGACCTATCTCAGTTGTTAAGGAAGTTAAAATATCATAAGCAAGTGAACTGTTGAGTGCATTGTTTCTAATTTCAGCTGTTTGTTTAATTTGTTGTTCGCTAAATTCTTGAGCTGAAACTTGATTAATAAAGCTCAGGCTTGTAATGGCTAATGTTAAAAGTAATTTTTTCATGATTTCCTAGGGTGAGAAAATAATCAGAGCGGTATTTAAGCATTAAAAACCCTAATGGGTAAAGTATGATGCGTTAAGTGAACTTTAATTGCTGTAATATTTCTATTACAGGCTTAACCTAAAGGTTGACCATAACTAAATTCGATACGATTACCATCAGGGTCTAAAATGCCACAATAATATCCAACAGGAAAAGCTTCTTGTTTTGGGGGCCATAATAAAATGCCTTCTTGCTTAGCTTTATTTGCAAGTTTGTCAACTTCCGCTTTGCTTTGTAGAGCAAAACCAAAATGAGAAAAATCATTCTGTGACTGCTGGTGACCTGGTCCGTTAGGTAATATAACAAAAATAAATTGGGATTCTTTGCCTGGTTCAGCCAGCCAAATAATGTGCTTGCCATGTACTTGGCGATCTCTAACCAGTCGAAGTCCGGCATAATTTTGATAAAAACGTACACAGGCGTCTACATTTTTAACATGTAAAGCTATGTGTGTTAGGTATGCCATTTTAATGTAATTAGTTACAAAAGTAGTCTTGTAACTCAAATGTCGTGGGTTGGTGTCTAAACACCAATTTACCATCTACAAAAATATTAGGTGAGTGGCGAATGTTATTTGCACTCACCAATTCAGGGTGATCTTCAATATAGTCAATATGATAATCGACACCTACACTTTGGAATTCACATTCGAGGTTATGAATGCAAAAGTCGGTGTGTGTTACTAACAGTTGAACTTTCATAAAGCCATTCTCATGATTTCATTAATAGCCTTAAGTATAGTGCGCTATTATTAATTCGTATTACTTATACCGCCTTCGGTTAATTTTTTAGGATCTAATAATTTTATTAATTCATCACGTGATAGATCTGTTTCTTGTTCGGCAATATCAATAATAGGTTGGCCTAATTTATATGCTTTTTTTGCAATTTCTGCTGCTTTTAAGTAACCAATTACAGGGTTGAGCGCCGTTACCAATATTGGATTTTTTGTTAAAGCTTGATTGATATTAGATTCTTTTACCACAAAGCTCGAGATCGCTTTATCGGCCATAAGATAACTAATATTACTCAGTAATTCTATGCTCTGTAATATGTTATAAGCAACCACTGGTAACATGACATTTAGTTCAAAGTTACCAGATTGACCTGCAACGGTTATGGTTGCATCATTTCCGATTACTTGAGCGCTAACCATAGCCGTTGCTTCAGGTATAACAGGGTTTACTTTACCAGGCATAATAGATGAACCTGGTTGTAATGCTTCAAGCTCTATTTCACCTAAGCCAGCTAATGGTCCCGAATTCATCCAACGCAAATCATTGGCAAGTTTCATGTATGCAATAGCAAGCACTTTCAGATGCCCGGATAGTGTCACAATTACATCTTGTGACCCGATATTATAAAAAAAGTTATTGCTAGGTTTAAAGCTTATGCCTGCAGCTGCGCTTAAATTGTTGGCAAATTTAGCTGAAAATTTCGGGTCTGCATTTATACCTGTTCCAACTGCAGTTCCGCCTTGCGCTATATTTGTAACGTGTTCAAGTGATTGCATAATGCCAAGCCTGGCATTTTGAATTTGGCTTTTCCATGCAGCTAATGTTTGGGCAAAGGTAACTGGCATGGCATCCATTAAGTGAGTACGGCCGGTTTTTACAATATGGCCGATTTCAGCTGACTTTTTATCTAAAGATTGCGTTAAATGTTCTATTGCAGGGAGTAAATTAAAATATGCTGTAATTGCACTACTGATTTGTATGGCACTGGGAATAACATCATTTGAGCTTTGTCCCATGTTGATATGATCATTTGGGTTTATATTTAAATTAGTTTGTTGGCTTGCCAAACTTGCTATCACTTCATTGGTATTCATATTTGAGCTGGTACCTGATCCTGTTTGAAAAACATCTACCGGAAATTGCTCTAAGTGTTTACCATCAATAAGCTGCTCACATGCTTTTTCTATTGCAATTGCACGTTCAGCATCTAAATACCCGAGCTCAGCATTTGTTTGTGCCGCAGCGTATTTAATATATGCTAGCGCTTGAATAAAGCTTGCTGGCATAGTTAAACCACTTACTGGGAAGTTATTAATTGCTCTTTGGGTTTGTGCTTGGTAAAGCGCTGTTTCAGGGACTTCAAGTTCGCCCATACTGTCTTTTTCAATTCTGGTATTTTTCATCATATTCTTCTTTAATAAGGGTTAAACTCATGGCTTAAAACGCGTAATTCACGTTCAAGCTCGTTGTATTTTTTTTGACTTGAGTCGTATTTTTTATAAAACCTTTTTAATGCTAATAATGGTTTATAAAGTTGATCTAAGCATTGTTTTCTCATGCATTCAGACTGCAAGGGATCGCATATTTTATTGATGAGATCGTGATAAGTACGGCGAAGAAATAATTCTTGCAGTAAAATGCAGTCTTCTTTTGAATAGCAACGCGCTAAAGTTAGGCTTGCATCTATAAACTGTGCGACGGCCTGGGCGCTATGCATGCCTTTACAGCGGTTAAACATCTTGATTTGTTGATTATAAAAAATGGTTGCTTTGGCGCTATTCATATAAATTTCAAGATTGTTATTGATAATGGTTATCATTACAGTTTGGAGTTTTTTACGCAAGCTATTTATTAATCCTGTTAGTAGGGTTTTTAAAGTGAGATTTAACTATCTGTTGACTGATAATGATTTTCATTTAAAATGTTTGAGCAATGAATATATTAGTTAATAAACATAATGAGCGAAAAATCTGAAAGAGTGTTAAAAAAACAATATAAGCTATTAAAAAAAGCGATTAAAACCGAGCTAAAAAAATCACTTAAATCCAGTAATTGTGCAAGTAATAAACTTATGGCGTTATCACAATTAGATATTGAAGTATTAGCAAAAGAAGTGGTTACTCAAGCCTTAGGGAGTAGTGAAGCTGCTGCAAAAACACAAGCAATTTATACAATAGAACCTAAACCTAGCAGTATGAGCTTTGCATTAAAACCTTGTAAAAAATCCCCTTGTAAGCAATGCCCAGCCTTAAGTGGTGGCTTATGTCAGTGCGCTATAAAGCAACATTATAAAAAACAACTGATTTCAGTCTCTTAATTTTCTGACCGTCTATTTCATATCGTTATTCTTATGGTTAGTTGATCTTCTTCTTTTGCATTTTCGATTATTTGTTCTGTTACGCTGTTAGGACGGGGCGAGTTGTGAAAGGAGAGCTTCATAAACCACAGTATTATATATTAAAAAACCCCAGTTATTTTCATAGCTGGGGTTTTATTTTGTCTGACTTGCCTTGAAACAAGCAACCTGAATTTACAGGTTAACTAAAACAAATTATTTTTTGCTTTTAGCTGCTTTTTCTTCTTTTGCATCAGCGATTACTTTTTCTGCTACGCTGTTAGGACAAGGCATGTAGTGTGAGAACTCCATAGAGAACTGACCACGGCCTGAAGTCATAGTACGTAATGAACCGATGTAACCAAACATTTCTGAAAGAGGTACGTCAGCTTTGATACGAACACCAGTTGCACCAGCGTCTTGACCGTTGATCATACCACGACGACGGTTAAGATCACCGATTACGTCACCAACATGATCGTCTGGCGTGAAAACGTCAACTTTCATGATAGGTTCGATTAACTGTGCACCAGCTTTCGGGATAGACTGACGGAAAGCGCCTTTTGCAGCGATTTCGAAAGCAACAGCAGATGAATCAACTGCGTGGAAGCCACCATCGTATAATTCAATTTCAACGTCTAGTACTGGGAAGCCAGCTAGAACACCTTCGTCCATCATGCTCTTGAAGCCTTTCTCAACAGCAGGGAAGAATTCTTTAGGTACGTTACCACCAACAACAGATGATGAGAAAACGAAACCTGAACCTGGTTCACCAGGCTTGATACGGTAATCGATTTTACCGAATTGACCAGAACCACCAGATTGTTTCTTATGTGTGTAAGAATCTTCGATTTCAGACGTGATAGTTTCACGGTAAGCAACCTGTGGTTGACCTACTTCAAGCTCAACGCCATAAGTACGCTTAAGGATATCTACTTTGATATCTAAGTGAAGTTCACCCATACCTGAAAGGATTGTTTCACCAGAATCTTGGTCAGTTTCAACTTTAAATGTTGGATCTTCTGCAACCATTTTACCGATAGCAATACCCATTTTCTCAGTTGAACCTTTATCTTTAGGCTTAACAGAGATTGAGATTACAGGTTCAGGGAATACCATCGCTTCTAGGATGATAGGGTCTTTAGGATCACATAAAGTATGACCTGTTTGAACGTTACTCTTCATACCTACGATAGCGATGATATCACCAGCTTGTGCTGAAGATAGCTCATTACGATCATCTGCTTGCATTTCACACATACGACCAATACGCTCAGTTTTACCTGTTGCAGCGTTAAGGATTGTATCGCCTTTATTTAATGTACCAGAGTAGATACGTACGAAAGTAAGGGCACCAAAACGGTCATCTGAAATTTTAAATGCTAATGCTTTAAATGACTCATCTGGAGAAACAGTTGCTACTGCGCCAGTTGCTTCACCTTCTTCATCTGTAAGTGGTTGAGGATCAACTTCAGTTGGGCTTGGTAAGTAATCAACAACAGCATCAAGGATTAATTGAATACCTTTGTTCTTAAATGCTGAACCACAGTAAGTTGGGAAGAAGTCCATAGTACGAGTACCTTTACGGATACAACGTTTGATTTCTTCTAATGAAGGCTCTTCACCTTCCATGTATGCTTCCATTAGGTCATCGTCTTGCTCAACAGCAGTTTCGATTAGCATCTCACGGTATTCTTCTACTTTATCAACCATGTCCGCAGGAACATCAGTTACTTCGTAGTTTTCTGGAAGACCAGAGTCATCCCAAACGTATGCTTTACGAGTAAGAAGGTCAACAACACCTACAAATTCGTCTTCGATACCGATTGGTAAAACCATAACTAATGGATTTGCAGCAAGTACGTCTTGAGTTTGTTTAACAACACGGTAAAAATCAGCACCCATACGGTCTAATTTATTTACGAAGATAATACGTGCAACTTCTGATTCATTCGCATAACGCCAGTTAGTTTCTGACTGAGGCTCAACACCACCAGAACCACAGAAAACACCAACACCACCATCTAATACTTTAAGTGAACGGTAAACTTCTACTGTGAAGTCAACGTGTCCAGGAGTATCAATAACGTTAAAACGGTGATCATCCCAGAAACAAGTTACAGCAGCAGACTGGATAGTAATACCGCGCTCAGCTTCCTGTTCCATGAAGTCAGTCGTAGACTCACCATCATGTACTTCACCAGTTTTGTGGATTTGACCAGTAAGTTTCAAGATTCGTTCAGTTGTCGTTGTTTTACCAGCATCAACGTGAGCGAAGATACCAATATTTCTGTACTTTGATAAATCTGCCATTGTTCTACTCTTAAAGTTGCATTCAAAATGAATTCTGGAGTCACAGTATAAGCGAATTTTTGATTTTCTTCCGCTTTGACTCGATATTTGGGGCGCTATTATAAGGCAATGTGAACTAGATGGGAATAGAAGTTAAAAAAACAACGAACAAAAATGATACAAATTGATATTTTAGTGAGAAAAACACTTAAAAAAGGCATTGTAAATTTAAATGAAAAGACTGTTAGTGATTGATTTAACGATAAAAATATAATGTAGATGTAAAAGTGTAAAATAATATCTCAGAAACAAAAAAGACCTCAAATGAGGCCTTAAGTAAATGATTAAATGGCGGAGAAGGAGGGATTCGAACCCTCGATAGAGCTACAAACCCTATACTCCCTTAGCAGGGGAGCGCCTTCGGCCACTCGGCCACCTCTCCGACGCTTAATATTTTAAAATTTTAAAAAGAAAAAACTCTTTTATGGAAATGCTTTATTTCAGATAAAAAGAGTGAATTTAAATCTAAAACAAAAATTACCGCTTAAATGGATGGATATTAATATATCTACCAAGTTTAAAATGGCGGAGAGATAGGGATTTGAACCCTAGATGGGCTATAAACCCATGCCGGTTTTCAAGACCGGTGCATTCGACCACTCTGCCATCTCTCCGTGGGGTGAGATAATACTTAGCTGATTTGCTTGTGTAAATACTTTATTGTGTTGTTTGCCTAAACTTTAATCAAAAATGTGAATTTATTTATTATTTGTTAGTTTTTTCTAACTTTTAATATTAATTTGAACACTTTTTATTGATTTTTCGTTCTTAATTATTAGAAGGTTTTTCTCTGGAAGTAAAAATGCTGATAAAAAACAAACAAAATAACCTATTAACAGAAGCTGATGTCACAGATGAAGTCATTTATAGGCAACGTCGCGATGTGATAAAGACAATGGGATTCATGGGTGGAACTGCTTTAATGAGTCATTCAGTACAAGCAAACCCCTTTAGTTTTTTTAGTAAAGAAGAAAAACCTTTATTTAAAACAAGAAAGCTTGATTATAAAGCCGCAATACTCGATGAACAAAAACGTACTCCTGAAGCAAAAGTTATTTCCCATAATAATTTTTATGAATTTGGTACTAAAAAGTCCGATCCAAGTGAAAATGCACAACATTTTCAGGTTAATCCCTGGCAGTTAAAAGTACATGGCGAAGTAAATAAACCCTTTATTTTAGATTATGATGACTTATACAAGCAGTTTTTTTTAGAAGAGCGTATTTATCGACTTCGCTGTGTAGAAGCTTGGTCTATGGTGATCCCTTGGTTAGGATTTTCATTGGCAAAGTTAATTAGAAAGTCAGATCCTACTTCAGATGCTAAATATGTTGCTTTTGAAACTTTACATGATAAAGAGCAAATGCCAGGACAGCGTAGTCGTTTTGGTGGTATTCATTATCCATATGTTGAGGGCTTAAGATTAGATGAGGCAATGAATCCACTTAGTTTTTTGGCCGTAGGCTTATATGGTAAAACATTACCCCCGCAAAATGGTGCCCCCATCAGATTAGTCACACCATGGAAATATGGCTTTAAAAGTATTAAATCTATTGTTTCTATTAAGTTAGTTAAACATCAACCACCTACAAGTTGGAATAGGTTAGCCCCTCAAGAATATGGTTTTTATGCCAATGTAAACCCTAATGTCGCGCACCCTAGGTGGAGTCAAGCATCTGAAAGGAGAATAACCAGTGGGGGGTTATTTGATCGGAATCGTATCGCGACCTTACCATTTAATGGTTATGGGAAAGAAGTTTCACACTTATATAAAGGTATGGATCTTGAAAAATACTTTTAAGTGCGGTTGTCGGTGTGATTTTTATTATGCGAGCTTAATCTAGAGATTGGTAATGTGATAGAAGAACAGCGCTATATAATTAATTTAATTTTGTCTGAATATGATGATTTGATATTCAAAAAAATAGATATTGAAATAGGTAATAAGATTGAAGTTAACAAGCAAAAATAAAACGGTATTATTAAAAACAATCTTGCATTGTATTTTATTTGGGCCCGCAGCATGGTTTTTTTATTTAGCTGTACTTAACCAGCTAGGTGCGGATCCGGTGCAAGCTATTATTCACTTTACCGGTTTAAGTGCTTTAAAGGTTTTAATTCTTGGATTAATTGTTAGTCCATTGGCTCCTAAAGTAAAAATGATTCCTTTAATGCAAGTGAGACGTTTAATTGGTTTATACGCTTTCTTTTATGCTTGTTTGCATTTACTCAGTTTTTTTATTTTTGACTTACAACTTGATTGGTCTTTGTTTATTAGTGAAATTATTAAACGCCCTTACATTACAGTCGGTATGATCGCTTGGCTGGCATTACTTGTTTTATCCGTAACATCACCTATGTTTGTTCGTCGGCGACTGGGTAAACGTTGGCAGTCGCTACATAATTTAATATATATTACCGTACCTGTTGTGATATTACATTTTTATTGGTCTTTAAAGTCAGGTTGGGTAGAGCCTTTGGTTTACTTAATAATCACTCTATTATTATTGCGTTATAGAAGCCAAAAAATAAGCCGTTTATTCAGCCGTAAAATAAAGACAACACTGCTTAAAAACTAAAGCTCAAGCTTGCTCAGTATTAAAGTGCTGAGCATTCTTAATTAATGCTCATTATATTTATTCATTTTCTATTAACCGGTAGCCAATACCTCGTTTGGTTTCTACCATGCTAATCTGCTCTTGATTACGGTCAAACATGAGTTTTTTTCTCAATTTACCTATGTAAACATCTACAACATTCGTCATAGGATCCATATCCATACCCCACACATTTGTTAATATGCGTTCACGACTTAAATATTTACCAGGGTGTGTCATCATAAGCTCTAAAATAGCCATTTCTTTAACGGTAAGAGAGACTTCTGCTTCATTTAAAGTAACAACATAACTATCGCGATTAAATTTTATTGGACCAAATATGAGTGAGTCGTCATTGTTTTTAGTTGTTTGTGTTCGCTTTGAAACGACTTCAATTCTTGCTAATAATTCGTCATAGGCAAAAGGTTTGGTAACATAATCGTCGGCGCCTAAACGTAGTCCTTTTACGATATCTTGAGATTCATCCATGGCGGTTAACATTATTATTGGCGTATGGTTTTGTTTTATTCTTAAAGCCTGACATACTTCTAAACCATTTAAACCTGGTAACATGATATCTAAAAGTATTAATTTAAAATCACCTTCTAGTGCTAATGCTAATCCTTCTTTGCCATCTGAGGCACGTACAATAAAATAACCTTCGGCTCTCAAGCCTCGCTCTAAAAAACTCGCTACCCGATCGTCATCTTCAACTAATAATATTCTCATTAAATTTCAACCTTTTCTTTAAAGTGCCAGGGTAACAGTATAGTTGCAGTACTACCTGTGGAGTGTTCATTGGGTTTTAATGTTATGTGGCCATCGTGTGCATCTATAATTGCCTTTGCTACAGGTAAACCTAAACCTGAACCTTTAGCCTTACTGCGATTGCCACGATAGAAACGTTCAAAAATTTGCTGCTGCTCATTATCAGTAATGCCTATACCTTGATCTATAATTTTAATCGCAATGAATTCTTTTTGTACATGTATCTGAATTTCATTTTGTGCGCGTGATTTTGAATAGATTAAGGCATTTTCTAATAAGATCATGAGAACTTGACGTATTCTTCGTTCATCAGCTTCAATAAAAAGATCTGTTACCATTGAATTTAAAACAAGTTGTTGTTGTTTTTCAAGGGCTTTTCTTTGATAAGTATCGAAGAGTTCATTAAGTAACTGTGAAATATTAAACTGACTTCTTTGTAATGTTAGTTGTCCTGCACTGGAACGAGCAACTAGCATTAAGTCTTCAATTAAAGCTGTGGTGTGTTTAACCTCATCTATAATGCATGCAAGTACTTGTTGGTATTCACTAACTTCTTCAGACTGGCTTCTTAATAATACTTCTGATTCCCCCCTGATGATGGTTAAAGGTGTGCGTAATTCATGGCCGATATCGGCTAAAAATTGGCGCCTTTGTTGGTCAACCTGAGCAAACCTTTTATTACTGAGCTCTAAATCATAGGTTCTTTGTTGGACTTTTTCTTCAAGAGAGCGCTTTGCTAAGTTTAGTTGATATTGTTGCTCAGCTAACTGCTCAGCCATATTATTTAATGATTTAGCTAAAAATTGAAATTCAAAATCGTTTTGAGGCGCAATTCTGTGGTTTAATTTCCCGGCAGTGAACTCTTGTGTTGCCCATAATAATTGCTTTGTGGATAAATTAATACGTCGCCAAAAATACCAAAATGTAAAAAGTGTGAATAAGCTCATGACTGCTAAAGCTGTCAGGAGTATTTTATTATTTGTATGATAGAGCTGGTTGACACTTTTGCGAATGAGTTCCGCTTGTTGTTGTTCTTGCTTCACCGCTTTATCTATTAATAAATTGAATTGCGTATCTACATTTTGTTTCTGTAATAAGCTAAATAGCTTTTTTGCTTGAGACAATTTATTTTCTGCAACAAGTAATTTTATTTCATTATTTGTTGCTAAAATTCTCTCTACTTTTTGTGATATTTGATCATAAGCCTGGAGTTCAAGATTAATGCTGATATGTTTATTATCATTAAGTTTATGTAATAAAATTTGGCGAATATCAAATAATGTTTGGCGTAAAACTTGTGCTTTTTCTGCTTTCAATTGAGGTGTTTGTACTTGTCCTGTTCTTACTATCTCCCCCATAGCAATTAGCTTTTCTAAGCTAAGCTTTGCAACAGATGCATACTTAATTAAAATATCATGAGTATGATCTGACTCTTGAGCGTGCTGGTTATATTGGGTTGAACTGTCAAAATAAAACCAACCAATTAAGCAGCTAAGCAAGAAAATAATCATAAAAGACAGTAATAATTTATGAGTTAGTTTACTGATAATTGGCTTCAATCAAATATCTCAATAACAGGTTGGTAAACGATATATAACTAAAGTATATCAGTAAAAAAACTCGTTATAGTGAAAAAGCAAAAGAACGCAATAACGAGTTTGAGGGTAATGAATTCTTAGTTATTTTTATATATCAAATTTGAGTAAATTACCGACCGGTTGTAATGTTTATATTGTTATAAATATCACAACCGGTTAGTAATACAGGAACGCATGATTAATATACAGAAAAGTTATAAATGCATCTTGTTGAAAACATTAAAACAGGCTAAGAGTTGGTTAAATTTAACTTAAATAAAAAAGACCACTTAAGTGATCTTTAGATGACTGACTTTACTTTTACTTAATGATTTACCGCAAATAAATCATAGGCTTTAAGTTCTGGTAAAAATTCTTGTATTTGATCTTCTTGTTTTGCTAGTTGCTTCATAGAACTGCAAAAAGTATGTGCTTTTTGTTCTAAGTTTTTTGCTTGTGTTTCTACTTTTTCTTCAATTTGTTCACCCATGCGTTGCATTCTATTTTCAAATTCATTCATATCACCGCCAGCACCGATCATTTCAGATCCTAATGCCATTAATAAACTACCAATAGAGTCCATCACTGCGCTTTGCATCGCTTCTTCCATTTTATTTTCGAATGATTCATTAAAAGTATTTTCAATAGAGTCAAATTCTTGCTGGCTCATAACAAAGGTACCGTCTTGATAAAATTGATTATGGATTTCTACTGATAACTCATCCATTAATTCAGTCATAGAATCTATGTTATTTAGACCAAATACATTGCTAACCTCAGTGATAGCGACACCTGCAATTTTGACACCTTCCAGCGCTATAGTGGCGACTTGAGGTAATTGCTCTCTTAAGTTATCAGCGTAATCTTCTATAGAATCTTGATCTTGCTGGTTTAGCGCTACTATTTTGTTATTGATATACAAATTCCCATTTTGTTCGATACGCATAACTTGGTTGTTGGGTGTTTGTATTTCTATGGTATTTGGTTGAATGCGAACGGTATGTTGTAATGCGATATTGCAGTTATCTGAAGAAATATTAATGTTGTTTGAATGGGCAATCGCAGAGCCTGACAATAAACTTGAACTAATAATAAGCGCAGTGCTAATTTTTTTTGAATTTGATATTAATATATCTTTAGTGACCTTTTTCATGTTTAGTCTTCCCATATTGAAATAGTTATTATCTTTTTTGTTGATGAATAAACTATTTCAATATCGGTGCCAATGTTTATTTTTAAGTAAAAACATGTGGTTATGTTTATTTGAGCTTTTTATTTTGTGTACTTAATCATTTTTAAACTAAAAATTGGTTAAATAGACCATATTTGTTGCAAGTTATTTTAACTGCGATATTAAATACTCTAATAAATTTTTAAGTTGCATTGCATTATTCGTATCATAATTTGTTTGTGAAATAAGTTGCTTTGGAATACAAGAAAGTTCTTTTTTCAGTTGCCAACCTTTATCCGTGAGTTTGATATTTATTAATCTTTCGTCTGTTTCACTTTTAACACGCTCTAATATATTTGCCAGCTGCATGCGTTTAAGAAGGGGTGTTAAAGTATTTGTATTAAGTAATGCTTTTTCACCAATTTGTTTAATACTCGCACCATCATATTGCCATAAAATCATTAATACTATGTATTGGGTATAGGTCAGTTTATGTTGCTCTAATAGTGGTTGATATAAACGCGTAACTAAGCGAGACGCAGCGTAAAGCGGAAAACATAGCTGGTTTTCTAACATCTGATGATCAATTGTTTTATCTGACATTTAAGGCTCTATTAATGCTTGTTTTATAAAGTTTTCAATTGCAGCAGGTTTTGTGGTTGGAGCAAAGCGTTTTAGTGGCTTTCCGTCGCGGCCAATTAAAAACTTAGTGAAATTCCATTTTATATTATTGCCCAAAATGCCAGGTAAAGCTGATTTTAGATATTGATATATTGGGTGGCTATTTTTTCCGTTAACTTCTATTTTTTCAAACATCTCAAAACTAACGCCATAATTAATCAAACACCCTTCGGAGATTTGTTTTGTATCACCAGGCTCTTGTTGGCGAAATTGATTACATGGAAAACCTAAAATTACTAAGCCTTTTTCTTGATATTGTTCATATAACTTCTGTAGACCTTCATATTGTGGTGTAAGCCCACATTTACTTGCTGTATTGACAATAAGAACCACTTTGCCCTGATATTCACTCATATCGATAAGTTTATTTTGTAGGTTAGTGGCTTGCAGTTGATAAAATGGACGCATAGGTTATCTCTTTTAAAATATTTATATCATTGTATCGTGCGCGATGTAATTATCAAGTTTTAATCAGGTTTAGTCTTAGTATTAAGATGCAAAATAGTAACGTGAGTTGTTTGGCTTTATGTCACAATACGGTTCGTTTGTTTATTATTGAGGGTGTCAGGTGCAAAAAGTTAAAGTTTGGGATGGATTTGTTCGATTTTTCCATTGGTCGTTGGTGATATTAATTGCTGTGCTGTATTTTTCTGGTGAAGAAGGTTTGATGGATTTACACTTTATTGCTGGGTACTCTTTATTATCTTTAGTGATTTCACGTATTTTTTGGGGTTTCATTGGGAGTGATACCGCCAAATTAAAAGCATTATTACATACTCCAGTAGCTGCAATAAACTCCGTAAAATCAAACGAACATTCAGTAGGGCATAATCCCGCAGGAAGTTATATGGTATTAGCATTTTTTATCTTGTTATTAGTGCAATCAATTACTGGATTAATGACAACTGATGATATTTTAACGGATGGTCCTTTGGTTGAATACGTGTCATCGGCTTGGGTGGAGATTGCAACGAGTCTGCATCATTTAAACTTTAATTTTTTGCTATTTGCGATCGTGATACATTTTCTTGCGATTGCGATTTATAGATTAAGAGGTAAAAACTTAGTGAAGCCTATGATCACAGGGTTTAGCTCTGGGCCTTATATTTCTGAAATAAAAATGAGAACGGGCTGGTGGGGGTTTATGGTTTTGTTAATCGTTCTAAGTCTTATCCTTTCAAGCTGGGGTTGGGAACCATTAATCACCTTGTTTGACAATTTATAATGCTTTTCTGTGGTAAGCAAAAAAATATTTTTTACCACAGAAATAAAATTTCAGAATTTAGAAACGCAACTTAATCTTTAAACATTTTGTGGCAATCCTTACAGCCTTTAGCCCAATTTCCAAATGCTTTTCCAATTTGTTTTTTATCCCCTTTCATGGCAACTTGCGCAAGTTCATCTGCATATTTTTGAAAGGTGGAGGCCTTTTTCATAAAGGTCTCATTGTCAGACCAAATCGTAGGTAAGGCATCTGTTTTTGCACTGCCTTTAGCTGTTCCTGCAACAAATCCTTCCCAAGGCATTTTAGAAAGAGCTGCTGCATTATTGGCGCGCATTGCAAAACGTTTTTCATCAAAAGGAATTTTGCCTTTTAGCATGGCACCCATATCTGCAATTTGAATTCGTATCATTGAAAAAGCCGATTGACGGTATTCAACAGCATCGGCTGGCTTTTCAAAAGCACTATTTGCCATACTAGGTGCAGCATAAGCACTGGTTGCAAGTATTAATGAAAGCATTAAGTTCGACGGTTTTAATTTCATTGTATTTCCGAATTATTGGTTTGGTAATTGTTCCTTTTACCTGAGCAAAGTTCAACATTCAATTAAAAGCGGTGAATTTAATTATTTAGTGAAAGAATTATTGTGAAATTGCAGCCTGCATATGTATTCACTTTTTATTTTAGATAGTCGATAAATAATATTGCTATTTTTCTGCTTGATTTTTGTTCCTTTTTAAGTATTTTATTTACCTTGTTTACAATCATTAACAAATGATGTTATTGTCCTAAATCTACTACTTTCAGTGTATTAGCTGGTTGCTTGATGGGCTTCTAAATAAAAAGTTTATTTTTTGTTTACTAATTGTTGTTTTTAATCATCAAGTCACCTTATAGTAATGCCCGATAATCGTTATGTTATTAACAAATAAAAAACAGAATATTTATTCCAGGGGAAAATATGTCTACCAATTTAATTAAAAAATCAGCCATTGCAATGGCTGTTACCGGCGCTTTAGTTGCTGCGGGTACGGTTCAAGCTGCTAATATCTCAGTATCTCAATTAGCACAAACACCGGTTCAAATTAAAAATGTAAGTTCAAAATTGAAAGCTTCAGTGGGTCCTGTTTCAAGCAGTGCTATTTTTACTCCTGAAGCAAACTTAGCGTCTGGTACTCATCGTTACTTTGTGCGCCTTATCGAAAGTCCTGTTGCTTTATATGAAGGTGGTATTGAAGGCTATAAAGCAACAAGCCCTGCTGCAAAAAATAGTGATAGCCGTAAATTAAATGTAAAAACAAAACGTGTTAAAGCGTATCGCTCTTTCCTAAATCAACGCCAAGATGATTTAATTTCTAAAGCGACAGCTGCTTTAGGTGAACTAAATGTTAAGCAACGTACAACACTTGCTTACAATGGTTTAGTGGTAGAAATGACTCAAGCACAAGCAATGAAATTAGCTTCTGTTTCTGGTGTTGCGCATATTAAACGTGAAACTTTACGTTATACTTCAACTGATTCTGGCCCTGCTTATATTAAAGCTCCTAGTATTTGGGATGGTTCAGCAACGGGTGGTTCCGGCACTAAAGGTGAAGGCATGGTTGTTGGTATCATAGATACTGGTGTTAATACTGATCATCCATCTTTTGCAGATGTAGGTGCAGATGAATATGATCATACAAATCCAGATGGTGCAGGTGTTTACTCTGGTGATTGTGCTACTGAACAGTGGGCTTCTCTTTGTAATGATAAATTAATTGGTGTTCATAGTTATCCGTTAATTACTGATGAGTATGCTGCTCATAATAGTGAAGTACCTGCAAATGGTGAAGATCACGACGGTCACGGTTCACATACTGCAAGTACAACGGCTGGTAATGTTGTATCAAATGTTCCATTACTTAATATAGATGGAATTACATCTGGTATTAATTTTGATGCTATTTCAGGTGTTGCACCACATGCTAATATCGTTTCATATCAGGTATGTAAGCCAGGTGATGATGATGCAATTAACTTCCGTGGTTGTTACCCATCTTTAACAGTTCTTGCTGTTGAGCATGCAATTGAAAGCGGTGTAGATGTAATCAACTACTCAATTGGTGGTGGTTCAAGTGATCCATGGCAAGATGCTGACGCATTATCTTATTTATCTGCACGTAAAGCAGGTATTCATGTAGCCACATCAGCTGGTAACGATGGCCCAGGTCCTGAAACTGTAGGTTCACCTGGTGATGCTCCATGGATCACAACTGTTGCTGCATATACACATGATCGTGATTTTACTGGTAAGGCGATGAATACTTTCACTGGTGGTGAAACTATTCCTACAGCTAATATAACAGGTAAGAGTATTACTGGTGGTATAACTGGTAAGGTTGTTTATGCTGGTGATTTTGAAAATCCTAATGACACTGTAAATGCCTCAGCTCTATGTGCACAACCTTTCCCTGAGGGTACATTTGAAGCTGGCACTATTGTTTTATGTGACCGTGGTGCTGTTGCACTTGTAACGAAAGGTCGTAGCGTTAAAGCTGGTGGTGCTGCTGGTTTAATTATTGCGAATGTTCAAGGAGCTGCAACTGTTCTTCATGATATTGCTCATGCAGTTCCTGCAATTCATGTGAATGCAGATGATGGTGATCAACTAAGAACTTGGTTAGCTTCAGGTTCAGATCATATGGCAACAATTACAAATGCTGAATTAGCACAAAATGATGATGTTGCACGTATTGCTGCTGACTTTACATCTCGTGGTCCAAATAAATCAGTACCTGATGTAATTGTTCCTTCAATTGCTGCACCTGGTGTAAGTATTTATGCTGCCAATGCAGATGATCAACCTGTCGGTTTTAAAGAGTTTCCAGCACCAAGTGATTATGGGTTTAAAAGTGGTACTTCAATGGCAAGTCCGCATATTGCCGGTGCTTTAACATTATTAGCTAAACTTCAACCAGAATGGTCTCCAGCTGAAGCACAGTCTGCATTAATGTTAACTGCTAACCAAGATACATTGAAAGATGATGGTGAAACAGCATCTGATTTCTTTGATATGGGTGCTGGTTACGCAAATGTAACAGCTGCTGCGCAAACTGGTTTGATCATGGATGAAACTTATGCAAATTACATGGGTGCGAACCCATCTGTAGGTGGTACACCATCAGAAATTAACTTAGCAAGCATGGCAAATTCTAAATGTGTTGATACTTGTAACTGGACTCGTACGGTAAAAGCAACTAAAGATGGTTCTTGGACTGCAAGTGCATCAGCAATTGAGGCTGATGGTTTTGCTATCACAGTTTCTCCTGCAACATTTGAGCTTAAAGCGGGTGAAACACAAGTACTAACAGTGAGTGCTGACGTTACAGAAGCAAATGCAGGTTGGAATTTTGGCAATGTAATGTTAACTGCTGAAGGCATGCCTAATGTTAAGTTACCTGTTGCGGCAAAAGCAAACGGTGATAACTTACCTGAGTCTATTACGCTTACTTCACATCGTGATACTGGCACTATGACACTTTCAGGTTTCATGTCAAAAGAGTTAACAGATATCAAACTAGGTGTTTATGACAAACAATCAAATGTTGTAGAACCACAAACACTATCTGTTGAAGTTGGTAAGTTTGCTTTCTTTGTATTAACACTTGAAGAAACTGCGCCAAATATCACTATCAATACATCATCTATGGCCAAAGATATTGATTTACGTATTTTAGATGCTGGTTTTAATAACATAGCATCGAGTGGTGGGCCTGATTCAAATGAGTCTGTTTCTTTTGTTAATTTAGCTGCAGGTTCTTATTATGTTGTAGTTGATGGTTTTGCAACAGATACACCTGGTGGCATTGATGATGTACTTGTTAATGTAACATCAATTCTTACAAATGATGACTCTCTAAGTGATGACGTAGTTGCTACTGTTGCTGAAGAAGATGGTAAATTTAGCTTAACATTTGATTGGAACGATGAAGTTGAAGGTGGCTTATTATCACTGACTTCTGGCGATGACAGTGTAATGAAGCAAATACCATTTAGCATTACACGTGGTGAAAGTGATGTTGAAGGTTCAACAAGTGTTGCAGCTGAAATGGTACCAGGTGTTGCATCAGCAGTTAAATTTAAGTTAGCACCTAACTTTACTAATGCTGACAAGGTTTATACTTTAACAGCTGATATTTCAGAAAATGCAGCAGAGAACATTTCACATGAAGGTGTGCAAGATGGTTCTATGATTACCTGGACTGTGACGCGTAAAGCTGGTGAGTCTGCTGAGATGATGGAAGTAGGTTTTGACCTTATTCCACGTAAATCTGGTGAGCATACTCTTAAGCTAAAAAATACTTTAGGTACTGATGTTGTTGAAACTAGTCATGACTTTAGTGTTAATGAAGTTGCACCTATCGCTGCTATTGATGCGCCTTCTGCTGCTGAAGAAGGTAGCTCAGTATCGATTGATGCTTCGGTATCAACTGATGCAAATGCAGACACTTTATCTTACAAGTGGATTCAGTTAGCAGGTGCTCCTGTTGCATATTCTGATACAGATGCAAAACTTAGCTTCGAAATGCCTAAAGTATCAAGTGAAAATGATGTGGTATCTTTCCATGTAACTGTAAGTGATGGTAACGGTAATTCAGATGAAGAATTTGTATCTGTAAGTGCTGTTAACAAGAAAAAATCTTCAGGTTCTCTTGCATGGTTAACGCTTTTAGCTGCACCATTTGCATTTATTCGCAGAAGAAAATCTCAAAAATAATTTGATTTTATAAATCATGTTTAAAAAGGGCGCTTTATGCGTCCTTTTTCATGTTTACACCTATTTACATTGCTATTCATATTTAGGCTGAAATTGCTCTAATATGCACAAGTTAAAAATTTAAAACACAAAGGAATTGATGATAATGAAAACTCGAAATTCATTGAGCTTAGCTTTGCTCTCAGTAGCTGTGCTTGCAGGTTGTAATAGCACTGAAGAAAAAAGCAATGAGCAAAGCGTAAAAACTGTTGAAGCAGAAAATTCTGTATTTGCACCTATTGCTAAAAAGGTTGCCTATGAAATGAATATTCATGGTTCTAAGCGAGTTGATGATTATTATTGGATGCGTGATGATAAACGCGAAAATCCTGAAATATTAGCGCATTTAGCAGCAGAAAATAGCTATACAGATGCAATGCTAAAACACACTGAAAATTTGCAAGATGATTTATTTGAAGAGTTAAAATCCCGTATTCAAAAAGATGATGACTCAGTACCTGTAAAACGTGGAGATTTTTATTATTCATCTGAAATGCGTGGCGATAATGAATATCCAATTTATGTGCGTAGCAAAAATTTTAAAGGTGATGATAAAGAAGTTTTATTAGATGTTAATGCGCTTGCTAAAGCGCATGAATATTACCAAGTATCAGGTTTAAATATTAGCCCTAATGATAAGATCATGGCTTATGGTGAAGATACATTAAGCCGCCGTGTTTATACCTTACGTTTTAAAAACTTAAAGACTGGAGAGTTATTTTCTGATGAACTAAAAGGCACTGAAGGCAATGCTATTTGGGGGAATGACAATAAAACGGTTTATTACATTAAAAAAGATCTACAAACTTTATTAGGCTTTCAAGTATATCGTCATACATTAGGAACATCTCAAGATCGTGATGAATTAGTATATGAAGAAGAAAATAAGTCATATTATACTGGCATAAGTAAAAGCAAAGATGGCTCACATATATACATTCATCACAGCAGTCCTGAAGCATCCGGTATGTCATTAATTGATGCCAATAAGCACACAGCACAACCATTGCGCTTTGTGCCTAGAGAGCAGGGATTAGAATACAATGTATCTAAATTGGGAGAGTGGTATTACGTAAATACCAATTTAGATGCTGTTAATTTTAAATTAATGAAAGTGCATCAAAGTAAGTTAGGAAATAAGCAAAAATGGCAAGAAGTAATACCTCATAGGGAAGGGGTAAAGCTAGAAGGTGTTAGCTTGTTTAACCAGCACTTAGTTTATCAGGAACGAGAGCTAGGTATTAATACGGTTACAGTTCGTTCTTTAACTTCCGGAAAAGAACAAAAACTTAAATTTAAAGATAAAGCTTTTGCAGCCTATTTATATGGTAATAATGAGTTAGATAATGAAAATGTTCGTCTTTATTATACAAGTTTAACAACACCTGGTACCCACTATGACTTTAACTTAAAAAGTGGTGAACCACAGTTACTTAAACAACAAAAAGTACTTGGGGACTTTCACCCTGAAAACTACACATCGGAACGTATTTTTATTAAAGCGAGAGATGGTGAACAAGTACCAGTATCTTTAGTTTATCGTACTGATAAATTTAAAAAAGATGGTACAAACCCTCTTTATCAATACGGTTATGGTTCATACGGACATACAATTCAACCTAGCTTTTCAAGTGCTAGATTAAGTTTGTTAGATCGTGGTTTTGTTTATGCTATAGCGCATATTCGAGGTTCTCAAATGTTAGGTCGTCCTTGGTATAATCAAGGAAAAAAACTAACGAAACAAAATACATTTAATGACTTTGTTGATGTGACTAAATCTTTAACTGCCCAGGGTTATGGTAATAAGAAACAGGTCTTTGCTGTTGGAGGTAGTGCAGGTGGTTTGTTAATGGGAGCTGTGATTAATCAAGCCCCAGAGTTATATCAAGGAGTTGCTGCACATGTTCCATTTGTTGATGTAGTAACAACTATGCTTGATGAAACCATACCACTTACAACAAATGAATATGATGAGTGGGGTAATCCAAATGACAAATCATATTATGATTATATGTTATCTTATTCACCATATGATCAAGTTTCAAAGCAAGCATATCCTAATTTATTAGTTACGACGGGTTTGCATGACTCTCAGGTGCAATACTTTGAGCCTGCAAAATGGGTTGCTAAGTTAAGAGACTATAAAACAAATGATAATAAATTATTGTTTAAAGTTGATATGGAAGCGGGTCACGGTGGTGCATCAGGTCGCTTTAAAGGCCTTAAAGATCGTGCTTTAGAATATGCTTTTATTCTTGATTTAGCTGGTAAAAATAAGCTTTAACTTTTTCATTAAAATGTGTACATAAACATGAGGTAGGGAGTTTATCTCATGTTTATGTTATGAAGCAGGTGTGAATCGCTAAATTTGGCTAAGCTGCTTGCCTGATGCTAAATTCAAATAATGTTCCTTTGCCAAACTCACTGTGTACTTTTATATCTGAATTAAGTATTTGCAACAGACGTTTGCTAATTGCGAGCCCTAACCCACCGTGTTGCTTTTTATGCCCTACAGCATTGCTTGCTCGATATCTAGCATCAAAAATATAATTTATTTCTTCCGCTTTTATACCTGTTCCAGTATCACTTACTTGTATTACTAGTTTTGAATTTTTTGCAAAAACATTAATAATAATTTCGCCATTTTCTGGGGTGTGGCGTAAAGCATTTTCAATCAGGTTGCTGAGTACTCTCTCTAATTTTGCGATATCACATAATGTATTAAAATCACATACGGTAGGTTTTATGGTCAGCTTTACGTTTGCTTTTTGTGCTTTAAGGGTGAATTTTGCCACGATATCGTATATCAGTTCGCCCAAATTAAACATTTCATTATTGACTGAGACTCGACCACTTTCTAAATGTGCTAATTCAAAAATCTGATCTATTAAATGTTTAAGCTGCTTGCAGTTATTCAATGTGATTGTTAAATACTCTTGTTGCTGTTGCTCATCTAGCTTGGTATTTTGATGGTTTAGAATTTCTAAATACCCTTGTAGTGATGCAAGTGGTGTTCTTAAGTCATGAGATAAATGTGTTAGTAATTCCCGTCTTTGGCTGTCGTTTTGTTCTAATAAATTAATTTGCTGATGTATTAGCCTGACTATGACATTTAAACTATTGCCCAGTAAATGCACTTCATTAGATTGGTATTTTGGCCACTGGCTAAGCTGTACCTTACTTAAATCAAAATTAGCGGCTTGAATTTGAGATATTTCTTTGGCGAGTTTATTAATTGGGTTGGTAAAATATTTAAACAATAATAATAAAATTATAAATAGAAATATTAAGGCGGCAAATAACCAACTCGCTGTGATGAGTAGTGTATCATTGGATTTTATACGTGAAAAAACGGTATCGTATATTTCTCCGCCAATAATGACATAAAGATAACCTTGTAATTTTCCTCTATTTTTTATGCCATCTTGATCTTCATGACTATAAACGGGAGCAGCAGAGAATATTTTTAGCTTATTTAAATTTCTTGGATCATCACCGTAAATGGGCATATTTTCAGCATGCTCAATTAATTGTAAAACAGGGCTTAAGTTTATGCGTTTACGTTTTACTTTTCCGGGTTTTGCTGAGTAAGTTAAAATTTCTCCTGATGGGTCAACAAAATAAAACTCAAAGGCAGGGCCTAATAACATAAGAGTATGAAAGAGGTTTTCAAGTGCTTGATGATCATAAACTCCTTGTTGTAATAATGGGTTATCCTGCACTAAATGTTCTGCAAGATTTAAATGGAGTTTTTGTTCTGCCTGATTTTGCGATATATGATCTAATTGCTGACTCCATGAAAGTACTAAAGTACAAATTAAGCTAAAAATAATAAATAATGAAAATGCTAACTTTTGATATAAAGAAATTTTCATAATAAGACCTAGTGATGTATTAAACTGTTTGAGTTAAGTTTGTAACCTACACCCCATACAGTTTCTATGATGTGTGTATTACATGTTTGTTCTAATTTAGAACGTAAACGATTAATATGTGAGTTAACGGTATGTTCGTAACCGCTATGCTGATAACCCCAGACAGAATCTAATAATTGCGTACGTGAAAATACTTGATTTGGGTGTTTTGCAAAAAAATGAAGTAAATCAAATTCAGTAGAAGTTAGGCTGATAGTTTCATTGTCAAAATAGACTTCGTGACTTTGTAAATTGATTAATAACTTGCCCAAATATACAGATTTAATA
Source organism: Pseudoalteromonas denitrificans DSM 6059 (assembly GCF_900112265.1). Lineage (GTDB taxonomy): Bacteria > Pseudomonadota > Gammaproteobacteria > Enterobacterales > Alteromonadaceae > Pseudoalteromonas > Pseudoalteromonas denitrificans. The sequence goes on along the minus strand of NZ_FOLO01000019.1, from coordinate 38,472 downwards.
TCAGTTTTTGGGTTGTGCTTGTCTCTGAGTAAATGTACATGTCGCAATTGAGCTTTTACGCGAGCTTGTAATTCTCTTGTACTGAAAGGTTTGGTAATGTAATCATCTGCACCCATCTCTAACCCTAAAATTCTGTCCATTTCAGCACTCCTTGCTGTTAACATTAAAATACTTTGTTCAGGAGACTTGTCTTTAATTTTACGACATAAAGTTAAACCATCCATGCCTGGTAACATAATATCTAATAGTAATACTGAGTATGTGTGTTGTTGGATTGCTTTTAGAGCTAACTCTGCGGAAGTGACATGATCAACTTTGAGGGATAATTCAGCTAAATGAACTTGTAAAATTCCAGCGATATCATGATCATCTTCTACGACTAAGATCTTGTCTTGCATTGTTTCACCCAATAAAAAGGAGTGATGTCTATTTTTAGAATAGGCACCACTCAATAAATTTATTGTATCCGTGTGATTGAAACAGCCATTAAGGGATTATCAAATTTATGTTGATAATTTAACACTGAATTTGTTAAGCCATCATCATTACCTATAATGCCAGGATGCATACTTACAAAGTTAACATCTTCACGCTGGGCATTAAAACCTTCTCCCATGTCAGCAGGTCCTGGTATGGTACCTGCAGCTTCATTATTCGCTTCAGTACCAGAATCATAAGCATGGGTTTTAAAGTTGAGTTTAGCACCAATAGCTAACGCGGATACGTCTATAGCATTAAGACCGGAGAAGCCATCATTTGTATTCACCATCATAGAAATCAGACTTAATTTCATATCGGTTATATCTTGGGTGGAAAGAGTTAAAGTAACAGATTTACCGGGTACTAAAGGCGCAGTATCACTGATTGAAGTATCTATCATATCCATGGCTAATAAAGCTGTGTTATCACCTGACTCAGCTAACATTTCAAGTTCAGATGATGCTGCTTGCCCTAAGTTCCAAAAGTGACCTTGTTTATGAAGTGCAATACCTATGGGTGATAAAGGTTGACCATATGTTAGGTTATTAATTTTAACTTCAAAGCTAAATGTTGGCACTGGTACAGGTCCGGGTGCTGGCATCATGGTCATGTCATCATTGTTATTATCGTCACCACCACAGCCTAATAAAATCATTCCCAATAAAGGTAATAAAAGAGCTTTTTTATTTAACATGATAAGTCTCCTTATTTTACAGTAACGATTACTTTCGCAACTGGGTTTAACCATCTGTGAACGGTATTATTTAAATCACTTTTACCACCTGCCATATCATCGTCACCTAAAGAGCCTCGATGAATATGTACCATAGGATTTGCTTCGTCACTGGTAACAGAGCTGCCATTTGTGCCTGCACCCATACCAGGAGCCGCAGGTATGCCTAACATGCCTGGTGCACCGGAACCTTCTAGAATTAATTCGTTATTTGCTTCTGTTCCTGCGTCATATGCATTTAACAGTATGGTATAAGTACCTGCTTCAGTTGGAATTTTCCAGCTATCTAAGCCAACAAAACCATCATTAGTTGGTAACATCATGGCTGTAATTGATAGCATGGTATTGCCATCTGTGGTTTCTAACATTGTCATAGCTGATTGGCCTGGGGCCAATAATCCAGCTGCTGGGTTTTCAACTTTATTGGCTGAATAGGTATCTAACATACTAGATAAACCTGAAATGTTTCCGCCTTCAGCCATCATTTGTAATTCGGTTGAAGCAGTCATGCCTGATTCAAAAAGGTGGTTTGTGTCTGGATGAGCGGCAATCAGAATAGGAGTATAATAAATGCCTTGAGTGAGGTTTTTAATTTTTATATCTAAAGAAGCAGCTTGTGCATGCTGCATTCCTAAAGTGATTAAACCTAAAGCGGCAAATGCTGAGATCTTCATGTTGTTTTCCTTTTTATCTGTCGATGTCGTCTTGTTTAAAATAAGAATACAAAGCAAATATCAAGGAAGTGTCACCGAGTTGTCACATTTTTATCACAATTAGAGTGATTCTTTATCACAGATAATTTTTAATTACTCCCAAATAATACGATCTATAGTGTGTTGATCTTCCCCTATTAAAGCTTTTACTAGTTTGTTATTTTCATCTAATAGCAATAACCTAGGCAGACCTGTATTGGCAAATTGGTCATATATTGCTTTATCTGGATCTGATATCAAAGGAAATGATACTTGATATTCAAGTTTGAACTTTTTAAGAGATGTTACTGACTCTTCTTTACCTATACCAACTATTTGTAAATTTGGATCTGTGCTGAGTTTTGAGGCTAAAATATCACTTATAGTGCGCTGTGAATCGTGACACCAAGTCGCAAATAATAAAATGAGTTTTCGTTGTTTAGGTTTATTAAGTTGTATTGTTTTATTATTTATATCAATTAGGCTTTTAATTGGGAATGTTTGGCCTGCAGATATGTAAGTTTCACGTTTTGTTGTTTGTGAGTGTGTGATCCCAACACATGCTGAGAGCTGTGTGATTAAGAAAAGCATGAATAGCTTATTCATTGTATATCCTAATTTTTGTTATGATTGCTTTTTGTTTTTATAGATTAGCAATTTCATATTTAAATGATATATTTTTCATTATTTTTGACCTCGTTTATTGCTGCAACTTTATTTCCTGCTGCTTCAGAAGCTTTACTGGCAGCATTGGTGACTCAAGATTATGGCGTATTTTTGTTATGGATCAGTGCAACTCTAGGAAATACATTAGGAAGTTGTGTTAATTGGTGGTTGGGAAAAGAGAGTTTAAGATTTAAAGAGAAAAAGTGGTTCCCAGTATCAGATACCCAATTGAAAAAATCACAAATGTATTTTCAAAGATATGGGCTACTCACTCTACTATTTGCTTGGTTACCGATAGTGGGTGATCCTTTGACTTTGATCGCAGGTGTGATGCGGATCAGATTTGGGTTATTTTTAATTCTAGTGTTTTTGGGCAAGGGTATGCGATATGCGTTTGTGATTTGGCTTGCAACATCGATAGCCTAGTTTGCATGAATAAGTTTGCGCCTTCATGCTACTGTCAGGTTTATAGATTAGTCTTTTTGCCAAGTTAAGGTTAAAGAAACGGAATCTGCAAATCTAAGGGCGTGGGGCTTATCGACTCTGACTTTTGCAAAAGTAACAGATTCATGTTGATGAGTAACTTCTAAAATGTCAGCGACTAATTTTTCAAGCAGTAAAAAGTGTCCTTTTTCTACTAATTCAATGATAGCTTTGGTGATTACCTTGTAATTAAGTGCTTTATCTACTTGGTCGTATTGGCAGGCAAGTTCGGCAGGGTAATGCACTTCAACATTAATCACGACATCTTGTTTTTTGCTTTTCTCATCGGGATTGAAACCAATATAAGTTCGTAATCTGAGGTTTGTGACATTAATAATTGCAGCTTGCATTTTCTTCCCTATAAAAGCGATTTAAGGTGGGTAACCACCTTAAATTAAACAATATTTAGCTTTTTAGCAACTGTAAAAATTCATTTCGTGTTTTAGCATCTTCTCTGAAGTTTCCTAACATCACAGATGTACGCATTTTTGAATTTTGTTTTTCAACGCCACGCATCATCATGCACATATGTTGGGCTTCTACAATAACGCCTACGCCTTTAGCACCTGTAACTTCTTCAACTGCTTTGGCAATTTGGTGAGTCATTTGCTCTTGAATTTGAAAACGGCGGGCAAACATATCAACAATACGGGCAAATTTAGATAAACCTAAAACTTTGCCATTAGGAATATAAGCAATATGACAGCGGCCAACAAATGGTAATAAATGATGTTCACACATAGAGTAAAGCTCAATGTCTTGGATCATCACCATATCATCGGCATCAGAAGTAAATACTGCATTATTCGTAATGCCTTCTAAGGTTTGATTATAACCTTGTGTTAGGTATGACATTGCTTTGGCGGCACGTTTAGGTGTATCTAATAAGCCTTCTCGCGCTGGATCTTCACCAACACTTTTAATGATCTGTTGATAACTATTTTCTAATTCTTCATGCATAATAAGCTCGACTTTTTTACTTCAGATGACGTCCGCCATCTACTTGAATTGTGCGACCAGTAATATAGCTGCTACTTAGCAACATATCTAGACAATTGAGTATTTCTTTACTGCCAGGTTCTATTTCCATTAAGGATTTTTTTAATGTTTTAGCTTTGTATTCTTCGTCGTCATTTTGATTAAAAATAATCAAAGAGGGCGCAATCGCGTTCACCTTAACTTGTGGTGCAAGTTTGCTGGCAAAAGATTTTGTCATATTATCTAAAGCAGCTTTACTTGCCGCATAAGCAATATGCTTAGGGCTTCCTGTTTCAACGACATAATCTGTTAAATGAACAATATCGGTTTTATCTGGGGTGACTGTTAATAATTTGCTACATGCTAAATTAATTAAGTAAGGCACTTTGGCATGAATACGCATCATATCATCAAATAAAGATGCAAAATCCGGGTTGTTTTTTTCACAATCCCAACTTGAAGCATTATGAATGATTCCGCGAAGGCATGATGTATGTTGTTTTATTTGATTAATAAAATGATCAATGCTTGCATTATCAATAAAATTTGCCTGAATACAAATCGCACCTAGGCTTTCTAACTCTTGTATTTCTGCATGCTGAGTTCGATAACTTAAAATAAGATCATGGCCTTGACGTAATAAATGATGGGCAATTGCAAGCCCTATTCTTTGTCCTGCGCCTGTGATTAAAATAGGTGATGTCATTATTTAAAGTATGGTTGCCGATTTAGCTAAAAATTAGTGCCGTAATTATAAACTAAGATCTACAAATTAATAAACACTTAGGGTAATTAGACAAGAATTATTCATTTTAAAGCTTATTTATACGTGTCAATTTGATTATAAACTCCGCATAATGATAGTGCTATTCAGTTAATGTGATTGTTATGCCACATAAAAATAATAAAAATATACTATTCATAAAGTTAATCCCTTTATGCTTTCCCATTTTTGTATGTGCTATTTGGTTTTATAGTCAGGGGCCTGATGCAGCGTTAGCAAATTTTACAGAGCAGTTTAATATTGCATTAACTATGGTTTTTGGTTCTTTTGTTGCGGGAGGTACAGCCTTAGGTGGAGGTGCCATTGCGTTTCCTGTGATGACTAAGATTTTACAAATAGAACCCCAAACAGCTAAGGTTTTTTCATTAGGGATCCAAAGTTTTGGTATGACAGCAGCAGCATTAACCATTATATATAGCAGAATTAGCTATTATAAAATTATTGTGTTTCTTGCGCTACTAGGGGCAATACCAGGTGTAATTCTGAGTTTGACCTTAATAGCCGATTTTATTCCAAGATTAGCAGTAAAGTCGATTTTTAGTTTATTATTATTTTGTTTTGCGATTACCTTAATTAAACAGCACTTTACGAAAAAAAATGCGCGTACAAGTACAGCTTGGAAACATAAACTTTTAATTCCTTTGGTTGGTTTTATCGGAGGGATAACAAGTGGTTTAATAGGCTCAGGTGCCGACATAGCTATTTTTGCTTTATTGGTTTTGTTTTATAAAAAGGATTTAAAAGCTTCAACTGCAACGTCCGTGATCATTATGGCCGTGACCTCTTTGATTGCGTCTGTATTTAATTTTTATTATTTGGATGCATTTAATAATCAAATCAATGAATATGTTTTAGCTGCAATACCTGTTGTGGTAATAGGGGCGCCATTAGGAGCCTATGTATGTACCAAGGTGCATAATTATGTTTTGATGATTTTTTTGCTATGTTTAATTAGTCTTGAAGTTAGCTTTACATTATACGAAGTATTAACGGTTGTTTAGCACAATTCAACTCTGTTTCTGCCATTTTCTTTTGCTTTATAAAGGGCTGAGTCTGCTTTTTCTACAAATGTATCAGGAGTTTCATTAAAATACTCTGCAACACCAAAAGAAGCGGTAATATTATGTAAATTTTTACCCGATTTATTATCTTTAATAATAATACGTTCTATATCAAGTCTAATTTTCTCCGCATATCCAGATGCCTCATTCATATTATTTGCTTGCGATAATATGCAGAACTCTTCGCCACCAAAACGATAAGGAGTATTGAGTTGATTTGAATTTTTCAATAGCTTGTCGGCAACGGCTTCTAGTACTTTATCTCCTTTCTTATGACCAAAATTATCATTAAAAAGTTTGAAGTGATCTATGTCTACAAATGTTAAAAATAGCTTTAGTTTAGAGCTATTGTTATCGCATAATAACTGTATATCTGAATCAAAAGTGCCTCTATTAAGTAACCCTGTGAGAGCATCTGTTGTGGCAGCTTGTTGAGTGTGAGCGAGTTCGTCTTGTAATCTGGAAATTTCTTGATACGCGGTGCTTAATTTATCTTGAAACTTTTCAGCACTGCTTTGCATTGCTTTAGATTCTTCAGACAATTTGGTGACTAAATTTAGAATGTCAGTACTAGATGCACCATCTTGTTGCATTTTATCTAAATCTTGATTGCATTCATTTAATGCCGCAGAAAAATCTTTTGTATTATCTAAGGTTAAGTCAACATCTTGTTGAAAGTGAGATACAAGCTCTGAAATAGTTGTTGTAATTTCATCATATAGTTCAAGATCTTTATCCGATAAAAACTCTTCGAATAATTCTCTAGACAGGGTTGGAGGACAAGTACCAAATTGCTTTAAGGCTTTATTTAACTTTTCGTTTAATTTCGGATGATTACCAGAAACATAGGTATACCAAAGAGCATAATTAGAAGGTGTTACTGCGATATTATATTTTACCATCAAAGGTACTGCTTTACGTAAACACTCAGCAGAATGGGTCATTGTATTATTATTTACATTTATACTCATAATCACTTTGATATTTTGATTTTATATAGAGAACATAAAGGACTAAGCATTTAGTTATTATGTTGTGTATTGTTCAGTGTAGTAAAGGATATATAACTTGGGTAATGAAGATTTGATTTTTCTTAAATGAAATTTTTCCCAGCTAATTAAACTTATTTTTTAATTAGTTGGGAAGAGTGGATGTTTTTAATCGTATATAGTTGGAATAGGCTGGCGTTTATGTTGTGTTCGTTGATAAATCGCAATAAGTTTTTCTTCAATTTCCTTATCAACTGATTTTCCCTCTAGGAAATCATCAATTTGATTATAACTCATGCCGAGTGCATCTTCATCGGCAAGACCTGGTTTATCACATTCAAGATCAGCTGTAGGGACTTTGTTTACAAGTAAATCAGGAGCGCCTAATGTAAGTGCAAGTAAGCGAACTTGACGTTTAGATAAACCAAATAGCGGTGCTAAATCACAGGCACCGTCACCAAACTTAGTGTAAAAACCAGTGATATTTTCAGCGCTATGGTCTGTGCCTACGACTAAACCGCCGGTGAGCCCAGCTATTTCATATTGGGCAGCCATTCGCTGGCGTGCTTTTACATTGCCTTTTACAAAGTCTATCGCTGTTTCATTTGGCTGTTGTAAACCTGCTTTAGTTAAAGCTTCAAGCGCTTCATTATGAATGCCATCGGCACCGTCTTTAATATTTACCGTGACGCAGCTAGAAGGTTTAATAAAGTCTATTGCTAATTGTGCTTCGTCTTCATCGGCTTGAATACCATAAGGTAGGCGCATAGCAATGAACTGATATTGATCTGTGAATTTCTCAGCATTAAGTTCATCAATGGCTAATTGGCATAAACGACCACATGTTGAAGAATCTACACCACCGCTGATCCCTAAAACTAAAGACTTTGTATTTGATTGAAGTAATTTTGTTTTGATGAAGTCAGTACGGCGTTTGATCTCAAAATCGGCATTTATATTTGGTTGAACGCGCATTTCTTTAATAATAGTGTGCGTAAGAGATAACGCAGTATTCTCAGCTAAATCTGTAACCGGTTCATCGGTTAATAAATTAGCATATCTATGATCTCGTTTACCAACTTCTTTAGCTAATTTAGCAATATGTCCTTTTTCTTGTAATTTATCTAAGCTTTGCTCTATTTGTTGTATATCATTAAAGGTTGCTAAGCGACTTGTTCTTGTTTTTAATTCTCCAATACTTTGTGCTCCGCGCAATAAAGTAATGCAAATAATCGCTTTTTCTTGCTCTGTAAATTGCAATGAGCCAAAAGCTGTATTACAAAAGCGGTGACGATATTTACTTACGCGGCCTGATACGCCTTCATCTATCATGACAAGTCTTTGTTCTGTTAGTTCATTTAAAGTGTGTTGTACTTCACCTTCAGATAAAGACATGACAGGTTCGCGGCTAGATTTTTGATTACATGCATTAGTTAGAGAATTTAAAGAAAGTGGATATTGATCTGGTGTTGTGACTTCTTTTTCTAGCATACAGCCGATCACTCTGGCTTGAATTGTTGAGAGTTTTATTTCCATTGCTAAATTCTCTAGTTAATTAAGGCTGGGCTGAGTTTAACGTAATAAATCAAGCGGGAAAAGAAGAGTAAAGACAAAAGCGGCCTGATTTTAATTCATTTATTATCGTTATTGAATTAATTGCAAAAGAAGGCCTATATTGAAGAAGAAAGTAAGTTACAGTTATTTTAGTTAAATAAAGTTGAGCTTGTTAGTTTTTTCTGGTAAGAAAAGAGTATTTTTAGTTTCGTTTTTTGTTCATAAATTTTTCATCTGTAACGGCTGTTTTTTTGTGGTAGTGCCGTTAGAATTAAGTTTATAAAAATAATATAGGTGATATCAAATGCTTAAAAAGTTAAAAATATCGATTTTGGGGTTAGGTATTTTAGGCTTATTTCTCACTGCTTTAGTGTATGGACTGCTGAGTTTAAGTTTGCCGTCATTATCCGGAAAAACGAGTAGTAAAGGCATAAATTCCAAGGTTAGTATTGAGCGAGATAAGCTGGGTATCGCAATTATCAACGCTGATAACCGCCAAGATGCAGCTTATGGGTTAGGTTATGCCCATGGGCAGGACAGATTTTTTCAAATGGACTTGTTAAGGCGAAATGCAGCTGGAGAATTATCTGAGTTGTTTGGTAAGGCGGCTATCCCAGTTGATAAAAAGCATCGGTTTCATCAATTTAGAAAACGTGCCGAAAAAGCATTTTCACTCATGCCTGAGAAAAATAAAAAATTACTAAAAAGTTATGCTTTGGGTGTTAATGAAGCTGTTGCGCAAATTCAATATCCCAGTTTTGAATATATGTTATCTGGTGCAAAAGTGAAGCCTTGGCTACCTGTAGATAGCTTATTGGTTATTTATACTATGTATCTTGATTTACAAACAAATACTTTTAAGCGTGATTTAACATTAACACAAGTTGAAAAAGAGTTCGGAACAGATATGTTGGCTTTTATTACGCAGCCAAGTGAATATCAAGTCGCTCTCGATGGTAGCAAATTACCTGAATATACACTTTCAATACCTGATATACCTAAACAAAAAACAATTAATATGAGTTATCACAAAATAACTGAGCCTTTGGATATAGGCAGTAATAATTGGGCTGTTACTGGGGCACTGACAAAAACAGGGCATGGTATGTTATCTGATGATATGCATTTATCATTACGCGTACCTGTAATTTGGTATCGTGCGCAATTAAATTACAATGAAAATAATGATAATCGTCAGATCAACGGCGTTTCTTTACCTGGCACACCTGCTATCGTTGTTGGTACAAATAGTCATATAGCATGGGGGTTTACGAATGGTTATTTAGATACTGCAGATTGGTATAAATTAAGTGAACAAGATGAGACATATTTTATTACACAAGACATAAAATTACCCCAAGGCAGTGAGCCTTATATATTGGAAATGAGTGATTATGGTCCCGTAAAAATTCTTGATGGTGAAAAGTATGCGTTAACTTGGGTTGCTCACCAAGAATATGCGGTAGATATGGAGTTAATGAATTTAGAAGGCGCTAAAACGGTAAAGCAAGCACTCGATATAGCAACAACTATCGGTATTCCAGTACAAAATATGTTGGTTGTTGATAGACATGGCGATGCGGCTTGGAAACCTGCGGGAGCTGTTCCTGGGCGTTTAAAGCCAATGCAAACTGCTGGGATGTCAGAACAGTATTCGGCGAGTTGGTCTATTGATGAAATACAATTACCTCAGGTTTTGAATCCTGAAAATAATAGGTTGTGGACAGCAAACGCTCGAGTCATATCTACTGAACAATTAAAGAGGTTTGGTAATGGTGCTTATGCAATGGGAGCAAGGGCACAGCAAATAAAAATGCGATTATTTGAAAAAAGTCAGTTTTCAGAATCTGACTTCTATAAAATTCAGCTAGATAATCAAGCATTGTTTTTGAAATCTTGGCATAAATTATTAACAAAAGTATTGTCTGCTGAACCAACAAAATATAAAGAAGACCTTAAGCTGCTATCGCAATGGGGCGAATGTGCATGCAGTGATTCCGCTGGGTATACCTTAGTGAGACACTATAGAGCTGCACTTATAGATGAAATTTTTGCCCCAATAGAAAATGCATTAATTAAGCATGATTTGAGTTTGGCTCCTGTTAAAAGGGATTTAGAGCCAGGTGTTTGGCAGTTAATATCACAATTTCCAGACTCTTGGTTAACTGAAAAACATGCTTCTTGGCCACAAATGATGATCAATACATATCAAGATATGCGCAAAAACTTACTGAACGAATATGGTGCCAACGAGAGGGATTCTTTACATGCATTGGCTTGGGGTAAAGTGAATGCTTTAAAGTTGCAACATCCTTTTAGCAAGCAGATGCCATTTTTATCATCTTTGTTAGATATGCCTACAGCTTCCGGTTTTGGTGATAGTTTTATGCCTGCAGTACAAAAGAGTGGTTTTGGTGCATCCCAGAGGTTCTTTGTGCAACCTGGTTTAGAAGAAAATGCGATATTAACCATTCCTGGTGGACAATCTGGTCATCCACTTTCACCATTTTACCGTGCAGGGTTTGATGATTATATCAAAGAGCTAAATACGCCATTATTACCAGGTGAAGTAATTCATCGTATTGAAATTAGCCCTAATCAGTAGAATGTAAATTAACTTAAAATCTATATAAGTTGTTTTTTACAGCCGAAATAGTCTTTAACTCGGCTGTTAAAATAATTTATTTTGTGCTCTTTTCATCTGATCCGGATTTAAATTTTAAAGTTTTAAGGTGTATAAATTTCTTAAATCTTAAGAAATCAATAGGATGATTACATAATTGATAGAGATTGCTAAGGGGTTGTATTGACAAGGGATGTTATTTGGATGCTTTAACTTTATAAACATCCAAACTTATAAACAGATAAAGAAAGGTTAATTATGCCATTTTATTATTGTTGCTAAGGTATGACTCTCTCCTGGTGACAAGGTGATAGTGTCTTCTTTTACATTTGCAGCTTCTAAACATAGCATTTTTTGATATTCGTCATCGCTGAAATTACTTAAACGTTTTGATTTTTCTATCCAAGGATTCCATAAAACACAGGAAGTTGAATTTTCTCTTGTGACATTAATCGTACCATCTTGCGTAATGATGTTTTGAATTTGAGAGGCGTTGTTATAAACCATATCAGTTTCTCGCTCAAAGCTTACGATATCATTTTGTTTAAAAGGCCCTTGGCCAAACTCTATGTATTGCGCTCCTTGTAGACCATCAACGTGAGTACTTTTAATATCTGGAGTTGGAAAGTAAGTATGTAATGCTTGCGTAAAAGATATTTCAGCATTACCTAAGTTGGTGTTTGTAAGATAGACACTTAAACTAGTTGATAATCGAAAAGTCACTTTTAGCGCTGTTTTGTGCGGCCAGTAATTTTTGTCAATCTGGTTCATAGGTAATGAAAGAATAATTTCAATATAGTCATCTAATTCATTAACTTCTTCAGCACGCCAAATTTGTGTTCTGGCAACGCCATGAATTGGCCAGCCTTGTTTTTCATGTAAACCAAACCATGGCCAACAAATTGGAATGCCACCTCTAATGCTTTTGCCTTCACTATAGTCTTCATCTTGAGAAACCCAAATTAAAGGTTTTTGATTTTTAGGGATGAACTGAGTTATTTGTGCTCCTTGTAAAAATATCTTAGCACCACAGAGATTGGAATTTATGGATATATACTCTAAACCTGTTTCAGTTTGTTGAATGCTAACGGAAGGAGAAAGTTTCATAAAATCCCTTAAAGGCTAATGTTAAATGCTTAGCTACCATACCTAAAATGTTGGGTAAGTAAATTTATTTATTCTCAAGTACAATAAATAAAATGATGTTTTTAAAATTTTGTTTACGTATTATCACCTTTGAAATTACATGATTTTTTTGTTTTTAATCTTATTTTGAGTGGCATTAGTGAGAAAGAAGGTAACTCTATGAAGGGCAACAAATGTTAGATTTAAATACTGTTTTTTATACCAGCATTAGTGTCACTGTGCTTATGAGCTTCCTTAATTTTTTAACTTGGCGGGCTAATAAATCAATACCAGGTACTTTACTTTATGTTTTTTACCCTGTTGTTATATTTGTTGCTTTATCATGTTTCTTTATTCTGAAGTCTTTACCTTCAGGGGTGAGCCTTGGATCTGGTATATGCACAAGTATGCTTTTTATCGCCTCTTTATTACAAGCGTATGCCTTATGTAAATTTCTTGATTTTAAGCATATTTCTTTTAATATTTTTATTGCTGTCACGACATGGTTAATTATTGCATTTTGGTGGTTTCTTTATGGTGATGTTAATCTCCATAATCGCATTCTTATCGTTGACCTTCATCGTATTATAGAAGCATTATTTTTAAGTTACTTGTTTATTAAAATTGGTTTAAACACATACCCAAATGGTAGTTATATTTATTTATGTAATTCTGCTTTATTGTTGGCTGTTTTTTCATTAAGAGCATTTTTATTATTTGATGTTAATAGTAACGAAATCACACAAAACCTATTTTTTAGTTTACCTATTTTTATGGCCGGTATCTTATCTCCAATGTTAATTGCAACGGGTATAGCGGTTTTATGTAATGAAAGGCGTGCTTTACACTTAAAAAACATGACTGAAAAAGCGCAAAAAGATTCAGAGCTAAGGGGGCTATTTTTATCTACTATGAGTCATGAAATTAGAACGCCGCTTAATGGTATTTTAGGCAGTGCACAATTGGTTATGAATCAATCAAATGACCCAAGAGATAAACCTTATTGTGAAGCCATTATAAATTCGGCTGAGTCGCTAAACTTATTGATAGATAAAGTATTAGATTACGCAAGTTTAGACCAAAGTACAGGGCCTCTATACGAAGAAGATATAGAACTTAAGCCTTGGTTAGAAAATTTATGTTTATTATTAAGCCCATTAGCAGAGCAAAAAAATATCAAATTTGAATTGAATTTTAATTTACCTGATCAAGCTTGTTATTACTGTGATCAGCAAAAGATAAGACAAGTATTAATAAATTTAGTGGGTAATGCCATTAAGTTTACCGATAGAGGTAAAATTAAAATTCAAGTTGATTTAATAGGTTCGACAGCTTTAGAGCACAGTTTACGTTTTGCTGTTGAAGATACTGGGCCTGGCATTGAAAATGATGAGATAGAATATTTAACTGAACCTTATGTACAAAGTTCGGCAGGAAAAATCAAAGGGGGGACTGGGTTAGGTTTAGCTATTAGTAGCCGCATCCTTGATAAATTAAAAAGTCAGTTAAATATTAGCAGTGAATTGGGTAAAGGCAGTATTTTTAGTTTTGATATTACTTTAGGTTTAGGTGAATTAAGTTTAGTGGAGCAACGCCATCAATCCTCAGAGTACTTAACTGGGTTGAATATTTTATTGGTTGAAGATTTACCGCTTAATCAAAAGATAGCAATTGAGTTCATGGCAATGGATGAGCATAAAGTAAAACTGGCTGATAATGGGCAATCGGCAATTGATATGATGCAAAAACATCAATTTGACTTAGTATTGCTTGATATGAATTTACCCGACTTTAATGGCCCTGAAGTACTTAAAAAGTTAAAACTGCTTAAGCATAAAAATCAGAGAACTCCAATATTGGCATTTACTGCGAGTTTAAGCCCAGATGAAATTAAAGAATATTTATCATTGGGTATTAAAGATATTGTAGGTAAACCGATAAAGCTAGAAAAATTAAGGCAAGCCTTACTAAACTCTCAAAATACACAAGCGCCTTCATTAGTTACTGAATTAACACCTGTTTTATATGATGAAACTGCGGCCAAGACACTCGAGAACTCTTTTACCGAAGATGAACTGTCATCTATTTATAATGAGTTTGTATTATCTGCAAGGAGCAAGTTAAATCGATGCCAGGAGTTGTTGAATACTGATACAGAGCAAAGTATCAAAATTATACATAGACAAGCTAGTACTGCGTTACAGCTCGGGTTTAATTTATATGGCATGGCACTAAAAAAAGTAGAAAGAAAGTTATTAGATAAAAAACCGACAGAAACAGAATTTGAACATATTAGTGAGCTATGGCAGGAAAGTTTGGTTGGATATTTGGCATATGTTAAAGGTAGTCTTTAGCGGTAGATAAGTTAATGTTACTATTTTTAATAGGTTAGTTATGTTTTAAAAATAAATTTATATAAATGGAGTTTCAAAAGTGAAAAAAGTATTAATAGCGGTCGCTGCAATCGCAGCTGCAGGCACTGCGTATCTATATAATAAACAAGATAGCAGTGTGTCTAATGTGCAATCATTAGAGTCACCTGCTTTATCATATGTTCCGGCTGAAACTTTGTTCTTCTCAGGGCAGTTAAAACCTTTCCCACTTAAAAAATATATAACATTATTTTCAAAAAATGAAGCAAATCACCAGCAACTAGACTCTATCGTAACTGAGCTTTCTACAGGGGAGCATTCAGGTCAAAAGTTTCTTGTTAGTTTACTGGAAACTTATAGAGATACGATAAACTCACCTGATTTATTAATGCAAAACTATGGTGTAGAAGATAGCTTTAGTAGCTTATTTTATACTGTTGGTTTGTTACCTGTCATGCGCTATGAAATTAGTAAACCTGAAGCGCTATGGGCTATGTTAGATAAAGCACAAAAAGCATCGGGCATTAAAGTAAAAGTGAATACAAGCTCTGGGATCGAATATAAAAGTTATACATTATATGAAGAAGATAATCAGGTCATTGAGTTAACAGCAGCAGTTAATAATGGCTGGGCAACAGTCACATTTAATACTCCGGTTAACGATCAAAAGCAGCTGGAATTAGCCTTAGCGATTAATAAGCCTGAGAGTTCTTTAGAAAATACACACTTATTGAACAAGATGGTCACAAAATATGGTTTTGATTCTGCTTATTTAGGGTTTTTTAATCATGTCGCACTGGTTAATGGTTTAACAAATAAAGATAATAATCAATTTAGTCAAATGTTTAATAAAATGTTGACACTGGCTAATACTAAAACGGATACAAATACATTAGATGTATTTCGTGATAAAGCATGTCAGGATGATTTATCTACAATAGTTAATAATTGGCCTAGAACCGTTTTTGGCACCAAAGCGTTTAATGTATCTCAGTCATCACTTAATCTTAAAGCGTCGATGATCATTGAAAGTGAAAATACAGAGCTAATGCAGGTATTATCCGGGTTACGAGGCTTTTTACCTGAGCATTTACATTCAGCAAAAGATAAAATAATGAGTTTTGGTTTAGGCCTTGATGTTGCCAAGGTTACGCCTGTATTAACAACGTTGTGGAACGATTTTACACAAACAAAATATCAGTGTACTCCTTTAGTAGAAATGCAAGCTGAAGTGGCTAAAAATAGCCCTATGATGACTGCTATGGTGACTGGCATGGCTACAGATGTTAAAGGGTTGAGTGTGTCTTTGTTTGATTTTGAACTGAGTACTGAAAATAATAAACCTGAATTAAAAACGCTTGATGCATTAATGACTTTTTCAGTTAAAAACCCGATCTCATTTTTTAATAGTATTAAAGCATTTTATCCTCCATTTTCAAATTTGAAATTAGAAGCTGATGGTACATCTGTTGCCTTAAATGAATATCTTCCTATATTAACTGAGTTTGGTGTTAATTTAGAACTCGCAGTTAAAGGCGACAATATTGTACTGTTGAGTGGCAATAAAGCACTAGAAGTAAGTCAGAGCTTGATCAAACAGTCACTCGTTAATAATGGTGTAAATAGTTTCAGTTTAGATTATAAAAAGTTTTTCACTCCTTTATTTGATGTTGCCGCTATGGCTGGTCAAGAGCTTCCTTCTGAATTAGAGAGTTTAAAAAATACAGATATGAGAATTCATTTTTTAATGGATTACACCAATAACGGTATCGAATTTAACAGTACTATGGATAGCGAAGTAAACTAAAATCTCATTCATATTATGTAATTAGTATTCTGTTTGACTCCTGCTTAATGAAAGTTTTAAGTGAAGGCGTTTAACAGGGACCAATTAGTTTATTAAATTGCCGAAGTGCGAGCTTCGGCTTTTTCATACCTATTTTTTTGGTACTAAAATTGCTTTATATTCATATCTAGTCTACACGTCAAAAAATAAGCACATGTCAGTTAATCAAGTAAATGGGTATAGTCAATCAAATGATTTTTCTAATAACTCCGTAAAAAATCAAAAAACCACCCAGTCTCAGGGTGTTGGTGCTAATAAAAATAATGAAGATCAAAAAGCAGTCGCATCAGCTGGTGGTGATATTATTTTGTCATCTCGTTCACAGAAGTTGGCTGCCATTACGAGTGAATTTTTCTCGGGTAAAGATTTAACGCAACTGGATGTAAATAAATTAGTTGAGCGTGTTTATGAGTATGGTTTAATTGATAATAATCAGTATTCAAAGTTTAATGCTGGTGTAAGTAATAGGCCAGAAAGTGAGCAAGGCAAAAGTCAAAAGCTATCTTCTTTTTTAACTGACTTTTCAAAGTCAGAAGCTGCTGAATCACTTGATGAAAGTTTAACGTCGAGTTTAGGTAATGCACAATACATTTTAAAAAACGTAAATCGTGCTAAAGAAGATGAAAATTTTAATAAAATATTAGACCAAACAATGAAAGAATTTGATAAATATTTAACTTCAGAAGAGTTTAAGCAGTTATCTGAATCAGATCAACAGAGCTTTAACAGTGTTTCCAATGCTTTAAATATTGTTGATCAGATAAGCCCAAAACATTTGAACAACAAACAACTTAATAGTTATTTAGCGATTGCGAAAATGTAATTTTTTATTCATTAAACCTTTGATATTTAACTAACTTGATTTAAATACAAATTATTTGTAAATCAATGGTATGCTTTTGGCGTGAAATTTGTCTTGATTGGCTCAATTCAAAAAGACTAGTTTGAATATATTAATCAAAATGTTTTCTAAGGAATTATAATGCTGAAGTCATTGGTCCCTCTTTGTGTTACTTTATTTTTATCTGGCTGTGTTGTTCATATTTCTCCCAATGTTGCTGATATTTCGGAGCAACAAACTTTGCTTTTAAATGCACAAGGCTTGACGCAATTAGTTGCCAATACTGGATCGGGCGATTTGAAATTAATAGGTATTGATGGGGTTTCACAAATAAGAATTAAAGCCGATATAACAACATATAACCATAATAAACCTTACACACTTACATTAGAAAGACAGGGTCAAAAAGCTAACCTTATAGCAAAACATGATTCAATAGTTGGTTTTTATAATGGTAACGCTCCTCGTATAGATTTAATTATTGAAATACCTACCAAGCTTAATTTAAGTCTAAATGATGGATCTGGTGATGTTGAAATTCATAACTTAGATGCTGATATTACCATAGATGATGGTTCTGGTAATTTAACCTTAGATAGCGGTAGAAATGTCAGGATTGAAGATGGTTCAGGTAATATGGTATTAAATAATATTACGGGTGATATTAAAGTAGAAGATGGCTCTGGTAATTTGAGCATTCTAGGTGGCCTTAATTTAGATATTGATGATGGTTCTGGAGATTTATCGATTCAGCAAGCTAAAGGAAACTTAATCGTTAATGATGAGTCTGGAAATGTATCAATTATGGATATTCAAGGTAGTGCGACTATAGAAGATGGATCTGGTGATTTAGAAATATACAATGTAGGTGGTTTTGTCGCTATCACTGATGGCTCAGGTAATTTAACGGTTAATGAGACTAAAGGTGACGTGAGCATTGATGATGGTTCTGGTAATTTGAGTGTTAATCAAATTAAAGGCTTAGTGACTATTACTGATGGCTCTGGAGATATTGTAGTAGTGAATACCTTGGGGCTGATCATTAAAGAAAGTGGTTCCGGAGAAGTGAAGGTAAAAAATGTAATAGGCACTCTAGAAATAGACTAAATCAAGTTTCTAAAGTTATTTGTAATGGCGTATAAAATACGTCTTTTTTATGCTTGTCTAATAAGTCACTTAAAGTTAGAGTCGTCAAAATTTTATAGGGTTTATTATTTTGAATTCACAGTCTAGCTTGTCTTTTATTTTCCTAGCTATTATTTCTGCTATTTGCATGGGCACTATTGGTGTTTTAGCAAAGTTTGCTGTTTTTCCTGCTGAACATATTACCTTTTACCGATTGTTTTTAGGGGCAATATGCCTTTTACTTTATATGCTAAGCACCGAAAAAAAAAGTCAAATATTACATAAGCCAAGTAAGCGCACCATTACTAACGGTATTATGTTAGCGAGTTTTATGGTGTGCTACATTCAAGCCATGAGTTATACAAGTATGGCAAACGCAGTCATGTTGATATATTTGGCTCCTTTGCTTTGTGCTGTTATCGCTCATTTTATATTTTCAGAAAAATTAACAATATTTAATTTATTTACAATTGCTTTAGCACTTATTGGCTTTGCGATGATGATGCAATTTTCATTATCAATTCCAGGCTCAAAAAATGAGTCTTTAGGAATTTTGTATGGTGTTTTATCTTTATTTTCATATAGTGCTTTTATGTTAATTAACCGTAAACCGAGTAACTCTACACCTTATCAAAGTACATTAGTTCAACTGCTGAGCGGTGCGCTATGTATGTTACCATTTTTGATCCTATCTCCTGAAACACCTTCTATTACTCAAAGCTTTTGGCTGCTCGCAATAGGTATTATTCCTGGTTTTATTGCGATTTTATGTGCTGTTAAAGCGTTACGGAACTTACCTTCAGTAACTTTTGGTACTGTTGCTTATATTGAGCCTGTTGCTGTAGTTTGTTTTGCGTGGTGGCTATTTGATGAAACTTTAAATTTCATGCAATTAATTGGGTGTTGTTTGATTATTGGAGCTGGTATTGTGCAAGGAATATTAAGCCAAAAAAGAGTTGTTGGTTGATTTAAAAGTAAGCAATATAAATATTTTAGTTAAGCATCCGTTTTCTTTTTACCTCTAAGGTTTATCTCACTTTCGTTTTTAAAAAATGAAAGTGAGAAAAAAATTAAGTTTATTCAGCTTCAAAAAGGTTGTCAGCGCTATTATCGTAAGTAAAAGCACCTAAAAAAGTTAGGTATTCGTCTTTTGCGACACTGGTTGTTTTTACACTGTATTCATTTTCGAATAATAAAACGACCCAACTGACATTTTCTAATTTTTTTTGTTTTGCTTTGCTCATTAAATTTACAATGTAAGATGTTGAAAATGAACATGCTCCGACAGCTTGTTTAATATCAATTAAACCTTCCATTGTACCATTGGTTTCCATATTTTCAGGATTGAAATAGCATAGTTTAAAATTTTCAGACCAGACATTAACTGCTCTTGTATTTTTACGGCTAAAAGTTTCTTCAAAATATGCTTCAGGAATATCTTGATAAGGGTACTGTGAGGCCCATATTGAGACTTTCTTTTTTTTCGTAAAATCATGGCCTTTATTAGTCGGCTTCGTTTTCATTTAAATAACCTAAGTCGTTTAGTTTAATAATATATATTTTACGCTTTTATATTATTAATACCAATCAGGATAAATTATAGAAATAAAAAACGCGGCAAATGCCGCGTTTAGATCATGAAACAAAAAAGAATGAGCTTTATAAGTTAAATTCCATCACCATCTGTATGTAGGCCACATTCGCGACTTAAACCGAAAAATCGAGTTTCTTCTTCCGTCATTCCCGGTTCTAACTTACGTGTAGTATGTACGTCACCCATAGAAACATAACCTTTCTCCCATAATGGGTGGTAAGGTAAGTCATGCTTAGTTAAATATTGATAAACATCACGATTATTCCAATCTATGATGGGGTGAAATTTAACCGTACCACGGCTAATCTCAACAATATTTTTATTCGCGCGTGTTGAAGATTGATCGCGTCTTAAACCACTAAACCAAGTACCAGCCTGTAAATCTTGTAAAGCACGATTCATAGGCTCTACTTTGTTCATATTGTTATATTGCT
The DNA here is from genome assembly GCF_900112265.1 of Pseudoalteromonas denitrificans DSM 6059. GTDB lineage: Bacteria > Pseudomonadota > Gammaproteobacteria > Enterobacterales > Alteromonadaceae > Pseudoalteromonas > Pseudoalteromonas denitrificans. Next base: position 18,092 of record NZ_FOLO01000019.1, on the reverse strand, counting down.
TAATACCTTCAACATCTTGCTCCCACAGTTTGCCATATTTGGCTTCTTGCCATGCAGGACTATGCGCAGAGCGATATACTTTTAAATTTAAGTCGAGGCGTTCAGTTAAGTGATCAATAAACTGATAAGTCTCAGGAAATAAATAACCTGTATCAGTTAAAACGACAGGTATATCTGTTTTTTGTGATGTCATTAAGTGCAACATTACAGCCGCTTGAATGCCAAAGCTCGATGACAAAAATTGCGTATTTGGTAAATTTTCAATCGCCCAAGCAACACGCTGCTCAGCAGTTAGCTCAGTAAGTTGCTCATTAACTTTCGCTAATAATGCTACTTGCTGGTCATTATCCATTGCTAAAATGTTTTTAAATTCGCTCATAATTCCACCTGATATTTTAAGGTGGCATCCACCTTAATATCATTATTTTTTTAACTGTGAAAATCAGTTTTACTGATTTTCACTTCTTGCACTATGCCGGCACGGATCACAAAATCACCAAAACATTCGCCTTCATTGCGCTCCGTTGCCCAGCGACCAATTAAATTATCTAATTCAGGTAAGAAAATATCTTCACTCACATTTTCTTTGTAAAGCTTTGGTACGCGAGTACCAATACGATTACCACCCAAATGCATGTTGTATTTACCGGGACCTTTGCCAACTAAGCCAACTTCGGCCAACATTGCACGGCCACAGCCGTTAGGACAACCAATAACACGTAAAATAATGTTGTCATCGGCAATTCCGTGTTTCGTTAATAAACCTTCAACCTTTTCTACTAAGCTCGGTAAATAACGTTCTGATTCTGCCATTGCTAATGGACAAGTTGGTAATGCAACACATGCCATTGAATTTTTTTGCTGATTACTATGGCTATCATCAATTAAGCCATGCTCACGAGCCAGTTTTTCAATTGCTGATTTCTGTTCTGTTGGTACACCGGCAATAATTAAATTTTGGTTCGCTGTCATGCGAAAATCACCTTGGTGAATTTTCGCAATTTCACGACACCCAGTTTTTAATGTTTTACCTGGGTAATCTAAAATACGGCCGCTTTGAATGAATAGTGCTAAATGATGTTTACCATCAATGCCTTCAACCCAACCTATATTGTCACCACGAGTCGTAAATTCATATGGACGACTTGTTTCAAATTTAACACCCGCACGGCTTTCAACTTCTTCTCTAAATGCATTTACACCAACACGATCTAAGGTGTATTTCGTTTTTGCATTTTTACGATTTGAGCGGTTACCCCAGTCACGCTGAACAGATACAACATGTTCTGCAATCGCTAAAGTATGTTCTACAGGAATAAAGCCAAAATCATCCGCTTTACGAGGATAAGTTGCAGTATCACCGTGAGTCATGGCTAAACCGCCACCCACTAATACGTTAAAACCAACTAATTTACCGTTTTCACTGATTGCAATAAAGTTTAAATCGTTAGCGTGTACGTCCACATCATTGTTAGGTGGTATTACAACGGTCGTTTTAAATTTACGTGGTAAATAGTTTGAACCTAAAATAGGCTCTTCAGTCGTTTCTGACTTCTCACCGTCTAACCAGATTTCAGCATAAGCACGAGTACGAGGTAATAAGTGCTCTGAAATTTTTGTTGCCCACTCGTAAGCTTCTTGATGTAACTCAGATTCAATTGGGTTAGTAGTACACAGAACATTACGGTTAACATCACCAGCGGTTGCAATAGAGTCGATGCCAACGCTATCTAACATTTGATGCATGCCTTTAATATTTGGCTTTAAAACACCGTGAAACTGAAATGTTTGACGTGTTGTTAAACGAATGCTGCCATACATGGTTTTTTCTTCAGCAAATTTATCGATTGCTAGCCATTGGTCTGGGTTAATGATGCCGCCTGGCATACGAGCACGTAACATGACGTTATGTAAAGGTTCTAGTTTTTGTTTTGCACGTTCACCACGAATATCGCGATCATCTTGCTGATACATACCGTGAAAACGAATTAACTGGAAGTTATCAGCAGTGAAACCACCTGTAATTTCGTCTTGTAAATCTGCTTCTATTGTTCCACGTAAAAAATTACTTTCTCTTTTAAGGCGTTCGTTATCAGAAAGCTTTACGGTTTTATCTTGCTCGCTCATGTTGCTTTTCCTAAATTCTTTTTAACTTCTTATAAATGTGACGGTTTATAAGCTTACGTGTACCTTATACTAATGATATTAATACACGTCTTTCTGATATCTGTTTTGGTTACGTAAGTCTTTTAAATACGCTTGAGCGTCTTCTTCTGATTTACCACCAAATTGCTGAACTATGTCTAATAATGCTTGATGAACATCTTTTGCCATGCGATTAGCATCACCACATACATAAAAATGCGCACCTTTTTCTAACCAAGCATAAACCTCAGCACCATTTTTACGTAGCTTGTCTTGTACATATACTTTGTCAGCTTGATCGCGGCTAAAGGCAACATCTAATTTAGATAACACACCTGACTTTAAGTAGCCTTGAAGTTCTACTTGATATAAAAAATCTTGTGTAAAGTGCGGGTTGCCAAAGAATAACCAGTTTTCACCTTGTGCTTCGCTTGCTTCACGCTCTTGCAAAAATGCTCTAAATGGTGCGATACCAGTACCTGGACCTACCATTAATACTGGTGTATTTGTATCTGTCGGTAAACGGAAGTTATCATTATGCTCAACAAACACTTTAACTGATGCGCCTTCTTCTGCACGTTTTGCTAAATAACCAGAACAACCACCAAAATGTTCGCTACCAAAAGTTTCAAATTCTACTAAGCCAATTGTTAAATGTACTTCTTCTTCAACTTCAGATTGCGAAGAGGCAATAGAATAAAGACGAGCTTGTAATTTACGTAAACAATCAACTAGCGCTTGTGCTTCAAGTTTTGCTGGGTGTTGACGAATAATATCGAAGATTTGGCGAGGTTCAATAAACTCACGTAATGATGCTTTATCTTCTGCAATTTTTACTAACTCAACATTATTTGTTGCAGCAGCAAATTTTTCAACAAATGCAGGGTAAGATTGTGTTAATTCAAGGTTTTCAATTAATGCTTGGCGCACGCTGATTGTTTTATCACCTAAAGTAATTTCAGTTGCAGCATCTATAGATAATAAAGAAAGCGTTTCATCTACTAAAACTTCATCATTGAGGAAGTAAACGCCTAATGAATCACCTGCTGTATACGTTAAATCTGAACCTTCTAGTGAAATCTCAACATGGCGTACGTCTTTTGTTGAATCTCTACCGGTAATTTTTTGTACTAGAGAAAGTTCTGCTGCAAAAGGGTTTTGTTTATTGTATTGACTCGTTGATGTTGCAATGCCAGGCATCGTTATTACTTGTGCACTATTTCCTTGCTGTGCTTTTAAGTCAGGTTCGAAGGCATCTAATGCACCATTCACCCAAGTTGTTGCCTCATCTTCATAGTCAACATCTAAATCGGCACGTGCAAAAATGCTTTGTGCACCAAGTTCAGTAAAGCGTTGTTCAAAATCTTGTGCTGTTTTACAGAAAAACTCATAACTTGAATCACCTAAGCCCAATACCGCAACTTTAACGCCTGCTAATTTAGGGGCTTTTTTAGAATAAAGAAACTCATGCAAGTTTTCAGCATCTTCAGGTGGTTCACCTTCGCCATATGTTGAAACGACAACAGTAATAAATTTTTCTTTTTTAAGAGCGTTAGGTTTGTAATCAGCCATGTTCACTAATTTTACAGTTAATCCGCGTGCTTCAGCTTGAGCTTTTAATTGATTAGCAACCCCTTTAGCATTACCAGTTTGAGAGCCAAATAAAATGGTTAGAGTAGCGGCTTCACCAGCTTGAGCGCTTGGTGTCGCACTACCTAAAACGGCTGTATTGGCATTCGCTGCTAAATATCCACTTACCCAAGCTTGCTGAATTGGGTTCAGTTCTGCCACTAGGCCTTGTAATTTTTGCACTTGCTCTGCTGAGAGCGGGCTTGCCGCGCTAGATAATTGACCTAACAACATGAGTCTTCCTCAATATCTTTAAAAATTCATAAATAATTGCTATGTAACTTGTTATGTTGAATTAAATTCAAACTACAAGTTAAATTCTGAACCCAAATAAAATTATTTTTAATAAAAGGGCTAATTTGATGCTAAAGGATAACGGGCATTTGCCAGAACAAAAAAGAATAGAAAATACTTTGTTATTCCTTTTTGGAATTAAAAACATCTGCAATGAAAAAATAGATTAAAAACAAACGGTTTTATTTTTGGTTTTTAAATCGGTTTCTCTAACAGCCAAAAATAGGATTTCTTCTATACTTAATTTAATTTGTTTTTGACTTGGCTATTCGATGAATAAAAACAAAATGTTAATCATTACATATTGTTTATTTTTTGCATCAATGTGCATGGCACAAAATAAATCTATAAATGAAGCTGCATTGGAACGTTGGGCCACATTTTTTAGTCCATCAGCGATAGATAAAGCTGAGAAAATAAAAGAGTTAAGGTGGTTTGCACACGCAGCTCAAGAGTATCAGGGATTGCATATTCGTAGTGTGGCTGAAGAAATAAAAACACATCAATGGGAGAGTGAAGTTTTAAGCCGAGCATTTGAAGAAATAACAGGCATTACGGTGGATCATAAAATTATAGGTGAAGGACAAATTGTTAGAAAAATGATGGATCAACTTATGACAGGTCGCTTGTTATTTGATATTTATGTTAATGATGCAGATATGATAGGCACACATCTGAGACTAAAAAAAACCGTTAACCTTACCCAATATATGAAAAATGAAGGTAAGAAATACACTAATCCTGATTTGCATTTAACTGATTTTATGAATTTAGAATTTGGCCAGGATTATGATGGTGATCAGCTGCAATTACCTGACCAGCAATTTGTTAACTTATATTGGTTTCGTTATGACTGGTTTTCTAGAAAAGATATTAAAACAAAATTTAAAAAACAATATGGTTATGAATTAGGTGTGCCACTTAATTGGGCTGCTTATGAAGACATTGCTGCTTTTTTTACTGGAATGGAAATTGATGGTGTTAAGGTTTATGGTCATTTAGATTATGGTAAAAAATCACCTTCTTTAGGGTGGCGTTTTACAGATGCTTGGCTATCAATAGCAGGTGTGGGAGATAAGGGGTTACCCAATGGTTCACCTGTTGATGAATGGGGGATCAGGGTTGAAAATCGTATTCCTGTTGGTTCGACTGTATCAAGAGGGGGCGCTTTAAATAGCCCTGCCGCTGTATATGCTTTAACTAAATATATTGATTGGTTAAAAAAATATGCACCGCCTCAAGCAATTAACTGGCGTTGGCTTGATGCTGGACCAAAAGCAGCAGAGGGAAATATAGCACAAAGAATTTTTCAATATGTCACTTGGCTATCCGACGATGCTTTTTACCGTCCTGGTTCAAAGTTAAGTGATGCACAAGGGTCTCCTAAATGGCGGGTAGCACCTACACCCCATGGTCGATATTGGGACCCTGGTATGAAGGTCGGTTATCAAGATGCTGGAAGCTGGACGATTCCTAAAAATGTAAAAGGTAAGCGTCGCAACATGGCATGGCTTTGGGCGCAATTTTGTGTATCTAAAACCGTTTCTCTTAAGAAGTTTTTAGTGGGTGGTACGCCTGTTAGAAAATCCACGATAGATTCAGAACATTTAACAAAATACAAAGATAAATGGGGGGGACTGATAGATTTTTACAGATCAAAGCAAAGAGTATATTGGACTGATACAGGAGTTAATGTTCCGCATTACCCCGCATTGTCAGCAGCTTGGTGGCCTAAAATTGCAAAGGCAATAAATGGGCAGTTAACTCCAAAACAAGCTATGGATGCTATGGCTGTTGCGCAGGATGAGATGATGGCCAAAGTACGGTTGAAGGCTTATTCACCGAAATTAGCATTAGAAAAACCTGAGTCTTACTGGTTGGAGCAACCAGGTTCACCAAAACCTATGCGTACTCGCCCTAAACCAAAAACAATCGCTTATGAAGCATTGTTAAAGCAGTGGCGAAATGAAAATGATGACTAAACTATATTTTGTATTTTTAATTTCTGTTATGTCTGCTGCTTGTTGGGCTGATAATACACTTAAAATTTGCATTGATGATCGTGAGTGGTATCCATTTATTTATCATCAAGATGGTAAGGCTAAAGGTCTTTTTGTTGAAATCACTAAAGCAGCGTTAGCGCATAATAAAATTGATGCTAAATTTCTGGTTATGCCTATGAAACGCTGTATTAATGTATTCGCTCGTCAGGGGAAAGTAGATGCTGTAATTGGTGTACCTTTTGATAAAACTTTAGCTAATAAGTTGCATTACCCTGATGATGCTCAGTCAAACACTTCCCGTTGGCGTTTAATGCAGATTGATTTTAATTTAGTTACTCCAGTGCAAAGTACATATGATTTTTCTGGGCAATTTCAAACGATCCCTCGACCAATACGTATCCCAAAAGCATACTCTAAAATTATTCAAAAAATGAATGCTAAAAATATACCTGTTGAAATATCGAAGCAAGATGAAAGTTCTTTTTATAAATTGATTCGTGATAATTCAGGTAGTTTGATCACATCTTCAATTATGGCTGTACATCAAGATGAAACTGAAAAATTTCATGATAAATTTATAGTTCATCCTTATCCAATTGCGTCGTTATCATATTTTTTAGCTTTTTTTGATACCAAAGCAACATCCCCAGCATTACATCAAAAAATTTGGATGAACATTGAATATTTACGAAATGATTATGTTTTTATGCTGCAGTTACTTTCTGAGTATTAATAAATGGTTGATAAAAAGATAGGAATGAATATAAGGCATTCAATTTCTTTTACTTTAGCAAAAGTGGGGGTTCTGATTGCTTTTGTTTTTGGTGTATTAATAAGCTCCTATCAGATTTATTCTGATTATTTAAATCAGGGCGATTCGTTGGCACAAACCGTAGAACAAATACTTCAAGTGACGGAGTCTTCAGCCACTCAGGCTGTTTATGAATATGATGAAGCTTTAGCTGCAAGGGTTAGTAATGGTTTGTTTGCTTATAAACCTATTTCTGAAGTTATTATTTCGGATGATTTTGGAGAAGTCTTAGCAAAAAAATCTAGAGACATAAAACGAATAAAACCATGGTGGGTCCCAGAAAAGTTATTTGGTAAAAACAAGAAGTTTCAAATTGATTTGAATACGAGAGATAGTATTGATAATGCGAAAGCACGTTTAGTCGTGATTGTAGACCCATATTATGGCGCTTTAGCATTTATGTCTCGGGCTGTTGTTATTCTGGTATCTGGCATAGTGCGAAATATTTTTTTGGCTTTTGCATTATTAGCCGTATTTTATTATTTGATAAGTAAACCTTTAATTAAGCTTATTAATGATTTGATGCAAATAAACCCTGAATACCCACAAAGTGAATTAGTTATTTTAGCAAAACATAAAGACAGCGAACTAGGTTTGTTGAAGGAAATTATAAATCGATTGCTTCAATCTGTTGTAGATCATATTACTGAAGTCAAAGGTTTAAATGATACTTTAGAGCTAAAAGTATTAGAGCGTACATCTGAGTTAGATTTAAAATCTAAGGAAGCATTATTTTCGCTTGAAAAACTAAAAAATACAGAATTACAACTAATTGAAGCTGAAAAAAATGCAGCTTTAGGGGGGTTAGTTGCTGGCGTTGCTCATGAAATAAATACGCCATTAGGTATTTCAGTTACTGCATCTTCCAGCTTATTAGAAGTAACAGATGAGCTAAATACTAAATTTTCATCGGGCTCAATGAAACGGTCAGACTTTGAATCTTCGATGCTACATTTACAAGATTGTGCACATATTATATTAAAAAACTCAAATCGGGCTGCTGATTTAATTAGTAGCTTTAAGCAAATAGCTGTTGACCAAACGTCTTATGAGCGTCGTTCATTTATGTTTAAGGCTTACATCGATGAAATTGTATTTACTTTAAGGCCTCAAATTAACAAGTCAGAAATAAAAGTACAAGTTGAATGCGAAGAAGACTTTATTGTTGATAGTTATCCCGGTGCGATAGCACAAGTTGTTTCTAATTTAGTCTTAAATGCTTTACTTCATGGATATAGCGATAAAGATGAAGGTAACATAGTGATTAAAATAGATAAGAAAGGAGAGAGAATACAACTTGATTTTTGTGATGATGGGAAAGGTATTTCTGTAGAGCATTTGGGTAAAATATTTAACCCTTTTTATACCACAAACAGAAATGCAGGTGGCAGTGGATTAGGATTACATATTATCAGTAATATAGTAACCAACTCTCTACAAGGGCGAATTACTTGTGATAGTGAATTGGGCAAAGGTTGCTGTTTTAAGTTGAACTTTATGGCATCACCAAATTTGGATAAATAAATACAAGTTTAATTTTTAACTTGCTCAATGGCTTTATTCCAGCCTCTTATGAGTTTTTTTCTTTGTGTGAATTGCATTGTAGTTGTAAAAATTTCATCAACTTTATAAATGTTTTTTGGTATTGCATTATGTGACCAAATATTAGCACCTATTCCAGCAAGTAAAATAGCACCAAGGGCTGTTGATTCTATATTTTCAGGTCTTACTAGTTCTATGTTTAATAAATCGGCCTGAAACTGCATTAAAAAAGCATTATTGCAAGCGCCTCCATCCACATGCATTGACTTAATGCTAATACCTGATTCAGATTGCATTAATGTTAATACGTCGTAAGTCTGATAAGCAATGGACTCTAATGTCGCTCTTATAATTTCATTCTTTCCTGAGCCGCGAGTTAAGCCCGTAATTGCACCCCTGGCATCCATATCCCAATGCGGTGCACCAAGCCCTGTAAACGCTGGTACAAAATAAACACCTTGTGTATCTTGTATGCTATTTGCAATGTGCTCTGTTTCAGAGGCATGAGTTATGAGTTGCAACTGATCTCTTAGCCATTGAATTGCTGCACCAGCAATAAATACGGATCCTTCTAGCGCATATGCAGGCTGGCCTTTTTCATTACAAGCGATTGTTGTTAAGAGCCCGTTTTTACTTATAGAGTTATTATTTCCTGTGTACATCAACATAAAGCAACCTGTGCCATAAGTATTTTTAACTTGGCCAGAGTTGATACAACGCTGACCAAATAGAGCCGATTGTTGATCACCTGCAACTCCGGTTATTGGGATTGCATTACCAGAAAATAAAGTTTTACAAGTTTTTCCAAAGCAACTGGCTGAATTTTGAATTGTTGGTAATATTGATTTTGGTAATGAAAAATATGATAAAAGCTCTTGATCCCAAGTTTGATCATGTATGTTATATAACATCGTTCTTGAGGCATTTGTATGATCGGTAACATGGTGTTGCCCACCGGTTAATTTCCAAATTAACCACGAATCTATAGTACCAAAAGCGAGCTTGTCTTGTTCGGCTAAAGTATTAACCTCTGGGCTATTTTCGAATAACCATTTTATTTTGGTTGCTGAAAAGTAAGCATCAACAACTAAGCCTGTTTTCTGTTGGATCCAATCAGATTTCCCTGATTTTTTGATTTTATTACATATATCTGTAGAGCGTCTACATTGCCAAACTATGGCATTGTGTACAGGTTTCCCTGTTGTTTTATCCCATAAAACGGTTGTTTCTCTTTGGTTGGTGATCCCGATACAAGTGATAGCATGGTAAGAGGTATCAGTTTTGATTAAAACCTGTTTTATGGTTGAAAGTGTATTTTGCCAAATTTCTTCAGCATCATGCTCTACCCAGGAGGGGTGTGGATAAATTTGCGAAAATTCATTATGTGATTTTGCTAAAAACTGACCCTGTAGATTATAAATAACAACTGTAGTGCCTGTCGTTCCCTGATCAATAGCAAGTATCATGAGCTTCTTTTTCTTATGTTTATAATAATTTTATTATATACAGATTAGCGCCATTTTATTGTTTTATCCGTTAAAAGAACATTTTATATGGTAATGCTACTCCCATTTTTAATGCGATAATCGCAACAATCATTAAGTACTTACTCTAATTATTTTTTGATGTTACTTAATTGTTAATGTAAGATTAATTTTTGGTGTTGTAATTAACCCGATTATTAATTTTAATCTACTTAAATAATAAAGGAGTTCACAGTGAAGTATAAAAATAAATTAGCGCTGAGCTTGCTTGCGTTAATGCATGTAACTGCAATTGCAGGTGTTACAAATGGTAATTTTGAAACTTGGTCTAATGGTGTTCCGTCTGCATGGACAACAATAGATACAGGCATTAGTTTGAGTCAAAATACAACTATTGTGAAGGAAGGCCTTAATTCAATTGCTATTTCTGTTAACACCAGCACACAAGGTTCTACCGATTTTCAACAATTAGTTGCTGTAGAGAGTGGTAAAACATATGCTTTTTCTACTTGGGTATATCATACAGAAGGGAATGTTAAAGCAAGGTTATATATTGATGGTTACCAAAATTATTCAAATGAAAACTTAGTAAACCAATGGCAGCAGGTTTCTTTTAATTATACGGCAAGTAGTAGCAAAAATATTGCAGTGGGTTTTCGTTTTTATGATGCTGCTGGATTTGATGGTTCTGAAATAGTTTACATTGATGATTTTCAACCTAGAGCGGCAACAGTCCCAGATCCTGATACCAATAATTGTGCGGATACGAGCTTAGCATTTAGTTTAACAACTGATAAATATGGTTATGAAACAAGTTGGAATTTAAAAAATGCAAGTTCAGTTGAAATTGCTCAGGGAAGTAATTTAGCAAATGATAAAACCTATAATGAGACATTTTGTTTAGTTGATGGTGATTACAGCTTTACTATTAATGATAGTTATGGTGATGGAATTTGCTGTTCATTTGGAAATGGGTCTTATGACTTATCGGTTTCTGGTACTTCATTAGCTTCAGGTGCAACATTCACAACAACTGAAACAAAAACGTTCTCAATTGGAAGTACAGATACAGGTGGTGGTAACACAGATCCTGGAAGTTATTATGAGACCGCAACAGGTAAAACGGGTTTTGCATTAAAAACAGCATTACATAATATAATTAAAAGTCATACAACTAAGGGATATTCGGCTTTATGGACTTTTTATGAGGCACATTCACTGGATACTTATTATGAAAAAGATGGCTCAATATTAGACATGTATTCTGAAAAACCTCTTGCTACTGAAAGCTACACATATACAAAAGTATCAGACCAGTGTGGTAATTATAGTTCCGAAGGTGGATGTTATAATCGTGAGCATTCATTCCCTAAAAGTTGGTTTGGTGGAAAAATTGAACCTATGAATTCAGATGTACATCATATTTTTGCAACGGATGGTTTTGTAAATTCAAAACGAAGTGCTTATCCATATGGAGAAGTGGGTACTGCGAGTTTTACTTCAACAAATAATAGTAAACTGGGTTCTGCTAAAACTGATTTAGGTTATACAGGTACGGTATTTGAACCAATTGATGAATTTAAAGGTGATTTAGCGCGTGCGCATTTGTACATTGCAACACGCTATGAAGATGTTATTTCAGGTTGGACTAACAATAGTACTTATGGGGCTGCAATTTTGGATGGTACTGAGACCCAAGTATTTAAACCTTGGGTGATTGCGATGTTATTGCGCTGGCATAAAAACGATCCGGTCAGTCAAAAAGAAATTGACAGAAATCAAGCTGGATTTAATCATCAGGGTAATAGAAACCCTTATGTTGATCATCCTGAGTATGTCGATGTAATTTGGAGTAATTAACTTCAGTATATGTCTATTCAATCATTTGAAGTGGCATTTTATACTAAGCTAATTAAGGTGTGTAATACTTTATTGGCTTCGTTTTATTTATTTCCTAGAGGGTAAATTGTAATTTCGATACCAGCATCAATCGCTGATATACGTAATAGGGTGTCAGATTTGATGGCTTGATTAAAGCATTTAGGGTTTCTGCCTGACTGAAAACCAATATCAAAAGTGCGTTTTTTACAGCTTAACCATTGTTTTAATGCTTCGCGAGAACATGATTCTAGTTGTTCACATAAATGATTAATTGCTTGGTCTGGACTAGTGATGTCTGAATTAGCTTCTATACGCGCAAAGTGTCGGTAATCATCTTTATCAAAATGTAATATCGTTGTTTTTTTTGCAAGTTCGTTCACTAGTATGCTGATATCATTTTTAGATTCTAATTCTAAATCAACATTTAAAAATTGGATTTCAGACATTTAATTTATTTCCTGTGCTTAAGCGACGTAATAATATATTTTTTATTCGAAGTTATAACGCGTACTTTACCTTAGATACGCTTATGGCTCTAGTTAATCTCTTGTTTTTAACTAAGTTCATTAAAATGAATTAAATTAAGTTGATTTTATTTGATTAAATAAAAATTATTTAAAATTATTCTGCAAAATTTTAAATTGTTTCTATGCTTTAGCTATGACCCAAATAAAATAGCTAAATATGACTGTTCACATTGAAAACAATCAAGAAATAGGATGTTTCATTATTGTAGCAACTGTCGTTGCGCAGTTAGATATCATTCTTGTTGAAGCAAAAAATTTATCACTCGCTGCAAAAAATGCGCGTGTTGTTGCTATTAGAGCTGGAGAAGCCGCACTCGGTTTTAAATCGATTACTAACTTTATTGATGAGTTTTCAACAAAGACAATTCAAACGACACAAGAAATAAATCAACATTCAAATTTATTGTTCAAACTCGCTTTGGGGCAATTAAGAGCATCGCAATTTGAACATCATATTAATAAAGCGTATTTATTGAATGAGGGAGGTTATACAGAAATAAAAAAAATCCGAAATGATGCCACACAAATATTAAGAGAAAGTCTTACGCGTTTTAATAGTGAAATGCAGGCATTAACACTCCAGTTTGAAGAAATAAGACAGCAAATGCGTGCTGCGGAATATATAGCTGTTACTTCTCGAGTAGAGGCATCACAGGCTGGTGAGTATTGCGATAGTTTAGAATCGGTTTCTGATTATATTGCTTCTGCAGCTTTAAGAATAAAGTCTGCGATTTCAATTAATTTAAGCACCCTGTCTCAATTACAGAAAATAAAAGTGAGAAGTTAATAAAGGTTATTAGCTGTAGAAAAGTTTACTTAGATTTACTACAAATGGAATAAAAAATGAAATCAAGTGTAATTTATGAAGGAAAGCATCATAAGTGGGTGGTTTTTGGCCGTGATGAGTCAAAGCCAGAAAAAATTATAGATACTAACCAATATCTTATTTGTAGCGATACGGAGTCTATGTTGCTTGATCCTGGTGGAATAGAGCTTTTTTCACCTATGTTAACGGGTATTTTAGGTTATACAGATTTAAAAAATTTAACGACTTTATTTGCCTCACATCAAGACCCTGACATTATCTCTTCACTAGGTTTATGGGATAAAACTATACCTAATGCAAAGCTTTATGCTCCTTGGTTATGGGAGGGCTTTATTCGTCATTTTGGTATGGAAAATATTGAATTCATGCCTGTTAAAGATGAAGGTGGTGAAATAAAGCTTGGTAGTAATACCTTTAGACTTATTCCTGCTCATTATTTACATTCATCGGGAAATTTTAACGTATATGATGCTGAAGCTAAAATTTTAATGAGTGGTGATCTTGGCGCTGCTCTTGAAAAAGGGGATGTGCCAATGTTTGTGGAGAATTTTGCAGAGCACATTCCACATATGGAATACTTTCATCGTCGTTGGATGCCTTCAAATAGGGCTAAACTGAATTGGATTTCTCGGGTTAAAGAGCTTGATATTGAAATGATGGCACCTCAGCATGGTCGAATATTTAAAGGGGAAGCTGTGCAGGAATTTTTAACTTGGTTCGAAAAGCTTGATGTGGGCTGTGCATAAATTTAAGTTGTCTTCTTAAAAAGGTTCATTATTGAAAAATAATGAGCCTTTTCTTTTTGTTTACTAAAATTTATTTGAGTGAGTTGATTTTAATCATAAGCTAAAGTAGTGTTTGTTCCTATATTGATAAAAGGAATTTAAAATGAAAAAAGTAACAGCCACATTAATTCTAATTTTTGTTTTTTTTAGCAATTTTAATGTGGCCGCTGAGTCTCTTTATGATTTTGATCATAAAGTTTATTATGATCAAATTAAACTTTCAGATACTAAATATCAGTTAGAAATCAGATCTGATTCTTATCAGCATTTTACTCAGCAAAGTGTTTTTTTATTACGTCATAGCTCTCTTTTATGTAAAGGCAGCACTTATACTTTAAAGGTATTAGCAGGCGTGCAAAGTTTTGATGCAATACCGACTGTGCCAAGAGGATATCAACCTAATTTAAAAGTATTACTGACATGTAACTCTATATCTGATTAATCTTTATAACCCCAAGGTGCGGGTGGTGGAGTGATTGATTTTGTCAAATCAAAGTCTACATTAAACTCTCTGCCTTCTCGGGTAAGTCTATATGTAAATTTTTTAGGATAAATATACATATGCCAAGTATTACCAATTGATTGTGGGATGCCTGTTTTTATAAATAATTCTTTTGAATATTGATCTGCTGGAAATGATTGTGCTTGAGCCCAACCTGCAGTGTTTGTATGACCGCCATACATAGTTGACTCGTCAGGTAGGCCATTTTTATGGCGGTGGTCATGCTTTAAAGAGAGTCCTGATCCTGTTTTTGTTATTAACCAAGTTCGGGAAGCATCAGCACCAACGTGAAAAGGAATTTGAATTTGGGTTTTATTGCAATGGCGTACATGCATAATTAATTCATTTTTGCTAAAGCTATCATTGTCACTTCCACCCACAGTCACTTTTCCTAGAAAAGCTTTACCACAGTGTTGAGACAGAGCATTAAAAAATTGATCTTGGGTATTTATTGAAACAGGGGCTGGTGAGCCTGCTACAGCGAATTGAGAAGTTAATAGCAAGGTTGTAAACAAATTTTTTTTCATGTCGTACTCTTTAGTTAAATATGAAAGATAAACGAGCATTAGATTATAGATAAATTATATTCACGCAAAGAGCTTTTATTTCTTAATTTAAAGAAGTAAAAATAAAAAGGAAAATAAGAATGGCAAATTTTGATAAACATGCCGAAGGTACTTTTTGTTGGCCAGAATTAAGCACATCAAATTGGAAAGAGGGAAAAGCTTTTTATACTCAGTTATTTGGTTGGGGTTTTGATGATCAGCCCATAGAGAAAGATGCCTTTTATACTATGTTGCAGTTAGAAGGTCTTGATATCGCTGCGATGTATCAAATGAATAAATCGCAAATAGAGTGTGGGGTACCTAGCAGTTGGTTAAATTATATCGCGGTAAAAAGTGTAGATTTGATGACATTAAAAGCCAGAGAGTTAGGGGCTGATGTGATTTGTGGCCCTATGACTGTTGGTGATGCAGGAAAAATGGTCTTATTATGTGAACCTGATGGGGCTATGTTTGCTTTATGGCAAGGAGAAAAACACCCTGGAGCTAAGAAATTGAAAGAGCATAGGGCAATGCACTGGAATGAATTAGTCACTAGAAATGCAGCGAAAAGCAAAGCATTCTATTGTGGTTTATTTGACTGGAAAACGAAAGTAGAAATTAAATCCGGTATGACCTATACATTATTTTTTAATGTAGAACAGGATAGCCCTGTCGCAGGCATGCTAGAAATGACTAAAGAGTGGAGTGAAGAGGTTTCTGCTCAATGGATGATATATTTTTCGGTTTCTGATTGTGATGAGTACGTTGCTAAAACTGAAGAACTTGGAGGAGATGTTTGTGTTTCAGCAACAGATATTCCTGGTGTAGGCCGATTTAGTGTATTAATGGACCCTCAAGGAGCGGTATTCTCGATTATTAAAAGTGAGATGACTAAAAGTTAATGATTTATTGCTAGATTTATTTATATAGGCACTCTTTTTGGGTGCTTTTTTATTACCTGGAAGTACAATCTGGTACTATGATGATATTAAAATATTGATTAGGAAATTATTATGGATTTAGCTGTAGGTACTAGTTTAACTTTACCTTTATTTTTTTTAGATGAGACTTTACAAAATAGAGACCTTGAAAAGCCTGATTTATCAATTGAAATTACCCTCGATGAAGATTTAGTCGCGCATGCTTGTGAAAATCCTGAAGCAGATAGTAGTATTTGTGTTTATATCACTCAATATCAATTGTCTGATATTAATAATGATTTTAAATTCATTGGCTCCGAACATGTTGCACAACTACAAATCACACCAGGCCCATGTATTGCTGTTTTATTGAGTTTGCCTGATGGAAAAACATTTGTTTCACCACAAATGGACTTTTTACCAACTTTTGATTTTGAAATAGAAAGCGATGAGCAGAGTGATTAGTTAATTATGCAGCATGATTGTATCGTATTTGATACATTTTAATATTATCAATTTGTAAATAACTTGATAACACTTGATTTCCATAGCCATACTTTGGCAAAATTAGTAATGTAATTATGTATAAAAATGAGAACTAAAATGAAGTACTTTTTAATTTTGTTGTTGTTGTTTTCAGGATTGACTTTTGCGGAAAAAAACGTAAGTAAATGCATCAGTTCATCGGGCGAAATGCGATATACAACCAGAGGTTGTAGCTCAGGCGAGCGTGAAATGTCGATTAATAAAAATCAGTCATTATTGCAATTTGCTCAAAAAGCAAAAGCAAAACGTCCCGAAAATAATGCCGGGCCTAATAATTCAGATTTATCCTTCTACTTAAAAGAAAATTTTGCAAATACCGATTGGTCTGAAAATGTTGAACGTAGCTTTTTAGAGAAAAATTATGCTGTTGTTATTGTTGATAGTTTTAGACTACATAAATTGGAAGGGATTTGTAACGCTACCATGAATTGGATTGATAAGTACCCGCATACAAGGTTTGAACTAGATTCGATGCGATTTGAATTTAATACAGGTGAAAGCTTTAAAGAGCGTTATGTGGTCGTTAAAGAGTGTGATTTTGAATTAAGATAAATTATAATTTGCCAAATAATCACTAAATAGAGAATTAAAAATGTCTGCAGGTGCGAATAAAATAGCTATTATGCTTGAAATGCAAAATGCTATGAATACTAAAATTCATGAGAAGTGGTTTGAACAAGGTTTTGAATGGAATCGTGCTATTTGGGTTGAGTGTGCTGAAATGCTTGATCACTATGGTTGGAAATGGTGGAAAAAACAGTCGCCAGATACTGAACAAGTGATCTTGGAACTAGTTGATATTTTTCATTTTGGTTTAGCGTTGCGTATTGATGGTACGACAAGTTATCAAGACTTGGCTAATGCTTTAATGGATGAAATGTCAGTCCCTAAAACTGCTGATGACTTCAAACAAACACTAGAATTATTGGCAGGAGCAGCTGTTACTAATAAAGAATTTGATGCTGCAGCTTTTGCAGGTTGTATGAAACAAATTGGCATGAATTTGAACGACCTGTTTTGTGGTTATGTCGGTAAAAATACATTGAATTTCTTTAGGCAAGATCATGGTTATAAAGATGGAAGTTATATTAAAGTTTGGAATGGGTTAGAAGACAATGAGCATTTAGTTGAGGTTGTTAAGTCTCTTGATACGGAGCATCCTGACTTTTCTAAATTAGTATATCAAGGTTTAGAATCTCGTTATCCTGCATAAGTATTATTTCAAAAAAACGCACGAGTCAAATATTAAACTTGGATAGAACACATTAGAGTTTAATGTTTGACTCGCTACGCCTATTATTTAATAGGCAATAAATTGTGATAATTTGTAATTGATGGAAATTGACTAGGGGCTGTTGATCTTTCACATTGGCAGCCAAATCATTGCACACGCCAGTGCTAGCATACTTTCAAACTGTAACTTTAATTTATCATATCTTGTAGCTATAGCACGGAAGTGTTTCAGTCTTGCAAATGCATTTTCAACTAAGTGCCTATATTTATATAAGCACCAATCTATATCTCCATTACCCGTTTTTGAGTTCTGCTTTCTGGGGATCACAGGGCTTGAATTTCTCTCTCGAACTTTATTTCTAATCGCTTCACTATCATAGCCTTTATCCGCGATAACAAAATCACCTTGAGGCAATAAT
>NZ_FOLO01000008.1:111010-159765 GCF_900112265.1 Pseudoalteromonas denitrificans DSM 6059 | reverse complement strand
CAAGCAGATCAAGAAAGTTCAGTCGATACTACTGATGATGCTAACAAAGAATCAGCTCAAACTGAAAACCCCAAAAAAGCGGCCGTTGCAGCAGCGATTGCTCGCGCTAAAGCTAAAAAATTAGCCCAGCAAGCAGATCAAGACGGCTCTGAGCAAAACCAAGAAATTAAAGATGAACAGACACAAATAAAAGATCCTAGAAAAGCAGCAGTTGCAGCAGCCGTTGCTCGCGCTAAAGCTAAAAAATTAGCTCAGCATGCAACAAAAGAGGATCCTGAGGAAACTCAAGATACAAACACAGAACCAAGTGAAGCACAAGACCCTAGAAAAGCAGCGGTTGCAGCAGCCGTAGCCCGTGCTAAAGCTAAAAAATTAGCGAAACAGACTCAGCAAACAGATTCTGAACACACTCAAGATGCGCACAATGAACCCGTTCATCAGATAGAAGATCCAAAAAAAGCAGCGATTGCGGCAGCCGTAGCCCGCGCTAAAGCTAAAAAATTAGCGAAGCAAGCCTCTGAAAATAAAAATTTAAAGGACGATGATTAATATGAAGGCAAGCCTAGAATTAAATATGAGCAGCTCGCCTCATAGCCATAGTCAAAAAACGTTATCTAACATGATGATGACGGTGATTTTAGCCTGTATTCCAGGTTTATTGGTTCAAATGTACTTTTTTGGTTTAGGCGTTTTATTTCAATGTCTTCTTGCATTAATTGCAGCTATTTGTGCAGAAGCTTTTGTTTTAAAACTTAGAAAACGTCCTGTTTTAGCGACAATTAAAGACAACAGTGCAATATTAACCGCTTTATTATTAGCACTTAGCATACCGCCATTAGCGCCTTGGTGGGTAATAGTTATTGGTACTTTATTTGCCATTATTATTGTTAAACAACTTTATGGTGGGCTTGGGTTTAATTTATTTAATCCAGCGATGGCAGGATATGTTTTATTATTGATATCTTTTCCAGTCCAAATGACTTCATGGTTACCAGTAAACGCATTACAGCAACATCACCTTGGTATGCTTGATCAGTTACACGTTATTTTTACAGGCTTTAGTGACGCAGGATTTAGTGTAAATCAACTCAGAATGAATATTGATGGCATAACAATGGCAACACCACTTGATACTCTTAAAACTGATATTAGCAAAGGCCTAACTGTAACAGAAAGCCTAGCTGGTAACGTTTTTAATGGGTTTGCTGGAAAAGGTTGGTTTTGGGTAAACCTGGCATTTTTATTTGGTGGATTATATTTAATCAAAATAAAAGTTATTAATTGGCACATTCCAATCGCGATGTTGGCCAGTTTAGCTTTTTGCGCTATTTTAGGCCCATTATTTTCACCCGATATACATGCAGGACCAGTATTTCATCTCGTAGGAGGTGCAACTATGCTTGGTGCTTTTTTCATTGCAACAGACCCTGTTTCAGCAGCGACCACAAATAAAGGCAGGCTAATCTATGGTGCTTTAATTGGACTATTAGTCTATTTGATTCGGGCCTATGGCGGTTATCCGGATGCCGTTGCATTTTCAGTGTTATTACTGAATTTAGCAGTCCCTTTAATTGATTATTATACAAAACCCAGAACTTACGGTCATGGGGAAATCCAATGATAACTGTACAAAAAGCAATGATAAAAAATGGCTTAGTTTTAGCCGCCTTTGCCATAGTGACCACAGGTTTAGTAACTGCAACTCAAATATTAACTAAAGACCAGATTGCTTTACAAGAAAAACAACAGCTCTTAAAAGTCCTTGAACAAGTACTGCCAAAAAATAAATACGATAACGCATTATATTTAGACTGCACCCACGTGAATGCTGGTTTTTTAGGAAGTAAAAAACCACATACTATTTATCGGGCCCGTAAAAATAATAAACCTATCGCCTTACTGATTGAAAGCACTGCTCCCGATGGTTACAGTGGAAATATAGAAATTCTTTCAGCTGTCTATCTTGATGGAACCGTTGCTGGTGTAAGAGTAATTAAGCATAGTGAAACCCCAGGATTAGGTGATAAAGTTGATATTGAAAAATCTCAGTGGATCACTAAATTTGAAAATGTTCAGGTAAAATCAGAAAAAGACATGCGATGGGCGGTAAAAAAAGATGGGGGTATCTTTGATCAATTTACAGGCGCAACTATCACACCAAGAGCCGTTATTTCAGCAGTAAAACGCGCCAGTTTATATGCTCAAAATGAAAAAGACATGTTGTTCAACGCAGTAAATGAATGTGAACAGGTGAGAAACTAATATGAAAGAAAATTTAAAGGAAATTACAAAACTCGGTCTTTGGAAGAATAACTCTGTTTTAGTACAGTTACTTGGTTTATGTCCATTACTTGCCGTTACAACCAGTGTTATTAATGCATTAGGCTTAGGTCTGGCTACTATGCTTGTGCTCATCGGCTCAAACATCTCTATCTCATTTGTACGTCACTGGGTACCTAAAGATATTCGAATTCCGGTTTTTGTTATGATCATCGCTGGATTTGTAACAATCGTACAGTTATTAATGAACGCTTATACATATGGATTATATAAATCTTTGGGTATTTTTATTCCACTTATTGTTACGAACTGTGTGATCATTGCTCGTGCTGAGGCTTTTGCCTCAAAAAACTCAATCCCTTTATCTGCACTGGATGGTCTAATGATGGGGTTAGGTTTTACTTTAGTTTTAATCGTTTTAGGCGCATTACGCGAGCTAATAGGCCAAGGTACATTATTTGATGGGGCTCATCTTCTTTTTGGTGATTGGGCTCATGTTTTAAAGGTTGAGATTTTTCAATTCGACAGCCAGTTTTTATTAGCCATTTTACCGCCAGGAGCCTTTATTGGTATGGGCTTTTTAATTGCAGGTAAAAATATTATCGATGAACTTATTAAAGATAAACAACCACCAGAAGTAGAAGTTGAAAAAGCACCACGTGTTCGTGTAACAAGCTTAACTTAATAAATTATGAATAAAATAAAACGAATCGAAATTCTTGAACGGTTAAGAGAAAATAACCCTCACCCAGAAACTGAGCTTGAGTTTAACTCACCTTTTGAATTGCTTGTTGCCGTCACTTTATCAGCACAAGCAACAGATGTTGGCGTAAATAAAGCAACTCGAAAATTATTCCCTGTCGCCAATACACCACAAGCGATATTAGATTTAGGCCTTGAAGGTCTAAGAGGTTATATAAAAACCATAGGTTTATATAATTCAAAAGCAAATAATGTTTATAAAGCCTGTGAAATGTTAGTTAATCTACATAATAGTCAGGTACCTGAAAATAGAGAAGCCCTAGAAGCATTGCCTGGCGTTGGTCGAAAAACAGCAAATGTTGTACTTAATACCGCTTTTGGTTGGCCTACCATAGCAGTGGATACCCATATTGATCGCGTATCAAACCGTACCAAATTTGCCATGGGAAAGAACGTAGTAGAAGTTGAGCAAAAACTACTTAAAGTAGTGCCTGCTGAGTTTAAAGTAGATGTACATCACTGGCTCATCTTGCATGGACGATATACATGCGTAGCTAGAAAACCCCGCTGTGGCAGTTGTATTATCGAAGATTTATGTGAGTTTAAAGAGAAAACGAGTTAACTCGACTAGGCTATTTTAAAATAGCGATTCTAAGCACATCAGCACAGCAAGCTAATTTACAGTGTATTACTAAAATTGAATGTGAATTCAAAAATAAAATAGACAGTTAACTTTGTATTTAAAAAAGGAAAATCATGCGTTTATTACATACCATGCTACGCGTTTCAGATTTAGATAAATCAATTTCATTTTATACACAAGTATTAGATATGAAAGAGCTTCGTCGTTCTGAAAACACTCAGTATCGTTATACACTCGTTTTTATCGGTTATGGCAATGAAGATAATAATTCTGTTATTGAGTTGACCTATAACTGGGATACAAATAGTTATGAACACGGTACTGCATTTGGCCATTTAGCAATTGAATATGATGATATATATAAAGCCTGTGAAAATATCAAACAATTAGGAGGGATTGTCAGTCGAGAACCCGGTCCTGTATTAGGTGGAAGTACTGAAATTGCCTTTGTAAAAGACCCTGATGGTTATTCAATAGAACTCATTCAAAAAAAATAATGCTACAACTGGGTATTCAAGCTTACTAAATTTTTTATTTATAAAACAATTCATATATAATCCTCTTTTTTGGGGGTGATATGTCAGTAAATAAATATTTTTTAAGCTATCCTGAAGTGATTCAAACGCAGGTAATGAAATTAATACATGCTAAAAAATTAAAACCTTATTTATTAAATAAATACCCTCAAGCACATAATATCAATTCTGATAAATCACTTTATCAATACGCGAATGATTTAAAACAAACATATTTGCGCAATACCCCACAAATCAGTAAAGCCCTTTACGAAAAACAAAAAGATCTGGTACAAAATGCATTGGGCACACACACCTTTGTCAGTAGAAACCATGGCGGAAAACTAAAAAGTAAACATGAAATTAGAATTTCACAAAGTTTAAAATCTGCACCTGAAGACATGCTAAAAATGCTTGTTGTACATGAACTTGCTCATTTTAAAGAAAAAGATCACAACAAAGCCTTTTATAAATTATGTGAATATATGCAACCGGAATATCATCAAGTCGAACTTGATATGAGGCTATTTTTAGTTTTACTCGATCAGGGTGATAGCCTTTTTTAACGACATTTAACCAATTTTTTGCAGATGTTTGCTTTATTTAAAACTTAATATTAGTCTAAGCTTCACAACTCGATTAATTTAAAAAGGTCTTAAAATGAGCCAATCGTTAATCATTGCCGAAACAATTAATAAAAATATACGGCATATTCAATTTAATCGTCAAAAATATAAAAATGCTTTAACTGAGCAAATGTATCACGATTTAACACAACAATTACTCTTAGCTGATGAAGACGACACAATAAGAATTATTATGCTCACAGGTGATGAAGACGTATTCTGTGCAGGTAATGATTTAAATGATTTCATAAATAACCCTCCAACAAGTACCCAAGCAAATTCTTTTATATTTTTACTCGCATTAAATAGGCTAAAGAAACCATTGATCGCAGGCGTATCAGGCTCAGCCATTGGTATTGGCACAACGATGCTCTTACATTGTGATTATGTTGTCGCATCTACCAGTGCTTTGTTTAAAATGCCATTTGTAAGCTTAGGTTGTACGCCTGAAGGTGGTTCAAGTTTATTATTACCTTTAATCATAGGTCAAAGAAAAAGCGCTGAACTCTTGATGTTAGGTGAAAGTTTTAAAGCAGAACAAGCAAACGAATTAGGTATTATAAATCGAATATGTGAACAAGGAGAATGTTTAGCAAACACCTTGGCAATTGCAACTAAAATGGCTTGTCAGCCACCAGCTGCAATTCAAGCAGCAAAACAGATAATGAAAGCCAATATCATAAATCAAGTCGAACAAACTATTTTAGGAGAAGGAGAGCTATTTGTGCAACGACTTCAATCTGTGGAGGCAAAAGAGGCATTAACTGCATTTATTGAAAAACGCCAGCCTGTTTTTAATTAATACTGAGTTTTAAAGTTATGCCAGTGGTTGAGACTCTAATGTTTTAACCACTTCATCTTGCTGAAGCATCAAACGAATTTGGCTATTTGTTTCTTCTCTTAAAGATGATTTATGCCAACGCTTCCAACATTCTATATTTTGCCAATCTGTGATAATAGTGCGCTTATTTCTATTTTGAATATCAATATAAGACGTTCCTGAAATAAAGCCTTTTGCACCCATTACTGCTGTTAGTGTTTTTTTGAGCTGTTCTTCGTAGGTAGATTCCATATCATCTGCAATAACACGTTCTATAATAACTTTAATCATAACGATTCCTAAATTACTTATACTTTTGATTTTGTAACTTATTTTATGTGATTTTACCAGTGTATTTTTCTGAAAAGTAAATGTTTAATACTAAATAACTCATATTTATTTTGATCTTAAGTATAGTTAAAAATAAGGACTATCAATACAAAAAAAACCCGCTATTATTAATAGAGGGGTTTTGAATGTATTAATTATATAAATAATTTAAAATTACAAGCCTAACTCAGCCATAAAATCATCATCAATATCATCAACTGGCGGTGCTTCTTCAACAGCGGGTGATTTTTTCAAATTAGCTTCACGGTCAATTACTTCATCAGGATCTATTGCTTCTGCGATATCAAAATCATGTAACTTTATAAATTCGGTTTTATCCATAGCTAATTCAACATAAAAAATATTTTGATTTTTTGTGGTAAAAGTAACTCGTCTGGCTTGTGGTCTATCCATTGTTGTATCAACAGATATTTGCACTAGTTTATTAATTGCCATCATTTTAGGTTGGTTTTGTGTAATAGACGTATGCAATTGCTCACGAACTTTACCTGTAAAATCACCTACAATTTGATTCATTAATTCACCCATTACATTCGATACATCATCAGACATATGATTGTTGGCGATTTCTGACTCAGGCATGCCCATATTTCGCATATAGTCTGTATATACTTCCATTGCAGCTGGAGCCGTAAAATTTGATACGACAATACCGTTAAACCCACCATCAAATAAAACAAAACACCCAATGTCAGGTCTTAAACAAGTGCGAGATATTTTTTGTACCATAGCAGAGTAACTGATCTTATTACCGCTGGCTGTAGACAAAACTTCAGTGAATGACTGACAGAGAGTTACGAGAATATCATCTGTTGTAATCGTTTTACTTTTTTTCATTTATCCTCTCTAAAATAGGGTTTACCTCAACTATAAGAAGTGTAACCTACTTTTACTGAAATTGAATCTTAGAAACAAATTTTTAACTTAAGATTTCAAATTATAATTCTTAATTATCACTGACTATTGCAAACAAAATGCGTAAAATATGTATATTGAAATAAAATGAGTTAAAGCAGTGACAAGTAAAGACAGTATTTACGCTAACAAACAACCAATTGAAGATTTCAGTTTTGATGCAAGAGTTGTTGAAGTATTTCCCGATATGATCCAACGCTCGGTTCCTGGCTATACAACGATAGTCAGTACCATGGGTAAGTTAGCAGGACAATATGCACAAAACAATTCAAATATTTATGACTTGGGTTGCTCTTTAGGTGCCGTCACTTTAACCATGCGTCGTAATATTAATAAAGAAAACTGTCAAATCATCGCCCTAGACAATTCAGAGCCTATGATTGAACGCTGCAAATTACATTTAGAAGGATTTCGTTCCGATATTCCTGTTGATGTACGTTTAGGTGATATTACACAATGCAAAATTGAAAACGCCTCTGTTGTTGTATTAAATTTTACTTTACAGTTTATTCCAAAAGAAAAACGCCAGGCTTTACTTGAGCAGATTTTTCAAGGATTGAAGCCTGGTGGCATTTTATTACTCAGTGAGAAATTTCGCGGTGAAAATGAGCAAGCCAATGAATTACTTATTGATTTACATCATGACTTTAAACGTGCCAATGGATATTCAGAACTTGAAATAAGCCAAAAGCGTACAGCCATTGAAAATGTTATGCAGCCAGAAACTTTAAGTAGCCACTTAACTCGTATGCAAAATATAGGTTTTTCGCAAACACAAGTTTGGTATCAATGTTTTAATTTTTGCTCTTTGATAGCAATTAAATAAGTAGATTTATTAATGAATAACTGGTTTAACGCGTTTTACGCACAAATAGCACAAACAGATCTTAGCCCATGGTTAGAAACCTTACCTTCACAGCTACGCCATTGGCAAAAAGATGCTGCCCATGGCGATATGCCAAAATGGGAAAAGGTACTCAAAAATTTACCACAAACAGAGACTCAACATATCAATATTACAGATAAAGTTGAGTTTGGTTTAGCAAATGAGTTAAGTACTGGCCTTGATAAAAAAACAACTCATTTATTAAAGCGTATGATGCCATGGCGTAAAGGCCCTTATTTTATCCATGGTATTCATATAGATACAGAATGGCGCAGTGACTGGAAATGGGAACGATTATTACCACACATTTCCCCCCTTTCGGGCAAAACAGTACTCGATATAGGGTGTGGTAGTGGTTATCACCTATGGCGAATGCGCGGGGAAGGGGCTAATTTTGTTGTTGGTATTGACCCCACAGATTTATTTTTATGTCAGTTCCAAGCAATCAAACATTTTAATCCTGATCCCCTTGTACATTTAATACCTGTTGGTGTAGAAGCATTACCAGAACTAAAAGCATTTGATACCGTATTTTCAATGGGTGTTTTATACCATCGTCGCTCACCTATCGACTTTTTAGCCCAATTAAAAGCGCAACTAAAACCAGGTGGTGAATTAGTTTTAGAAACTTTAGTCATTGAAGGTGATGAGCAAGCCGTATTAATGCCTACCGATCGTTATGCTAAAATGCGAAATGTTTGGTATATACCTAGCTGTGAGGCCTTAAAACTATGGATGACCCGAGTTGGGTTTAAAGATATAAAAGTGGTAAATGAAGATACGACAACTTTAGGCGAGCAACGTGCCACAGACTGGATGGAAACAGAATCGTTAGAAGACTTTTTAGACCCTGATGATAAATCTAAAACGATTGAAGGCTACCCTGCACCACGAAGAGCTATATTTATTGCTAAAGTTTAAATACGCTAACGTCCCATCTACAAGGTTTAAATATTTATTCTCTGTAGATGCGACTTTAGGCTAATGCCGATGTTTATTAAATTATGTAGGACGGCTTGCGATAATATACTTTCGCAATGCCCTAGTGCCGACATCCGAATAGGCACAAAACCGCTTGTTATTTCATTAAATTAAGAGCAGGGTCGTCACAGTATTCTTGTAATAAACGGGTAAATTTTGCCACATGAACGCCATCCATTAACGCATGGTGAACTTCTACAGACATGGGCATTTTTCCTGTTTCTTTATCATATTCACCAAATACCAATTTTGGAATACCAGACTCATTTGGTAAATGTGTTGCATGACTAAAGGATGTAAAGTTCATCCAAGGTAAAACTGAAATATGCACAGTATCTAATTGACCTTCATTAGCTTGAAATGCCTTTGAAAAAAACAGGTCATTTTTAGCTTTTTGAGCTGCAACTACAGCTACTTGAGCAAAGCATTTAAAATCATCAATAAAATCAATGTAACTAAATCTAAATGTTTCATCATCACATAATTGCACAACACTCGTATTAATTTTTTTTAACGCTAAAACATCTTCATTACTAATACGTAAACACATGGGTTTACAATTATTCACCGCTTTAAGCGTTAAAAACAAATAACTCTGGAAAAATGATAAATCATTTTCTTTTACAAAATTAAATACTCTTTTCAGGTTTAAATTTACCGTGACATTAAAGTAAGGGTTAGAAAACCCTTTAAAAAATTCAAAATGCTGGGCACGAGACCAGTTTTTTAAATCAAGTTTTACTACATTTTCCATTTTGAACTCCAAAAATAAAAAATCCCCGTAATACGAGGATTTTTTATTTCACTTAGTGAATTAATATAAAATTGCGTTGCAACTTATATTATAAACCGTTTTTAATGATTTCTTGTGCTAATTCATCTGCAATTAAGTGAGTTGATTTTTGCTCAGTTTTAGAACGTTCAAAAATTTCACACAAAGTAGTATAAATACCTTCGACATGTTTTGTAGAAGCAGCTTCATTGTAGCCACCTTCAAGCGTTTCATACCATACATTAATAATACCACCGGCATTAATCACATAATCAGGTGCATATAAAACACCTTTTTCACGTAGCACTTCACCATGACGACTTTCTGCTAACTGATTATTTGCACAACCAGCAATAATTTTAGCTTTAATACGTGGAATGGTTTCATCGTTAATTGTTGCACCTAATGCACATGGCGCATATACATCTACGTCTAAGTCATAAATTTCATCAATATCAACAGCTATGGCATTAAAATCTTTAACAACACGGTCAATAGAAGCTTGATTAATATCAGTTACAAAAAGCTGAGCACCCACGCCATGTAAATATTCACACAAACTATATGCTACTGCACCTAACCCTTGAACCGAAACTTTCACACCACTTAAATCTTCATGGCCATTCATGTGTTTAAATGCCGCTTTAATACCTAAAAATGTTCCTAATGCAGTAAAAGGTGATGGATTGCCACTCTTCCCTTCAAGGCCCAATACATAGTTGGTCTCTTTATTCATAATAGCAACATCAGCAGTTGTAATATTGACATCTTCAGCCGAATAATAGCTACCACTTAAACGTTCTAATTGGCGACCAAATGCACGAAATAACGATTCTGATTTGATTTTTTTAGCATCACCTATGATCACTGATTTACCACCTCCAAATGGCAGGCGAGCAACTGCATTTTTATAAGTCATTCCTTTTGATAAACGTAGCACATCATAAACAGCGTCCTCATCACTGGCATAATCCCATAAACGGCAACCTCCAACGGCTGGCCCTAACTGAGTATTATGTACTGCAATAATCGCTTTTAAGCCAGACTCTTCATCTGAGCAAAAAACTACTTGTTCATGGTTATCAAATTCAACTTTATTAAATACAGTCACTTTATTCTCCGAAGGTAAGCTCGCCCCTAAACCTATTATTAAGTTTAGTATCAACTAGGTGCTTTTACTGATTTGAAATAATTGAAATGACTCTAACATTAACTTATTATGCTTGCCACTCTCTGGGGTGACAATCTATACAACAATCATTTTCAGACTAAAAACCTCAACAAAACAAATAAAATCAAAAATACAATGCTTCAAAATGACAATAAACGAATTATCAATTCAGTTTACTTTAAATTTAATACAAAATATTTAAAGTTATCCTAAAAGATAAGATTTATGTCAATTTATCGTTACATATTTTTTAAAACACAACCTTCTCTCAACATTTTTTTTACAACTTGTTATTCTAAAAAGAAATAACTTATGCCTTGCAGTTATTAAAAAACCGTTCCTTTTTATTTACAATTTTAACCAAGAAGTTACATTCACTGGTTTTAGTTGCAAAATTGTAATTAAAAACAAAATGATAATAAGCCCTTCCGGTGTAACATTTGATTTACATACTTAACAAGCTATCAACTCTACATTTAAACTCACATAAAACTTCAGCTTTAGAGTATTCAATCTAATTTGACATGAGCACAAAGTGCGTATTTATTGTGCTGTACCGATTATCTTTCATTTGATTTTTGGTATTTGAAATACATGCACTTTATGAATTTTTAATTGTGTTACTCAAAAATATAAAAATAGAGAACTTAAAATAATGAACAAAAAAATTAATTCTAAATTAGTAGCAGGCTTTGCATTATCTTTAATTGCAGCTTCTGTTCAAGCAAATACAGAATCAAAACAACTCATTCAAGAGCCTAAAAATGATGTTCAACGCTTCATTGTGCACCTAAATGACAGCGCTATCTTTAGTGTAAAATCAAAAGAAAATTCACCTCAAGCCATACTTGAAGCTAAAGTATCATTATTACAGCAAACAGCCAGTAGTGTTGATGCTAAGCTTGTGCATACCTTGTCGGATATAAATGCGATTGCAGTTGAGCTAACCGCTGAACAAAAAAAGCAATTATTAGCGAATGGTAATGTTGCGCTCATTGAAGAAGATCCAAAACGTTTCTTGCTATCAGAATCAACACCTTATGGCATTAACATGGTTCAGGCACCACTACTTTCTGATGCTTCAAGTGGCCAAAGGAAAGTATGTATTATGGATACAGGTTATACATTAAATCATCCAGATTTACCAAATACAGGCATTACCGGTGACGATGGTTATGGCTCAAATGATACAGGTAACTGGTATAACGATGGCAATGGCCACGGTACTCATGTTGCAGGTACTATCGCCGCAATCGGTGGAAATAATCAAGGCGTAGTTGGCGTAAATCCATCAGGTCAGCTAGGGTTGCATATTGTTAAAGTATTTAATGACTCAGGAAGCTGGGCATATGGCTCTGACTTAGTTGCAGCAATCAATCAATGTGAAGCTGCTGGTGCCAATATTACAAGCATGAGCTTAGGTGGTGGAGCTTCATCAACAGCCGAAAAACAAGCATTTGATAATAGCTATAACAGAGGCATGTTACATATTGCAGCTGCGGGTAATAGCGGTGATTCAACGATGTCTTACCCTGCTTCTTATGATTCTGTTGTATCTGTTGCAGCGGTTGATAGTTCAGGCACTAAAGCATCATTTTCTCAATATAACTCACAAGTTGAAATTGCAGCACCGGGTGTTGGCGTAAATTCAACATGGAATAATAACGGTTATAAATCAATCAGCGGTACTTCAATGGCAACACCACATGTATCAGGTGTTGCAGCATTAGTCTGGTCAAATAATTTAGGTTGTTCGAATAAAGATATACGTAATGCACTCAATTCAACGGCACAAGATAAAGGTGCTGCTGGCAGAGATACTTCTTACGGACACGGTATTGTGCAAGCTAAATCTGCAAGTGATTATTTAACTAATACAGATTGTGGTGATGTTAAACTTGTTGCAAATTTCAGCCATACAGTTGATGGGAAAACAGTAAACTTCAACAATAGTTCCACGGGTGAAATTGCAACTTATTCATGGAGCTTTGGTGATGGTTCAACATCAAGAATACCAAGCCCAAGCCATACCTATACGTCACAAGGTACCTATCAAGTTAGTTTAACGGTTTATGATGCAAATAATAAAACGTCTGTTAAAACTAAATCAGTGACTATAACTGGAGTGCCAACGGGTTGTGTAGGCCTTGAAACTTGGTCTGCAAGTAAGGTTTACCTTGGTGGCATTGAAGTTGCCTACAATGGTTTTAAATACCAAGCTAACTGGTGGTCTCTAAACGATAACCCAGCGCAAAACTCTGGTCCTTGGGAAGTATGGACTAACAACGGCGCTTGTAAATAAGCCTGCTATATATTAACTGTAAACAAAAAGCATAATATTAAATATTGTGCTTTTTGTTTAATTAAAAATAATTAAAGACAAAACTAGAGCATTAACACTACAATAGGATAAAAAATAATAAGAATAACAAGATGCTATCTTTTATCATTTTAATTTCATTATCTGGTTTGTGCCATATTATTGCTGACCACTATAACAAAACTTTTGCCTGTTACATTTTAAAGCCACTCACAACACTCACCATTATGAGCTTTGCTTTTTATCTGAGCAATTTTCAATTAAACCATTATGCTTTGCTCATTGTATTAGGTTTAGGCTTTTCACTTTTAGGTGATATTTTTTTAATGCTTAAGTCTGATAAATTCATGCAAGGTTTAGTCAGCTTTTTAATTGCACACATTTTTTATATCATGGCTTTTTTAGATTCTGCAGAAATAAACTTAAATCTTTATGCACTTATTCCCGTTGCACTCATAGGCATTATTTACTTAAAAATATTGTTACCAAAAACAGCTTCTCTAAAAATTCCTGTTTTAGTGTACGCCTTAATTTTACAAGCTATGGTGATCACCGCAGATATGTTTTATCAAACAACGCAAACAACCAATGCGCTTATGGTTTTAATTGGTGCTATTTGGTTTATGTTATCCGATTCTATTTTAGCCTTTGCAAGATTTGTAAAAACATTTAAAGGTGCGCAAATGGCTGTTTTAAGTACTTATTACATAGCACAAACTTTTATTGTGCTTTCTTTACAATAACGACCAACTTTAAGATTGATAAAATGACTTAAAAATCAGTATTTTTATATCAAAACAGTTCAATACGACCGATAAATTAAAATCAGGTATGCACTACGTACTGTATTTTTTGCTAATTTAATGTGATTCACAACTTGAGCGTTACTTTATATTAAGACCCTGTTTCAAACGCTTGTTTGATTTTCAGGATAGCCTTGAGTATTTACATATTTTTGAAAGTCAGACTCATTCCTATATAAGTGACGTTGCGTCGAAGCATCTAAAAATAAATTTGTATATAGTACAGGATTAGACTCAATATTGTTATACTTACTCAGAGGGTCCCTTTTAACTACTTCAGTATTATGTGTATTTTTAAGCCGAACTTCAGTTTCATCTTTAATTGGATTGCTATCTACATAGCTTTGTATTGCAATTGGCAAAAAAGACGTTTTATCAACAAAAGAGTTACTATCAAATACATTAAACTTGCTCTCATCAAGTCTTTTTAAGATGAAATTCATTAGTTCACTGGTTTCATCTTCATCAATTGGCGATTCAAAAGGAATGTTATTCGGGTCTTGTATATGCATTGTTATACCCGTGCCATTAGCTCTCATAGCTTCCTCTTTCCTCTGGTGTCCCAAGCTCCAACTTGCAAGCCCTACATCTTCTAGACTAGTCCCATTATCAATCGCATACTGATAAGCTTTGTCAATTTCTTTGCGATCTGAAGAGCTCAAAAATGAAAAAAGGCTTCTCGAGCTGATATCTCCAGATTTATCGAAAGATGATTCAATATTTAAATCTTTTTTAAGATCAGATACAACTCTCGAGATTTGTTTTTCCGAATACTTCACTCCTGATCCTTGTGCTGTATCCTGCACTATTTTATTTAAAATTTCAGTGTGCTTTTCCACCGATAAAGAATTTAAGGGACGATTACTACGATCATTAAACGAATTTGAAATTTGATTATATAAATTTTCAACCTGCCGCGCCGAGTGACTGATACTCACCTTAGACGTGGCACCCTCATTCGGTAGTCCTAACTTTATATCAGCCTTTTTAGCTTGAGGGTTCGAAATAATACGGTCATTGTTAACGTTTACTCTCATTTTATCGTCCCTTATAAAATACTTAGTACTTGTAATCTACTTTAAGTAAACCTTTTTCAGAATGCTCCCAAAAAGCAGGGTAGCTCCCACCCCATAAACTAAATGTTAAATGAAAACGGGTTCTAGGATCCCAACCATTAAAAAAATCTGTACTACCTATTTTATCATTTGAAATATCAAGACAATCATAAGGTGTACTACGATATGGTTTAAAATAGCACAGCTTTACATCTTGCTTAACAGATCCATTATTAAAGCCTTTAAAATCCCAAGATACCTGAGTTATTTTAGCACCATTTAGTGGCGAGCTTAAATCTGTAAACATAGAACTAGAGCCATATTCGTCGCCATAAATTGTGCTAGGGGATGCTTCTTTTTGCCATGAACTGGTTGCGGCAGTAGCTAAAGTTGGTAGCAGTGTTAGAAGTCATAATACTTTTTTCATTTTCATCCTTAATTTATAAAATAGTCACGACCCTAAAAAGAGTAATTACATTTTATTCCAAAAGTAAATTTTTAGTTTAATCTACCTTAAAAGTGAGTCCACACTATCACACCGCGTACCCAAAATGTCAACTTCATTATATATAAAATATTAATGGATAACGATTTCATTTCAAAATAATCGTTTTATACAACATAGTTCAAGGATATAGAAGCGCTAAAATCATTGAATATAAGAGAGTCAATGAAGCATATTTAAAGTATTTATGATGAGTTTGTAATGTATGCTTAAACAATAACCCAAACCTTAAGTTTATGGTCTATAACTTAAAAAATAACTTGTCTGAGTCAACTTGTTTCTTTTATTTCTTAGTTAGTCTTCTCATTTGTACCTATTTATATATAATCAGGTTTGTATTGGGCATTATGAGTCAAAATAATATTAGCTTTCAGGATAACATTTTAAAACGTCATTTTTTGAAAGTAAGAGAATAAATAAAATCAGCGAGGATTTGTGAAAGTTAAGAAATATAGACTTCGATTAGAAAAATCATTAATAGACATCTTTTTACCTGTTTTAGGCTGGATTTTTCTATGTTTTATTACTTTTGGATTAGCGATCCCCTTTTTCTTATTTTATATGGTCAAAATAGTGATAAATAACACTGTGATAGAACATTATAATACACTAGATTAAATATGGTTAAAAACCACCTTTAATGGTGGTTTTTAACCAAAATCAAGCTGAGTGTTTATACTTTATTAACCCCCGCCCCTTTTTCTACTTTCTACTTTCTACTTTCTACTTTCTACTTTAAAAATTACAAGCTCTTAAATTAATTCGCAAAATCATCAAATTGAATTGCCTGTGGTTTTACACCTTTATTTTGCAATAACACGATCGTATCTTGCATCATGGCTTTTGGCCCACATAAATAAAACGCTAAATCATCAATATGACCTAACTCATTAAAATGTTTATTTAAAATATTTTGCACATAAGCTGTTTCGCCAAACCAATTATGAGCATCTTTTGAGACTACTGGAATATATTTGAAATTAAGATGTTTTTGCGTTAATTCATCAAATAGCTCTCGATAAATTAAATCAACTTCATGACGCGCACCAAAATAATAATGAATATTTTGCTTACTATTATATTTTTTCAATCGCTCTAATATAATGGCTTTTAAAGGCGCCATACCTGCTCCCGCGCCTATCATAACCAGTGTTTTTTCATCATTAACATTCGTTTCACTCACATTCTCAATTGAAGCATCTATTGAATTTTCACTAAAATAAAACTCCTCGAATGGTCCGACGGCTTTAATCATTTTGCCGACGTCTAAATTACAAATATAACTAGACGCTATGCCCGGTAATATTTTATGTTCAGGTGCCGTTTGTATTTTTATGGTAAAAACAAGTTCATCCGACTCAGTATCATAAGTTGCTAATGAATAACTCCGGCTACAGGCTAAATGCTCATACTCTAAATGGCTGATATGATGCCAATGAGGTTGAAATTCATCAGGTAATTTTTGTGGTATCGCGCAACCTTTGGCCGCAGGCACAAAAAAGCGCATATAAGCACCCGCCTTATATTTAAGGTGAGAGCCATTTTGTAATTTAAATCTAAGCTCTTTAATAAATGGGCTTATAAAAGTGCTTTTCATTAATACTAAAGCATGTTTTTTCGCTGTATGCGTATTTAATAACGTCAGATCACTAAACTCACGGACCTTGTGCTGACACCCTAGCCTAAACCCAGATTCAACTTCTAGTGGAGACAAATGTAGTTTATCTGCTGAGGTAATTTTGGCATCTGAATTGACTTTAATTTTACATTGACCACAAGTACCGCCACCACCACAACTTGAAGGCAAAACAATATCATGTTCAATCAGGCCATCAAGTAAATTTTGATTAATAGAAAAGCTAAGCTCATCAATTAATTTACCAGATTTATCACTTACTTTAATCTTGCTTTTTTGGTTTCTTAAACTTAAACGATAATGACCATTGAAACCCAACTCTACCGTCCAAATTAAACCTGACAATGCTAACCACAACGTGACTATAGAAAATAAGATAATTTGCCAATTATTAAAGCTCCCTTCACTAGCATAATCCATAAAATGCAGCATAAAAAAGAAGTCAGCAAAACGTTTATCGTCATCACTATGGCGTATTAACCTACCAGAGCTGGCATTTATATAAACACTGCTATTCACATTATCATTAAAATTAACCTGCCAAACTGTATTCTTTTCTTTTGGAATATCTTGAATTGGCGGCATAAGTTTAATTACAGAAGTAAGTTTTCCTGGGCCATTATAAGAAGTCAGAGCTATTTTTTTAGCCATATGCTCATCTATTACAATTATTTGATTAGTATATGCATCAACTAAAGTTTGCTCATTATAAAAATGACGGTACAAACCTTTCTCATGAGTCAATAAATAATAAGGTTTGCCTAAAATTGTGACAACTTGAAGGTTTTGTGTTTTTTTATTTTCAGCTAAAACCAATTTTGGATCTATCAATTTTTGATTGCCAGTACTGCGATAATCAACAGCAACTTTTTCAATGCGTTCTCTATATTGATTTCCACCCGCTTTACTGTGATCCATGATATTGAAATAAAAACCACTCACTAACCAAAGCAAAAACTGAATACCGACAAAAAGGGAGGCCCACTTATGTACTGATTTAATAAACTGCATTAGCTAACCTCAACTTGTTTTTTAATAACTCTAAAATAGGTTAAAACTAAGCCGCTTAAACAGGCTAGTATGCCAAACACTGCAAACCAAAATAACAACAGGTTTTCAGGTTCACCATCTTCATAATCAGCAACATGAAACCTAAACATCCAATCGAACAATCGCCAAAATTCATGCCGTTTTGTCACTAATTTTCCTGAGCTAGCTGAAATATATAACGATGGACTGCCTAAAGCATCAAAATTAATACGATAAGCGGGTAAGTGTCTTTTACTCAACTCAAACGGGGGATTTTGACTAATAAGCGCAACTTCTAAAATATCATCATCTGAGCTGTAATGATGTTTTGCGAGTTTAACCGCCATTAACTCATTAATTGGAGAAAGTAACTCTGCGTTTTTTGCACTTAATAATATATTTTGATTTTTTACGTTAAACCGATAAACAGGCATATCAATTAATACTGCTAATGAAATATTTTGTGCGTCAGGGTATTTTTTTATGACATCCTCTAAACTAATGCCTATTGTTTTATGATCAATGCTTGTTTGGTGATTAGTTACCAAGCTATCACCATGAATATAATCAATATCAAATATGACCATATAAGCGCCCGTGACAGACCAAATTACAAATTGTAAGCCTAAAAATAACATCAGCCATTTATGTAACTTTCGGCTTATTTTAACTAACTTCATTATTGTTTCTCTTATATTTGTTCTATGATGTTGTGTTTCATTAAAATGACAAAACCATCACTAACAGCAACCACATAAGTCTCTGAATCTTCTTTTATAACAGTACCATTTTTATATTCATGTTTGATTTGACCTACTTCAATATTATTCACTAATAAAGTTTCATTATTCAGCATGGCAACAATACCAAATCGGCCACAACATGCTGCTAAAGCCTTAATTTGTTGTGTTGTCATATTCCAATTGATCACACGGTCATTTATGCTAATTTTTGGCCAGGTACTGCCCTGTTCTTGTTTGTGTGCTTTTAAATATAAAGCTTCAAAATCGACCAAGATTTCATTTAGCATAAGTGGGATACTTAAATGTAATTTGACCATCCAAGTTTCAAAGCTTTCATCAACTGCCAATGTCATAGGTTTTTGATAAATAATGTCACCCTTATCAAACTCACTGGTTAATTTATGAAATGTTACCCCCGCATACTGAGGATAAGCATTAATGATCCAACTAACTGGTGTTGTACCTCGCCCATGGGGTAACATGCTTGGATGAACATTCATTGCATATACAGTTTTCATATCTTCTGGAATGGGGATCAACCAAGCATATTCAACAGAAAAAAAACACTCAAAACCTTGTTCTATTAGGTTTTTTATGTGTTCTTCATCAGGTTTAATACACGTAACAGGAATATTATTATCAGTTGCATATTGGCGAATAACTTGATTAAAGGTTTGTTCACCATTAATAAAAATATGGCCTATTGTGTGCGCACTTTGTTTAAAAACGTCTAAACACCCTATATGCCAATCATTACCAAAATATGCAACTTTCATGTTTATATTCCTTTCATCAGTTTGCCACTTAAATATTCTGAACTTACTAAATTGTTTTAATCGATTTTTTTCGCCATACAAAATAGATAGCAGGTAGCACTAGTAATGTTAAAAATACCGCACTTAACATCCCCCCTACCATAGGTGCAGCAATACGACTCATCACTTCAGAGCCAGTGCCTGTGCCATATAAAATCGGTAATAAGCCCGCAATTATAGCTGCTGCTGTCATCATAACAGGCCTAACGCGCATTCCTGCACCTTGTAACACAGCTTGTCTTAAGCTTGCTTCATCAGGTTTTAACTCGTTAGCTTGGCAATCAACTAATAATTGCTGATAGGCCTGATTAAGATAAACTAACATTATCACCCCTATTTCTACGGCAACTCCTGCAAGCGCAATAAAACCAACGCCCACCGCAACCGAGAAGTTAAAGCCTTGTAAATACATTAGCCAGATGCTCCCCACCATAGCTAAAGGTAAAGTACCCATAATAATACTTACCTCAACAAAGTTTCTGAAATTAATAAACAGCAACAGTACAATAATGAATAAAGTAAGTGGTACAACATATGTTAACTTTTCTTTGGCACGCAACATATACTCATATTGACCAGACCATGTAATTGAATAACCGGCAGGTAAATTCACTTCATCATTCACTATTTTCTGTGCATTGAGCACATAAGTACCAATATCAACCCCTTCAATATCAATAAATGCCCAACCATTTAATCGAGCATTTTCGCTTTTTATTGCAGGAGGACCATCTTCAACAAAAACATTAGCCACATCGCTGAGCGATATTCTCTGCCCTGTTGGTGTCACAATAGGCAGTAACTTTAATTTTTCAGGTGAATTACGGTAATCTTGCGGGTAACGTAAATTAATAGGATAACGCTCTAAACCTTCTATGGTTTGTGAAACATTCATACCCCCAATCGCCGTCGCAACCACTTGTTGGATATCTGCAATATTTAAACCATAACGTGCCGCTTTTGCTCTTTGAATATCCACTTTAATATAACGACCACCAGCAACACGTTCAGCATAAACAGAAGCTGTACCTGGTACATCTTTTAAGATCAATTCAAGTTGCTTTCCTATTCCCTGAATTTTAGTTAAATCAGGACCTGCTATCTTGATGCCCACAGGAGTTTTTATACCCGTTGCCAGCATATCAATACGCGTTTTAATTGGCATAACCCAAGCATTAGTAACTCCTGGTAGCTTCACTAATGCATCCATTTCTTTTTTCAACTTTTCAGTGGTCATGCCCTCACGCCACTCACTTTGAGGTTTTAACTGAATAAAAGTCTCTATCATAGTAAGCGGTGCAGGATCGGTCGCTGTTTCAGCACGCCCAACTTTACCAAATACAGTTTTAACTTCGGGTACTGTATAAATTAACTTATCCGTCTGTTGCAATAACTGTCTTGCCTGACCAATTGAAATTCCTGGGTAAGTTGTTGGCATATACATAATATCACCCTCATCTAAAGGAGGAATAAATTCACTGCCAATTTTATCTAAGGGATACAAACCTATGCCTAACACCACTAAGGCTAAAGCTAAGGTTGTTTTAGGAAAGTTAAGGACCGTTTTAAGTGCAGGTAAATAGATTGTAGTTAAAATGCGATTCACTGGATTTTTATGTTCAGGTAATACCTTACCGCGAATGAAATATCCCATTAATACTGGCACTAAGGTGATTGCTAATGCAGCTGATGCAGCCATTGCGTAGGTTTTAGTAAACGCGAGCGGCGCAAACATACGCCCCTCTTGCGCTTCTAATGTAAATACTGGCACAAAACTGACTGTAATGATTAATAAACTAAAAAATAATGCAGGCCCCACTTCACTGGCAGAATCCGCCACAATCCGCCAACGGTTTTCTTTTGTTAATGGAGTACGCTCCATATGTTTATGCATATTTTCTATCATCACAATAGCACCATCTATCATGGCACCAATTGCAATTGCAATACCACCAAGTGACATAATATTGGCATTCAAACCTTGCATATGCATTATGGTGAAAGCCGCTAATATCCCTACAGGTAAACTAAAAATAGCCACTAAAGATGAACGAACATGAAATAAAAATACAATACAGACTAAAGCTACAACACCAAACTCTTCCAGTAATTTAAATGCGAGATTATTAACCGCACGCTCTATCAAACCACTGCGATCATAGACGGTCACAACTTCAACACCTTCAGGTAAGCCCTTTTTTAGTTGTTCTAATTTTGCTTTAACGCCATTGATCACTTCC
Organism: Pseudoalteromonas denitrificans DSM 6059; assembly: GCF_900112265.1. Taxonomy (GTDB): domain Bacteria; phylum Pseudomonadota; class Gammaproteobacteria; order Enterobacterales; family Alteromonadaceae; genus Pseudoalteromonas; species Pseudoalteromonas denitrificans. Next base: position 137,957 of record NZ_FOLO01000008.1, on the reverse strand, counting down.
TGCGCATTTTCACCAAAGCGCATAACGATAATACCGCCTACAGTTTCACCCTCTCCATTTAATTCAGCTATGCCTCGGCGCATTTGTGGTCCAATCCCCACATCAGCAACATCTTTCAGTAATAATGGCGTGCCATTTTGATTAACACCTAATGGAATATTGCCCAAATCAATTTCATTTTTAATATACCCCGTTGCTCTTACCATATATTCAGCTTCAGCCATTTCAACAACAGAGGCACCAATTTCTTGATTACCTTGTTTAATTGCAGTTTGGATTAAAGATAATGGAATACCAAAAGCACGCAATTTATCAGGGTCTACTTTTACTTGATATTGCTTTACCATCCCCCCTAAAGCTGTTACTTCTGATACACCCGGCACAGTTTGTAATTCATATTTTAAAAACCAATCTTGTAAACTACGCAGTTGGCTAATATCGTTTTGACCTGTTTTATCGACTAAAGCATATAAATACACCCAGCCCACGCCTGTTGCATCTGGGCCTAATTGAGGTTTTGCATTTTCAGGTAAATTTGGTGCAACTTGAGACAAGTATTCAAGTACACGAGAACGCGCCCAATACAAATCTGTATCTTCATCAAAAATAACATATACATATGAATCACCAAAAAAGGAGTAGCCCCTTACCGTTACTGCACCTGGTACAGACAACATGGCTGTCGTAAGTGGATAAGTCACTTGGTCTTCTACAACTTGAGGCGCTTGACCTGGGTAAGATGTTTTGATGATCACTTGCACATCAGATAAATCAGGTAATGCATCAACAGGTGTATTTTTTACCGAATATAGACCTGATAAAACAATAATTGCTGCTGCTAACAATACAAAAAAACGATTATAAACGGACCATTTAATAATTGAAGCTATCATGTAAAATCTCCTTAATGGCCACTGTGCTCAGTTGAGTTTGGCTTATCAATCTGTACTTCTTCTTGAGCGTCTTGGCCAATCTCCTTTAGAGATAACTCCGTAATAATAAATTCTCCATTATTAATCTCAAAGGTAAATTCAATTGCCATATCAACCTTCAATAGAGATAAATCAATATCATCATTCACCATAAAATCTAATGTTGCAGCAGGGCGATCCCATTTCTCAATTGGTCCTCGACTAATATTCAGCATTTTATGATCTATCATTACGGCGTTAATTTTACCTGAAACTGTAGCCATACTATTCATATTGGTTGTTTGATTCTGCTCAGGAATATGTATTTTAGTGACTTTATATTCACCAACTTCATCTTTTGTAATTTCAATATGTAAGGTCATTCCAATTTCTAAACTCGTAAAATCAACCTGAGGAGCGACTATAAAATCCATGGTCATTTGTGGCCACTCCCAATCATCAATAGCTTGATGATCAACATTAATCATATTATGACTTGCCATTAAATTATTAATGCTTGCTTCAACCCATACACTCATAGGGTATTCATCATGATACATACGTTTGAAGTCTGAGCTTTTACTTGATTCTGAGTCCAATAAAAATTGTGCTGAAGTCACTATTTTATCGCCTTCAACTAAACCTGAAAGTACCTCTACAGAGTCGTTATCAAAACGCCCAACTTTTACAGCGAGTGATTTAAACTGACCCTCACCTAAAGCTAATACCACACGATCTTGGCTCCCAGTACGAATGAGAGCCTCTGTAGGAATAAGTAATGCTTCATTACCTTGAGCATGAATAGATACTTGCGCAAACATATTAGGTTTAAGCATCATATCTTGGTTTTTAAAACGTAGCCTTACTTTCACCGTACGTGTTTTTTCATCAAGGGTGGGATGAATATAATCGACTTTACCAACCCACTCTCGTCCAGGTAAATAATCAAGAGTCATAGTGACAGCACTGCCTTTTTCAACTTGATTTGCCTGCCTTTCAAAGACTTCAGCCTCCACCCATACTTCATTTAAGGCGCCAATTGACATGATTTTAGTACCAGGCTTAACAAAAAAACCTTCCCTAATTTTTAAGTTCTCAACAACACCCGTTTGAGGCGCATAAAAAGTAATTGTCTGTGATATTTTTCTTGTTTTTTTAATGGCTGCTATTGCTGATTTAGGCAGCTGCAAGGCGGTTAACCTATCTTCTGCCGCTCGAATTAAACGTGTATTTTTTCGGCCTATCGCTAACAGTAACTCTTCTTGTGCATTCACTAAAGCGGGTGAATATAAAGAATATAGTGGCTCACCTTTTTTAACCGGATCCCCCAGTGCTTTGATATAGAGCTTTTCAACCCACCCTTCGACTCTAGGATGAATATGTACTAATTGCTCTTCATCATACTTCACATAACCTACTGTTTTTATTTCCAAGTGCAATTGTTTCACTTTTGCCTTTGCTGTTCTTACCCCTAAATTATTAACAACATCAGGTGATATTTTAATTGTGCCGGGGCCTGAATCTGAGCCTGAAGCACCGTCGGCATATACAGGTACTAAATCCATTCCCATAGGTGATAAACCTGGCTTATCTCGTTTATAATTTGCATCCATAGGCGCAACCCAGTACATAGGTTTATTTTCTGAATCTGTACTTTCACCTGATGAAACGGTTGTTTGAAGTTGTGATGTAATGCCAAGTGTTATAGCGCTACCAAATATGGCTGCCAAAACAAGTTTTATATTTGAATTCATTATTTTTGTCCTTGCACATTTGATTGACTTATTTTATTAAAACTCAGCATTTGCTCTGCTTTAGTAATAAATAAATAATTCAATTCTAATTGCACTTTTTGTATCTGCGTATCTATAGCCAAGTTTTCAATTTTTGCGTTAAGTTGCGCAATGCGTGCACGCACAACTTCCGCAAAATCACCATCATCATTGGTATATGCAGTTAAAGATGCTTCAGCTTGATCTTGTATTTGTGGCAATAACTTAGTGTGATATAACCTTTGTCTGTCAACTAACCGGTTTAACCTCCCCTTAGCACTTGAATAAGCACTTAACAGTTGTCTCAATATTATTAAACGCTCTGTTTTTACTGATTCTGTTTGTGAAATCGCCGCACTAAGTTGCTGATCTTGGCGTTTATCTGTAAATAAAGGCAAATCGAATGTCACAGCTACGGTGAATAAATCAGCTCTCGTATTTCCCACTGGATCATTATCTCTATAGGCATAACCCGCATTAACTCCCCACTGAGGTTCATAATCCTGCTTAGCTAGCGCAATACCTTGTGCAGTGGCAGTTATTTTTTTATCTATTGCTAAAATACGTGGATGGGCCATAAAGTGTTTAACTAATTTATCGGGTGTCTGCCAAGTGTTTGACTTGACCATCTCAGCTTTGAGTAAACGAATGTCAGGTAAAACCTCCCCTAAATTAATGTTATGTACTGAGATTGACGTTTGGCTATTATTACCCGTTACCCATTGCGATAGCTGACCTTCATACCGGTTTTTTTGTTGCTGTAATTGATTTAATCTATCATCAAGCATAGTAAGTTCTAACTGTGCTCTGATCACATCCTGTTGGCGGGTTTTGCCTTGAGCCGATGCATAACTTGCCTCTGCAACATCAGTTAATTGCTCAAATAAAGCTCTGTCAGCCTCAATTAAACGTATGCTATTTTGAACTTTATAAGCGTCTAGCCACAATTGGCCAACAGTTAGTGCAACTTTCGCTTTTCTATCTTGCCTTTGATAAGGGTATTGTTCTGAATCCAGTATTAGCTGTTTTTGTTTAATTGCTAATGAATCTCCACGAGGAAACATTTGTGCAATACCCACTTTAAACTGTGTCATGCCTTCTTGTGATATATCAAAAGTATCCACAGGTAAATTTGCCATGGATAATGATACTTTTGGATCAGTATAAGTACCGGCAGCTATACTCATCGACTTAACAGAGTCTTGCTTATGCTGATTACCACTTAACCAAGGGTCATTCTTTTGCGCCACTATAATTGTACGCTTTAATGTAAGTTTCTGTTCACTAACAGGTACTTCAGCAACTGAGTTAAAATGTATTAAAAGCCCTAAAATTATGATTCTTTTTGGTTTTAATTTTAAAAGAGAATTTTTCATTAATACTGCTCCTTTTGGCTTGATACTTGAGCAAATACAGAATAACTACCACCTTTTTTAAGCAGTAGTACTTGATATGGCGAAAACCTATTGCCCATTTCCATGCCAGGGCTGCCAATAGGCATAGCAGGGACAGCTAAACCAATTACATCTTCAGGTTTATTTTTTAAAAATTGTTGAATATATTTTGCTGGAATATGCCCTTCAAATACAAAGCCATCTTGTGATACTGCGGTATGACAGGAGTGATAACGCGGTTTTATGTCTTTATTTAGCTTAAACTGTGTTAATTTTTCATCATTTAACGCTTGTGTATCAAAATGATTTTTATCTAAGTGCGTGATCCAACTATTACAACAACCACAAGATTCTCGCTTATATATGGTCAGTTTTGTTTTTTGTGCCGTATTTTGACTATTTACATTACTAATAGTGATATCAGTACAAGCCAAAAGCGCTGCTAAGGTAAATAATACTAAAAGTGATTTATACATATTGCCTTCAAGACTCTTAAAGTTTACTTATGGGCTTAATGGAAAATAAAAGCCCACTAAATACAAATTCGAAATATCAATTCAAATGAAAAGTGAAATTTCAGACGGATCTATTTTGTAATTAGCTTTTAAGAGGAGGACGATATAAAGATGAAGGGTACTGACTAAAAAGAATAGGATTTTTCTGAATAATTTTTTGTGATATTAAACTAACATCAGATAAATAATGATTGGCCGTAATAGCCATAGAAACACAGCCATTCATAGAACATAAATGTTCAGTTTCACAACAGCCCATATCCATTTCGTCCATAGAATGGTTCATGTCTGACATCATATTCATGTGTGATGTTTGGATACTTTGATTTTGAAACTGACACGAATCCATAGCATACGCTATTGACTGTCCTAAAAAGGAAATCAATAAAAATACAACTATAAAAATATGTGTTTTTTTAACCAAAATATATATCACAAATGAAATAACGATTATTAGGATACAGAATAAACAAAAAAGTTCCAGAAAATTATCATGCTTTTAAAATAATCAAGTACACTTGATTAAACAAAGGCTGAACAAATGACGTGTAAAATGAATAAATTTATTTTTTGTTTTGATGGCACTTGTAACGAACCCAGTGATAGCATGGATTATGCTGTAGATCTCAGTATAAGTAATATTTTAAAATTACATGCCTATTTTGGCGGCAGTTTAACTAACACCCCGCATAATGATGAATATGGCCAACGAAGTTTTTATTATTCAGGAGTAGGTACCTACGGAAACTGGTTACAAAAAACATTCAACTCTCTATTTTCCCATGCATTTTCAGATATAAAGTCAATTATCAGTAAAGCAAAACGGGACTTAGAACACCATTACCAAGAAGGTGATGAAATTTTTATTTTTGGTTTTAGCCGAGGTGCAGCAATAGCGCGAATTTTTGCAAGCCAAATAAAAAATCAGGTCAAATTTTTAGGCGTATTTGATACTATTGCATCGATTGATTCACCCGACTTAAAAAGGGAAACCCCTGCAGCCAGTGATGTTGTTTTTAAAAATGCCACTTTAGCTAAGAATATTCAAAAAGCCGTTCATATACTTGCACTTGATGAAAAACGCATTGCATTTCAACCAACCCTATTTAACCAAGACTCAAGAGTCTTAGAAGTTTGGTTTGCAGGTGTACACTCCGACATTGGTGGTGGCTATTGGTATGATGGCTTGTCAGATATTAGTCTTGAATTCATGTGTTTACATGCCAGACAACAAGGTTTAAATATTTTAAATTTAGAGGAAATTGATTTTAACCGATTAAAACAAAATGACAGTTTTTTATGTTTTGATGATTTAGAAATACAACCTATTCCTGAAGGTTTAATGCATCAACAACAACGTACTCGGATCATAGCAGATAGAACTTTAGCTCCTAGAGTTGTTAATGTTAATCAAGATGAACACGCTACAGATAAATACACGGCTAAAATACATCACACTGTAGCCCTTCGCTTTAAAAAAGTAACAAATTATCGACCACACTCTTTACGTAATACTTATTATCAAATCATGGCCGATAATGGTCGCTTATCAAAAGTAAAATGTGGGATCACAGGCTTAAAAGGAGTGTAATATAAAAAAGCTGCTGAATAATAATTTTTTCAGCAGCTTTTAAAATCATTAAGCTTATTTCAAATAATTTGTTACTTAACTTGCCATTGAATTTGTTCACCTGCACGAATTGGAACAACTTTATCATCACCTAAAGAATATGATTCAGGCACATTCCAAGCTTCTTTCACTAAAGTGATGGTATCGCTATTACGAGGTAAATTATAAAAATCAGGACCATTTAAACTTGCAAAAGCTTCTAATTTATCAATTGCGCCTGAATCATCAAATGCTTCAGCATATAATTCAATTGCAGCATGTGCTGTGTATGAACCCGCGCAACCACAAGCCGCTTCTTTTTTATCTTTCATATGTGGCGCAGAATCAGTACCTAAAAAGAACTTTTTACTACCACTGGTTGCTGCTTTATTTAATGCGTCTTGATGAATATTTCGTTTTAAAATAGGTAAGCAGTAAAAATGAGGACGAATGCCCCCTACCAACATATGATTACGATTATATAATAAATGATGCGCGGTGATAGTTGCAGCTACATTGTCAGAAGCAGCTTCTACAAATTTAACTGCATCTTGTGTTGTTATATGTTCAAGTACAATTTTTAGTTCTGGAAAATCAGCAACAACAGGAGTTAATACCGTATCTAAAAATATTTTCTCACGATCGAATATATCAATTTCTGAATCCGTTACTTCACCATGAACTAAAAGCAACATGCCCACTTCTTGCATTGCTTTAAATACAGGGTACATATTTTTAACATCAGTCACACCAGAGTCTGAATTTGTCGTTGCACCTGCGGGATATAGCTTAGCAGCTACAATATGACCCGTTGCTTTTGCTTTTTTAATTTCTTCAGGCGTGGTTTTATCTGTTAAATAAAGCACCATCAAAGGTTTAAAATTTCCTTGAGGTTTTTCTGCCATAATGCGATCACGATAACTTAATGCAGTTTCAGTACAAGTGGCAGGCGGTACTAAGTTTGGCATTATGATCGCACGCCCCATGTAACGACTTACATCACGCACTGTGTCTTTTAATTGCTCACCATCACGTAAATGAATGTGCCAATCATCTGGACGAACTATTGTAATACTTGTCATTGCGCTATCTTCTATTAAAAAATTTGTCTGATCATATTGAGTCTAAGTATAGCTGTAAAGTAACAATTTAAATTTACAAAAAGATTATTGTATACAATATTCATTACTGGTAATCTGATTTTTCATTTAAGCCTAAATTTGATGATACCAATGATAAATAAACTCATAACGATAATCTGTGCTTTATGCTTCGCACTATTAAGTGCATGTAGTAGCCCCCTTCCAGTAATTAAAAACATGATGCCAGACCCTGACGTCCTTCACGTATTAAATTCAAAGAACAATTGGAATTTTAAACTTGCTACAAATAAGTACATGAATAAAGTAACTGCCCGTATTCATTATTTAAGTGAACAAAAAATTAATAACCAAGAGCTCGATGCTCTTTTATACTACCTTCGTGGTTTTAGCTATTATGCTGATATTAAAACAATAGACAAAATAAACTGGCAACAGCTTGAAAATGCCTTATCATCTCTAAAAAACTCAGGCTTTTTAAATTTAAATAACGATAAAAACGCCCGCTTAGTTGAACATTATGCAGTAACACTCTATCGGTTTTATAATCACAATACTTTAAGTACAAAAATAGCCCCTCATCTTGAAACATTATCAAAATTAGTCTTATTAGAGTATGAAAGTGACAATTTCCCTTCTCAATATGCGCATTGGGAAACCTTACGCGCGATGGCTTTTTTAACATATGAAGCAAAAAAGAATAAAACATTAGCAAATGCAATTTTAACAACAAAAAACTGGCTACCAAGCTTAAAAAGTATCGCACAAAAAACGGGCTGGCAAAGAGAACATGCGCTTTGGGCCTTAGCTTACCAACATAAAATATTAGCTGATAATGCCCGCAATAAATTAGATAACCAAGTATGGCATTTACTTGATAAAACGAAGCTTACATTAAATGAAAAACAGTTTTTATTTTCTCAAAGATACTTAATTAATAGCTACAGAGGTTTATCAGAATGTGAAAATGACTTTAAAGGTAAATGTTCATTTCCCACCATAGATAGTGCTTTGCCTATTAATCATAAATGTTCCGATCGTTTATTTATTCGCGCAAATCACATGTCTGAAAAACAATTGCAGCAATCTTGTAATAAGCTAACTTCACAAGAAAGTCATTTCCACAAAATATTAGCTACAAAAAACCTGCCTACAGCAAACGATCACAACCAATCTTTACGTGTTGTTATTTTTGATAACTATAGCCAGTATAATCAATATGGTCAGATGATTTTTGACATCAATACCGACAATGGTGGCATGTATATAGAGGGCACTCCAAGCGACCCTAATAATCAAGCTACATTTTATTCTTACGAAGTATTTTGGCAAGGTCCCGAGTTCAAAGTATGGAACTTAAACCATGAATATGTCCATTATCTTGATGGTCGCTTTAGTAAATACGGTAGTTTTGGTCATTATCCATCACATTTGGTCTGGTGGAGTGAAGGTTTAGCAGAACTTATCTCAAAAAAAAATGTAAACCCAAAAGCCTATAAAGAAGCAAAAGAAACAAGCAAAGATAAATGGCCTACATTACAAGATATTTTTGCAACAACCTATGATGATGGTAGTAAACGTGTTTATCAATGGTCATATTTAGCAATACACTATTTAACTCAAGTTGACCTTAAAGGTGTGCAAACTTTGTCACAACATTTAAAGAATGATTTTTTTAAAGGCTATACAAATCAATTAGATTTACTCGCAAAAAAACACCAAACAGGGTTTATTCAATTTTTAGATAAACAACTAGAAAATCATATTGATGAAAAAGCTAAACAAGACATCGCTCCGAAAAAATTATACAGGTATCTCTATCGAGACTATTTAATGCCAAAAACATTACAGATATCTAAAAAACATAACCATATTTTGTAAATATTTCGTCCTAGTTATTAAGATCAAATAGTGACCTTAATAACTTTGTACTAATAAACATTTGAATATTTATACAATGCTGAGCATAATTAGACTTTAACCCTATTGATATTTTATATGTCTGAAGCAAATCATAAAAATAAAGGATCTCAAATGGCCGCACATTTAGATCCATTACAACAAAAGTCACATCAGCTCAGCATTATTAATCAATTTTCCTTGTCCCTTATTCAAATCAATGATCTAGAGCAGCTTTATAGTTATGTAGTAAATGAAGTTGTTAGCCAACTAGGTTTTGTTGATTGCGTTATTTATTTAGCAGACCATTCTAAAAAAGAATTAGAGCAAGTAGCGGCTATGGGTATTAAAAATACAGATGGTCACTATTATATAAAACAAAACCGCATTCCTTTTTCTTTAGGTAATACAGGCTATGTTGCTATGAGTGGTCAAGCTCAACTCATTGATGATCTTTCGAAAAGCAGCCGATATTTACCTGATTTAACACCTGCACTTTCTGAAATTTGCGTACCTCTTATTTATAATAATCATGTTGTGGGCGTGATTGATTGTGAGCACCCAGATAAAAACTATTTTAACGATAGCCATTTAGAAATTTTAACTACTGTCGCTTCAATGTTGAGCGCTAAAATTAATCAATGCCAAACCTTAATTGATTTAAATAATACAGTTATACAATTAAATAGCGCCCAAAAAATAGAAAAAGGTTTATTAAAAATTGCCAACTTAACTTATGAAGCTAATAACATGGAGGAGTTTTATGAAAACTTACATGAAATTGTTAACTCTCTACTTGAAGCTAAAAATTTATTCATCGGCTTATATGATATAAAAACAAATGAACTTAGTCTGCCCTATATTTTAGAGGCTGGCATAAGGAATTTAGGCAATAAAGTTTTTAGTCAGGAACAAACTGATAATACCGCATCTGCATATATGCTTAAAATTAATACATCACTATTATTAAATGAAAAAGATTTTAAAGAGCATGTAGCAAAAAAACACTTTCAGCTTATCGGTGAATCTCCTCACTCTTGGTTAGGTGTTCCTTTTGAGATCAACAGTCAATTTCATGGCTTAATTGTAATACAAAGCTATGACACATCTGTCAATTATACACATCACGACCAAGACATTTTAACTTACATCAGTCGCCAAATTAGCTTAGCAATAGACAAAGAACTTACTCATAAAGCATTAAAACATAAAGTTTTACATGATCAACTCACGGGTCTTGCAAACCGTTCATTATTGATTGATAGATTAGAACAAGGGATCAATCGGTTAGGTAGGCAAAGTGACTTTAGATTTCATGCATTATTATATTTAGACTTTGATCGTTTTAAAATTATAAACGATACATTGGGACATCAAGTTGGTGATCAATTTTTAATTACTATTTGTGAAACAATTTCACAAAATATTCGTCAAGTTGATACCTTTGCACGCTTAGGGGGTGATGAATTTGCAATTTTGATGGAAGATATTGAAAATGAGTCGCAAGTTACAAATTTAGTTGAGCGAATTCAAGCATCTTTAGAAGAACCCCTCACTGTTGATGGTCACGTATTAAAAGCATCTACAAGTATAGGTATTTCATATGCTATGAACTCTAATGATCACGCGTATCATGTTTTACAATGCGCAGATACAGCGATGTATGAAGCAAAATCATTAGGACGAGGTCAAGTTCAAATATTTAATGATTCAATGCAGAAAAAAATGGTTGGTGCTGCGGTACTTGAAACTGATATCCAAAATGGCATGCGCAATAACGAATTTGAGCTTTACTATCAGCCTATTTTTGAAATTAAAAATAATAAAGTAAAAGGGTTTGAAGCTTTAGTAAGATGGCATCATCCAGAAAAAGGCCTAGTATTACCAAATAACTTTATTACGGCAGCTGAAGATAGCGGCCAAATTTTACAACTTGATTTACATTTATTAAAACAAGCCGCAAAACAAATTTCGCAATGGCAAAGTGAATATAAAACACACTTTACAATAACAGTGAATGTATCATCTCGTCATTTCTCAAGTTTAGACTTTGTCAGCTTTATTAAAAACCTTTATCAAATATACAAACTTAAAACAGGATCTTTGTGCATTGAAATAACAGAGTCTGGACTCATTGAAAACCTTGCTTTAGCAAAAGAGATTATTGAAGGACTTCAATCTCTTGGTGTCAGGTTATATTTAGATGACTTTGGCACTGGTTATTCTGCATTAGGCTATTTACATCAATTACCAATCCACGTATTAAAAATAGATAAAAGTTTTATTGATAACCTTCAAAATGATAATAACCCACTTGTCGATGCAATTTTATCTTTAGCTAAATCATTAAAATTAGAAGTCGTTGCAGAAGGCATAGAAACCCAAGAGCAATTAGATATTTTAAAGCAAACAAGCTGTAATTATGGTCAAGGTTATCTTAAAGCCAAACCATTAAGGGCTCTTGATGCAGCTATATTAATCGGAAAGAACATTTAGCATTCAATATTAGCACTCACCAAAAACAAAGAATGAATTTAACTCACTATAAATCACAAGCTTTATACCCACCTCAAAATTTAAATTGAAATAAATTAGCGTTATGGCCAATTTCATATAAAAAATTTTATAAAATAAAAATAATTATAAGTTATAGCCATCTAGACGTTGAATTAACTTTGCACCCACTATAATATAAACCTGCTCGATAACTAAAACCAACCTCTAACATGAGAAAAATTAAAGATGATTGATATAAAGCATTTGAAAACACTTTCTACATTAAAAGAGACAGGTTCATTGGTGAATACAGCTCGTGAATTGTTTTTAACTCAATCGGCTTTATCTCATCAAATTAAAGATTTAGAAAATAAGTTAGATTGCCAACTATTTGAGCGAAAGACACACCCTGTTCGCTTTACACCCCAAGGCATGCTGCTCATTGAACTTGCCCAGGAAATACTGCCAAGAGTAGAAGCAACAAAATGTCGAATTAAAGAAAGTTTAAATCAACCAATCTCTCAGTTAAGACTTAGTGTAGAGTGTCACGCTTGTTTTCACTGGCTATTACCGACCATAAAAGAATTCAATAATTTTTGGCCTGATATTAAAATAGACTATGAACGTGGGTTTAGTTATGACGCTATTCCTGAGTTATTGAATGACGAATTAGACTTAGTTCTTACTTCTGACTTGCGAGATCCTGAACATTTAGAATATGCACATATGTTTGACTTTAAGTTGAAATTAATTGTGGCACCAGATCATGAGCTTGCTAAAAAAGCTTATGTGACAGCGCTTGATTTAAAAGATGAAACTATTATTTCTTACCCCATTCCGCGTCAGCGTCAGGATATATTTAAATATTTCATTCAAAATGCACGTTTTGATGGTACCTTGAAAACAGTTGATCAAGGGTTATTAATTTTTCAACTCGTGAGTGCTGGTATGGGCGTTGCCGCATTACCAGATTGGTTAGTAACACCATATGAAAGCCAAGGTTTAATCAAATCAATTCCGTTAGGGGCTTTGGGCTTAACACGACCTATGTATTTAGCCATGAAAAGAAATATGAAAGATAACCCTGTTTATCGTCATTTTATAAATACTTGTAAACAAACCACCAGATAAAATAAATTTTAGCAATGAAAAAATGAATTGCAGGTAATAAAATTATGAGCTTTCAGTCAAGGGCAGCAGTTTAAATTATTGCCCTTATTTGAATTGAGCTTTTTCAACAGTAAATATCACAGTATAGATTTAAAGAAACTTAACCAATAGTTTTCTTAATTAATACCTAAATATTTATGTACTTGCACCGATAATCTCCAGTTTTTAGCAATGCAAATATCAACGGCTAATCGTGTCGCTTTTGCTTTTTGGCTGATCGGCTGTAAATAAATCAGCTCAGGTTGAATATCCATATCAGTTAATAACGCCTCAAGTTCTTCAACATGTTTCATCATAGCAATGGGGTGTTTTATTTCATTTGCTCTTAGCATCGCTTGTTTTAAAACAGGATATCCACCACGCATGTTTATTTTTGGGGATACTGTAACCCAAGTTTTTTCAGGGACTTTAATTTCAAAAGTACCGCTCGTTTCTAATTGAGTCGAAAACCCATTTCCATGTAATAAATCACATAAAGGAATTAAATCAAACATACAAGGTTCACCACCAGTGATCACGATATGTTTAGCCTGATAACCTTTACTTTCAATTAAATCTATAACTTGCTGTGCTGAACTATCAGCCCATAGCTCTGAATCAGCCTTTTTTTCTACCGTTTTTTGTAAATCAACTTTATAAACATCTGATGCTTCCCAAGTTTGCTTAGTATCACACCAAGAACAGCCAACAGGACAACCTTGCAGTCGAATAAAAATAGAAGGTGTTCCAGTAAAGCTGGCTTCACCTTGAATGGTTTGAAATATTTCATTGATCTTGTACAAAAGGTTATCGCTCTAAATATAAAATTGTCATTATTAAAGCCTAGGTGTAGAATGCTTCGCCCGGCAAAACGCCTATTATACGAGAGTCTGAGAAATATGTCGCAAAAAGTTGTTGTTATTTATTCCGGTGGAATGGATTCATATACGGTATTGAACAAAGCCATACAGGATGGCTATGAAGTTTATGCTTTATCATTTGATTATGGGCAGCGACATGTTAAAGAACTTGATATTGCGGCAAAGGCCTGTAAAGATTTAGACGTTCATCATAAAATTGTTAATATTTCAGCGATAAATCAAATCATTGGGGGCTCTTCACTTACCGATGACATAGATGTTCCTGAAGGACATTATGAAGCCGAAAATATGAAAAGCACAATTGTACCAAACCGTAATATGATACTACTTTCATTAGCGGTTGGTTACGCAGTCTCTCTTAAAGCCTGTAAAGTTTATTATGGTGCACATTCGGGAGATCATGCTATTTATCCAGATTGTCGTCCTGAATTTGTACAAAAAATGGATGACGTTTGTCGTATTGCTAATTATGATGCGGTGGAAATTGTCAGCCCATATCTTAAAAATAGTAAAATAGATATTTTAACCGATGGTCTAAAAATGGGTTTAAACTATCGTGACACTTGGACTTGCTATAACGGCCGAGAAAAAGCATGTGGTAAATGTGGGGCATGCCAAGAAAGGTTAGAAGCCTTTAAATTGAATAACGTAATTGATCCTATAGAGTACGAAATTTAAAATATTTATTCTCAAGGGCTACATCAAAGTAGCTCTTTAAATCCTAAAGCTGAATACTAGAATCCACTCAGCTTTATGCTAAATTAATAATATCAGTGATTATCAATTTAGGTATCAATGTTAAACCATAAAAGCACTTTTCTTAAATCATCAATTTTACCCGCTTTAATGATTTTAGCTTTAATTTACCTTAGAGCTCAACACGGATTTTTATTATTTCATACACTCGCAGAACTATTCTCAATTTTTGTTGGCACTTTGATGTTAGTTATTGTGCTCAATACGCAAAACTTTATTCGAAATGATTTTTTAATTTATTTGGGCATAGGTTATTTTTCCATTGCAGTGTTAGATAGCTTCCATACTTTCACAGTAAAAGGCATGCCATTTTTTGGAATTACAACAGCGACTATCACGATTCATTTTTGGATTTACACACGATTTTTAGAAGCCCTATTACTTATTTCAAGCCCTTTATTTTTAACCCGAAAACTTAACATTAAATACATGTTAATCAGCTCATTTTTCATTGTATCCATTATTATTTGGCTAAGCTTTAATTTTACAGCACCTGAGTTTATAAACCCTAATGGCTTAACACCCTTAAAAATTTATTCAGAGTATTTAATAATCACACTGTTAATAAGTTCTCTGATTATTTTTTTTAAAAAGCGCAGTTTATTGACTAAAAAAGTGATATATTTTTTATATGCCTCTCTTATTACAACAATTATTGCTGAAACCTGTTTTACTTTTTATATCAACTTTTCAGGCATCACTTTTGTTATAGGTCACATTTTTAAGTTTTTATCTTTTTGGATGATTTATCAGGCTATTGTACAAACAACCTTAAAAGAGCCTTTTACTTTATTAACTAAAAATGCAAATACATACGATGCAATTCCCCATCCAGCCATTTTAGTAGACAATAATGGAGATATCTCACAAGCCAATCAAGCTGCGCTAAAGGCAAGTAAAAAATCACTAATTGAAATTATTCATCAACCTATTCATAATATTTTTCACCCAAACGATGTGCAACAAAATCATTGTGAGATATGCATTGCAATTGCACAACACCAAATAATTTCAAATAAAGAAGTTTATTATCCCCAAAGCAATGAATGGTTTTTATTAACGCTCACACCTATAAACGCGTTAGATAGCACAAGTTCTATGGTACAAACGCTAACTGATATTTCACAACAAAAATTGCAAGAAACGGAACTAATCGCACACAAAAATAATTTAGAACTGACTGTTTCAACAAGAACATCAGAGTTACAAACATCATTAGAAACATTAACACAAACACAAAACCAACTTGTTGAGTCACAAAAAATGGCTGCATTAGGTGAACTTGTTGCAGGTGTTGCTCATGAAATAAATACACCAATAGGTGTAGGTGTTACAGCAACTTCACACTTAGCAGAGGAAACAGATAAACTCGATCGTTTATTTGAAAATAAAACACTCTCCAGTAATAACCTTAAGGCTTACTTACTAGGAGCAAAGACAAGTAGTACTTTACTTTTATCTAACTTAAATCGTGCCTCAGACTTAATTCACAGTTTCAAGCAAGTTGCAGTTGATCAAACTTCAGAGCAAAATCGTCAATTTAAAATTAAAGAATATATTCATGAGATTTTATCTAGCCTTTACCCAAAACTTAAAAAAGCAAATGTAGAAATATGTGTCGAGTGTGAAAAAGAGTTTATTATTGAATGCTCCCCAAGTGCATTAGCACAAATAATCACTAATTTAGTCATAAATGCAATCACACATGGTTTTGAGTCTTGTACTCAGGGAAAAATAAAAATAGAGATTATTCAAGAAGAGGGAATGGTAAAGCTTCTATTTCAAGATTTTGGTAAGGGGATTTCCAATGAACATTTAAAAAAGTTATTTGACCCATTTTTTACCACCAAACGCGGTCAAGGAGGCAGTGGTTTAGGGTTAAACATAGTTTATAACTTGGTCACTCAATCGTTAAAAGGAAGAATATCCTGTGATAGTGAACTTGGTTCTGGTACTCGGTTTAATATTCTTTTTCCAAGCAAGATTTTATAAACCTTAATATATTTTGCCTGCCCACCTGAAATATCACAGAGTTTTAAAATATAATATTTAACTTTGTAACAACAAAAACAATGAATTTATAAATAAATCTAAAAATTGATATCTATAAAATTAAATGTTTCAATTTAGGGAAAAATCACACAGAATTGTAAGAGAAATACAAATAAAAAAACGATAAACTATAAATCGTTAAATAACTAATTAAACACTGGTAGTAAACTCATTGAACAAACATCATCTAATTAAGCTCAGAAATTGGGTATTTGATCCTCGTGCAAAAACAATTACCAAAGATGATGGTAGTGATGAGTCAGTCTCGCTTGAAAATAAACAATGCCTTGTATTAACTTTTTTAGTAGAAAATCATTTAGAAGTCATCACCAGAGATCAATTAATTGACTCTGTATGGTCGGGTCGCATCGTTGAAGAGCTCACTATTAATGCCGTCATTTCAAGATTACGAAAAATGCTAGGCGGTGAAAAAAATGAGTTTATCAAAACACACCCTAAGGTTGGTTATTCATTAATATGCCCCATTCAATTTATTGAAAAAGAACTTATTATTCCAGATGTCATTAAACTACCAAAGAATATTAAACCAGTTTCGCCTCCTATCATTTCTCAAGAAGTAAAAAGACCAAAAGCCATTTTAATCCCTAAAGGTGTTGATATTGAAGATGCTGTCATTGAACCTGGGGAAGCTAGACCTGGCATAATCGAACCTAAAATAATTATAGAACCAACTTTTCAAGGAAAAAACAGCCGTATTTCCAAACAACTTTTAATCGCCTTATTTGCTACTTCAAGCTGTTTTTTAGTTTTTATTTTCATTTGGCTTATCAGTACTCAAACAGTTGAAAAACAACTACTAAAAACGAATACCAAGCCAACTGAAAATATCCCTTCACTTACACAATTAACACCTTTGACTTATATTGAGGGACTTGAACTTAGCCCTGCACTGTCACCAGATAAAACCTTGTTAGCCTTTGTTCATAAAAAACATGCAAGTGCCAATATGCAAGTCATGGTTAAAAATATTAAAAGCAATAGAATAATCTCACTTGATGCATCTCACTATACGAATGCACCTATCTGGTCACCTAAAGGAAATTTTTTATATTATCAAGATTATGTAAATGGAAAGTGTTTAATAAAAAAAATTAAAGTTGAAAAAGAATTAACATTTTCTGATATTACAAATATTACAACCTGTGGTAATACACTCAGTATGAGCCCTCTAGCCATAAAAAATAATTGGCTATATTTTTCTTACTCCCAAAGTGAAGATCAACCTTTTGTGATTAAAAAAGTACACCTAGTTACAAAGAAAGAACTAACACTAACTAGTCCTAGAGTGAAATCTTATGGGGATTATAGTTTAAGCCTTAGTCCTGATGGTTCTAAAATTGCTTTTGTGCGTTCTGTTTCTTTTACTAGAACAGATTTAATGTATTTAGATTTAAAAACCGGAGAAGTTAAATTTTTGCAAAAGTTGAATTTTCTCACTCACCGAATAGACTGGAGCTTAGATAGTAACTCTGTTGTTTATGTTGGAATAAATAAAACCTTAAATGCAATAAATATTGAGTCTTTAGAAGATAAAGTTTTATACCGTTCATCTGAAAAAATATTTTCTCCAAAAATAATATCTAATAATGAAGTTTTATTAATTATTGGTGATGCCTATACTAAAAATGTAAAATATCTAGATACAACAGAAAAGCTGCCAAAAATAAAAAAACTGATTACTTCAAGTTTTAATGACCTAGATGCTGTATCTTATACAAATAACAAAAAAGAATTTATTGCTTTTATCTCTAATAGATCTGGGCAAAACCAAATTTGGCTATCTAATAATCATGAAGTTTCACAAGTAACAAATTTTATTGAAAATGATTTAATTACAAACCTTAAATTTTCTTATGATGGTCAATCTTTGATATTTATAAAAAGTCAGCAGTTATCATTACTAGATTTAAAAACAAAAAAAATAACAAAACTAACCAAAGAAAATCTATTAGTGAAAAATGCTATCTGGCTATATAACAGTAACGAAGAAATATTTATTTCTATTCATGAACAAGACGATTGGAATTTGTACAAAGTAAATACTAATGATTTAAAGCAAGTAAAAATATTAACAGGAATTGACTCTATTAAAACTGATAGAGTCAGTAAAAAATATTATGTGATTAAAAGCTCAAGTAATAATATTTATGAACTTGATTCAACTTTAAAAATTAAAAAAAATATAAACTGGAAAATTAAAAAGAACTTTGTAGACCCATTAAAGTGGGCTGTCAAAGATAACCAACTTTATTATTTGGATATTCTTACCAAAGAAGTCTATAAATTAGATCTACTAACAAATACCAAAGAGTCGCTCTATGAATTTCATCATTATGTCTATGACTTTAACCTTTCAAATAATAAGTTAATTTTTAATGAACGAATTTCTAATAATACATATATTGCTAAAGTGCCAATAAAAACATTGTGATTTTATAAATACAATTTTTTCACAATAAATTTTTTTGTTAGTTACGTATGGTGAAAAAGCCTTATAAAAATACGGAAGTGATACAACAATGAATACAAAGTTAGCTTTATTCACTGCTAGTTTAATTGGTTTTTCACCTTTTATACATTCAACTGAAGAAACTAAACAAATTAAAAAAAACTCAAAAAAAACTAATGAAGATATTATTGTAATTCAATGTCGACCACACCCCAATTGCGTAGCTAAAGAACAACAAAATAAAAAGAAATTAATTGAATTAACTACAATTCAAATGATCAAAAACTTTATCATTCTACAGCAGCGAATTCACTAATAAATATTAGCAGATCAATAAATTGGAGGTACCATGAAAATATGTACAAAAAACCATCACCACTGGTCTCTCCTTGATTCTTTACCTTTGGATAAAAATGGTTTTGGTCGATATAAATGTGCAGGATGTGCTTATGAAAAAGGCTATCAAGCGGGAGAAAACAGGGAAGAAACTTTTAATATAGACTTAGATTCTTTACATGAAACCCAATCTGGCAGCGCTCAATATAAAAGCCCACATGCAGCTTTTGCACAAGGATATTATGATGGCATAAGTAATACTTATAGTAATGAGTGCTCATAATGCTTAGTTTTTATAATTATTATCCGCTATAACGATTAACCTTATTATAAAGTTTATAAAAAACCTTAATATCCATTTAAAAAATTTGGTTCTATTCATCTCAGTTATAATTTAAAACCATAGAAATATGTGTGATTTCAATGAGAAATATAATTTATTTTTCTGTATCTTTTTTGAATCAAGAACAAATAAATGTGATTTGCATCATTTACTATCCTTTAATTTCCTTTAGAATAATATTTAATGCGTAATATGCTTAAGAAGGTAATTTAATGGCAAGTTCAACAAATCAACTAATCTCATTGATCAATACAAAAGGTGAATATACTTATGTAAATGATGATTATTGTCGCGCATTAGGTTATGAAAAAGAGGAGCTGATAGGTAAAAGTAACCTTTCTTTAGACTCAAGCGATATGCCAACTTCGGTTAAACAAGAAGTTAAAACAACTTTGGATAAAGGTTTTTCCTGGCAAGGCATATTGTGCAAAACTAAAAAAAATGGCACTAAGTGCTGGATCAATACTTTTATTACACCTCAATTTGAAAATGGTACTATTATCGGTCATCAGGCTATCAGCACAATTGCAACTGAAACGATGATCAAGCGCGCTAATAAAGTATATTCAACTTTAAAAGGCAAAGCATTTATTTTTGAGTTCACTCGAGCACACCGCTTTGCATTTTTAATTGTATTAAGTTTTATTTCTCAAATATTTATTTATCTTAGTTTAGGTTTTGCTGCATCCTTGATTAGTGCAATTGCGGCAATTACGCCAATTATCGTTTTTTATAAAGATATAATCCCTATGGCGCAAAAAGCGCAAAAAATGCAATCAACATTTGATAGCGTTAGTCGACAAGTATATTTTGGCAAAGGTACAGCCAGTGTATTTGACTTTAATATAGGGTTATTAAAAACCAAAATAAAAGCAATTTTAGAGCGAACTTTAGATGCAACCAAACCCATATTAACGGTTATTAACAAAGTACAAGCAGGCACAGAACAAACAAGAACAAACCTAGTATCCCAACAACAAGAATTAACCGAAGTCAGTTCAGCGATGTCACAAATGATCACCTCGACCGAAGAAATTGCAAAAAATAGCATTTCAACCTCCGATGAAATAAGCTCTACATTTAATTTATGTGAACAAGCAAAAAGTGGAATCAACACCACAACCATAGAGATAAAACAACTTGCAGAAGAAGTTGAACAAGCATCATCAGCCGCGGATAAACTAAATAGTGAAGCACAAAATGTTGGTAAATTAATGACTGATATTCAGTCAATTGCCGACCAAACTAACTTGCTGGCACTTAATGCTGCGATTGAAGCTGCCCGTGCAGGAGAACACGGAAGAGGTTTTGCGGTTGTTGCCGACGAAGTACGAAGTTTATCATCTAGAACACAAGAAACTGCAATACATGTTCATACCAGCCTGTCTGAAATGCTTTCCACAATCAATGATTGGTTAGTCATGATGAAAAAAAATAAAGACAATGCTGATAATTGCGTAACTCAGGCTGAAACTTCAGATCAAGCCATCGCGATCATTTACCAAAAAATGGAACAGCTTTCTAATTTGTCCATGCAAATTGCCACAGCAGCAGAAGAACAAAGTGCAGTATCAAATGAAATCAACAACCATGTTATCGAAATAAAACAAGGCTCTGAATTAAATTGGCAACAAACAGAAGAGGTTGCAGAGCAAATGGATGAATTACAAGAGGATATTGAAACCATCAGTAACCTCGCTAAAACATTTATTCCACAGAAAAAATAAGGATTAAAAAATGAATGGTACAACTATGGTCGTGCTCATTGTTTTAATTTCTGTTGGCTTTGGCGTTTTATACGACATGTATAAAAAACATTTAGAGTTCAAAGAAAAAACCCTGCATTTAAACAAACAAAATAATGATATAAATAATACTTTAATGGAGAAAGTCACAACTTTAGAGCAAAGAGTTCAAGTACTTGAAAAAATTGTGACTGATGAAGGCTATAGCGTACAAAAAGATATTAATAATCTATAACTCAATATGTTTTATGCGTTAAATTGATAAACTAAAGCTTTTAAACTGCGATCATCATCTAACTCAACAAAGTTAGGAGCGGGTGTTAGACGCTCAATAAATTTAAACTGCGGCCCAGCATGTTCTGCTATTAAATTTTTAAAAGCTTGCAAACGCAATTCAGGACTATTTGCGCACAATAATAATTGCGCACCGGGTGTTAAAATTTCAGGTAAGCGGCGTAATATTTTTTGGTAGTCTTTCGTTAGAATAAAACTGCCTTTTTGAAAGCTTGGCGGATCAATTATCACTAAATCGTATGGTCCTAGTTTTTTGAGTTTCCCAAAAGACTTTAAAATATCATGAGGATAAAAGCCTACATCGCGTTCAAAACCATTTAATGCATGGTTTATTTTCCCTGTGCGTAATACACCTTTGTTCATATCCATATTAATAACTTGTTTGGCGCCGCCGGCCATGGCTGCAAGTGAAAAACCACAGGTATAAGAAAATAAATTTAAAACCTGTGCTTTATTTGCTTGTGACTTCACCCATTCTCGGCCAGTTTTCATATCGGGAAAAATCCCCGTATTTTGACTTGAAGTTAATTGAACCTGATATTTTAACCCAAGCTCTTGTATTTCAAAACTTTTAGGGTCATCACCTTGTAATATTTTACTCTGAGTTTCTCGCCCTGCCCTTTGTTGAAAAATAAAACCTTTTATTTCATTTTTCTCTGACTGTTCAACCTGTTTCCATATTAATTCATTTAAGCTTTTTAGTTCTTGAACTTCAATTTCAGTGTAAGAAACTAAAAACAAATATGGAGGATATAAATCAAGATTTAAATGGCTTAGCGCATTATATACATGCCCTCTTCCATGAAAAATACGGCACAACTCATTACTTTTACTAAATTCATCGTTATCACTTTTATTTAATACTTTATTTAAAGCATCTAATAATGGAGCATATTTTGTTTTATTCTCTTCAGAATCATTCATTATAAAATCAGGCATGTATTAAATTATCGTGTAATTGTTGAATTTCATCACGCACCTTAGCCGCTTGTTCAAACTCAAGATCTCGTGCATGGGAGAGCATTTTTGCTTCTAAACGTTTTATTTCGACACCAATTTGATGGGCATCCATTTTTGGTTTTTTGCTATTATATAATGAGCCTTGTTTTAATATATCAGCTTTTGTTTCTTGTTCTGCTTTTTCACCCACATCCATAACGTCAGTAATTTTTTTAATTAAACCTTTAGGTGTAATACCATGTTTTACATTATAGGCATGCTGAATATCACGTCGGCTGTTTGTTTTTTCTATGGCTTTTTCCATGGAGCCCGTAATGCGATCACCATATAAAATAGCCCGACCTTTTAAATTTCTTGCTGCTCGCCCTATCGTTTGAATTAATGAGCGCTCTGAACGTAAAAAACCTTCTTTATCAGCATCTAAAATAGCAACTAAAGAAACTTCAGGCATGTCTAAACCTTCTCTGAGTAAGTTAATACCCACCAATACATCAAACACCCCAGCACGTAAATCTCTTATAATTTCAACACGCTCCACCGTATCGATATCTGAATGTAAATATCTCACTTTGACATCATGATCCGATAAATAGTCAGTTAAATCTTCTGCCATACGTTTGGTTAATGTTGTCACCAATACGCGTTCTTCAAGTTTAACTCGAATATATATTTCTGATAATAAATCATCAACTTGCGTTGCAACTGGTCGCACTTCAATTATTGGGTCTAATAAACCTGTAGGTCGAATCACCTGATATGCAACATCATCACTGGCATGTTCAATTTCATAATTACCAGGGGTTGCCGAAACATAAATACGCTGAGGTGCAATTGCCTCAAATTCTTCAAATCTTAAAGGCCTGTTATCCATAGCTGAAGGTAATCTAAAGCCATATTCAACTAAGTTTTCTTTACGACTGCGGTCACCTTTATACATAGCACCAATTTGCGATACCGTAACATGGGACTCATCTATGATCATTAAGCTATTATCAGGTAAATAATCTAATAACGTCGGGGGAGGATCACCTGGGTTTCGTCCAGATAAATAACGACTATAGTTTTCTATGCCCGAGCAATATCCCAGCTCAGTCATCATTTCAATATCGTACTGTGTCCGTTGCGCCACACGTTGCTCTTCTACTAAATGATTTTTTTCTAATAAATATTCGCGTCGTTCTCTTAATTCTTGTTTTATTTCTTCAGCTGCGGCTAATATTTTTTCTCTTGGGGTTACATAATGACTTTTTGGATAAATGGTTGCTCTAACAATATGTTTATCAACCGCACCCGTTAAAGGATCAAATATGCTTAAACGATCAATTTCATCATCAAACATTTCAACCCTAACGGCATATTTATCAGACTCTGCAGGAAATATATCTATGACCTCACCTCTGACCCTATATGTACCACGACTAAAATCAATGTCATTTCGTGTATATTGTAATTGGGCCAAACGACGCAACATGTCTCTTTGATCTATGGTATCGCCTTGTTTTAGCAATAACATCATTTTCATATAAGTTTCAGGATCACCCAAACCATAAATAGCCGACACAGAAGCAATGATAATAACGTCTTCACGTTCCAATAAAGCTTTTGTTGCAGATAAACGCATTTGTTCTATATGTTCATTAATGGAAGCGTCTTTTTCAATGAAAGTATCACTAGAGACAACATAAGCCTCTGGCTGATAATAATCATAATATGAAACAAAGTATTCAACGGCATTATTTGGAAAATATTCTTTCATTTCACCATAAAGTTGCGCTGCTAATGTTTTATTATGCGCCATTATGATCGTTGGTCGGTTTGACCGAGAGATCACATTTGCCATTGTAAATGTTTTACCTGTTCCAGTAGCTCCTTCTAAAGTTTGATGTGCAAGACCAGACTCTAAACCTTCGCATAGTTTCTCAATGGCCAGAGGTTGGTCACCACTTGGTGAGTATGGAGATTGTAAGTCAAATTTGAAACTCATGCTTCACACTCCTCAGCTTGATTATTTACGCCAACAGACTCTAATGTTTGACAAAACCAACGGTAAGAAATTAAAGCCGTAAATACATTACCAACAAGCGCACCAATAAATAACCCTTGAATATCCCAAAAAAGGCTTCCGACATAAGCAAATGGAACATAAAAAGCAAACAATCTAATAACACTCATAGACAATGCATTCATTGGCTTATGCAATGCATTAAAAGATGAATTAGATAAAATAATAACCCCTTGTAGACCATACCCTAGCGGGAGGATCCAAATAAATAAAGTGATCACTGAAATCACTCCTTCAGATGATGCAAATATTTCAGCTATTACTTGTGAAAAAAGAATCAAGACTAAATATAAAATAAACTGCCAAATTAATATGAACTTTAAACTTGTTTTATAAGCACTTGCTACTCGTTCAAATTTACCGGCTCCAAAATTTTGACTAATAAATGGAGGCAGTGTCATAGATAAAGCTAAAACAACAATACTTGAAATTGATTCAATACGACTCCCTACCCCAAAAGCAGCAACCGCTTCTGCACCATGACGGGCAACTAAAGCAGTCATTACCGCCATTGCAATTGGCGTAAGCATGTTAGCGCCAGCAGCAGGCAGACCAATTTTTAACATTTTTTGCGTGGCTGAACTAAATGTTTGTTTTTTTGATTTTAGACTTACTAACTTTCTCTTAAAGATAAGTAAATATAAGATGATAAAAACACCACAAGTCCAAGCAACAACACTCGCTATTGCAGCGCCTTTTATACCCATGGCTGGAATAGGACCAAAACCAAAAATAAAAATAGGGTCTAAAACAGCATTAACGACACCTGCAAACCCCATTATCATACTGGGGGTTTTTGTATCCCCACTGGCACGTACAACCGCATTACCTATCATAGGCGTAATTAAAAAAACGCTTCCAATAAACCAAACTCCAATATAATCCCTGATATGCACCATTAAAGACTGATCAGCTCCTAAGAGTGCAAAGATAGGGTCCATTAATATATAACCAAACAATGACAACACAGAAACAAAAACTGCTGATACGATTAAAGCAACAGCCCCATCAAAACGCGCTTCTGCAATATCTCCAGCACCAAGTGCTTTAGCTATAATAGCGGATGTACCAATGCTTAAACCAATTGCAAGACTTATTACCGTGAAAGTAACAGGAAACGTAAAACTAATAGCGGCTAAAGGTTCAGTGCCAAGTAAACTAACAAAAAATGTATCGACCAAGTTAAATAACATTAAAGTCACCATGCCAAAAATCATGGGTATCGTCATTTTTTTTAATGTTTCTGGTATTGGGGCATTTAATAAATCAGGTGACTTTTGTTTGTTTCGCATAATTTTTTAGCTACTTCTATTTGTGATTTAAATAACACCAATAAGCGGGCCAGACATTTTAGAACAAGCCAGATACCATATCAACTTAGAAAGTTTGCTTTTGAAAAATATAACAGTACTTTTAAAATATTGTGCCAAACGATAAATCAGCCTGTTCAATTATAAAAATAGATAAATGATCAATATCATTCATTTATTTTACAAGTTAGTAACAATTAACAAGCTGAAAGCTTCTTTTTTACACAAGCTATGATTGTCAATAAATTTAAACGAAATTATTTCACCTTTATGTATCTTAAATCATTGACAAGTTTAACCCATTGTTTTCTATTGGTAATATTTTTTTAATAAAACCTATTGATATTGCTACACACCTCAAAAACAAAGGCCTTAAACACTTTCTTAAAGTTTCATAAACATAGTTATCCACAGATTCTGTGGGTAAGTAATGACAGCCCTTATTTAATCAGGTTTCAACCATTTTTATGTCCATAAATAAAAATGAAGCAAAATTTCAAATAATAAAACAGTCATATTTTGAATCTGAAAAAAATTTAAATTGAGTAGTAGAGAGAGTTCATTAAAGCAAGAAAATATTAAATTAATATAAAAAAATAAATTAATCAGAATATATCTATTAAATTCTCACTTAAAACGTCATGTAGCATATTCACTCAATATACTTTGACTGTAATACGTACAAAAAAGACAAAATTCAAGCTTATTGAATATAAATCCAGCGAACAAACACTTTATTTTAAATATTAAAGTTTTATTAGTTGACACTTGGCATGGGTGCCATTAATATTTCGCCCCGTTGAGAAGTAAGCCATTCCCCCTTAGCTCAGTTGGTTAGAGCGACGGACTGTTAATCCGCAGGTCCCCCGTTCGAGTCGGGGAGGGGGAGCCAA
>NZ_FOLO01000008.1:0-110875 GCF_900112265.1 Pseudoalteromonas denitrificans DSM 6059 | reverse complement strand
GTTCCCCCTTAGCTCAGTTGGTTAGAGCGACGGACTGTTAATCCGCAGGTCCCCCGTTCGAGTCGGGGAGGGGGAGCCAACAAATTTATAATCTCCTTTATTCATTTCCTTATTATTTGATTATTCAATATATTTACATTACCTATCTTTTTACTCTACTATATATGAATAAAAGCAATTTCTGATTTTCAGTTAATAATAAATGGATAAATGAAAAACCATGTCAGGATTAAAAAAATTCATATATATTCAAGTATCTCTTTGGCTAGTACTCTCTTTTATTAGTACTTATACCGTTATCTCCGCATTTAAAAGCTATAGCTCAGAAGTACAATTGTCTACTCAGCGCGCGATTAGTCTCTACATTAAAGAGAACCCTCTAAACGAAGAACCCAAAACATATGCAAACAACATAAAAAAACTATTTAATTTAGAATCCCTGAAAATTCAATTAAATAAAAACGAAGTCCTTTTTAATCAAACAAGTAATTTAAGTTACCTGCCCTTTGTTATAAACAAAGTACAAGATTTATCACCCTTTATCAGAACACAGTTTGCCATTGATCCTGACCAAAATCTCAATCTTGAATTTACCGTAAAAATGAATTTAGCTGCTGACATTACACAAAGTACGTTATTTTTAATGCTTTTTTTGATATTGGTTTTAGTCATAACACCATTTATCACGCTCAAGTCTTTAATGAAGCAAGCCGCTGATAGTGTTTCAGAAGCCATGTCAAACATGATAGATAACTTTGTAAAGTCAGACGAACAAAACAAGCAACTTGATAGCAGTGTGGCAGAAGGAGCTGTATCCTCTATTTTTCCAAGCATTGCCCGTTTAAATTTATTTTTAAGAAAAAAACAAAAAGAAGTTGAAGACTCAGCCCTAAAAATTAAATCTGAGGCATATAAAGATTCTGTTACTGAGCTTGGCAATAGAAATATGTTTGTTGAATACTATAGTACTAATATAGAAGATACTGACAAACCTAGTTTTGGTATTTTAGCTTTAATACGCTGTAGCGAACTACAACTTATCAATCAAACTCTGGGGTATCAAAAAGGTGATGCCTATATTAAAGATGTATCCGAATTAGTTCAAAAAGTTATAGGTACCTATTCAGGAAGCCTGTGTTATCGAATAAACAGTTCTGATTTTGCGGTGATATTACCCAATATTCCACTTAAAGAAGCTGAGCGTATTGGTGATGCACTTCAAGCAAAATTTACCGAATACCAACAGCAAGCAGAATTAAGTTCTATAGCAAATACAGGCATGGTTGCCTATGAAGCAAAAAAACCTTTAGGTGAATTATTGGCTTTAGTTGATACGGCTTTAAGCTTATCTCAGAGTAAACAAGCTAATGCCTGGCATATACAAAAGGCATCTGATGTACTCGATAATGTAAGTGCGAATTTTGGCAACCAAAACTGGCGCCAAGTCATTGATGAAGTGCTTGATAAATCCCGTATTAAGTTAATGATCCAAACGATTAGTCCTACTAACCGTAGTACCAAAGCTTATTCAGAAATATTAGCGCGATTTAAAACAGAAGACGAACAAATTTTACCTACAGCTTCCTTCCTTGCTATGTCAGAAAAACTTGGGCAAATATCACATGTAGATCGTTTAATCATTGAATCAGCAATTGATTCAATTAAAAATAAAAACCTCAATGAGCAATTTTTTGGCATCAATATTACGGCACATAGCGTTCATGATGAACAATTTGTGATTTGGCTTGAACGATTATTACTTAAAAATAATAATGTATCCGCCAAGCTTATTTTTGAGGTGAGTGAATTTGGTTTACAGCAAAATGTTAAGGCAAGTAAGCGCTTCATAGATATGACACATAGAGTTGGCGCTAGAGTCACAGTGGAACGATTTGGGGTGGGTTTAACTTCATTCAAGTTTTTTAGAGATCTTAAACCTGACTTTATCAAAATGGATGCCAGTTATACCCGAGGATTAGAAGAGGATAAAAACAATCAATACTTTATGCGCTTAATTGTTGATTTAGCTCACAGAATTGGCGTGACTGTTTTAGCTGAAGGAGTTGAAACACAAGAAGAAAAACATATTATTGAACAACTTTGTTTAGATGGTGTTCAAGGCTACTATATAGATAAACCCAGAGATATTTAATTACCTTATACTAGCCAAATAAATTAACTGGCTAGTTTCAATATTATGCAAGCAAAGATGTGTGTAATTTTAGCCAACCTATCCTACTCGAAACCCAATTTACAAATTTTGATATTAAAAGACTTAAAGTAAAAATCTTTTAATAATAAACTATTTTGCAAGTAGTTCTCTTATTAAGAGTTGTAGGCTAAATTTACCTCTGAATTCATTTATATCGAGTGTAAAAGCACACTGCAAGTTTTGCACATTTGAATTAGGCCATTGCTTAACATCAATATTAAATGCAATACCATCAATTAAAAAACCACTTTGATGTTTTAAAACAAGTTTTAGGTGTTTTTCACCAACGATACGCTGTTGAACAATTTCAAAAATATGTTCAAAAACAGGCTCCGGGAACTCTTGTCCCCAAGGGCCCGCCTGCTTAAGGTATTGTGCAAACTCAAGAGTAAAATAGCCACTTGGTAGTTCTCCATCCGTTAAAACGATACTTTGTCGTAAATCATCGGTTAATTTTTCACTGATAGCCTGCGTAAAGGCCCGCTCAAACACTATAAAGTCAGACTGTTTTATCGAAAGTCCCGCCGCCATAGCATGACCCCCAAATTTTAAAATAAGACCTGGATTTGCCGTACTAATCGACTCTAATAAATCTCTGATGTGTAACCCTGGTATTGAGCGACATGAACCTTTGATCTCTTGTTCTTGCTCATTAGAGTCATCACCACAAGCAAATATAACGGTAGGTCGATGATATTTTTCTTTTAACCGCCCCGCTAAAATACCAATCACACCTTGGTGCCAATCATCTTGAAATAGACATACTGCATCAGGTATTTTTTCTTCAGTTTTGTTTAGCTTATCCAGCACAACTTGTGCTTCAACCTGCATACTCTGTTCAATTTCACGACGCTCAATATTTAATGCATCTAGTTCGCCTGCAAGTCGTCTTGCGTTGTTAAGATCAGGACTTAATAAACAAGCTATGCCTAAACTCATATCATCTAAACGCCCAGCAGCATTAAGTCTTGGAGCCAATGAAAAGCCAAAATCAGAAGCCGATAACCTCCCCTGATTGCGATTTGAGACTTCTATTAATGCTTCAATTCCAGGTCGTGTTACACCATTTTTTATTCTTGCTAAACCTTGGTGTACTAAAGTACGGTTATTAGCATCTAGTGGTACGACATCAGCAACAGTACCAAGTGCCACTAAATCCAATAAACTTGCAATATTTGGCGGGATTTGATTATTATTTTCAAACCAGTTTTTATCTCTTAATAAGCTTCTAAAAGCTAATAATAAATAAAATGCGACCCCTACTCCTGCTAATGCCGTTGATGGAAACTCACAATCAATTTGATTAGGGTTAACTATTGCATCCGCCTTAGGTAATTTATTTCCTGGCAAATGATGATCTGTTACGATGACTTTAATGCCAGCCGCTTTTACAATATCAACTCCTGCAATACATGAAATGCCATTATCAACTGTGATCAACAAATCAGGTGCTATTTTTACAACTTCTTGTGCAAGAGCTGGACTTAATCCGTAGCCAAAATCAAACCGATTTGGCACTAAATAGTCAACCTGGCTAAAACCAAACATTGGCAGACCACACATGAGAGTAGCAGTACTTGTTGCTCCATCAGCATCAAAATCACCCACTATTAAAATTTTACTCTGCTGCTGCAATGCTTGAAATAAAACTTCTGAGGCTTGAGAAACTCCTTTTAACAATTTAAAACTATGTAAAGTTGCTGCGCGGTTATCTAATTCATCACTAGATTTTACTCCTCTGGCAGCATAAATTTGCTTAATAATAGGGTCTAATTCTTGAGGAAGATGGGCATCTTTTACACGGTTACGGCTAATGATTTCTTTTTGCATCGTATTCTTATAATAATTTTTCTCAAATAAAAAAAGGCCTATCGGCCTTTTTTTTCATTTAACAAATAAGTTTAAACTAATTCATTTGCTCTAAACGTTGCTTTAAAGTAGCGGCAGGCTGATAGCCTGGAATTAAAGTGCCATCATCAAAAATGATTGCAGGAGTGCCACTGATACCAAAACTTTGCCCTAGCTCATAATGTTCAGCAACTGGCGCTGTACAGTTTTCAGCTTTAGCAACATCACTACCAGATTTTGCATCTGTTAATGCTTTTAATTTGTCATCAGCACACCATACATTCATTAAATCTGAATAACCTGCACTTCTTACACCACCTCGAGGAAAAGCCATATAACGCACTGTAATACCAGCAGCCAAGAAGTCCTCAATTTCGCGGTGAAGTTTACGACAATAACCACAGGTAATATCAGTGAAAACAGTGATCTGATGCTTTTCTTCAGGTGCTTTATACACTATCATAGAATCTGTGTATTGCGCGATCCCTTCTTTACGAACACCATTAAGAGCTTGTTCAGTCAAATTTTGACGATTTTCAATATCAATTAAAGTACCTTGTAAAAGATATTGACCATTTTCACTTGAATACATCACACCTTTATCTGTGATCAATTCTTTTAAACCTAAAATTGGACTAGGTTTAATGTCTTTTACAACCAAGCCTAATTTCGAAAATTTTTCAACAATTGGGTTTGTTTTAGATACTTCATCAGAACTGATTGAATTTGGTGCAGCAGCAAAGGTACTTAATGGTGCCAAACCCAAAGACAAGGTCAATGTAATTAACAACTTTTTCATTTTAAATCTCTTTTCTATCTAAATATTACAATTATCTATAAGACCCAGTATATAGAAGAATAATTCCCACGACTAGTAACTAAATTAACGGGTACAAAATAAACTTTACATGCCCTTTTGCATAAGACTTCCAAAAACTCAATTTTAACTTTTTCTATAGCTCTAATATCGCTATGAGTTTACATTAAAAATTATCATGATCTTGGATGATGTGCTTTATGAATTGATTTTAATCTCTCTTTTGCAACATGTGTGTAGATTTGAGTTGTCGATAAATCACTGTGTCCCAACATCATTTGCACGACCCTTAAATCAGCTCCATGATTAATTAAATGCGTTGCGAATGCATGTCTTAAAGTATGTGGTGATAATTCAGAATTTATTTCAGCGAGTATCGCATAATGCTTAATCCTATGCCAAAAGGTTTGCCGAGTCATGCCCGTTCCACGTTTTGATGGAAATACAAAATCAGTCGCATGTTTAATCAGTTCTAAACGTCCTTTACGAATAAACTGCTCTAACCAGTACATGGCTTCTTCGCCAAGTGGTACTAACCTTTCTTTATTGCCTTTACCTTTTACAAATACAACGGCTTGTCTTAAATTAACTTGCTCCATTCTTAAACCCACGAGTTCACTTACCCTAAGCCCAGATGCATACAAAACTTCAAGCATGGCTTTATCTCTTAAACCCATGGCTTCATCTATATTTGGACTATCTAATAAACGTTCCACTTCTTGCTCTGACAATGTTTTAGGCAAGCTTTGCATTGCTTTTGGCTGACCTATATGAGCCATAGGAGTTAACTCAATTTTTTTTTCGCGTACAAAATATTGAAAAAAACGTTTTAATGCACTTATTGTTCGTGCTGTACTACGTGATTTATAGCCATTATCAAGCCGATAAGCTAAATAGGCTTGAACATCACCTTGCTCCGTTATCAATAAGTTTTTTGGTGCAATAAAATCAGCAAATTTATCAATATCAGTTCTATAAGCCGATAAAGTATTTTCACTAACACCTTGTTCCAGCCAAATAGCATCTAAGAAGTTTTCTAAAAATTCCCGGTTTACCTGAGGTTGTTTAGCTTGTTCGCTCAAATGAGTTCCTTTTGTTGTTATTTTTATTTTAGGGTAAAATGCTCTCCCTCTATCATAGCAACCAACTAAGAAGTAATAAACATCATGAAAATTGGTTTATTTTACGGTTCAACAACTTGTTACACCGAAATTGCAGCTGAAAAAATGCGCGATATATTAGGAGCTGATTTATTAGCGCTTCACAATATAAAAGATGAGCCACTAAAAAATGCTGAGCAATATGATTTTATTATTTTTGGTATTTCAACTTGGGATTATGGTGAGTTACAAGAAGATTGGGAGTCTCATTGGGATGAAATTGACTCACTAAACCTTAATGATAAAACTGTCGCTATTTTTGGTATGGGCGATCAAGTTGGCTATACCGAATGGTTCCAAGATGCAGTGGGCATGCTACATCATAAAATTGCAGACAAAAAAATAAACCGTATTGGTTATTGGCCAAATACGAGTGATTATGAATTTGAAGCTTCGAAAGCATTAACTGAAGATCAAAGCCACTTTGTAGGTTTAGCACTTGATGAAGACAGTCAATATGATTTAAGTGAAAAAAGACTCACTACTTGGGTTGAACAGATATTAGTTGAATACCAAAATTTACTTTGATTCTAAAATAATATCTTTCTCTTTTTGTTCAAATTTGAGTAAAAGAGAATTAACATCCTGAAGTATTTCAGGATGTTCTAATGCAGTATTTAAACGATTATAAATCTCAACAGAAGACCCTTTAGTTAAAGCCAAATATAAATCCATTGTGCCATTGTTATACTGATCGAATAGCTCCCTTCTTTCCACCTCACCCATACCATATCCCAGCTGCGCTAGCTTTCCATGAACAGCAAACGTAGTACCCACATATCTTTGTACATAATTTTTAACTAAAGCTGCGAGTGCTTGTTCTGAATCTAAAAATTCAACTACATTTTTTTCTTGAAAATAACTTTTTAAACCAGTGGCTTTATGTGAGTTTCGCTCCATCGCGACTAATATCCTTTTAGGATCCTGTTTATTTGCTTTTTTCCAGACGTATTGCCTGCCCGAATATACCTTTATTAACCAAATAAAGTTTTCACTGCGTAGTTCCGTTTTTGTAATTGATAAAATAAGTCGATTTGGATGATTAATTTCTTTTTGAATAATTCTAGCCCATGGCATACCTTCAAATGATGCATCTAATTTTGCATATTTTAATAATTTTTTTGAAAAATCATAAACGGCACCATGACCTATACCATCAGAGTCTATCATCTGAAATGGTGGGTTATGCTCAAATACCACTGTCAGTGAGGCTGCTTCAAGTGGTAAAAAATACAATCCAAAAATAAGCATTAAAACTTTAATAATTAGCTCTGTTACACAAGAGTCATAAAATAAATATAGCCTCTGAAAAAGGTTTAACCTCACATTTTTAAATAAAAGTCTTTTGTTAAATTAATAAAGCTTTGAGAATACCCTCCCTTATGATGAATAATTAATTCTGAACACTCTTGTTTTATATGCATTTTACTTAACTCCATTAAAATGCGTTTTGCAGCCTTACCTTCTTTAGTATAAACATATACTAATTTACTCACTGTGAGTGAAAATTTTTGCGCTAAAGTTTTAATTTCATTTAAAGCATCAAGTGGTAAAACTAACGCTAATCGACCTTCTTCATTTGTAATATTACAAAATTGGTTAATCAAAGATTCAAAGCTTAAGCTACAAGTATGACGGGCTTTATTTCTTGCTTGATCAGGGCTTTTTAAACTATTTACAAAATAAGGGGGATTCGACACTACCAAGTCATATTGTTTAGCTTGCTCAAAAGTATTAAAGTCACCATGATTAATTGAAATATCAGACCAAGGACTATTATTAAAATTCTTTTTTGCCTGTAAAAATGCTGCTTTATCGATTTCTAAAGCCGATATTTTTGTATTAATCTGGCTTAATTTTTCAGCTCGCTGCCTTAGCATTAAAGCGATTAACCCAGTGCCTGCCCCCACATCTAAAATATTTTTACAATTGCTAATATCAGCCCAAGCGCCTAATAAAACACCATCGGTTCCAACCTTCATTGCACAGTTATTTTGTACTAAATAAAATCGTTTAAACTGAAAACCTGACATTTTTATTTTAGATCTCACATTTACTAAGTATAATAACGCTATTGTCCTTTATTTATGACGCCTTATGCAATTGCAATTCGCAGATCTTGAACTTGACCAAAAATTATTAAATGCCGTTAATAACGTTGGTTACACCGAACCGACAAAAATTCAAAAGCTAGTGATCCCTCGCGCCCTTGAAGGCCGTGACATTTTAGCTTCAGCGCCAACTGGCACAGGCAAAACAGCTGCATTTTTATTATCCGCTATTCAATTTTTAATTGATTTTCCACGTCGAGATCCAGGATTCGCTCGTGTTCTAATAATGACCCCTACTCGTGAACTTGCCTATCAAATTCACGAACAGTGTTTATTATTCACAGCAAATACTCATCTTCAGGTAGGTGTTGTAACTGGCGGTATTAATTATGGTACACATAAAGATATCTTTGAAAAAAATAACGATATCTTAATTGCGACACCTGGTAGATTAATGGATTATATGGATGGTAATAACTTCCATGCTGAAAATGTAGAATTACTTATTCTTGATGAAGCCGATCGTATGCTAGATATGGGTTTCAAAAAAGAGATGCTAAAAATATGTGACGAAGCCGAAAATCGCAGACAATGTTTTTTATTTTCAGCTACGCTCGAAGGCGATAACGTAGAGTTATTCGCAGACAAAGTCTTAAAAGACCCTGCATTACTTGAAGCAAAAGTATCAACACAAGATCAAGGCCAAATTCATCAGTGGGTTCACTTAGCTGATAGCCGTTCACATAAACTAAAGTTATTAACTCGTATTTTAAAGAATGAATCTCTCACCAAAGCCATTGTTTTTGTTAAAACCAGAGAAAAGTTAGAACAATTAGTGGGTGAGTTATTCAGTCAGGGCATTAAAACTATTTGGTTACGAGGAGAAATGCCGCAAGATAAACGCATGCGTTCTCTTGAAAATTTTCATTTAGGTAAAGCGAATATATTAGTTGCAACCGATGTGGCCGCTCGAGGCTTAGATGTCGCCGATATAAGCCATGTCGTAAACTATGATATGCCTTATAGCCCTGACATTTATGTACACCGCATAGGTCGTACAGGCAGAGCAGGTAACGATGGTATTGCAATTTCACTCGTAGAAGCACATGACATCGCTATGGTCGGCAAGGTTGAACGTTATACAGAACAAAACCTGAAACGTAGAAATATTAAAGGACTTGAGCCTAGACATAAAGAGGCGAAACCACCAGCCAAAAAGAAAAAAGATCCTGTTAAAATGAAAGCCAAGAAAAAGGCTAAAAAGAAAGCAGCTAAAAATAAAAAATAAAAAATAAAAGCCTAACAATGTTTGTTAGGCTTTTATTTTTTTGCATTGATTTAACTAAACTTAAAATAACTTTTTATAATTATTGAAAGCTATTTCATCATAACCATTTGAAGCTCGATTCATAAAACCATGTTGATACTCAGTATGACTAATCTTTACTAATTCATAATCTTCAAGTACTTTCATGACGTTTATTACATCAAAATGAGCTTCACTTTTGGGAAAAATCAAATGTGTTTCAATATTAAGGTTAATATCTAAATTATTTCTTATTTGACTTGGATAAAAACCAATAAATTGACATCCTGTTCCAGTATTGTAGTTATCCAAAGCTCGCCAAATAGCCGAAGCGCCAGCACTAAAACCAATAAAATTTATACTTTCATTTAAATTTTTTGCCATAACATTTTTTATCAAAGTTAAATAATGTTCATGGCCTCCATGAGCTAAAAACTTTTCATATGCACGTGTATCTGTGGCAAATTCAAAATGTAAGCCTTCATAAGGGTCTACAATAATCACTTCAATATCTTTATTATACTTTTGTGTTAAAGCTTGCTGCTGGACTTTAGCGTAATGTTTTAACTCGGGTGTATTACCAAAAATATCAGGGGCTATTATTAACTTCATTAAAAAACCTTTACTGCTCAGCCCTAATAAAAACAGGTTCATTTTCTTTTGTTGTCATTTCAGCACTAAAATAATAACCCGAACAATCAAATTCTTTGAGTTCGGCCAAAGTTTTAATTTTATTTTCAATAATGAAGCGTGTCATCAAACCTCTTGCTTTTTTAGCGTAAAAGCTTATCACCTTATATTGACCATTTTTACAGTCTTTAAAAATAGGAGCGATTATCTGACCTTTTAAGGTTTTTTTATCTACCGCTTTAAAATATTCATTGGATGCTAAATTAACTAAAATATCTGTTTTTTGTTGAGAAAAAAGCACGTTAAGTTTTTCTGCAATGATCTTACCCCAAAATTGATACAAGTTTTTACCACGGGTACTTTCAAGTTTCGTGCCCATTTCTAACCTATAGGCCTGCATTAAGTCTAACGGTTTTAGTAATCCATATAACCCAGATAAAATACGCAAATTATCTTGTGCATATACAAGTGATTCATCAGTTAAGTTTGATGCATCTAAACCCGTATAAACATCACCATTAAATGCAAAAATAGCCTGTTTAGCATTTTCTACTGTGAAAGGTTGTGACCACTGAGTAAACCTTGCTGCATTAAGGCCTGCAAGCTTATCGCTTATTTTCATTAAGCTGCCAATATCATGGGGAGCAAGCTTTCGACATACTTCTATCAATAATTGACTATGCTCTAATAACTCAGGCTGCGTATGCCCTACGTATGTAACTGGTGTTTCATAATCTAGATTTTTGGCGGGAGAAATGACAGTGATCATATTAAACCTTATATATACCTTAACAATTTGAGGGATATGTATTGACTTGCATTTAGAATAATGACAATTTCATCATTAAACGCGATCAAAATCACGTTTTTTATTAACTGCCTTTCACTTAAATCCAATTATTCGTTTTTAAATGCGGACATTTGACCTGTTACCCCAGTGTAATTTAAGTGCAATATTAAACATGTATATTCAAGATGTATTCTTTTTGGAATGAGGAATAAAAAATGACTGCAGTATTAGCGGCATTAAAAGCCAAATCAACAATAGTAGCCGATACCGGCGATATCGAAGCAATTAAACAGCATAAACCACAAGATGCGACAACTAATCCGTCTTTATTATTAAAAGCCAGTGAAATCCCAGCTTATCAAACATATTTAAAACAAGCTTGGCAGTTTGCAAAAGAGTCTGAATCAGATGAAAGCAAACAATTAAGCCTAGCTTGTGATTATTTTGCAGTACTAATTGGTAAAGAAATCACTGAAGTTGTTCCTGGATATATTTCTACCGAAGTTGATGCGCGACTTTCATTTGATACACAAGCAACTATCGAAAAAGCCAAGTTATTACTGTCGTTATATGAAAAAATTGGCGTTTCTAAAGATAAAATTTTAATCAAAATTGCATCAACATGGGAAGGTATCAAAGCCGCTGAAGTATTAGAAAAAGAAGGTATCAAATGTAACCTGACTTTGCTTTTTAGTGAAGCTCAAGCACGCGCTTGTGCCGATGCAAATGTATTTTTAATCTCTCCATTTGTAGGACGTATTTTAGACTGGCACGTCGCAAATGGTATGGAAAAACCAACCGACCCTCTAAAAGATCCTGGAGTACAATCAGTTCGCGAAATTTACAGTTTTTATAAAAGCCATGGTTACAAAACAGTTGTCATGGGCGCAAGCTTTAGAAATACAGGCGAAATCCTAGCACTTACGGGCTGTGATCGATTAACGATTGCACCTACTTTATTAGATGAATTGGCTACACTTAAAGATGTACCTGATTATTCATTAGTGCAACCAACTGAAATTTTAGAAAAACCTGAAGCGTTAACACAAAGTCAATTCCGTTGGTCACATAATGAAGATCCAATGGCAACTGAAAAACTAGCTGATGGTATAAGCCAATTTGCAAAAGCACAAGTTGAGCTTGAAAAGAGATTTAGCACTCTAAAACTCTAATTTCTTGAACCATTATTAAAATTAAGAGAAAAAAATGACTCAAACCAGCAAGGATCAAAGCGTATTTAATGCGCTTGAGACTGCTGCTTCTGAAGTAAAAAAGCGCCATTTAATGGCGCTTTTTTCTGAGCAGCCTAACAGAGCACACACATATAGTTTAAAAGTTAATTCTTTTTATTTAGACTATTCTAAACAAGCTATAAATGATGCTGCTTTTAAGGCATTAATTGACCTTGCTAAATTTAAAAAGCTTGAAGCAAAGCGTGATGCAATGTTTCAAGGTAAAAAAATAAACCATACCGAAAACCGTGCAGTTTTACATACCGCATTAAGAAACAGCCAACACATAAAAAAATACTCACCAGAAATAGCCTCAGAAATTGAATCCACAAAAACCAGAATGTTAGAGTTTGTTGATAATGTAACAAATAGGCTTCATTTAGGTTTTACCAATAAAGCAATTACAGATGTGATAAGCATTGGCATTGGAGGTTCTTTTTTTGGTCCTAAAATGCTACAAAGCGCGTTAATAAAAAATAATAACTCACAAATTAAAGTGCATTATTTAGCGAATATTGATGGTGAACAAATTTCTCAAGTTCTCTCAAAGCTAAACCCTGAAACATGTTTAATTGTTGTTGCTTCAAAATCATGGACAACTGCTGAAACTCAGTTAAACGCACAATCTGTTATGAATTGGTTTAAAACACAATTACCTGCAACAGATGCAATAAAAAAGCATTGGGTTGCACTGACAGCTAAACCCGAACAGGCAAAAGAATTTGGTATAACATCTTCAATGATTTTTCCGTTGTGGGATTTCATCGGTGGCCGTTACTCAGTTTGGTCTACGATAGGCTTACCTTTAGCTTTAAGCATAGGTGCCAGTGCTTTTAAGCAAGTACTTGAGGGAGCCGCGACAATGGATAAACACTTTTGTACTGCCCCTCTTGATAAAAACATGCCAGTGATCATGTCCTTAATGGGATACTGGCAACAAGAGTACTTTGGCTTAAATAACCTTATGGTTTTACCTTATAGTCATAGCTTAAAAAGTTTACCTGCTTATTTGCAGCAGCTTGATATGGAAAGTAATGGCAAAGCAGTGGATAGTCATGGCAATGATATAAATAACTCAGGCCCTATACTTTGGGGTGCCGAAGGTACAAACTGCCAACATTCATTTATGCAACTTTTTCATCAGGGTAAACAATCTGGCATGATAGATTTTATCTTACCTGCAACAGGTCATGCCAAACACCCCGATCAACACAAGTTAATGGTTGCTAATTGTTTAGCTCAAGCTCAGGCATTACTGCAAGGTAAAACTTTACAACAAGCAACAGATGAATTATTAGCCGACGGAATAAATACTGAACAGGCTCAAGAATTAGCTAAGCATAAAACGATGCCAGGAAATACAAGTTCAAATACATTAATTATTGACGATATTACGCCACATAGTATGGGCGCACTATTAGCTCTGTATGAACATAAAGTATTTTGTCAGGGTGTTTTATTTAATGTAAATAGTTTTGACCAATGGGGCGTTGAGTTAGGTAAGTCTCTAGGGAAAAACCTATTAAAAAGCATGCACAGTGGTGATTTCAGTTCACTTGATCCCTCAACCTCTAGTTTATTAAAATATATAAATAAACAACAAAGTTAATCATTAGCAAGGTATATTATTAACTTATAATACCTTGCAAACTTCTATCTTGTTTTTTAACTGTTAAAAAAACAACATTTTGTACATTATCTCTTCATAAAATCGTTTTAAATTCATGCCTCGTATGTTATATATTCAATGTGCTTCATTTTTAGCTCAAAGTTCAATGTAGTATTTCCAAGGTAAATACAAAAGGAGTGACCATGGATAGTCTAGATAATGTAACGATATTAGAAAGTGCACAGCCAAAAACAAAAACCTCTAAGCAAAATAAAAAAAGAAAATGGCGTGAAATAGAAGCATTTAAAGATAAACAGCTCTTACAAAAAGAACTACAAGATCTTGATTGGTCTTTAGAAATGGCACTAGATGATATTATTATTTAGTCATATTAATTAAAAAGGGCTCCTCAAATAAAAGGAGCCTTTTTATTTTTGAACAACTATCATCACTAAACTTGCCAATTAATTTCTTTTTTCCCTTTTTTTACTAACAGTTCGTTAGTCATAGAAAAGTGCTTACAACCAAAAAATCCACGATAAGCCGATAAAGGGGAAGGATGAGTTGCTTTTAAAACATGGTGTTTTGACTCATCTATATTTTTACCTTTTTTATGTGCATGGGCGCCCCATAATAAAAATATAAGATCTGATTTTTGTTGATTAAGTGTGCTGATAATTTTATCGGTAAATTGCTCCCACCCTAAATGTTTATGAGAATGTGCCAAGCCTTTCTCTACCGTCAGTACAGTATTTAGCAGCAATACGCCTTGATCAGCCCAAGACTGTAAATACCCATGCTTTGGAATATTAAAATTATCAATATCCGTCGCTAATTCTTTATACATATTGACTAATGAAGGTGGTATTTTAGTATCTGGTAAAACCGAAAAGCATAAACCGTGGGCTTGCCCTTCACCATGATAGGGATCTTGCCCTAAAATCACGACTTTCACATCATCAAGTAACGTCACATTTAAGGCATTAAAAATATCATTTTGTGGCGGATAAACCTCAATACCTTCAGCTCTTCTTTGATTAACATATTCTAATGTTTTTTTTAAATAGTCTTTTTGTTTTTCTGTATTAATTAAATCAGTCCAAGAATTCATATAATAAAGCAGCCTACGAGTATATTTTAAACAAGATAATATGGTGTGATATTTTATCAGAAACAAAAACAATATAGATAATTGAAAGTAAAAATATGAAAGCCACTTATATTAAGTGGCTTTCATAGAAACTTAAACTTTTAACAAATAAATTACGCTAATTTAGCTAAAACAGCTTCACGTAAAGCTTGATAATCATTCTCTAAATCTTGTGCTAAACATGGTTTAGCCAATGCATCAGCTAAAGGTTGCGGCATATCCAATTCAATATTGAGAATGTCCTCAACACTTTCTTTAAATTTAGCTGGGTGCGCCGTCGATAAAAAGATTCCGACCCCATCATCTGCCATATCACGTTTTAAACCTTCATAAGCAATCGCTGTATGAGGTTCTGCGATATACCCTTTTTTATAAACTTCTTTCATTACCACTTGAGTTTGGGCTTCATCCACAGTTTGTGAATAAAAGTTATCATATGAAAACCAGTTATTATCTAGCATAGTTTGTACTCGAGCCCAGTTATTTGGGCGACTGACATCCATCGCATTTGATAATGACTCTTTAGTATCAACCGGAGCCCACTCTTTATTCGTAATAAAACGTGGCACAGTATCATTTTGATTTGTAGTTGCTGATAATTTATTTACAGGTAAGCCAATAACCGAACCTATCATAGCGGCACAAACGTTACCAAAATTTCCGCTGGGAACTGAAATATGCGCTTTTGCACGTTTTTCTTTTGGTAGCTGAGCAATTGCCTCAAAGTAATAACATACTTGAGCAACTAAACGACTAATATTGATGGAGTTAGCTGAATTTAAACCTAAGCTTTCTTTCAGTTCGTTATCTAAAAATGCTTGCTTAACCATAGCTTGGCAATCATCAAAGCAACCATCTATCGCATAACAATGTATATTCTCGCCTAATGTCGTGAATAACTTTTGCTGCGCTAACGAAACTTTTCCTTTAGGGTAAAGAATAACAACATCAATATTTTCCTTTTTATAAAAAGCATGCGCAACAGCTGCACCTGTGTCACCACTTGTTGCAGTTAATATAGTTGTTTTACCTTCTTTATTAAATGTTGCCAAACATTCAGCCATGAAGCGACCACCAAAATCTTTAAAAGCTAAAGTTGGTCCGTGAAAAAGCTCAAGGCAATGCACATTGTCTTCAACTTCCACTAATTTAACATCGAAATTAAAGGCGTTTTTTACCATTTGTGCAACGGTATCTTTAGGTAATTCATCACCTATCAAATGAGATAAAATAATACTACTTCTACTGACAAAGTCTAAATCTAATAACGCATCAATTCCTTCAGAAAAAGAACTTTCTATTTTTTCTAATTTAATAGGAAAAAATACACCTTGTTCACGACCTAAGCCTGTTTTTACAGCTTCAACAAATGAAACCTGTTGCGTGTTATCTTTCAAATTATGTAGTTTCATTGCTTAACCTTTATTCAATTCACTATGTGTTAGTTCACGTGTACCCGTATCATCTAACTGGCATATATGACAAAACCCTTCATCATTAATATAATTTTTTTGTAACCAGTCGGCACATTTATTTGCATCATTTAAATTAGTACACACGGCAAATAGTGTCGGACCAGCACCTGAAATACTCATAGCTTGCGCACCAAGCTCAGGTAATGCTTGTTTTGATTCACTAAAACCACTAATCAAAGATGCACGATGTGGCTCTGCAACATCATCTTTCATCAATGCAAGCGCTTGTTGGTATTCTCCTGACTGTCCATTTGATTGCAATAATGCAATAAATGCAGATAAACGCTGAGCAAATTCAACACTTTTATGCATGTCTAATTGCTTAGGTAATACTGAGCGCGCTTTTGATGTATTAAGTGAAAACCCTGGGAATGCCACAATATAATACCAATCTGAAGGCACTGGTATTTTTATTGAACGACCTGGGATCAGCTCTCCAGTTAGCTGTAAGCCACCTAAATAACATGGACTAATATTATCGTAATGACGACCACCACTCGCTAAAGACTCAAAATCTGCCATCAATTCAATTAACTCATCTTCGCTGAGTAATGTGTTAGCAAATTTATCCAATGCAGTAAAAGTGGCAACAACAGAACATGCACTAGAGCCTAACCCAGAACCTATTGGTAAATTCTTTTGCAATTCAAGTTTAATAGTTGGCATGTCTGGTTTAATATGTTTTCTAAAATGTAATAAGCATAGATATGACAGGTTTTCATTTGCATTATCTGGTAATTTATCTGCATATTTTCCTGAACATATAAATTCATCTTGTTCACAAGATGAAATCTTAACAACATCACCCAATAACTCACCTGATATAGGTTTTATTGCAGCGCCTAATGCATCAAAGCCTACAACAAAGTTACCTATAGAAGCGGGAGCGTATATATGTAATATTTTTTCTAACATCTCTGTTCCTTAACGTGATAAAGTTTTTAATATATCAGCAAATACACCAGCAGCCGTCACTTCAGCTCCAGCACCATAACCACGAATTACAAAAGGTTTTGGCTGATAATATTGACTTAAAATTGCCAAAGCATTTTCACCATCGCGAATATCATTAAGTGCATGCTCTGGTGTCACAGCCTCGATTCCCACCTTACAGTGCCCACCTTTAATAGAGCCTACATAACGTAAAACTTTACCTTGTGAGGCCGCAGCTCTTATTTTGTCGTTAAATGCACTATCTAATTGTGGTAACTGAGTCATAAACTCATCAACTGAACAGTCTTCACAGAACCCTTCAGGTAAAACCGATTCAACTTCAATATCTGATAGCTCAAGCTCTAAACCTGACTCTCGAGCGATAATTAATAATTTAC
Organism: Pseudoalteromonas denitrificans DSM 6059; assembly: GCF_900112265.1. GTDB lineage: Bacteria > Pseudomonadota > Gammaproteobacteria > Enterobacterales > Alteromonadaceae > Pseudoalteromonas > Pseudoalteromonas denitrificans. Next base: position 93,264 of record NZ_FOLO01000008.1, on the reverse strand, counting down.
GGGCAACATCAGTGCCTGATAAGTCATCACGGGGATCCGGTTCTGTAAAACCATTTTCTTTTGCTTGAATTGTTGCTTCAGATAAACTCAACCCATCCTGCAGTACACCAAACATATAAGATAAAGAGCCTGAAAGAACACCACTAAAACTGATTAGTTCATCTCCTGCACCAAATAATAACTGTAGATTATCAAGCACAGGTAAACCGGCACCAACATTGGTTTCATATAAAAATTTACGGTTATTCTTCAAGCTAGAAGCCGTTAGCTGATGATAATATGCTTGTGTACTCGTATTAGCCTTTTTATTTGCTGCAACAACATGAAAACCAGCTTCAAAATATGAAAGATATTGATCTGCTAAAACAGTTGAAGAACTACAGTCAACAATAACAGGATTGATCAAATGATTTTGCTTAACAAATTTCTCTAGACTTGATAAATCAAAAGAAAGTTCAGAGTCAGTTAACTGCCCTTGCCAATTAGTAAAACTAATACCATCTTTATTTAATAATAATTTTTTAGAATTCGCTACACCGTATAAATTTAGCTTAATATTACGTTTTTCTAACCAAGCTTGTTGTTTCTCAAGTTGTTTAACAAGCTCGGTGCCAACTAAGCCACAACCCAATAAAAAGACATCGATTGATGGAATATGAGTGAAAAAGTTTTCATGGCATACTTTAACAGCATCATTACATAGCTCACCATCAATTACGGCCGATATCGCACTTTCAGTTGAATCTTGTGCAATTGCGACTATATTCACTTGCGCCTGAGATAAGGAACCAAAAAATTTAGCGGCTAAACCTTTGTGTGCTTTCATATTGTCACCGACTAAAGTCACAATAGCTAAATCTTTTCTCACTTGAATAGGTTCAATTAAAGATGCTTTTGATTCAAGTTCTAATGCTTGCTCTAATGCACCTAATGCAAGCTGTAAGTCTTCTTCGTGTACACAGAAGCTAATACTAAATTCACATGATGATTGCGTTATGAGTACAATAGAAACATCATCTTTGGCCAAAGCATCAAATACCCTTGAGGCCATTCCAACCTTTCCTTTCATACCAGGGCCTGAAACAGTTAGCATTGCCAAGTTTTCTAGACTTGATAACGCTTTAACTGTTTTTTCATCTCCAGCTTCGTCACTAATTAATGAACCAGGAGCATCTGGATTATGCGTGTTTTTTATTTCACAAGGAACAGAAGCTTTTGCGCAAGGTAATATTGTTTTTGGATGTAAAACTTTTGCACCAAAATAAGATAATTCCATCGCTTCTTTATAAGATAAATTATCTATTTTAACGGCTTTAGTGATAAACCTAGGATCAGCACTATACACACCATCAACATCAGTCCAAATTTGGCAAACTTTAGCCTGGACACTAGCAGCAGCAATTGATGCAGAATAATCAGAGCCATTACGCCCTAATGTTGTGAGTTCACCCGCATCATTACTCGCAGTAAAACCCGGCATAATATAAACTTTACTTGGTGAAGCAGACATTTGCTCTTTAAAACGAGATTTACTTAATGTAACACTTGCTGCAGCATCTAAATAACCACCCTGTGACGAAATACATTTAGAAGCATCTAAATAAGTGGGTTTGAATTCAACCAACAATGCCTGCATTAAAGCAACACTGATACGCTCACCAAAACTGATAATAAAAGCTCTAATTGCATCTGGACATAAACTCAACAGTGCAATGCCTGTTAATTTTTTTTCTAAAACATCAAAATCAGGCCAATTTAAAATTTCAAAACCCGCATTTTCGACTTCAGACTTTAATGACAAACTACGTTCAACTAGAGCAATCCACTGCGCTTCAAAAGATTGGCTTTTCTGAGCAAGATCCGCTAATTCAACTAAACTATCTGTCATGCCACCGGGAGCAGACAAAACTAATAACATTTCAGAGCTAAGTTGGCTTTTAACCAAATTTGCAACTTTGCTTAAACATTCATAATTGGCTAAAGATGACCCACCAAATTTTAAAACTCTCATTATTCCTCATTCCCCATTGCATTACTTTTAAAAATAAAAGACTAAAAACAAAAAAGGCCTGAGCTCTTGGGAGAGCACAGGCCTTTTTTATTTGTGTACCGACCTATGCCACTATCCAGTTAGGATGATGGTTGTAATAATAATCGAGGTCAATACATAATTTATAGCGTTCATACGTCTAGACTGCCTGAACTATAGTCACTCTGTCAATGGGAGAATGAGAATATTTTATCTATTTAAGATATAAGGATACTTATCTAATGCCAAATTTATGCAAGGTTGAATTTAAGGTTTCTACTTTAACGGGTTTTTCCAAAAAATTGAGTGCTCCTAAGTCATTTACTTTTTGCTTCATTTTATCTTGAATGTCAGCAGATATCACAACGGTAAAACACTCTATTTTTTCGGCTTTAATTGCTTCTAATACACCAATTCCATCAATAACAGGCATAGTTAAATCAAGACATAATAAGCCAATCTCTTGCTTTCTTAATATATCTAATGCTTCTTGACCATTACTAGCCTGATAAAATTCAAAATCAGAATACTGTTTTAATACACGAAGAACTTGCTTTCGCGCAACCATAGAGTCATCACATATCAAAACAGGAAATGTCATAAAAACCTTAAAATTATGTAAAAAATATAAATAAAGTTACTTTAGGTGAATTAATTCGTTTCATCTTTAGCGAAGTAAATCAATTTATACAAATGATATAATACTCTCATACAAGCAGACTTGTTTGAACTAGATAAATAAAACTTTCATATAAATAAATATAAATATTCGAATAAACAGTTATTTTTATTTATTTTTGCTATGTTATTGGCTAAGTTTATAAAGCTAATTAAAAACCTCAATAAAGGAATTTTAGTTAATTCATGTTACAAAAGAGCCTATCAAAGAAACTATTAACAAATGTATTGTCGGTATATTTTTTACTGACCTTTATTGTCACTCTAGGGCAAGTTTTTGCTGAATATTATAATGCAAAAGATTTTATACGAAACGAATTAACAACATTACAAAAAACCTTCTCTGGTAGTTTAACGCGTGCCATTTGGGAGTTAAACACTCAACAAACAGTCACAATTGCTGAAGGCCTATTAGCTATCCCGTCGATTGAAGGTATTATAGTAAGAGATGATAGCGGAGAAGTTATTTCTCAACTTGGTCGTTCATTAGATATTGTTAATATTTATAGTGAACAACTTGTCCAAGATTCTTCAATGATTGAAGATGGTCCTTCAGGTTTATTTGGTTATACTTTTCCACTTATTTTTGAGTTTTCAGGCAGAGCAACTCAAGTAGGTGATGTAACCTTATTCTCCAGTAGAGAAGTTGTTTTAAGCCGCATTATGATTTCTATCTATTTTTTAATTGGTAATGCTTTTATTAAAACAACTTTTTTAATTATTCTATTTCTATTGGCTTTTAGACGCTTACTAACGGAACCTTTAACAGATTTAACACAGCAAATTGAAGATCTTGAATTAGAGGATTTAGAAGGTAGAAAACTAGAAATCCATACGACAGACCATAATGAATTAAAAATTATGGAGATTTCATTTAATAACATGATCGATAAAATCACAGACTACAAAGTACAATTAGAAACAACACAAAAAAAACTATTAGTCAGTAATGAAAAGCTTGATCAACAAAACTTAATTCTAGAGCAAGAAGTTGCGAGAAAAACATCAACCTTAAGTCAAGCTATGATGGATCTGCAACAACAAAAATACGAACTAGAAAAACAAAAACTCACATTAACAGAAGAGATTGAATTAAGAAAAGATACTGAACAAGAGCTCATAACAAAACATACAGAATTACAGCGTTATACCGACGAACTTAATCAAGCACAAGAACGTTTAGTGAGTTCAGAGAAAATGGCTGCTTTAGGCGGCTTAGTTGCAGGTATTACACATGATATCAATACACCGGTTGGTATTGGTGTAACTGCAACATCATTTTTACATGAACGCTTAATACAAATCGAAAGCTCTTACAAAGAAAAAACGCTTTCTCCAAAAGCACTTGAAGATTTCATAAATGATGCCATGCAAAGTACAGGGTTATTAACCACTAACTTACAAAGAGCTTCAGAGCTTGTTGCAAGCTTTAAACAAATAGCAGTTGACCAAGCAAGTGAAGCAGTAAGAACCATAAATTTAAAAGATTACTTAAAAGAGATCATACGCTCTTTACACCCCAAAATAAAAAAGACAAAACATGCAATAAACTTATTTTGCCCAGAAGATTTAATTTTAAATTTACCTGCTGGAGCAATAAGCCAAATATTCACAAATCTGATTATGAACTCCCTCATTCATGGGCTAGAGGGCGTAGCACTCGGTGAAATTAATATTAAAATCACCGAACAAGATGGACTTGTTGATATCATTTTTGAAGATAATGGTAAAGGGGTTAAAACAGAACAATTGACTAAGTTATTTGACCCATTTTTTACCACAAAGCGAGATCAAGGAGGAAGTGGGTTAGGAACTCATATTGTATTTAACTTAGTAAAACAAACTCTCTCAGGTGATATAGATGTCAGTTCAGAAGAAGGTGAAGGCCTAACTTACCATATTTCTTTTCCTAAAAATATGCCTACCCCTATGGGAATATTTACAGAATAAAAAGTTTAAACTTATTATTTCCAAAAAAACGTTCGTTTTCCAAGCTAAATTTTACAGCGATTATTTAATCCCTTTATTTGTCATTAGCAAACTTGTTATGATGCCCTATACCCGATTGGTATTTAATATTAGGAAAGTATTTATGTGGTTTAGTAACCTTATTTGTTACAAATTTAAGCAAGAAATTTCATACCAACAAGACGAATTTGAAAAAGCATTAGAACAAGATATTTTTCGCCCCTGCGGCAGCCAAGACCTAAGTACATTTGGTTGGACAAAAGCACTTGGAAAACATGGTCAAATGCTTTCTCACTTTTCACAAAAATCAATATTAGTCTGTGCTAAACGAGAAGAAAAAGTATTACCTGCTGCTGTTGTAAATGAACTTGTCGCTGAAAAAGTAGAACAAATTGAAATAGATGAAAACCGCCCAGTTAAAAAGAAAGAAAAAGATGAAATAAAAGAAAATTTATTACATAGCTTATTGCCTCAAGCATTTAAGAAATCAAATTTACAATTTGCGTTTATAGATTTAGAAAAAGGCTGGTTAGTTGTAAATTCTGGTAGTTTTAATAAAGCAGAAGAATTACTTGCTTTGTTACGTAAGTCTTTAGGTAGCCTGCCAGTTGTTCCTGCTTTTGTTAATTTTGATTTAGGCTTATTTTTAACTGACTGGTTAACCAATATGTCACCCCCTGAAGGCTTTGCAATTGGTCAAGATGCCGACTTACAAGAAGCAGATGAAAATGGTGCACAAGTAAAATTAAAGCAACACGACCTTTCATCTGATGAAGTACAAAAACATCTAGAGAATGGGAAGCAAGTTACTAAACTTGCTTTAGACTGGAATGAACGCATAAAATTTATGCTAGCTGAAGATGGCAGCATTAAACGCATAAACTATTCTGAAGTATTAAAAGATGAAAATGCAGATATACCAAAAGAAGATATGGTTGTAAAACTGGATGCCGATTTCATTTTAGCCAGTGAAGAGCTAAAACTAATGCTTGAAGATTTATTAACAAGTTTAGGTGATGCTGAAGCGGAATAATTAGCATAACACTATTCGACTTTAAGCCGTTTATAGCCAATATTTAATACTGTACTGAATATTGGCTTATATCAAACTAACCAAACAACTTTAAAATAAATTTGCATAATAAAGTCATCATGCAAAAACAGACTTCACATCATGTCTTACGGTTAAATAGTCATCACTAGTTAACATATCAAGTGATGTTAACATGCCTTTTTCTACATAATTTTCTAATAAGCTATCTTTATCAGCAACTTTAAGTACACCCTCTTCAATTGCACCTATTCGAATAAAGTCTACATAACAAGGATTTGTCGGATGATAATTAGGATTTGACCAACTCTCCGCAACCTCAACAAAGTTCTCGGTGAAACCCCAAGCTCGCATTATTGAACCACCTATTTTCCCACCCAATTTTTTTATAGCCAAAGCGAGAAAAGCCGGGTTTGCAAAAACTTCAGGATGGCGCTCTGCTTCAGTCAATATAGGCAATACACCAATATTATAAACAAGCGCAGCCAAAGTAATTGTATCTATATTAAGAGAGGTATGTTTATTACTTTTAATGTAAATTTGCAGTAAGGCAATTGCACTTGATGCAACTTCTAACGTTTTTTGCCATGATTTATCTAAGTAACTTTTTACCAAATCATTTTGTGAAACAAATAATTGCTCCATTGCCATCGCAGTTGCTATGTTTTTAATTTGCCTTAAACCAATACGCGTTACAGCCTGGTTTAAAGTAGAAACTTTAATCGTTCTGCCTAAAAAAGCACTATTAGAAATTTTGATCATTCTGGCAGCTAAAGCAGGATCTTGCCCTATCACCTCAGCCATTTCCATTAAGTTAACATCCGGATCGTCAGCAGCTTCCCTCACTTTAACTGCAATTGCAGGTAATGTTGGTAAAACGAGGGTATCGTTATTTATTTTTTCTATTAAAATCGTAAGTAATGCATTTTCTGTAGACATAAATCCATTTCCTTTTGATATCCCATACACTAGGGAAGGCAATTTTTATTATCAATCTAAAGTATTGACTAAGTTGTCGATAAAGTTAAGAAAAATTATATCTTTTTTTATTTTAGTAACTTTACAGCTTCTCACTTCGCTATTACTCTAGATGCCTTATAAAAATCAATAAGCGAACCTCTTCATGAAATTGAATAAAATTAGTCTAGCACTTATATTTTGTAGTACAACAATGCTCACAGCATGTAATCAACCAAAAAATGAACAAACGACAAAAACGATAGAAACAGTTAAAACAACAACAGCTGAATTAATTTCAATGCCTAAAAGCAGGTTAGATATTTATACTTCTGTAGCGTTAAAAGCTGATTTATCATCTCTTTCTAAAAATCAAACTAAAATGCTAGTTAAGCTCATAGAAGCAGCTAAAATAATGGATGACCTTTTTTGGCTTCAAGCATTTGGTGAAGGTAAAGCTGAATTTTTATCTAAAATATCCGACGAAAAAGTAAAACAATTTGCAGATGTAAATTATGGACCTTGGGATCGATTAAATGGAGATAAAGTTTTTTTAACTGGCTATGAAGAAAAATCTTTGGGTGCACATTTTTACCCTTCTGACATCACAAAAGATGAACTTAACAAGTCTCAGTTAGATGATAAACAAGGATTATACTCTATTGTACGTCGTAATGATAAAGGTGCTTTATATTCATCTCCTTATTCAAAAGTTTATGCAAAACAATTATCAGAGGCAGCTGATTTATTAAAACAAGCATCAACTTTGGCCGACGACAAAGAGTTTGCTAACTACCTCAACCTAAGAGCCCAAGCCTTATTAACAGATGATTACCAAGCTTCGGATTTTGCTTGGATGGATATGAAGAATAATCCAATTGACGTTGTTATTGGGCCGATTGAAAATTATGAAGATCAATTATTTGGCTATCGTGCTGCTTTTGAAGCTTATGTGCTTGTAAAGGATTTAGCCTGGAGTGAAAAACTGGCTAAATACGCAGCTTATTTACCAGAACTACAAAAGGGCTTACCAGTAGAGCAAAAATATAAACAAGAAGTCCCAGGTTCTGATGCCGATTTAAATGCCTATGACGTAATTTATTATGCAGGTCATTCAAATGCGGGCGGTAAAACAATTGCAATCAATCTGCCAAATGATGAAGAAGTTCAACTAAAAAAAGGGACTCGGCGCTTACAGCTTAAAAATGCCATGCAGGCAAAGTTTGATAAAATTTTAGTTCCGATTGCACATCAACTGATAGTCCCTGAGCAACGCAAAAACATTACGTTTAATGCATTTTTTACAAATACTATGTTCCACGAGGTTGCTCAAAATACGTAAATTTACAAAACGACTCACTTTTTTTCAAAAAAAATTTGCCACCCTCTCACCATAGCACTACACTTCAAAGAGCGACAATTCAGTAACGACTCACATAAAAAGGATTTGTGTATGGCAAAGTCTAAGAAAACTAAAATAAAATTATCTATACCTGATAGCAAAGTTGCTACATTACCAGTGGTTGATGTAAATGGCTTGCCTAAATATAAGCATTATACAGATTCACTATATCACTCAGTACGTCTTTTCTTTGAAGAACCCAAAAGTACTGATGAAGTAACCGATTCACGATATCCAAGAAAGTCATACTTTCGTGCAGCTAAATATAGCACTGGGAAAAAGGATGCTTTCTTAATGGTTAGAGATGGAAAGGAATTGGTTGGATATGAAATAGCAACAACGTTTGCTCAGCTTACAATAAAAAAGATGTCACTAGCGGATATATCTAAATCAACTTTAGGAAAAATCCACAGTACAATAAATAGCCTGTTCGGTTTCCTTTCTACACTTGAGTCACCACCAACCTCTGCTGATAAGTTGTCAATGGAGCATGTAAGCCGCTGGTTGAGCACGTTGACTACAAACACAGCAAAAACATACAAATCTCATTTTAAAACGCTCGTAGATTTACATCCAACATTGTCGAAACGCAACTTAACAGCTATAAAACTGAAGGAAAAAACAACTTCAGTGAGAGATTTATCTAAAGTTGATTTAGATAAATTAAAAGAAGAATATGACTATAGTGACAAAGAATTAATACAAATACTTGCGTATGCCTTTTATGAAATAGAGCAAGCGCAACGACATTTCAATGCTCTTGAAAAGTCTTCAGAGATAGGGCTTGGAGATGACTTTATCCCACTTAACAATGTAAAAATGTCAAATAAAAAAATATTTGAATTACTTGAATCTGGTAATGAAGGTCACGAAAAACTATTAAAAAATATATACATTTACATTAGGAACGAAAGGAATGGAATAAGACATACACCGTATTCAAGTGACCTTAATTATTTTATGGCAAGACTGAGAACCGCGTGTAGTAGGAAAAACAAATACAACCATCTAGATAGTTTTATGGATTTTCTTTACTCTCTTGGCTGGGCTATTACTGGAGGTAAAACAGAGAGTAAGGTTAAGTACGCGAGTATATTGTCACTGCAATCAGACCATCACGAGCTAGCTATCTTGTTATATACATTAATTACAACAGGCTTGAATTTAGAAACAGTTTTAGATTGGAGAGTTCGGGTAAATGATAAGCTTTGGTATGATATATTTGATGTTGAACTTGGTGTCACCAGCAAGACTCCATCACGAGATAAATCCATTGTTTTAGTTGGGAAGAAAGCAAAAGGATACGGCTCTAGCAAATTCATAAGCACACCTGTAAAAATTAATAGCCCGCTTTATAACTACCTGAAGTTTTTAGATAGCAATCGTAATGCAGACAGAACATTTTTCTTCAATATTTCTGATTTACATAGAAAACTGACAGCATTCGCTCTTAACTACAACATTGTAGATGATAGTGGAGCTTCCCTTAAATCAATTGAAACTAGACGTATACGAAAAGTATTCGCTGGTCATAAGCTACTCAGGCTATTAAAGGATGTTAAAAATGCAGATGAGTTAATAGCAAAACTTAAAGATGCCCTAAATCACAGTCAGTTTGATACTACTTTGTTTAGTTATATTTTAAAAAGTGGCGTAGGAAATCTAGTAATCAACAGTGCTATTGTAGCACTTACAAGCGATTTACTTGAAAAAGCATTGACCTTTCAGGGAAAGATTAAAGAAGATGGTGAACGCTCCTCAGATACTCATAAAGTCTATTTGTGTGATTGTTCAGACCCAAGCAATCCATCTCATGAACTACCAATAGCAGTTAGTTGTAGAAAATACGATATGTGCCTTGGCTGTGAGCGAAGCGAGGTTTATTCTGAGCATCTACCTGCAATTTGCTATCGTATTATGCAATATGAAAACAAACAAAGCAGTGACCCCGAAATCTTTAAAGTTACACTTGAGGATAGACTGTATATCGCTCGCGACACAATAGATAAATTTAGAATACGCCATCAAAACGGTGTCGAACTGGTAGAGCTAGCGTATGAACAAGCTAATAACGCTATGCAAAACGAAACGCCACTCCTACCACCAATATTGCAAACTGGAGGTATCTAATGAATCAAATTATAAATATTACAGACAACAAAGATTCAACTAGGAACTTAGGGAAAAAACAATGGGATTGCATTGATGCGCTGGCTGAACATTATAAAGACTCAAACATGAGCAGCATATCTGCAACTTCAAATTTTTCAGATGGCGTGTGGGATGTTTTTGGGACAGATGAGTACAATTTCAAATGGAATGACTGGCTAAAAGACGAGTCTGCATATCCATTACTTATTGCTTGCAAAGTAGCTGCTTATAACAAACTTCAAATATCAAACCTTGCAGTTTCAACTATTCAAAAAGAAATATCGGGATTCATCAACGCTTTTTTTGATACCTTACAGCCTAAATCCATTTTAATTGCTGAGCGGAATCAGCCATTCAACGGGCTTTCTCAGTTATCTAGTTACGATATCCAATTGGTTGCTCAGTCAACCATAGCTAAAAATAGTGGGCTTTCCGTTTCCACATATAGTTGTTTAAATCGGTTTTCAACAATTCCAATTGATTTTTTCCCTAATTCAAGTTTTTTGGTATCTGGCATTTCAACACCTTGGCAAGAGCAAAGTTTGTCCTGCCAAGCATGGGTTAAACAGATAAAAAAGATTCATGGTTTAGATGTTACGACAAAATCATACGCCCCTCTGAAATTTGAAGTCGTCAGTTCAATCGTTAAAAACGCACTTCCATTTATTGATGAATATTTTGATACTATTGTTGATGTATTTGATGAAATAGAAGAGTTTCACAAAGAGAACCCACCTAAAAAGGGAAGAAAAGTTAATTTGAATGTAGGCTCTATTATTCAGAAAAAATATAAAAGAAAACTTGAGTCGATACTACCGCTAAGATTAGTCGAAAGTAAAACAAACCATACAGGCATGATAACTCAGGGATGGTATTCGGAATTCGAGCAATTATCTCAAGGTGCTGCGGCTTGGATAATCCTCTTAACTACAGGGCTTCGGAATGTTGACATGCGAAACCTTGAAAAAGGTTGCTGCCAGCCATCAAAGAGGCACAACTTACTAAATTATCTTATTACCGACATAAAAAAAACACACCTACAAAATTACGTAGTTCCAGTGCCACCACAAACAAAAAAAGCAGTTCAACTTGCTGAACTTAGTAAAATCGACCGTTCAGGTAGTGTATTATTTCAAAAAAACAATACAAAATCTTCAGACAAATCAAGTGAAAAGCGAAAAATGAATACAGGAGAGCCATTTAACCGACTTATACAAAATTTTGCTAGCCGCTACAATATTTCACTTAAAACTATTTCGCAAAATGAAGACGAAGCTACTGCACACTGCATTCGGGCAACTTTAGCAGGATATATTGGTGCAAATAGTGCAGCCGCAATTTTGATTTTAAAAAAGCTATTTGGACATAGCAATGCTTTAATGCCTGATGCCTACCTTTCACATAATCCTGTTGTTATCGCTGAACGAAACAAAAACATAACCAATTCTCAGGAGTCCTTAGCGGAAGACATGGCTCAAGGAATGGTTTCTGGAAAACTTTCAGGAACTAAAGGGAAACAAATGCTTATCGGTGCCGAACATATAGAAAAAGACTTAAGGGTTGAATTTGAAAATAAATCAGTAACAGAAATGGATATGCAAATTGAACTCAAAGGCCGCATCAAAGAAATGCTACTATCCCGAATTAAAGAAAATCAAATTTACGCTCTTAAAACACCGATGTCCGTGGCTTGTATAAGAAGTTGCAGCGATAGCTCAGACACCCCATGCGCCAAGCTCCCAAATCGTGAAAAACGCAAAGAGAGCGGAATCAACAAAGAAATAACCGATGCTCTAGCAACCTTACCCAATCCAGCGCATTGTATCGGAAAGGAATGCTCAGACGCACTATTTGGTGAAGCTTGGAGTCGTGATTTACTTGGTACTTTTGATTATTATATCAAATACCTTAAAGGCATTGGTCATCAATCCGTTGATATAAAAAACGAAGCTGAGCTATTTGTTAAAAACTACGGTTCAATCCTGAAAGATATTTATGCTGATGAACGTGGGGATGGTTATTTTGACTAAAATAGACACCAAAAAGAAACGAGATACCCGAACTCACGATGAGAAAATTACAGCACTTCGAGATGCATTTGAACGATTGAAAGCTAGAGCATCAGCTTTGGGCAACCTTAACGAATGCTCAATCAGAAAGGTTTGCGAAAAAGCTAACGTTAGCAATTCATACTTGCACACAGCGAGATTGAAAGATGAAGCGATAAACAAAAGGTATCATTCTGTTAAAGACGACATTGTTAAATTCAGAAAAACGTTTAAAGATAGTACCACCCAATCTGAGCTTGGGTTAGCCATCGTTGCCAAAGAGACAATGGAAACCGAAAGAGATGAGGCACATGTACAATTTAGAGCTAGCAGGAAAGAAATATCAGGCTTGAAAAATCGACTAAAAATAGCAAACGACAAGCTACAAGCACAGAATTATCTTGCTGTTGATATTGCACACTCAAACTTACAGTCTCAAAACAACCAAAAAAATCAGTTTTCCATAACCTCCGAGCCAAGAGTAGTATCTCCTGATGCTCATTTATATAAAGATGGAAATTATTCATATACTAATCCAAATATCCGAGATGCAGCTTGGCGAACAGCTCGGCATGAATTTGAGGAATTTTTAAAGCGCAAGCTACCAACAAGAGTTTACGTATTGGTTGGTGCTCCATGTTCTGGTAAGTCGTATTGGTCTAAGCAATCAAATTATTATAACGATATGCATACCCTTGTTGTTGATGCAACAAACCTAACCAAATCTGACCGAACCAGATGGTTTAGTTTGATATACAAACACAAACATCAAATTGATATTAAGGTTTGCGCTGTCTTTTTTGACACCCCCTATGTCGTGCTAATGGAGCGAAATAACAAGCGCCCACCTGACAAACGACTATCAGATGAAGACTTGCAGGATAAATTCAATAACCTCGAACCTGTTGATGTATTTGAAGACTTTGACGAAATTATGGTCGTGAGACATGGATAGACAAGCAATGCAATCAGAATATGACGCTGGAACTATCGGAAAACAGGCACTTGGTAAGTTAAGACGCTTAAAGCTGCAAGATATTCTTAATAGCATCCTTGAGCTTTCTGGTTCCGATGCTGCTGGCTGGCTAGACAAGAAAAAATCAAGAATAGACCGCTCAAAACTGGCTATTGCTGTAGGTTTAAGGGTCAAACCTGACAACTTAAGACAGTCTTTTAAATCTGACATCGAAGCTGCTGAATTTAAATTGCGCCAATTGAACGTAATTATAAATGACCCAAAAACAAACAAGCAGATTGGTGACGAAAATGTATCTCGATTCTTATGCTTTATTAATGAACGATTAGCGAATGATGGCTACGAATGGCCTGTTAACAACAAAAAACGGTTGTACCACAAAAAAATCTGGTCGTTTTTCCTAGACCAACCAATAGAAGATATAAAGTCAGCTCCAACATTTTTCTCTCGCAACGCCACCGTCAAAGAAAAATTGATAGACATTGATTTGATGATTGTAAAAAACGAAGTAAAAACTATTTGTTATGCATCCGAAACAGCTCTTGATGAAATGCAAGAGACAATGACATCTGCCGCTATTTCTAAGCTTCGCCAGCAAGTTAAGGAGGTTCGGGAGCAATTGGTTGGTGAACGTGAAGAACGGAAACGGCTCGAATCTGAAAATCATGCCCTCCAGATTGAATTAGAACAATACAAGGCAAGAGACAAGGCCATGCAGAGTTCTAGCATTGCAGGGTTAAAAGTAGCAGGTGCTCACTGATGCGACAAGCAACGGGAACAGTTACCAAACTTGTTTTTAATTCTGAAAAACGTCAGATTTTTAGGCTCAAAACAGTGGGTACATCTTTTCGAGTGTTACTCGATGATGCAGACCAAAGGGTGGAAATTGGTGAGCATGTAACCATTGATGGCGCTCTTGTTGTACATCACGAATTTGGTGAGCAATTTCACGCAGAACAAATCACACACACACATGTAACCTATGATTTGATTGCGGATTTTTTGATGCAAGGGTCTGGTATTGGCAAATCAATCGCTGATCGCGTTCTTAGAGCGTTCCCAAATGATCTGGTGGAAAAGCTCGAACATAGAGATATTGATGCCCTGTGCGCTATTGATCGGATTTCTCGCGCATCTGCAACGGTAATTGTAAACCAGTGGCACCAACAAAGCGGTAAAGCAGAACTTATTTCATTTATTGAAGGAGTATTAAGTAATGCCAAAGTTATCGACAGAAAACATATTAAACAGGCAGCACTAAAGGCTTACGGGTTCTATAAAGATGAAACTGTTGCAAAGTTAAATGACGACCCTTTTCGGTTGTGGGCATTCTCAACATTCAAACATGCAGAAACATTTGCGAGCGCCATGAATATCCCCGATGACGATGAAAGAAGGTTAATTTGTGCCGTAGAAGAATCAATTTACCGAAAGCTAAAAGATGGTAGCACACAAGTTTACCCTCTCGAATTCCAAGAAGAGCTTAAAAAGCTGGTAGGTTCAAAATTATCAATCAAGGGCATTATCGCAGCAAATAACGCAGCAAGCATTTCGCCACCGAGAATTATAATAAAACATTCAGAATTGAACCCTGTTGGCTCTTGGGCAAGAGAGATGCAAGAGGAATCACCCCATAAGCATTTATACAACCAAACCTACGCTCTAGCTGGTGTTGCCATTATGGAGCAATACGTTCAGGAGCAGCTACGACTCAGGATTGAGCAGCATATTGAAAATATTAACGTATCAGATGATGAAATTTCTGCTTATCAACTACCATCTGGTCATCACCTCAATAAAGACCAGCAATTAGCTCTAAGAACTGTTTTGACAAGTACGGTATCCGTAATTAGCGGTGGAGCTGGCACAGGTAAAACATCAGTGCTTTACGCTGTTAATCATATAATTAAAGCTGCTGGACAGCATGTTTTACAGGTTGCGCTGGCTGGTAAAGCTGCACAAAGGTTAATACAACAAACTGATGACGATGCTTTCACCATTGCAACATTGCTAAATAAAATGGCTAGGGATAAGGCATTTCTTGATGATTACGATATTCCAGTTTTCCATATTGATGAAGCCAGTATGGTTGATTTACAAACCATGTACCGTGTACTAAAAGCCTTTGAAAGAAAACCTATTAGGTTGGTATTTATAGGGGATTGGGCGCAACTAGCACCAATCGGCATTGGCTTGGTTTTTCATACGCTTCGGAATTCAAATAAAATATCATTAGTTGAGCTAAAACATAACTACCGAAGCAAAGGCGGTATTGTGGATGTATCAGAAAAAATCAAGAAAGGCGAACTATTCACCTGCAACCACGAAGTTGAAATCATTGAATATCATGACAATCAAAATGTATTGGATATTGTGCGTGATACGTACATTAACAACATGACGAAAAATGGGAACGTTTACGTTATTGCTGCAAGAAAAAAGACTGTTGCAGAAAGCAATATTATGCTCCATAAGCTATTACGTAAGCGGGATACAGTTATTAAAGCAGCTCCAGAATTCAGGGTAAACGATGAAGTTATATACAAAAGAAATGATGAACAATTAGGTTTGGTTAATGGCTCCACTGGTCGAATTGTCAGTGGCGAGACAATTTTACAACAAAGTTATACGCCAGAATTTGCTGACCTTGTTATTGATTTTGAGCTGGAAGGGCTTAAAGCCTTGGAAACAGTTGATATAAAAGATGTCAACAAAGGTGAGTATTACCTACAACATGCTTATGCAATAACATGTCACTCAGCACAAGGTAGTGAATTTGAGACTGCCATTATTGTTGTTGAAAACTCAAAACTGGTTGAGCGAAGCTGGCTATACACTGCAATTACAAGAGCTAAAACCAAAGCTATTTTGATAGTAAAGGCTGGACAAACCCAAGAAATATTAGACCGTGGTTTTGCATTCGAAAAAATTAACTCAGGGCTAAGCGTATGAGAAAAATAATATTCAATCATACAAAAGACGGTGATGTACCAATTCCCTACTATAAAGGCGGTGAGGTTCAAACTCACTTGTTGGATTTCTTAATTTGTCGATACCATTATCGAACTCTATTACGTGCTGAACTAAGAAGTGCAACCCCGATAACAATTAAAAACATCGCCCATCATGTCGCCTACTTAATTAACATTTTTGAAGAAAATGAAGATGAACATGGCAATAACTCCCCGATTGATTACAGGGAAGCAACCTTTGAATTAGTATCACAAATAATTACATCTTTACACGATGACTATGAATGGGCTGGTGAAAGCTTAAAGATTTATGCGGGAAGCTGGAGGTTGTTTTATGAATTTCTCACTATTGAAGGAGTCAACCACAATATGGTGTTCCCTGAAAAGACACTTATTCAACAACGTACTGATAAGGATGATGATTTTCTTTCTCACACTAGAAAAAATGTACGGAACACAGAAATAGAGACCGCTGTTCCTGATAGGTATTGTGTTAAGCGAGATGATTATAGAAACTCAATTATCAGCATGGAGCAATGGTTTCAGTTGTATGCATATTTATACAAAGTTGACCCCGTTTACGCAGTTATGGCGGCTACAATGATGCAAACATTCTTGCGTATCGGTGGTGTAATGCAATTTCCCAACGGAATAACTAAAAGTAACAAGCATTGGAAACGATATGCTCAATTAAAACAGAGTAAAGCGCTGTACCAGCGCTTTAACTACATTAAAAAGGGACAATCACCTTCAAACTGCATGGTGCATGTTTCAACAATGAAAATGATATTTAATGAATATTTAGAACCACTGTATCAAAAACGACAAGAATTATATCTGGAAAAATACATAACGAAGAAAAACGCAAAGAAACAAAATCGGGATTCCAGCTCCAAATTCACTTGGTTAAATAAAAATGGAACTCCAGTGTCTATGCGTGAATTACAAGACGCATTCAAAAAAGCAAGTGATGCTCTTGATTTCGAAGTAACACCCCATACACTAAGGCATACGGGAGCAACTCAACTGTTATATCGCTGGGGTAAAGAAAAAGGAATTGAGATAACAGATGCAAATTCTCCTGACATCCATAGTTGGTTACAATATCAACTCGGTCATCAAAATTTGGCAACGACAAAACTTTATGTAACTACAGTCCATCGGCTTCAGTCGGAGAATGTCATATTTGAATTATTAGCTACTACCCTACCAACATCTCTTGAGGGAGTAAACGTTACTCCTGAAGCTATCAATGCCTTTGAACGTGCAAAAGAAGCTCAAGATGAATTCATGACTGGGCGTATTAAAGATGAAAACTATCCAGGTGCAGCGTAAAGCATATTCACAAGGAATCAGGAGAAATAAATGCCGATCAGAGCACGTAATGGAAAACTTGATATTTTAGCTTTTGAATATGACCATGCATCATGGGAAGTACTAAAACTAAACCATAAAAGCCTTGAGTTATTAATGCCATGTTGCAACTCAAAGGCCACCCCAAAAACCAGCAAGCTAGGCAACTATTTTTTCTCCCATGCGGTGAAAGATGGATGCCTGTCAGAGGCCGAAAGCCAAGAACACATTTACATTAAAGGGGTAGTTGCTAAAGCTGCAAAGCAATCAGGGTGGGACGTTAAAACAGAATGGCAAGGGGTAAGTTCGACAGGGGAAGAATGGATTGCTGATGTATTCTGCTCTAAGGGTAATGCCAATATCGCGTTTGAAATTCAACTATCTCGACAAACAAAAGCAGAAACACTAAGAAGGCAAAAACGATACAAGGAGTCAAAAGTTAGATGCGCTTGGTTTGCATCAAGGAACGTTTTCGATTCCAATTATATCCATCAAAACCAAGAAACCCCTTTTTTCTTAATTGACAAGCCTGTCGTTGGTAAAGACCCATACATCAAACAGTTTAGCATTCAACTAAGCTCTTTTGTCAAAAGGATGTTGTTTGGTAGCCTTAAGTGGAATGAAGAACCTTGGATGTATCGCATTGAGTATATTGAAGATAAATGCTGGAGTTGCCACAAACCTAATAAGCAAGTGTATGGGTATGGCATCGACTGGTTCGATGAAACGGCCAAAACCGTACCTAATGCATCAACGGTTCTTGAGAAAATTACAGATATCATAGACAACAGCGAGTTGAATGATTTAGGGGTTAATGCCATTGCAAAGTTCGACAACCTAAAAGGAAACGCACCCAAATTCCCATACTGTAATGCTTGCCTACACTGCAACGCACCTCAGAATAACTATTATCTAATGCAAAAAAGACAAGCAAGCTATAAAGACAAAAACATTAAAACTGGCACCGTTGAATATTCTGCCAGCGGAGAATCTTCAGGTGAGTGGTTATTAAATGAAAATTAATGAACTCGATAAATTTAACAACTCAGAGTTAATCACCTTGTATGGTGAGTTAGTATCTGAGTTAAAAAACAGAAAAATAATTCGAACAAAAAATGTTGTTGGTGATTTAGGTGAAAGGTTTGCTATTGACCACTTTTCAAAAACTAACGGACTAGAAAACCTAATTGATGCCCCCACCAGCACGAAAAGTATAGATGCAGTTAGCAACAGTGGAAAAAAATACGCCATAAAATCAGTTACAGGCAACTTAACAGGTGTATTTTATGGTTTACCTCACAAAGATTCAGATGAAGAACCAGAGCAATTATTTGACTACCTTTTAATTGTTATTTTCAATGATTCCTATAAGGTCAATGCAATTCTTGAATTAACATGGCAACAGTTTTTGAAACATAAAAAATGGCACAGCAGAATGGAAGCTTGGAACATTTCAATTAATAAACAAGTAAAGTCAGAATCCAATATAATTTATGGCATAATTAGTTAACCAACTGAAACATTTGATTTTGTGTCATCACAACAAACCGTAAATGGATGGTAATTCATCTAAACATAAGGATATAAATTCGTGAAATTCAAATTGTTAGCATGTGTCATTGTTTTATCAGGCTGCGCTCAAAACTCAGGCATCATACCAATGGGTAATGATACATACATGGTATCAAGACAAGCAGCCACAGGTTTCTCTGGCATGGGTACACTAAAGGCGGAAGCGATGAAAGAAGCTTATCAGCAGTGCCAATTGACAGGTAAACACGTTGAGGTTGTTGAAACGATAGACGCTAAACCGCCTTATATTTTTGGTAACTTTCCAAAGACAGAAATACAATTCAAATGTGTGGCTAAATCTTAATCAAATTAATTAAGTTGCCATAGATAAGCAAATTTGAATAAAAAGATAACCGCCAACGTTTGAGGTTTTATGAATAATAATTATTACGTTTACGTCTATATTGACCCCAGAAACTTTGAAGAGTTTTATTACGGGAAAGGTAAAGGTTCTCGAAAAGAAGCGCATCTATATGAAGACTCAGACAGTGACAAGTCAAAAAGAATCAAATCAATTATTAAGGAAGGGTTAGAGCCAATTATTCGTGTTGTAGCGAGAGATTTATCGGAGCATGATGCCTTGCTTGTAGAAAAAACTCTTCTTTGGAAGTTAGGAAAACAACTAACAAATATTTCTTCGGGTCATTATGCTGACAAATTTCGCCAACACGATACGTTCCACAAAAAGTTATCTGGGTTTGATTACAAGAACAGCTTGTATTACTACAACGTTGGAGAGGGGGCGCATCGGAACTGGGATGACTATGTAAATCTAGGTTTCATTTCCGCAGGGCAAGCGCCAAGATTTCGTGATGCAATGCTTGGATTTGAAGAGGGTGACTTTATTGCGGCATATTTAAAAGGCCACGGTTATGTTGGTATTGGAAAAATCACGCATAAGGCTAAACCAGTTCGGGAAGTGTTGATTAACAACATCCCACTATTGCAACAAAGATTGGTCTGCCCAAACATAAAAGAAAACTCAAATGATGGTGACAAATCAGAGTACGTGGCATTAGTTGACTGGCTTATCACTGAGAACAGGAACACCGCGAGATGGAAACCCAAGAGTGGGATATTTACTTCTCAATTAATTCGAGCATCTTTAGACGCTCAACCTGAAACGGTAAATTACTTAGAGCAAGAATTTTCACTAAATTTTGCTGAACTGATGACATAACCGTTAAATTTACTGGTTGTGCAATAAAAATGTTAAATATAAACACAAGAGAAAATAATGTCGAAATATAAACTAAAACAAAAAATGACAGTCCTTGCCATTATTACTGCAAGCTTATTATCAGGGTGTTCTGACAACACAGAAGTAGACACGATCAAGAGCAGCATACAATTCATAGGTGATAGAGAAAGGCTAAATATTTATCATCCTGTTGACTTAAAGACTGATTTGACTTCACTGACAGACAACCAGCGACAGATGCTAGCGGTTCTGATCGATGCATCAAAAATAATGGATGACCTTTTTTGGAAGCAAGCTTTCGGAAATAACAAAGATGAATTTCTCAGTAAAATAGATGATTCAGATGTCCGTAAATTTGCTGAAATCAACTACGGTTCTTGGGATCGACTCGCTGGTGATGCACCATTTTTAACGAATATAGAAAACAAACGTCATGGAGCTGAGTTTTACCCTGCTGATATGACTAAAAATGACTATGAATCGGCAAATTTGAAAGGTAACAGTTTGTATACCATCGTTAGCCGCAGCAAAGAAGGTAAACTAATAACAATCCCCTACTCTGAAGCTTATAATGATGAATTAAAAAGAGCATCAGCTCTGCTAAGAAAAGCGTCAAAACTAGCAGAGAATAAAGAGTTTTCTGAGTATTTGAACTTACGAGCAGATGCTTTGCTTTCAGACAACTACCAACCATCAGATTTTGCATGGATGGATATGAAAACAAACCAAATTGATGTTGTTATCGGTCCGATTGAAACATATGAAGACCAACTTTTTGGGTATCGTGCTGCATTTGAATCATACGTGTTAGTTAAGGATTTAGAATGGAGCGAAAAACTTGCAAAATTTGCAGCTTACCTACCTGAATTACAGAAAGGCTTACCTGTTGCGGAACAATACAAGCCAAAAATGTCAGGCTCAAGTGCGGATATTAATGCCTATGATGTTATTTACTATGCGGGTCATTCAAATGCAGGTGGAAAAACTATTGCCATTAATCTACCAAATGATGAAGAGGTGCAATTAAAGAAAGGCACAAGACGCTTACAATTAAAAAATGCAATGAAAGCAAAATTCGACCATATTCTAGCCCCGATTTCTGAGCAATTGATATCTCCTGAATCTCGAAATAATGTAACTTTTGATGCGTTCTTCACGAACACTATGTTTCATGAAGTCGCCCATGGTTTGGGCATAAAGTCAGTTATTAATAGTGATACAACTGTCAGTAAGGCATTGAAAGAATATGCTTCTGCCCTAGAAGAAGGTAAGGCAGATATTCTTGGATTATATATGGTGACACAGTTACTTGATAAAGGTGTATTAACTGAGGGTAAGCTGAAAGACTACTACACCACATTTCTAGCTGGTATTTTCCGCTCAGTTCGCTTTGGTGCATCAAGTGCTCACGGTAAAGCCAACATGATTAGGTTTAATTACTTTGAGGCAAAAGGTGCTTTCAATCGTGACAATAATGGCCTGTATAGTGTCAACATGGAAAAAATGCGTGATGCGATGTCTTCTTTATCAACACTGATATTAACACTACAAGGTAATGGCGATTATAAAGGTGTTGGAAAACTATTTTCAGAAAGTGGTGTTATTAAAAAACAGTTAGCTGATGACTTAAATAGACTAACAAAAGCTAAAATCCCAGTGGATATTACCTTTAATCAGGGAAAATCAGTACTAGGGATTCAATAACTTAGAACTCTTACCAAAAACAGAATATTGGCTCAATTAAATACTGAGCCAATCAACGATATAGATAGCTAAGTATAGACCCTATATGAATCATATGGGTATGTTACACAAGGAGCAGTAAATGATTGGTTCAGTCTGGAACAAGTGGGATTTGCATATTCATTCACCTTTTACTCACCAAAACGGTCAGTTTAATGGCGCTACTATTGATGAATATGTGGACAAAATAATCGAAGAAAAATTATCTTTGATTGGGGTGACTAACTATTTCTACTTTGCTGATGGAGAGCTTGAGGCAATTAGACAATCAATTGCTAATAAAAATGCTGCAACGACAGCTTTAGGAAATGTTGAATTTCGTATCAATCAACAAAATAAAGATGGCGAGTGGATTAATATTCATTGCTTATTCTCTGATAAGCTATCAACTCAAAAAATAAACACTGTTCTATCCACCTTTCCAATTTTCAATACCACAGATAACGACAAAACCATTTATTGCTCCAAGAGTTCAATAGAGAACTCTGGCATACAGATTTCTGATGCTGTGGTTGATTTCAAGTTATTACTTAAACACTTAAATGAAAACTTAAGATTCGGGATTGATTATTTAATTGCAGTTTGCCCTAACGGGTACGGTGGTTTTAGACCAAATATGAAAGAAGGTCGCTCCACAGCCTTGGCAAAAGAAATTGAGAAGCAAGGACAAATAATTTTAGCGAGGGCTGAGGACAGGAATTTCTTCCTTAAGAATTTGGCTAGATTTGATGGAGCAACAGAAAAGCCCGTTTTTGCTTGTTCAGATGCCCACAGTTTAAATGGCTTGGGTAACGCAAAAAACGGAAGTTTTGGTATAGGTGAGAACTACACTTGGGTAAAAGCCAAGCCAACATTTGAAGGTTTAAGGCAAACACTTATAGAGCCTGATTCACGAGTTCAACAAACCGATAACTTCGTTGAGAATATATTTATGAAGCCTCGGTTTAAGTCTATAGAACTTGGTGGTGAAATATTTCCAGCCCAAGCTATCAAATTTGAGCAGCAAACAATACCTTTAAATCCAAATATGGTTGCTATTATTGGTGGTAGAGGTACGGGAAAAAGCTTATTTCTTGACGCAATGCACTCATTGTTCAATCACAATTCCAAATCACATAACGCAAGAGATGTGAATGTTAAAAGCTTAAGTATTACTTTAGACCAAGGAGATGGTACAGAGTTAACATTCAACGCCAAAGACGACACTTACTCATATTTACATGTATCTCAAGGCGACATTCAAAAGTTTAGCAAAGAGCCAAGTGAATTAAGTGATGAAATCAAACGGATGCTAGGGATTCGCTATGTTGCATTTGACCCTGTTACTTCAAGTGAAATCACTGAGAATATTGGGAAATATAGAAGTTTTGTGCAGTACTGGGAGTCTTCAGACCCTCAAGGCAATAGAATAAATACGCCAACACACCAGCAGGGTATTATTGATATGCATACCAAGCTAATGGCTACCCTCACAAACCCTCAAAATAAACAACTAATTGCTCAATATCAGCAAAACCTGAAAGCAGCAAATGAAAAACGAACAATAATAACAGAGTTCAGGGAAGTAGAAGCTGTAATTCAAAGGGCAACTTCAGATATTAACCAAAGCCTAAATACAATCAACATGAAACAAGAAGCTTTGAATAAAGTTCCACTACTTCAAGTTGCTGTTACCTTAGAAAAAATAACCGAAAACATTAAGGCTTTAGAAGCAGAAATAAGTCAGCTAGATTTAAATAACGTAGCTATCGTTACGAGTTTTAAAGAACAGGGAATCCATCAAGATATATCATCCTTGCTTAGCAAAGTATCTGAGTCGCAATTAGCCATCGACAACGCAAACGCCAAACTTACTGAAGTTGACCAAAGAACTTCTCAATATCATGATTACGTGAAAAGACGGTCAGAGTTAGTGTTGAATTACCGTACCTATCTAAATCAGCAAAAAGACAGCATCGACAATGCATTTACGAGTCTAAAAGAACAAAAAGAACACTGGGATGTGGAACAAAACCAGTTGGTTAACAACATGTTGTCTGATATTAAAATAAACGGAAGTATCACATTTAATGTGAATAGATTTTATCAGGGGTTAGAGGACTGCATTAACCGTGGTAAATTCAGAAGCACTCAAAACAAAACGTCAATGCAAAGATTACAAGAAACATTTGGTGTAATCACAATAAATGACTTTTTTGAGTTAATCGCAGGAATCCAAAAAATCACCTGTGAAGGCGAGGTAAGTGAAAACGGTGAGCCTAAATTAATCGCTATTGAAGATTTATTTTGGAAATCTGAGTACTTTAACCAAGGTGGTAGGTTTGAGCTTTTAAATTATCTATTTTCACCTGAAAGCGTTAAGAATTATCTATATGTAAATGCCGACTTTGAGTACAAAGGAAAAACTGTTGATAAACTAAGTGTCGGACAACGAGGTACATTCTATGTTTGCTTAAAGCTAGCGACCGACCCTTTCGGTAGCCCTTTTGTGTTTGACCAACCAGAGGATGACTTAGATAATAATTTTATTATGGAGCAGTTGGTTCCCTTGTTTAGTCAAATAAAGAAATATCGCCAAGTAATTATTGTTACTCATAACGCCAACCTTGTTGTTAACACTGACGCAGAGCAAATCATTGTCGCCAATAACGAGGGAGAGGTAATAAGCTATGAAACTGGCGCACTTGAAGATGGTAGCGTAGTTGATAATTTCGGTACTAGAGCCAGCATTTGCAATATTTTAGAAGGTGGCAGTTACGCTTTCGAAAAGCGTGAACGCAAATATGGCATCCAAGCATTAGTATGATTAATGAAGAAATAAACCAACTTTTATCTAAATCATTAAGTCTTGAAAATAAATTACTAAATTTATTTTCTTTAAGACTATTTGATAACTCTGAACGTATAAGAGCTGCCAATATCGTATGCAGTATTGCGTTTGAACATGCAGAAAGTGCAAAAATCTTGATCAGTACAGGAAACCTAACCTCCGCAACGGGATTAGTGAGGCTGCAATATGAAGCTTTAGTTAGGGCAATGTGGTTATTGTATTCAGCTTCAGATGTCGCGGTTTCCAAGCTTATGGCTGAACTGACGGATGATAACGCTCACAGAGCAAATAAATTACCAATGTTAACTGAAATGTTGGTTAAGCTTGATGGTAAAGCACCTGAAGAAGCAATGGATGCCCTCAAAGAGTTTAAGTAGTATTCATGGAAAGCATTAAGCTCTTATGTGCATGGAGGCATTCATGCTATTAGCCGTCACAGCAAAGGCTACCCTCAACCGTTACTTGTACAATTATTAAAAACATCTAACGGGTTATCGGTAATGCTAGGAATGTTAATTATCATCCTGTCAGGGGATACCAACCAGAAAGGTAGAATACCAGCTATGCAAAGGGAGTTTAAGAGCTGTTTACCAGATTTTAAATAGTGCAATCCTTTGTTAGGTTGCACTATTTTCAACATCAATATACTAGCACTCTCTAAGCTCTAGCATACGATGCCAAAACGTAAATCCAGTCCAATGCAACGCAGTGTCTGCTGAGCGTGTTCCATGACCTACATTGGTAATATCGTACCCCCTAGCGTGTAGTTCTGCCTCATACCCCGCCCAAGGAAGGCAGCGACAGAAATAATGAATTACACCATCGGCTCGAACATGAAACTCATAAGCCAAATGGCTAGTACTATTAGGTTTTTCGTAAATCAGTTGTACGTTCCCATCATCAAACCCCTTAAGATTTTCAAGCCCACCTAGCTGCTCAATATCAGCTTCCACCAACCTAGCAACTTCTTCTGTAATTAATAAGCCGCTTTTATCTTGCTTGTGAGGGGAAACATCAACAAATCCGCCCTCACCATCTGGCAATGTTAACTTACCGTTTTGCTTGAATTGTTGATGTACAGCTTTCTTATGATGGCTATGCTTGTTTTTCAATTGCCCCATCAGCCAATTGAAAGTGGATGGGTCTTCAAGTTCAGAGTATTCCTTTTGAGATGAGACGATATGATTGATAGCTTTATCCCAAAGCATATCCAATCCATTTTTATTGGAAATAAGATTTAACGCATTGTTATAACTGATGTAATTATCAGTGTCTTTAGATGCTTTTCGTAGCTCTTTAGCGTCTTCTTTACAGCGCTTTATTGTACGACCAGACGGGAATGTGAGGTGGTCATTGGTTGAACGTTTGTTTTTTACTTTCATTATGAAGCTCTCGTATATTTAGCACACGCAGCCGCCTAACGTACACACGAAGTTCACGTTTAAAAGTATCATGTTTTCATAATGATGCTGACCTGAAGGGGTCTTTGCCAATGGGCGGCTAACAGGGTGCATTTTTCCCTGTCAAAGATATTAATACTAAGAGCTAGGGAATGCAACATTTGTCAGATATCTATTGATTGAGCAACGTTAATCCTGAACCTATCAGAGTAAAAAAATCAGTACGAGTTAGTTATGACTTGCCATATTAAGCATGAGAATGATGAAGGTGCAGCATAATCTTAAAAATTAAACTCATCGGCCAGAATCTAAGTATTTGATTCTGATTATTTTGTTTACCTGTTGATTTAGTGGGTAAAATCCACTAAATCAAAAAGTGGTTGTGTTCAATATTTAAGCTGCTATAAATATATCCAATATTATATTTCTTCTGTGTAAATGGGGCATAAAATGACCAACGATAAAGACAAACAACAGCTTATCTCAATAGAAAACCACTTAGTTCTAACTCTCGTTAATTTCGAATTAAAAAAACTTGCTGATGCAACGACAGGTTGCCACAACCATTTAATCTCTAAAACTATTATCCGATTGGACAAGAATGAACTTCTAACGAATGAGCGAGTGGCTGAAATCCTTAGAGGTTATGATGATTTCTTATTTAAACTACTAGATGATTGCTTTAAGAAAAAACATATGGTGTTACTTGAAGAAGTGATGGATAACATTTTTAAAGTTGTTGGCGAGTTCAACCAGAAACAAATTACCGCAACATTCGCTGCCGCAAAAGCAGAAAGAACTACGGTGTAATACGATGAACCTGAAGCCCAAAGAAAAAAGTAAAATAATCAACAAGCTAAACTTCAATATAGAGAAAATCCTAGAGCTAGAAGATATTAGTTTACAACCTTGCGTTAGAGGCAAGTTAATTACGCCTGATTGGAACTTTAATGAAGAATCTGTCAAACGAGTTATCAAACATTACGAGTCAATGTTAAATCAACTCATAAACATACAACTCAAAGATGTTGATTTTGAAGAAACATATATTGTTAAACGCAACATGACAATAGACTGTATCGCTGACATTATCGTTATCCTAAGTTTCATCATTGAGTTCTCTGAGGATGACGATACTGAGTACAACGGATGAACGATGAACCAGCAGAACTACCTGACGAAATTCTTTATCGTAGAATACTTGCGTCAAAAGAGAATCATCAAAACATTAGTGTAATTAACGCAGAATTAGAAAAGCTGAGATTAGCAGGTAACGCTAGACTAAAAGATGAGATAGAGCACCTGCTTCTCTATCCACAGCCTGCCTTATCACTGCCCTATCCCAATTACTTTAAAATTGTTCATAAATACTTAAATTATCTTATTGAAATATCTCGTTGCCACGCAAAATCAGAAACAGAAGCATATTTACATCGAGCAGTTAATCACGTAATTCACAGAATTGAAGAAATGATGGCTGGAGAACGTGAATCTATCAAACCACTAAAGCCAACTTGGAGAAATGAATATGATGCCAGATAATGAGTTAAATCAAATAATTTCACTAGCTACAGATGAGCAACTTGCTTCCCTATACAAGCATTACGATAATAAGTTAACAGAATTTCTAAACAATCCAGATTCAACTGAAGAGCAGATAAATTTAATCGCTGACAAATTACTAACACTATCTACTATTGTTGATACAACGGTAAGCCAGCCAATGGAGCTTAATCCTGAGTTCACCAATAAACAATCCCATTATTAGAATAGATTGATACAAGGGTGCAGCATGAGTATCCAAGATATTGAGCAGTTTTTTAAAGAGTCACTAGAGATAATATTTCTATTTTTACTATTGTATGATGCCGTTAACAATACCAACTGACATCACTCAGCATTCATCACAATGATTAAGACTCTCTCATAATTAGTGAGTCAGTCAAATCCCTAAGCTGCCCCTCAAATGATAAGTTACAACTTTTTAATGTCTCCCAAGAAAAAACATAGTGAGTCATTAGGGGGGGATTTTCTCCAAAACCAAGTGACTCACTTTTTTTAAGAACAAACCCTCATTCTATCTACGCTACAACAAAGTGAGTCAAAAAAGTTTTTCATATTACAATGATGGATTAGGTATTAAAAATACACTTACAGGTCAAGGTACAGTTCGTCAATCACTACAAGAGCATGCTTCGGCACTTGAAGAAGGCAAAGCAGATATTCTAGGTTTATATATGGTAACGCAATTACTTGAAAAAGGAGCTATAACAGAAGGTAAGCTAGAAGATTATTACACAACCTTCTTAGCAGGTATCTTTCGCTCAGTACGATTCGGCGCAAGTTCAGCCCATGGTAAAGCTAACATGATCCGCTTTAACTTCTTTAAACAAGAAGGTGCATTTAGTCAAAATAAACAAGGCTTATATCAAGTTAATATGAGTCAAATGAGTGCTGCAATGGCTAAACTGTCACGTCTTATTTTAACTTTACAAGGCAATGGTGACTATCAAGGTGTTGATACTTTAGTTAAAGAACAAGGCACAATTAAAGCTGAATTAGCAACAAGTCTAGAAAAATTAACTGCGGCGAATATCCCCGTTGATATTATTTTTGAACAAGGTACTGACGTATTAGGTATTAAATAATCAGAGATCAAAGTAAACAGTAACAACTCCCTCTCTAAGTTACTTTTACTGAGAGGGAAATTTATTAGATATCGGCAAACTGATTAATAATCTCACCAATTTGTTCATTTGAATAAGGTTTTACTGGTAGCTTTCCCCAAACTGGCGCAGGCCAAACTGCGTCTGTTTTAAAACGTGCTATATGATGAATATGTAATTGCGCTACCATATTACCAAGAGCCGCAACATTTAATTTATCAGGGTTAAAGACCTCTTGGATGAGTTTACTTAATATTGCGGACTCTTTAATAAAAACAATTTGGTCTTGCTCAGACAGATCAATTATCTCTTTTAAACCATTTTTCCTTGGTACTAAAATAAACCACGGATACTGGCTATCATTTAACAACAATACTTTACATAACGGCCAATCAGCCAGTTCAATACAATCTCTTTTTAATTCTGCGGCTAACTCAAACATTTGGTATCTCCATTATTATTTCGCCTCTTTATCTTACAGTTTATGGCAATTAGTTGCAGTGACTTTTTTATAGGGATATTATCGAATTCCAAATCACCACTCGATGTCTATTTTTGTTGAATTTAGAGGTGACTAGGATATCGAAATCAATTATTTATATGAGATAAAGATGAGTCATAAAACCACATTATTGAGTTTAGTCCTGGCAATAACAAGCGGAACAATAACGGCACAGCCGTTAACAATAGAGCGATTATTTTCAGATCCAGGTTTATCTGGAAAATCTCCCATTAAATTAAAATTTTCACCGACAGGTGAACGTGTCACTTATCTTCAAGGCAAAGAAGACGATTACAATCGTTATGATTTATGGGAATACAACTTAAAAGATAAAACAAATCGCTTGCTTGTTGATTCTAAAAGTTTATTTTCTGGCCCTGAAAATTTATCTGATGAAGAAAAAGCCCGTCGAGAAAGACAACGTATATTTGGTAAAGGCATTTTAGAATATAAATTTTCTAAGGATGGTTCTGCACTTTTATTTCCGCTAAATGGTGACTTGTATTATTACAACTTAGCTAAAAAAGAAAGTAAAAAACTAACGAATACACCAGAGTTTGAAACTGATGCTCGCTTTTCTCCTAAAGGGAAATATGTCTCATTTATCAGAGCTCAAAATGTTTATGCCCTAAATATTGCAACAGGTAATGAAATAAAGCTGACTACCGACGGCGGTGGCGTAATTAAAAACGGTATGGCTGAATTTGTATCACAAGAAGAAATGGGTCGTATGACTGGATACTGGTGGTCAAACGATGAATCTAAGATTGCTTTTACACGCATTGATGAAACACCTGTATCTGAGGCTATTAGAAATGAAATATATGCCGAAGAAGTTAAATTATTTAATCAAAGATATCCGTTTACTGGAACAAATAACGTAGACATCCAACTCGGTATTGTTAAGTTAAACAATCAGAAAATTAGCTGGGTAGACTTAGGTAACCATAAAGACATTTATATCCCAAGAGTTAAGTGGCTTCAAGATAGTACGACACTGTCTTATCAATGGCAAAACCGCTCACAACAAAAGTTAGAATTGAGATCCTTTGATACTACTAACGCAAAACAAAAAGTACTGTTAACTGAAACAAGTAAGACTTGGTTAAATTTACATAAAGAATTACGTTTTTTAAAAGATAATAAACATTTTGTTTGGGCATCTGAACGTGACGGTTTCAAGC
The DNA here is from genome assembly GCF_900112265.1 of Pseudoalteromonas denitrificans DSM 6059. Lineage (GTDB taxonomy): Bacteria > Pseudomonadota > Gammaproteobacteria > Enterobacterales > Alteromonadaceae > Pseudoalteromonas > Pseudoalteromonas denitrificans. Next base: position 62,581 of record NZ_FOLO01000008.1, on the reverse strand, counting down.
ATCTTTATTTATATAAAAATGATGGCACATTAGTACGTCAAATTACTCAAGGTGATTGGGTCGTAGATAGTTTGCAAGGTGTTAATGAAGAAAAAGGTTTAGTTTATTTTTCAGGACGTGCGGACTCTGTACTTGAAAGTCACCTGTATTCTGTACCATTAAATCACTCAGGTGAAATCAAACGCTTAACTGAAAAGGGTCAGTACCATAAAGTTGTAATGGCCAAAGACTATAATTCTTTTATAGATAGCAGTTCTTCTGTTAATCAGCCAGCTTCTGTAAGTTTGCGTAATAACCAAGGAAAATTTATTACTTGGTTAGAACAAAATAAACTAGATTCTGAACACCCGCTATCCCCTTTTGTTGCTGATTTATCAGCTCCTGAGTATGGTACTTTGAAGGCCGAAGACGGACAAACATTACATTATCGTTTATTCAAACCTAAACATTTAAAAGCGGGTAAAAAGTACCCTGTGATCGTAAATGTATACGGTGGTCCTCATGCACAACGCGTCACCAATAGTTGGCGTTCTAAGAACCTCTATTTTCAATACATGGTACAACAAGGATATATCGTATTTCAGTTAGATAATCGAGGCTCATACAATCGCGGTAAAGCTTTTGAAGATCCTATCTATAAACACTTAGGAGTGTCTGAAGTGGCAGATCAAATCAAAGGCGTTGAGTTCTTACGTACTTTAAACTTTGTTGATGCAGATCGAATTGGTATATACGGCCATAGCTATGGTGGTTATATGGCGCTTATGACAATGTTTAAAGCTGGTGACTACTTTAAAGCTGGTGTTTCTGGCGCTCCAGTAACTGATTGGACTTTATATGATACACATTATACTGAGCGTTACTTATCTCACCCAAAAACAAATGCAGCTGGATATAAAGCAAGCAATGTCTTTGACTATAGTGAAGGTTTAAAAGGACCGTTAATGATTTATCATGGCATGGCTGATGATAATGTATTGTTTACCCATGCAACTAAGGTATTTAAGCAATTACAAGATCAAGCTCAACCTTTTGAGATGATGACATACCCAGGTTCAAAACATAGCCTTAGAGGTAAGCAAGTACAAACACACTTACATAAAACAATAACCAATTTTTTTGATAGGCATTTCAAAAAGTAAATGTTATTTATTTTTTAATGAGGCACTCAGTGCCTCATTAATTTTATTTCCATTATAACAAGGTTGATTCGATACTTGAGCAACTAAATAAAATAGTTATTTAATATAAGTTGCAAATAAGCTCGCAACAGATGCAGCGGTGGGCTTACCATGCTGCCAATCGCCCCCTTCAACACCATTACCTGCAATATCTATGTGTACATACGGAATTGGCATCGATGAGTCATTGCCATGTTTATCTAGACCGGATGCAATTGCTAAGAAGGCCATAGGGAACTGATGCCCTCTAGCAGTTACTGCTGAAGGTGCATTATTACTTGAAAGCACATCATCAGCTAATGTGTGTGGTTGTATGAAGTCATAATCTTCACGTCGTGAACGAGACACTTCAGCACCATCAGCCCATAGATCACCATTATCTGCAATATTACGAGATATTTTTGCATTACGCGCAGGACCATTCTCAACCAGAGCAGCATAAGGACCCATAGCACGTGCAGCATGGCCTGTTAAAGTAGCGACTGTAAATATTTCAGGTTTAACCTCAGTTTTAGCTAAATCTTTAATTTCACTGAGTAAGTCACCCATAGCCAGGCGCCCTTCTGCATCAGTATTACCAATACGTACTCTAACACCTTCGCGTGTAGTAATTATTTCATCCGGTACAAAACAATCAGAGCCAATAGAGTTTCTTACAACAGTTAAATAAGCAACCACCTTAACGCCTTTTGCCTGGTAATCAGATACCGATTTAACAAAACCAGCCACTGAAGCAGCGCCGCCTTTATCTCTGCTCATACCTGACATATGACCGCCAACTTTTAGATCCGCACCACCCGTATCATAAACCAACCCTTTACCGACAAATAACAAGGTCTTATTAATTTCCCCTTCAGGAGAATAAGTGAGTTTAACAACTCTTGGATGATGGCGTTTTACCGCCATTGAGGCACGTGCAACAGTTGCCATCATTGGATAGTTTTTATTTATTTCATCAAAATCTGAAATGACTTCAACAGATACATTTGAATTAGCAAACAAAGTTTCACAATATTGTGCAAACTTAGGTGGTGCCATGCGTTCAGGTTCAGTACCACATAAATCGCGTGCTGCATATTGTCCTGCAGCGATTGCTTTAACATAATCACATGATGCTTGCGTTGCGCCAACCAAACCTATATTTTGAATTGGCTCAATTGATTCACCTAAATGTTCTCTAGCCTCAAGTGGTTGCCATAAAGCCTGACACGCACCTAAATATGCCACTGTCACTGCATTTTGGTATACAGAATTCGAAGGTGCATCCACTAAGTAGATTGCAGGATTAATACTGCCTGTTGCTTTCGCCTCTACGACCGCTTTTTTTGCAGCATCAAAATAACGTCTTACATCGTCGTAATCTCGATTTAATTTTCCTGTAGGCATCAATATTAACCGCTTGCCTGGTACTTGGTCACAAATCGTAACAACAACTTGTTTACCTATTCTTGAGTCTAATAAACTGAGAGCATGAACTGTCGTATTTAACTCATCATTCGCTATTTTTGTAAAATCATTCGCGATAATAATTAATGAGTCAAATTTTGAACTGTTTAAAACATGGTTGAAATCAGAAACAGGACTTGGAATTGGAAATGCCATAAAAGATACCTAAGAGTATGAACGAGGAGATAATTATATCAGGAACAGAACAAACAAAAAGTATCGTTATAAATAAAAGCATTAACACAATAAAAAATTAAATCCGACTCCCCGCCTTCAAGAACCTAAAACTGGTACATCAAAAGTATTACTGATAGCATCTTAAAATAAACCTTAATACAAAAGAGAAAAACAATGAAAAAACTTTATTTAATCCCATTATTTAGCAGCATTATTTTAAGTGGTAGCGCAAGTGCTCAAACTCCAATTCAATGGCATGGCTACTTTAAAGGGGATTGTGAACTCATTTCACCTAAACGCGGGGCTTTTAATAAATTTCTGATGTCTTTAGAAATAAAACCATTAGAAGATGATAAATCTACTTGGACAATTACTTATGGTGAAGGTCCAAATCAAAATACTCGTCCCTATGAGTTACTTACTATAGATGCTGAATTAGGGCACTATGCGGTAGATGAAAATAATGGCCTAGTGATTGATCAGTACCTTGTCGGTAATCAATTTATCAGTATGTTTGAAATTGGCTCAAGTAAAATACAAGGTATCTACGCGTTAAACTCAAATGGTACTATTGACGTATCGCTTAATAACTTTTCTTTTGACCCTGTACGAGAGGCTGAACTTGGTCCCTATAAACTTGGTGTTTATGGTATGAAAGTTCAGCAAAAATGTCGCTTGTTTAAGTGGTAGAAAGGAAACTTTAATTAGCTTATAAGCGCCCTATTTATACGGGCGCGCATATTAAAAGTCAAACGTTGCAATGTATTTTAAGCTTCCCACCAACCATTCCTGCCACAATGTCGATTTTTACTACTAGCATCGCCACAACCTGCATCTGCACCAGCTCCATTAACCTTTGGAGTAATGGTCACTGGCAGTGCCTTTTTATCTTTAGAAAGATTCTTTAATTTTTTTTTGTTTAATTTTAATTCCATGGAGTTATCCTTTAAATACAATAAATTTGAAAATTAAATCTAATGCATTTAACTCATATTTACAATAAAAAGGAACAAGGCAAGGGGGGGTTGACATTTAATTAAGTGTCATTTATCAACTGTTTTTCTTGAACTAAATCACTCCTTAACTTAGCACTAGATTGAAACTGTTTAGGTGTTAGATTAAATTCAGCTTTGAAACAGGCTCCAAAATAAGCTGGCGAAGAAAAACCGATAGAATAAGCAACCGAACTCGCTTGATGCCCCTTGATAAGCAAACTCTTTGCCTGTTTTAATCTATATTTTTTTAGATACTCAGAGGGAGAAATATTTACAATCATTTGCATTTTTCGCTGCAACTGACGAGAGCTAATAAAAAGTGCACTAGCCATTTCATCGGTAGAAAATGTCGAATCACTATAGTTAATTTCCACCAGTTTTTGCAAAGATATAAGTAAAGGATCTATTTGCGTATCTGATAATTTTTCACTGTATGTCGTATCACCTTTATTCTGTATTGAATTAACTTCATTTAGACTTTTAGGCGTTCGATTAAACAGCCGAACTTGATAAAAATGTTGTAATTTTTTCCGACCTTCAATTAAATTATCAATTCGGTGCCGTAAATTTTCCACCTCAAAAGGTTTGTTCATATAATCATCTGCAGCAACTTGCCAACCATCAATACGACTTTGCTTACTTCCTTTGGCTGTAAGTAAAATTACAGGTATATGAGAGGTTAATTGTGAATTTTTTAGTTGATAACATAAAGTAAAACCATTTTTTTCAGGCATCATGATATCGCTTATAATCAAGTCTGGTAGCTCTTTTTCAGCCACTAACAAACCTTGCTGCCCGTTCGAAGCTGTAATGCAATCGAAAAAGTGATTCAATTGATTTTGTAACATTAATCTAAGTTGTTTATTATCTTCAACAATTAATACTTTTGATTTTTTTTCTGTATTCTTCAAATTTTTATTTTCATTCTCCTGATTTGATTTTTCAATATTTTCTAATACACCAATGTCTGTTAATCCATCTTCAAAATGTCGCTGCGCAATAATATTCGATTTTTGTTCACCTCCTTCTGTTATTGGGAGTTTTACTTCAAAGCAACTCCCTTTACCTAATTCACTCGTAAGTTGTATTTCTCCACTATTGTGATCGACCAAATATTTCACAGTTGATAAACCAATGCCAGCTCCTTCAACAGTTTCAATCAAAGGATTATTAATACGATGAAACCGTTTAAATATTTTTTTTTGTTCTGCCGTTTCAATGCCGACTCCTGTATCTGTAACCTTACATACCAATACATCACCTTTTTGCTTAACAAATAGAATGATCTCTCCTCCTGCAAGTGTATATTTTAATGAGTTTGATAATAAGTTACCTATTATTTGCTCCAGAGACTCTTCCAGTAATAAAATATTATGCGTATCTACATCTATATTTAACTGCATATTTATATTTTTTTTCTGTGCAATGACAAAAAACATCTGATAAATCTTTTCAATATCCGACTTTACTTCATAATTTTGAGTTTTAGCTTGCTCTATTTCTTCTTGCTGCGAAGTTAATAATAAATGCTCCACCATCTTGATCAATCGCTGACCACTGCACCAAGCTGCAAACCATTGGGTTTGATCTTTATCTTTTTTATCAAGCATCGCTTTAATGGGGATCTGCATTACAGTCAAAGGTGTACGAAATTCATGAGATATTCGAGTATAAAGCTTTTCTTTATCTTTAAGTAAATTCTCAATTTTACAATATTGTTCACGTACTTGTGATGTTCTATCTTCCACTTGTTGTTGCAACTGATTATTTCTATATTCTAATCTTTGTATTTTCCAACGAGAAAAAAAATATAAAACGAGTAAAAATAAAGAGCTTAAAACCAGTTTAAACCAAAGAGTACCATAGACTGGAGGCGTAATGACAAAGGGTAAAGATACTTCTACCCACGGGGTATGAATTAAACGACTTTGAACTTTAAAATGATAGCTTCCAGGATCTAAATTGGTATATTTAGCCTCTCGCTCATTAGAAAAGTTAGTTTGCCATTCTTGATCATACCCAACTAATTTAAAACGATATTCAGTACCAAACTGATTTAAATAATTTAAGTTTGCAAAACGAAATCTTATATTGCTGGGTTGTTCTTCCAACATAGAGTCAGAAGTTAGAGAAACTAAACTTTGATTTTGAATGGTATTTAATATCGTACTGTCAACTTTTACTTCAGTAATATACAAGCCTAGTGGCGTGACTTTTGATTTTGGATTTAAAGATATCAAGCCTCTAGTACTCCCGATATAAAGTACTCCATTATGATCTTGAGCAAGCGCCTCATCTTGTGGCGCATCAGATAAGCCTCTTATATTTGGTATACTATTAATTGTCTGCAAGTTAGTACTATTAATCTGATAAAAAGCTTGATTATCAACGACCCAAATATGGCCTTGCTTACCTTCTAATAATGATGCAATAGGTGTTTTAGCCACAATGCCATTAAAGTTCAAAAGCTGAAAGTTTAATCCTTGCTGATCCGAAACATATAAACCATTTTGAGTCGCAACCCAAATTTTTCCAAAACGGTCTTGTAACAAATCAACTATATCTCCTTTAGCAATATCATTTAATATAAAATGAGGGAGTAATTTTAATTTATTATTTTTATAAAGATAGAGCTCCCCCCCTTTAACATGCAGCATGCCATGCGATTTAGTCATTAAAGATAAATAAATAGGGTCATCTTGTTGAAAGATGACTTTATTATTCACAGAATCATATAAAAACCATTTTTCAAGGGTATTTATATGAATGAGTCCATTTTTTTGTTCTGAAAATGAATTAATTATCATCAATTCAGATTGTTTAATATCGGGATTAAGTAGAACAAATTCAAAACTATCTATTTTCTCATTATATCGAAAAGCACCATATTCACTACCAAGCCAAATATCACCGCGACTATCTTCGAAAAGTTGATAAGTATAGTTAGATGTTAATCCTGAAGTAGTAAACTGTGTGGCGTATTGTTTAAATTTATTATTACCTAAACGTCTAAAAACACCATTGCCAAAAGTGCTAAACCAAAGCCGATTTTTTTTATCTACAAGACTATCCATAATATTTTTTTGTTCAGCGAGTATATGGTCGCTATTTTTTTGCTTTAAAATACTGACATTGTCTTGAGTTGGATTTAAAATAAATGCAGCATCCCAGTTAATAGCCCAGATATTTTTTTGCTTGTCTTGATAAAACTGAACCACCCAATTAGAAGGAAGTTTACCGTTTAATATCATAACCTCAGACTGATGATTAAATGTATTAGTTTTTAATGTTAGCCTATTAATTTCCTTAGTTGTGCCAATATAGATATCACCTGATGAAGCAGTGAAAAGTGATCTTATTTCATTATGACTTAGAGATAGTTTATTATTCTTATCATGAAGAAAGTGCATGGTTTGGTGTCTTTTTACATCATGGACATAAAGTCCTTTTAATGTACCAACCAAAAGCTTGCCATCGTTTGTTTCTGCGAGCGCTGTGATATAAGCTAATTTTTGTTCGGTGTTATTTTCAAGTGAATAAACAACAAAATTTGCCCCCTCGAGTAGAAACAACTGTTTATTGTATGAAGCAAAAACTTTTCCTTCTTTTGAAATATAAGGCCTAACAATATGCCCTTGTGCACTATTAGTTCTATGAGGTAATTTGAAATACTCTAAGCTTTTATTATTGATAGAGTATTTAACTAAGTTTCCTCCGTAATAGCCTAACCAAAAATTATTATTAATATCTACAGCTAAAAAATCAAAACATATAGCACATTGATATTCTGAAATGATTTCTGGACCTAGACGAAGAATAAAACTATCTTCTTTTTCATTATATTGATATAGCCCTTGAGTTTCAGAGATAAACCACAAACCACCTTGGTTATCTTGAATCAATTGTATTACATCTTTATAAGTATAAAATTTTGATTCATAACTATCATATCGTATCAACCCGGTTTTAGAGGCTATCCAAATAAAACCTTGCGTATCTTGGATAATAGAAGAATTGGTTCTTAGTTGCGTAAACTTATCTATTTCTTTCAACTTAAAACCAAGATCGGTTTCAGCATAAAGCGCTGTATTTACCAATAAGGTTGTAATTACCAAACATGAAATTAAAAAATACTTTATCATTAATGATTCACTTTTATTACAACCTACATTCGTACCAGATAGTGAGGTGCGAAGTAGATAAAGACATGACATCAATACCCAATCGCATTATTTTTATATAAGTTTAACGATATAAATACCTAGATTAAAAAACAGGTATTAGGTACTTACTTTGTGCAATATAAAGTTTCCGCCTGTAGAAAGTAAAGTTTTTTGTGTTTTAATGTTAATTTTTTTATTTAAACCTGCTGTTTATTCATTTTTCACTACATAAAAGTGAATCAAAACAATTTATTGATAAAAATGTCGTTATATCACTATTTCTGGCGACTCTTTGATAGTCAATCATATGTTGTCGTGATCTTAATAATAATTGGCGCTCAACTGATACTCGGTTATTTATGAGCGCTCTATAGTTCTATTTATCAAAAATGGACTACAGGTATGAGTCATGGAACACTCTTTTTCATCTAAATATAAAAAATCACTTAACACATTATATAATGCGGCTTCTTTGGTTAAATTAAAAAGTGCCATTTTTAGTTTATCTCAAGAGCTAGGTTTTAACGGCATATTTATTACAGGTTTATCTCAAGTTGGCGAAAGTTTTTATTATATATCTGACTTTCCCACTCACTTGTTACCTGAATATAATAATAAATCAGGTAGCCATTACCCAAGGTATTATGAAGATGCATTAGAACAATGCCAATTTAGCAATAATTCAGTATTGTGGCATGAAGTTGCTCCCATTCAAGTACACTCTGGCTCTATTTTAGGATCACATATAGCAGGAGCAAAGGCACCTGAAAATGTGGATACAGTGCAAGGTGTATCCATTCCAACTTTTAGTAATAAAGGTTCTGGATTTATCAGTTTTTATTATTCAGGCGCACAAACTGATTTTTTGAAGTTTTACACAAAAAAACATTTAGAGCTGATCGGGATTGCCCAAATTATTTTTCAGCAATTGTGCCTTAATCACCCAGATGTGATTTTTGAAAAACCTAAGTTAACCGTTAAAAGCAAAGAGTGTTTACATTTTATGTCTAAAGGTTTTACTAATATTGAAATATCTAGATTAATGCATGTTTCTAAAGATAGGGTGAAAGAGCTTGTTAGCGGTATACTTGATAAACTAGAGGCAGCCAATCGCACTGAAGCTGTCATGATCGCCGCCTCTAACAATATAATTTGAAATAAATATAGGGTAGTTTAACTACCCTAGTTCATCTAAAATAATGACCCTAAACTCTCCACAAAAAAGCAAGTTCAGTCCTCTAAAAATACCATCCAATAAATCTTAAACCGTACATGTTCCTTTGATAAATCGATAAATTATTTGTATATGCCGAAGCCTATCAAAATGCGGATTTCAAAGCCTGAGAGGGAAATCAGACCAAGACATCTTTTTAGCCAATGTATTACCTTAACTAAAAAGGTAACGCTAAGCTGCTTCCCCCTCACATTCCAGGCGACAAGCCCAATTTAAATCATCTTCGTTGCTGTGAAAGTTTATAGGGGAATAACCACACATTCACTTTCACGTCTAGAATCTAACTCAGATTTGGCTTGCTGAAATCTCGCATTATGAATGGTTACGGATATATAACTTAATTGAATTTCATAACCCCCACTTGGGTAGGATTAATTATTAATTATTTCAGTAAAGTAGTATTCAGCCAGTTGGCAACACAGCTCTTAAATGAGTTAGTAATTTAAACAGTTAAGGAAGAAACATGAAATTTTCAATTAAAAAGTTATCATATTTATTATCATGCGGAATTTTACTATCAACCTCAGGTATAGCCAGTGCAGTTGATGGTACACAAATTGGCCCTGTGATGACGGATGCTTCAGGAAATATTCAAGTCGCTATTTTCAAAGCAACAATAAATAGAATAGGTAATGCAGGTCATTTTAAAGCTGAAGTGAAAATACCAGATGAAACTTTTGTTGCAATTAGTGGCGGATTTGAAGGTTCAGATTATCCAGGACAATATTTAGTCAGCTCTATGCCTGATTTAAACTATAGTAACTCTAAAGAACATCTTCAAACTTGGAAGATGATGGTAAAAGACCATTCATGGGTTGATAATTCACCTATAGAAGCATATGCGGTTGGTTTAAGAATTAATGGTATTTCAGCCACAGAATTGAAAAATAAAATCTTAGTAACTGAAGAATCAGCAAGTAAGCAAGAAGAACCTTATGCAACACGAACTTTATCTAAAGTGACAAGTAACTTAGTCATTGGTGGTGGAATGGAAGTTAGAAACTATACTGATAATGTTCGCTGGTTTGGTCAATTAGCAGTCAGTAATGCACCTACAGCCAATGGCACAGGTTGGCGTGGCGCATCTAAGCAACATGAGTATCATGATCAAAGAGCGCTGAAAACCTTTTTACTAGAACTACCTAGACACATAAATAACTTAACACTTGAAAATGTGATCCATGCTGGAAATTATGATACTAGTCAAACTTCTTATGTATCAGCAGATCTAAATGATAGAGCGGATTATGTATTAACATCTTGTGGCGCTGAATCTAGTTATGGCTATGCGGGCTTTGAAAAAGATACAGATAAAAGTGAAAGTGGTGCAGCTAAATTTATTACCACAATGAAACCTAGCCGTGGCGGCAAGTGTGAAGCTGTTTATAAAGATTTAAATTGGCCTGATAATACCACGCGTGTTCGTGCTGTTGTGGTAGGCTTAAAAGCAAATTAATATGTATTAATCTCAACTTGAAAAACCGAGAGTTACCCACTTTGATTAAGGTGTCAAATCTTAAATCAAAATAGGTAACTCTCAATGATCCATACTAACAATCCAATCATAAAACTAAAAGCAGGGCTTTTAAATTTAGACCAAGAACTTGGTAGTATTTCTAAAACCGGTAAAGACATAGGAGCTTCCCGTGATACATTTTATCGCTATCAAGCATGTTGAAAATGGCGGAATTGACGCTCTGATAGATAAAAGCCGCAGACGCCGTTAAACCTGTTTTTTCATATATCTTTTTGGGGCTAATCATTTTTTCATATTCATGGTATTTAACTACAGCATCAATAGTTCCGTCTTTATTTTAATTGCATTCAGCACCCGTCAATTTTCAAAGTTCGTAATATTGAATTTAACTAATGCTAAATCAATACCGTCAGCACTGGTTCCTAACATAAGAGCTAGTAATATTTAACCCAACTATCTATTTTCATTTGACCATATTAGTCACTCGTGGGTGCCCATGATGCGTCCTGACTAGAAATCAATTCCCTTCTAGCTCGATTTAGTGCGTCAACTCGTTTATTCGCTAATGTAAAAAATTGAGCTTTATATTTATTAGCTATAAGTTGTGCATCAGGTAGCTTTACGGTGCGTGGATTACTGGGCACACCATTTAACAGAAACTTATAATGTAAATGAGGTCCTGCGGCTAAACCTGTGTCACCTACGTAGCCTATTACTTGTCCCTGCTTAACACGTTGGCCTTTTTTAACTTCACGTTTTGAAAAGTGTAAGTACTTGGTGACTATACCATTACCATGTTGAATAAATACATAATTACCATTAAATTTACTAAAGGTTGAATGGGTTACTTTACCCTTACTGACAGCAACCACAGGTGCCCCTTTTTTGGCAGCATAATCGATACCGCGATGTGCTTTCCAGCGTTTTTGTACGGGGTGAAAACGTTTAGGCTTGAAGCTAGAACTGATGTATTTAAAATTCACTGGGGCACGTAAGAAAGCCTTACGCATACTATTGCCATCAGGAGTGTAATACTCATTGTCAGTAAAACGTATTGCCTGAACAGTATCCCCTTTGTTAACAACTTCAGCGGCTAAAATATTACCAGTACCAATGTATTCACCGTCAATATACTTTTTTTCGTAAATAACATTGAAACTATCACCCTTACGTATATCTTGTGAAAAATCGATATCCCAACTAAATACATTAGCAAGATTAATAACTTGAGCGTCACTTAGCCCAGCCTTTACTCCAGCATTCCAAAAATTTGAAGAAATAACTCCATTACTTAAGCTTTCTCGTATTTCAACCTCTTTGGTTTCTTTACTAGATTGGTAGCTGTCGCCAACTAAATTGATGTACAGTGTTTCAGTTGTTGATAATTGATATTCTAACCTCGCTAATTGACCGGTGTTGTTACTGCCAACCTTTAAGCTAGCACCTATACGTAGTTTTTTAAGTAACTTACTTTCGTCGCCTTTTGTTGTGATCACCGCATAGGTCGTTTGCGCACTAAACCCCAGCCGTATAAATATTCTTGCTAACGAGTCACCGTTTCCAACTTTAGCTGTTTGCCAATGAATAGGAGTTATTTTTCGAGCTCTATCTGTGGCCTCTTTTGTCTCTCGGATTCTTTTTTCTGTCGCTAACCTAGCTCTTTTCACTGTATCATTTATTTTCATCAATGATGGGGGTTCAATAATTTCACTGACTTTTTTCTCTGCCGAAAATATAAAAAAAACAAAAGTATGAAACTTAAAACAACAATTGTGATACGGTATTTTTTAGGGAACTTAAGCAAGGTGATTAAATAAGTTTTCAATGTTGCTTTCCTTTTAGAATAAACTCAGGAGTTTCATCCCCATATACCCAGCGACTAAAAAAGTCTGTAAGGTCTTTACGACTAACAGCTTCAAATGCCACTCTTAAATCAGTAGTGGTTACTGAGCCGTTTTTATGTTTTGTACTATAGTGCTTCAGGGCTTCCCAGAACACTTCATCACCCAATACATTACGCAACATGTAAAATACTAAAGCTCCTTTGCTATAAGCCATGGTTCTATTGATTTCACTTTCGTTAATCTGCTCTCTAAATGCAACAGCGGAGACCTTTTCTTTAGCAATTGCTGCCTTCACTCTTTTTTTGGCAATTTCGATTTCTTTCTCATAGGCGTCTTGCCCAAATAGGTGCTGTTTATAGGCGGCAACAAGAAATTGAACTAAACCTTCATTAAGCCAAAAATGAGAAAAGTTTGCGCAAGTTATATTGTTGCCCCACCATTCATGAGCTAGCTCATGAGCAATGAACCAGTTTTCATTTGGATCTTGCTGAACTGTATCCACAAATTTTTCGCCAACTAAGCTGAAACCTGTCGCTTCTTGAGCCATGTAACCCTCAACAATGACATACTTATAAGACAAGTTGGGGAGCTTAAAACCAGCTTTACCCTCAAAAAATGAAAGCATGTCAGGTACATCACGAAATACATCTTTCACGTTTTGATGATTGAATTTATCCAGCCGTTTCTTACGGTAAAAATAAGAAACCGAGTACTTACCTAGTTCTCTTGTTGACTGTTCAAATTTACCTAGTGCAAAGCCAAAGCTATATATGGGCATTGGAGTATCATGCAACCAATGCGAAATAACTTTTCCATTACTTTGTTGTTGAGAAACTAACTCCCCATTCCCAACGGAGATCAAATTTGAATTGTGCTTAAGCAATAACTCAAAACTTGCTTTGTCGGCAATATTACTATGGGAAATGAGCCAGTTTTTTGTATGATAGACAGTGAACAAGTGATCATCATAAAACTTCATTCCACGCTCAGGTGAAGCACGATATTCTGCTGAGACAACGTATTTTTGATTGGCAACTAATGGCGTATCAAAAGTGATTACTAAAACATCATTTTTTATTTTGTGCTTTACTCCGATATTTCTGACTTGTATAGATTTTATTGATTTATATTTAGCTGAAAAGCTAATTTGCCTTATACCGCTAACAACAGGTATAAATTCAATATCTACTGTCCCTGAAACAGTCTTAGATTGAAAGTTTGGCTCTAATTCGGCTCTGTAGTGAATAAAGTCAACTTCACTTGCTTCTACAAAATCTGTTTCAGCAAACAATTGCTGCGATGATGTAATAACAAATAGAAAAAAACAGATTTTTTGTAACATATATCCTACTGTAATTAAATTTCAGAGTGATGATAGCGAAATGCTATTACTTGTGTTTTTGTTAAATGCTAAATTTCGAATAAATTTGGCTACTGGTTTTTCAAAGTATTTATACGAGAGGTAAGCAGTAGCAATACTCAAAATAATAGACACCAGAAGCTTAAGCTCTATCGAAAAATCAAATTGATTCACTTTCGCAATAATGGGCATATGCAATAAATATAACGAATAGGATATTTTACCAATAAAATCTCCAACCTTGTTCGCTAGAAAAATATTATTATTCGGCACCAAAAATACAATACAAAAGAACAATGTGCTCATCACAAATAAGACTTCGTAACTTAGCCACATCTTATTTTTTGCATCTGATGTTATCGGAGAAAACTCAGGGCACATTAGCGGGATTAATAAAAGAGCTAAAACAAATCTGTTTTTATAGAGGTACCTCGGTACTTTGAAAGTTCTATAGTGCATTCCAAAAATCAGACCAACAAAGAAATAAGGAAGGCTTCTAAATACATGAAAAAAGTTATATTTAAAACCATAAATATCACCATTTATACGAGGAAAATTTGTAAAAAATAAAAGTATTAAAATTGAAATTATTAGCACATAAATATACCCTGAGCGCTCCGAAGCTAGCAACCAAAATACTATGAATGCTAAATAGAACTGCATTTCTGGCGAAATTGTCCAAAGAACACTTTCACCATAAATGAACATTAGGTGAGAGACTAGCTCTTTTATGTTTGTGATTTTGTATAACGCTTGAATGTCTAATAAAGTGAATAAATAGGAAAAAAATACGACTAATAAATACAGCGGAAGTACTCTCGCTAATCTGGCAATAAAATATTCTTGTATATTTCCTTTACTAAATTCTTTGTCAAAATAGAGGTAAGACATAAGGAAGCCACTTAGGAGAAAAAACAACATTACTCCATATTGACCAGCCCTTCCTCCCAAAACGCCTCCAAGCCAGTTTGTTGCATCACTGAAGTGTGTAATAAATACAATAAGTGCGGCTAATCCCCTTAGCGTATTTAATTTTCTTATTTCCAAAATCACTCTCTTAATTCACTTTAATACTTTAGTTAATATCTAACGAGCCTGTAGAATTTATCTAAAAGTCAAAATTAATTAAAAAGTGGATTTTTGTATCGCACTCTAAGCTTAAAACAAGACTTCACTAATACATTTAAAACCCTGTTTTCAGGCCATCAAATAAATTTTTAAATTATTCTACAACCTCACGCCATATTCAGTTGTTTGTCCGCAGTTATACTTTGTCATACGGCACTTTATTTGAATACATTGTTATTTTTAAAATAGTCATCCAAATAGTCTTCACTTGAGCCGACATCTCTAAGGAGCTTCTCATCCCATCCTTTACTTTTAGCAATTGCAGCTACCCTACCTTGGCCATTAAATAAAACATCGGGAATTGTAAAAGCAATAGGATCTTTATATGCCTCCTGAGGAGAAATAACCTTCCACCCCTGTTCACGAATATGCTCAATCAAATCATCGATAAATAAAGCAGCCATATCATTTTCATGAAGCAATAATACGTGTTTAGGAGATCGCCCTAGAGTTTTATTGGCTATTTCATCGTAAAAAAGAATGGACTGCCAAAGAACAGTAATATAAGCATTCTTTAATGCGTCATAATCCACTTTTTTACCGTTAACTAAAGCTCTTTGAAGTAAGCTATCCATGTACCAATCGTAGTTATCGACTGTAACGTAACCATTTTTATAGCTCATCTCTCGCAAATGCTGACGAATGCGGTCTCTTGTTTTTCTATCATTGCCTTCATGCAAATATGGGTACCTGTAAAAGGGCATATTATTTTTAAAACCTTTCAATTGATTACGCGCCACCGTTATATCAGAAAGGTATGTTTCAATATGTTTTTTATGGGCAGAAAAGTGACTATGGCTATGATTTCCAAGATGGAACCCTGCCTCTATATAAGCTTCAACACGTTTCTTTGATTTTTCCGTTATGTTATTTGTTGTTACAAATAGAAAAATATCAGGTACCTTGGATTTTCTGAGGGCTGCAATTAATTTTTGTGTTCTCTCCTCCCCAGAAAATAATCTTGAGTCTGGTCGTGGAACGTCATCAAATGTAATTGCTATCTCTTGAGCTTGACCTGAAGCAGCGGCAAATAATGTGATGAATAAGCATAATAATTTGTACATCCTGTCTCTTTCCTAATGACTATATAACGCTAACAAAAGCGAAAAATAAAGTTAGCTAAATTTAAATTGGGGTTTATCTAAATGATTACACTTGCTTATTCCTGTTTTCATAAACAGACAAGAACCGGTAGCAATATGGTATTTACCTTATCCCCTTCAGATTTGTAAGTTCAAATAAAGAGCTGGATCAATAGGTTTACCTGCTTTTAGCAGTTCAAAGTGCAGGTGAGGCCCAGTTACACGCCCCGTTTCTCCGACGGTACCGAGGGTTTGTCCCGCTGAAATATATTGCCCCGACTCAACTGAAAAGCTGTCAAGGTGCGCATACAAGCTTTGCATCTGACCTTTATGTTCAACTAGTACCACCTTGCCATAATTACGGTGCAAGGTGGCATTATCAGCAATTAAAACCTTTCCAGAAAAACTCGCAACCACTTTAGTACCTATTGGAGCAGCAAAATCGATGGCCTTATGAGGCCGATATCCTCTGAAGTCGTTAATATCACCGTAGCCGGAAGAAACCCGAGCATTCAATACTGGTAACATGCCGTCAAAGCTGTTGGAGTTAAATTCCAGCACTGGGAAAAAAGGTTTGACTGCTATAACAAAAAAGCACATAAAAGAGGATAAGAAGAGTAAAAATGAGATGTATCGCCTGTCATATTTATTATTTAGATGAGCTGACATTGCCGTTTTTATTCTGTTTTCAAAATCTTGCTTTTTAAGTTGTGGACCAGAAAAGTAAGTGGTTAACCCGTTATCTATGGTATTTTTACTTAACTTAAGACTTGCGACTAGTGCCCTAGCATAATCTAGCTTAACCTTTGGGTAGGAGGAAATAACCGCCATATCACAATTCAATTCCATACTCTGTAAAAATTGCCTTTCAAAAAAGCTTATAACAGGATTAAACCAGAATATACTGGAGCAAAACCGGAATATAATTACCGCTTTAGGATCCCACCTTTTAATGTGCATTAACTCATGTTCAATTAATAAGAATCGTTGTTGCTGCGACATATTAAAAACGCTACTTGGTAACAACATAGTCACTTGAAAAAATCCAAAAACAAACGGAGAAACAGGCTGACTGGTGATCCGAACACGAATATTATTAGTAGTAATTACGGTTTTTTGTTGCTGTGTAAAGTGCTTAAAATCAATTAGAGGTGTTGCCTGTTTAACAAATTTATTAACTTTTAACACCCCTGAGAAGAAACGTAGCAATGATAGGCAACAACCGCCGATTATCATCACTATTACTAGCGATAGGAATATCTGCAATGTCTCTGTACTTTCGATTTGATTTACAACTGAATTTGAATGATTCAATAAATTATGTTGAGAATCACTAAATGCTTCTTTCAAAGCATCAGGGATCAAAGTATTCACTTGATAAAAATAATCAGGAAATAAAGGCACTAAAGCGACTAAAAGCCAAGCTTGCCAAAACCGTGACCATTTGGCTAAATGGGGCAATATTTTAGTAATTGCTAACGCAAATCCATATAAAATCACACTCCAAGCAATGAAAAACAATATCTGCAACAAAAGAGTACTAGGCATATTTTGATAATCCATATTTTTACTCTTCTTCGTGCTTTTGTTCCAAGTCTTTCAATAGCTTTTCAAGATCAGCAATTTCGCTATCATCGATCAATCTGCTATCTGTAAACATGGCCACAGGTAATGGACCATCTAATTCAAATACACGTTTGGCAAAGTCTTGAGCAAAAGCGGCTAACGTCTTAACCTTATTTATACGGGCAAAATAGATCTTTTTGTTACCTTTAAACTCCATTGACACGAAATCCTTTTCTCCCATTCTTTCCAATGTCTTACGAGTAGAAGAATAACTCCAACTAAGTATTTGTTTGATTTCGTCGTGAAGTTCACGTGCTGTGCGGGGCTGCGTGTGCCATAACAGTTTTAAAATTTCCAGTTCAGGAGCTGTAGGTTGCATTTTATTCTTACTTATTGGCTGAGACCTACATAATGCGACATTTGTCACAGACGATCAAGGCAAATGTGACATTTGTCGCACATTATGAATAATAAATACCATTATAACTAGATTAAATCATCTATTCATAAGTACTGCTCCTTCACTAAGTACCTTGTAATTCCCAGAGATTGACACCTAATTGTTCATGTGTAGCGGTTAATATTTCATGAACGTTCACTATGATAAAGGTCCGTAAGGTGGTAGAAACCTTCATGCTAGAACAGTCAAATTCACAAGCAAACCATTGAATCAAATGTAATTTTTACGCTCACCATAAAATCATAATTAACGCAAAAAACCAATGACTTTTGCGAATTTAGATACAAACTAGGTAGCTATTGAATAAGAACTCTACATTATTTGAAGATCCACACACGTGGTATTTATGTTTTAGTTAAATGAGAGTTGAGTAACAGATAATTCTTCGAGGGCTTTAATTGAATATATAGGTTTAAGTTAAAATAGCTGGATCTGGTGGCTTATTCTATCGTTACTATCGTCATTAGGACCTATTTAAACACATAATAATCTAACGCCTTTCCACCTCCTCTGCGTATTGCTTCAATTAGTAATTCATCAAACAATTCATTACTAATCACTGAGTATTTTGATTCTTTTATTGTTTGCACAAAACCTTCGAATTTTACCTTAACACCCAATTTTCAAATTGTTCTATTAACAAGGTGCTTTTTAGAACGAAGAATTAATTCTGGAATCAGTTTTTCGCATATGTTGATATTCAACATAATTGTAATTTGCTGAAGATTATTTGATTGCCCCAAGATAAGGAGAATAATTAATCATTTTGATCTAAAACAACACTTAAAGTACCCAAAATAAGTCTACTCAACATTCAAAACTTAACTGAGCTTCATCGTTTTTTTCAAGTTTTATACCGACTCCAACACCTAATAATCTGACGCCTTTATAACCACCTCTGGTATAGGCTTTTTTTAAAAGTTCCGCATACACTTGATTACACAAAGAATTAGCAGTTTGATCTGCAGTTGTAGATACAAAGTCTGAAAACTTCACTTTAACACTCAGCTTACTAATATTTGAGGCCAAATTTTGTTTCTCTAACCTACGTTGTAGCTCATCAAGTAGTCCTGGGAATTTATCTAAACACTCCTGCTCAGAATTTAAATCAAATTCATATGTATGCTCTACACTTAATGATTTTCTCACTCTTTCAGTATGCACTTTACCAATATGATTTCCGGCACATTTTTGGTATAATTCATAACCAAAATTGCTTAAAGTACGTACCATCCAATCTTCGCCTTTATCTAAAACATCCTTGCCTAATTTTAGTTGTAATGCAGCCAAACGCTCTAAAGTTACTTTACCTACCCCTGGAATTTTACCTAAAGGCAATTCATTTAAAAAGTTTGAAACTTTATCAGGTGTTATTATACATTGTCCATTTGGTTTGTTTTCATCACTGGCTATTTTTGCTATAAACTTAATGGGTGCAACACCAGCAGATGCCGTTAAACCTGTTTTTTCATATATCTTTTGTCTTATCTCTTGTGCCATTAATGTCGCACTACCAGAACAATGTGCAGCATCAGTGACATCTAAATAGGCTTCATCCAATGATAATGGTTCGATTAAATCTGTATATTGATGAAAAATTTCACGAATTTGATTTGAAGCTTCTTTATATACCGACATTCTGCCTGGTACCAGTACAAGATGGGGGCATAATTGTAATGCTTTATAGTTAGACATAGCGGAGCGTACGCCATATTGACGTGCGATATAATTAGAGGTTGAGATCACCCCTCTTCGACTTTTACCACCGATTGCAAGAGGTACTTCTCGTAATGCAGGATTGTCTCGCATTTCAACAGCTGCGTAGAAACAATCCATATCTATATGTATAAACTTCTTCATACAAACATTCTTACTGTTTATTTATACAGTGTCAATTTTAAAATAAAAAATTCTTCGTTTGAAATTGTAAGCTGATATTTTTAATCAATGCGAGACAAATTCTAGACACAAAAAAACCTCGCGTACGAGGCTTTATCAGTATCTTTAATTTATAAATTAAAGTATTTGATTATCTTTCCAAACTTGTTCTTTAGCCATGCGTTCCTTACGACGATCACATGGATCATCACAATCACAAGCCTTTTCAATGCCCATAGCACCTAAACCACCACAACTACTTGCCATAGCCTTATTTTTAACCATCATACCAACCGCCATGGCAGCGGCAACAATTACGAGTAAAACAAATGTAAGAATAAACAGTGACATATTTTCGCCCCAAAAATCACTAAATAAATGTAGCTAAATTTCGCGACATATTATACCCCGACTCAAACTTAATAACTATACAAATTCCACGTTTGCGTGTCTCAGCTGAAACCTCACCTTTTATGCGTTATTTCAAAACCAAAAGCCCTGTGTATACTCTTAAAAACAAACTCAATGTTTCTTTTATAAATAAGGTTCAAATTTGGGACTTGAATAAGTTTGTAATCCATCAGAGGTTTTACTTATTAAATAAACGGCTAAATCATTGTCCTGAGCATACACTTTTGCTTTTTCTGTTCCCATGACAGTCAAAGCCGTAGCTAATGCATCAGCCGTCATAGATGATGGGTGTAACACTGTAACTGACACTAAATCTTGCTTAATAGGTTTTCCAGTTTCAGGGCTTATTATGTGCGCATATGTAGTGCCATCTAACTCGTAGAATATACGATAATCACCTGATGTCGCGACACTAATTGTCCCCAGTTTTAATGTACGATGAACCGCACGTTGCATTAAAGTTGGATCTGGTTGCTCAATTGCTATCGCCCAAAGGTCACCATTAGGTTTTTTCCCGCTTAGACGCAGCTCCCCACCAATTTCTACCATATAATTTGTAAAGCCATTTTCTTCTAGTAATTGTGCCACCTTATCAACACCAAAACCTTTTGCGATAGCTGATAAACTCAGTTCTAACTCTTGTACTGATTTTGTAAGACCGGCTTTAGATAAAGACAATTTATCAATACCCATTCTTGTTTGAATTGCCGTTAAATCTGATTCGCTTGGTACCTTAGTTGGCATTTTATCAGGACCAAAACCCCATAAATCAATTAATGGACCCATAGTCACATCTAATGTCTTAGTGCTGTTTCCTAAACGAATAGATTCACTCATCACAGTTCTAAAGTCATTTGATATAGGAAATATGGTATTTGCATCTAAACGATTAAACCGACTAATTTCAGAGTCGTCGATATAAGTCGACATAGACTGGTTAATATTTGCTAGCAGATCTTGAACATCTGAGAATAAATTAAGTGAACGTACCTGAGAATTAGGAACAAATACTTTTACCGTAAACGTTGTTCCCATCGTTTTACCTTGGAGTAACACTTCTTGGAACTTTTCTTGCTTAGAGCTTGGTTCACAACCTTGAAGAAATAAAAATAAAAAAATAAGAAAAAAACTAAAAACAAACTTTTTATTGATTGATAGTCTATTTAGGGTGTAAGAGTTCATCAATATTTCCACTTTAATTGTCAATAAAATTCTATTTTCAACTGAAAAAGTTAATACTTTAGAATTAACTTTCAGTGCTAAAGGTGCTTTTTTTACATAAAAAAAGCTTGCTACCAGTATAAACCAGTAACAAGCTTTTTTATAGTTTCAAACTATAAGCTTCTAATAAATAGCCGCTTTAGTTTAATGCTTTACTTAACCACCAAAGTCATCAAGTAAGATGTTTTCATCTTCAACACCCAGCTCTTTTAGCATGCTGATAACAGCAGCATTCATCATTGGAGGACCACACATGTAGAACTCACAATCTTCTGGTGCTTCATGATCTTTTAAATAATTTTCTAAAAGCACGTTATGAATGAAGCCAGTGTAACCTGTCCAGTTATCCTCTGGTTGAGGATCAGACAGTGCACAATGCCATTCAAAGTTAGGATTTTCTGCTAAACCGTCAAAATCTTCAACATAGAACATCTCTCGTACCGAACGCGCACCATACCAGAAGCTCATCTTACGCTTAGATTTTAAACGCTTAAGCTGATCAAATATGTGAGAGCGCATTGGTGCCATACCAGCACCACCACCAACAAATATCATTTCATTTTCAGTTTCTTTAGCGAAGAACTCACCAAAAGGACCTGAAATAGTCACTTTGTCACCCGCTTTAAGATTAAAAATGAATGAAGACATTTTGCCACACGGTAGAGATAAATCTCTAGGTGGAGGCGACGCAATACGTACATTCAACATAATAATACCCGCTTCATCTGGGTAGTTAGCCATTGAATATGCACGAATTGTTTCTTCATCTACTTTTGATTCTAAATTGAAGAAACCAAAATGTTCCCAGTCACCACGATATTCAGCTGGAATATCAAAGTCAGCATATTTAACATGATGTGCTGGTGCTTCAATTTGTATATAACCACCGGCGCGGAACGGAACAGACTCACCATCAGGAATTGCAAGCTTAAGCTCTTTGATGAAAGTTGCTTTATTATCATTAGAGATAACTTCACATTCCCATCTTTTAACGCCAAAGATTTCTTCGTCTAGTTCAATTTCCATATCACGTTTAACATTAACCTGACATGCTAAACGGCAGCCTTCTCTTGCTTCACCTTTAGAAATATGGTCAAGTTCAGTTGGTAGAATATCACCACCACCTGATTTAATGTTTACACGACACTGACCACATGAGCCACCGCCACCACAAGCAGAAGATACAAAAATACCAGAATCGGCTAATGCACCTAATAATTTACTACCTGCAGATGTTTTTATTGCTTTATCAGCATCTTCATTAATGCCGATTGTGATATCACCACTTGGAACTAACTTTGCTTTAGCCATTAATATAACTAAAACAAGTAGTACCACGATAGCGGTGAACATACCTACGCCTAAATAAATATCAAGCATGATTTTTCCTCGCTACCTTAAAGTGAAATACCAGAAAATGACATAAAGCCAAGACCCATAAGACCAACAGTTAGGAATGTAATACCTAACCCACGAAGACCATCAGGTACATCAGCATACTTCATTTTTTCACGAATACCCGCTAAAGTGGCAATCGCAAGCGCCCAACCAACACCCGCACCAATACCATATACCACTGACTCACCAAAGTTGTAATTACGTTCAACCATGAATGAAACCGCACCAAAAATAGCACAGTTAACAGTGATAAGTGGTAAGAAGATACCGAGTGCGTTATATAACGCAGGGAAAAAGTTATCTAAAGCCATTTCAAGAATTTGAACTAAAGCAGCAATAACACCAATAAATGTTAAGTAACGTAAGAAGCTTAAATCAGCGTCTACGAAGCTTGGGTGTAACCATTCAAGTGCGCCAGGTGCTAAAACAGCGTGATAAACTAAGTTATTTACAGGTACTGAAATACCTAATACAAAGATTACCGCCACACCAAGACCTATCGCGGTAGTTACTTTTTTAGACACAGCTAAGAAAGTACACATACCTAGGAAGAATGATAATGCTAAGTTTTCAATGAAAACAGCTTTTACAAATAAACTAATATAATGTTCCATTATTATCCCCTTAAGCCTTTTCTACTTGGTCTTTCTTATAAGTACGTAGTACCCATATGAATAAACCAATAATGAAGAAAGAACTTGGTGGTAAGATAAGTAAACCCATAGGTTGATACCAACCACCGTCTGCAACTAATGGAATAATTGAAACATCAAATAATGTTCCTTTACCGAATAGTTCACGAATAAAACCAACAGTTAATAGTACTACGCCGTAACCTAAGCCATTACCTAGACCATCAACAAATGACATCATAGGACCCGTTTTCATTGCGTAAGCTTCAGCACGACCCATTACAATACAGTTAGTAATGATTAAACCAACAAATACAGAAAGCTCTTTTGCTGTTGCGTAAGAGTAAGCTTGTAATACTTGGTCAACAATGATTACAACAGATGCGATAATCGTCATTTGAACAATAATACGTACACTTGAAGGTATGTGGTTACGTAGCATTGAAATAAACATGCTTGAAAATGCAGTAACAATCATTACAGCCATAGTCATGATCAAAGCATTTTTAAGGCTTGAAGTTACCGCTAGTGCAGAACAAACACCTAGTACTTGTAAAGCAATTGGGTTGTTAGCAAATACAGGACCAAGTAGCGCCTGTTTGATTTCTTTAGAATCAGCCATTAGTTCAACGCTCCTTTACGAACTTCTGCAAGGAAAGGACCAAAGCCGTTTTCACCTGTCCAGAATTTAAACGTATTATCAACACCAATAGAAGTTAAAGTCGCACCAGAAAGGCCATCTAACTTATTAATGTCATTACCTGTATAACCTTTAATGATATCAACCGGAAGTTGTTTACCAGCCCAAGTCGCAACCCATTTAGGGTTTTGAATCTCGCCGCCTAGACCAGGTGTTTCGCTATGCTTATAAAAGTTAATATTTTTAACTGTTGTAGTATCAACATCTAAAGCGATAAAACCAAACATAACACCCCATAAACCATAACCTTGTACAGGTAATATAAGAGTATTTACTTTGCCATTTTCTTTAACAAAATATACAGGTGATTCATTAGTCATACGTTGAATACCAGCAGTATCCATTTTTTTATCAAGTTTGAAACTGATTTTTTGATCAAATTTGCTTTTTTCAAAGTCAAAGCTATTTGGATCTGTATCAACAAATTTACCCGTTTTCATGTCAACAACTTTAGCTTCAACATTTTTGTTGAAGATAGTCTGAATATCAGCACCGTCTTTAACTTCAATGCCAGCAGCCGCTAAGATGTTTGTTTGAACATCGATCGCTTTGTTTATTGCTTGAAGTGGACGAAGTTGAACTGCAGCAGTAGATACTAAAACAGCACACACTAAACATAATCCAACTACAACACCAAGCGTTTTACCGATTGACTCTTTATTACTAGACATTGCGTGCTAACCTCCGTTTGATGTTCGACTGTACAACGAAGTGATCAAATAACGGTGCAAACAAGTTAGCAAAAAGAATCGCTAACATCATACCTTCTGGGTATGCAGGGTTTACAACACGGATCATCACAACCATAAAACCAATTAATGCACCGTAGTACCATTTACCTGTATCAGTGAATGATGCAGATACTGGGTCTGTTGCCATGAAGAACATACCAAAAGCAAAGCCACCTAACACTAAATGCCAATGCCAAGGCATTGCAAACATTTGATTAGTTTCAGAACCAACCCAATTTAATAGCAAAGATGTTGCAATCATGCCGATCATTACACCAACAACAATACGCCATGATGCAATTCGAACATACATTAAGAATAATCCACCAATGGCAAGTGCAAGCGTAGAAGTTTCACCTACAGAACCCTGAACAAAGCCATAAAATGACTCCAACCATAAATCCATGTTAGAAAAATCAATTGAACCCATAACACCTTGTGCAAGCATAGTTGCGCCAGAGAAGTTATCGACAGCAGTCCATACTGTATCGCCTGAAATTGCAGCAGGATATGCAAAGAAAAGGAAAGCACGACCAGCCAATGCAGGGTTTAAAAAGTTACGACCTGTACCACCAAATACTTCTTTGGCAATTACAACACCAAAAGTAATACCTAAGGCAACTTGCCATAATGGAATTGTTGCAGGCAAGATTAATGCAAACAATACTGAAGTAACAAAGAAACCTTCATTTACTTCGTGTTTACGGATTCCCGCAAAAATAACTTCCCAAAAACCACCTACCGCAAAAATAGTCGCGTAGATAGGTAAGAAGAAACACGCACCATAAAACATTTTGGCGCCCCATGCAGAGGATGAAGTTAATTCACCACCTAACATTTGGAACAAACCAACCTGCCAGCTATCGGCTAAAACAGCGCCGCCAGCAAGTGCATCAGCAGCTTGATGACCAATATTGAACATACCAAAAAACATAGCTGGGAATGTTGCCATCCAAACTAAGATCATAATACGTTTAAGATCGATATTATCACGTACGTGAGAACCGTTTTTAGTTACAAAACCCGGCGTATAGAAAATAGTTGCAGCTGCTTCGTAAAGCACAAACCACTTTTCGTGTTTACCACCTGGCTCAAAATTAGGTTCTATTTTTTCTAAATAATTCTTTAAGCTCATTATTAGCCTTCCTTCTCGATTGTATTCAGGCAATCACGAAGAATTACGCCATATTCGTATTTACCTGGGCAAACGAAAGTACATAACGCTAAATCTTCTTCATCTAATTCAAGTGCACCTAACGAAACGGCACTATCAAGATCACGCACAATTAAGTCACGTAATAAATGTGTAGGAAGAATATCTAGCGGCATTACTCGCTCATAGCTACCAAGTGGCACCATAGAACGCTCAGAACCACCTGTAGAAGTTGTCATATTAAATAGACGCTTAGGTGATAAATGAGATAAGAAAGTACGTGTTACTGAGAATTTTTTAGCACCTGGAGCTATCCAGCCAAATAATTCTTTTTCACGGCCTTCAGCTAATACTGAAACTTGATTATGATAACGACCTAAATAAGCGTGAACGCCATTTGCCGTTGAACCAGACAGTACCGAACCAGAAACAATACGGTTTTCACCATCTTCTAGTTCACCACTAATCAAATCTGTTAGGTTTGCACCTAATTGCGTTTTAACTAAACGTGGGTTCTTAACTGCAGGACCTGCAACTGAGATAACACGGTCAGTGAAAATTTCACCCGTAAGGAATAACTTACCAAATGCAATCACATCTTGGTAACCTAAGTGCCATACTTGTTTGCTAGCAGAAACAGCATCTAAATGATGAATATGAGTACCAACTAAACCAGCAGGATGAACTCCCGCAAACTCTTGTACTTCTACAGAAGCAACAGATGAGCTTGGAATTGAACTTCCAGCTTGTTTACAGACAAAAACCTTGCCATCTGTCAAACGTGAAACCACAGATAGTCCTGCTTCAAAAGCATCACTATTTTCACCGATCACAACAACAGGATCAGCGGCTAATGGATTAGTATCCATAGCGGTTACAAATATTGAATTAGGCTTGGCATCTAAAGCCGGCACTTTGCTGAAAGGGCGTGTACGCATTGCTGTCCACTGACCTGATTCAACAAGTACATTTTGAACTTTTTCACGTTCTAGCGTTGATAACGCATCTAAAGTGAAAGAGTCAAAAGTGATTTGCTCATTGCCATCGATTTCGATCACAACTGATTGCAAAACACGCTTTGCACCACGGTTAATCTCTTTAACAACACCCGAAGCTGTTGCTGTGAATTTTACGCCAGGAGTCTTTTTATCTACAAAAAGAACTTGGCCTTTTTTGACTTGGTCACCCACTCGAACTTGCATGGACGGACGCATTCCAATAAATTCCTCACCCAACACGGCAACTCGTTTAACGGCAGAACCGTCGTGAATTACTTGTTGTGGTGCACCTTCTATTGGAAGATCCAGACCTTTTTTTATATTGATCATAGACACTTGCATTACATTAAAGGAAAGAAACTGTTCATCTAACCGGCCATAAAATCTAACTTAAAAAAGCAACCCAACTTTTTATAAGTTCCCGTAAAGGTGTCCCATTTGAAGCTTAAATTTCAAACAAGAAAAGAATATACAGCGAAAATAAAATAATTTGCGGGATTTTAGCATTAAAACCCTATCTTTAGCGAGGGCATTATTGAAATTAATGCTTACAAATTAACTAATTCAGACCTAAATCAAAACAGGTCACTTTTCACTCAACAACTAAGCATAGACTAAAGTCTAAAAATTATGCCTTTTGAGTTAAAAAACATCAAAAACTTCATTTAATAGCAATAATTCTCATTAATAAAAAACCGCCAACCCCATAACAGGACCAGCGGTTTATAATAAAAAATAATGAGCTCTTTTTAGATCATGTGTTCTATATCTGCAACAGGGCTTACATCATCTTCATAATTAACATGGTCAATACCAAAGCCGAACAAACGTAAAAATTCATTATGATAACCAATGTAATCTGTTAGCTCATCAATTGAATCTGTATCTACAATATCCCACACTTTTTGTATACGTTGCTGCACATCATCTTCAAGCTCTTTATAGTTCTGGAATAAATGACCGTCGGCATCAAAACGCGGTGTATTACCGTAAAGGTTTTCCCTGAATAAACTATCAATTTGCTCAATAGTACCTTCATAAGTGCCATCTTCTTTCATTACTTTAAACAAAGCAGAAATATAAAGTGGCATAATTGGAATTGCAGAGCTTGCTTGTGTCACAACTGCATTTAATGATGAAACATACGCCTCACCATTTATATCTGCTGTTAAAGTTTTGATAGCGGCAGTTGCACGATCTAAGTCTTCTTTTGCTTTACCAATCGTCGCATGACCATATATAGGCCAAGTTAATTCTTTACCTATATAAGTATAAGCTGTCGTTTTGAAGTTATCGGCTAATACGTTTGCTTCATTTAATGCTTCTAGCCATAACTCCCAATCTTCACCGCCCATTACTTTAATCGTATTGGCGATTTCATCTTCATTTGCCGCTTCAACAGTGACAGAATCAATAATACGCTTAGATGTATTTAAATTTTTAGTTGTTATCTCTTGCCCAATTGGCTTTAAAGTAGAAGTATGAACTTCACCTGTTTTAGGATCTGTACGACGTGGAGATGCTAAAGAATAAATAACTAAATCAATCTTACCCATATCAGCTTTAATGGCTTCAATTGTTTTAGCTTTAATTTCATCAGAAAATGCATCGCCATTAATGCTTTTTGCCCAAACACCTGCTTTAGAAGCCTCTTCATGAAAAGCTGCTGAGTTATACCAGCCAGCAGAGCCAGTTCTCTTTTCGGTACCTTCTTTTTCAAAGAAAATACCCAATGTATTAGCACCAGAACCAAATGTAGCTGTAATTCGTGTTGCTAAACCATAACCCGTAGAGGCACCTATTACTAAAACATTTTTAGGGCCATTTTCAATAGGCCCTTGTGCTTTAACATACTCAATTTGTTCTTTAACGTGCTCAGCACAGCCAACAGGGTGTGCGTTGGTGCAGATAAATCCACGGATTTTAGGCTTAATAACCATACTCTTATCCCATACTTATATTGTAATTATTCATAAAACTAAGCGTTAGTTTAACGATAAAAATGATTTAACAGGTCGGATGTGTTTAAACGCTGTAGATTTTAAAGTACATTCATCCAACACTGTTTTAGCGCTTACTCAAGGTTTTCCATCTTATCTATTTAAATAATATTCTTTTTCAGAAATATCATGATATGACTTGGCTTGATTATAAAAAGCTTGATAAGACTGCCAAATTTGTTTCATTTTAGGGTTTGCAGCAATTTGCTCACGCATAACTTCACTCATGCCTTGTTTTAATGCAGCCATTATCTCAGGGGAGAATTTACGTAACTGCACTTTGTGTTTATTTACCAATTGTTCCAAAGCTTTATTATTTCGAGCTGTATACTCATCCAACATGTCTGTATTAGCAACGCGCATTGCAGCATTAACAATTGCTTTTAAATCATCAGGCAGCTCATTAAAAGCATCTTGATTAATTAAAAACTCTAAATTAGCGCCAGGCTCATGCCAACCAGAATAATAATAAAACTCTGCGGCTTTATTTAATCCAAAAGCAAGATCATTGTACGGACCCACCCACTCAGTGGCATCAATGGCACCCGTTTGTAATGACGTAAATAATTCGCCACCAGTCAAAGATACAGGTAAGCCACCTAACTTTTTAAGCACTTCGCCCCCTAAACCTGGAATGCGCATTTTAAGACCTTTCAAATCTTCAACTGTATTGATTTCTTTTTTAAACCAACCAGCCATTTGAACACCTGTATTACCACCAGCTGCAGGGATCAAATTATAAGGTTTATATAAATCTTGCCATAACTTTAAACCTCCACCATGATGCAGCCAGCCATTCATTTCTTGGGCGTTCATACCAAAAGGAATTGCAGTAAAAAATTGCGCTGCAGGAAGTTTACCTTTCCAGTAATATGCAGCACTGTGGCCCATTTGAGCTGTACCCGCCGATACAGTATCAAATACTTCAAAGCCTGGCACTAATTCCCCAGCACCATATACTTTAACGGTTAACCGACCATTGCTCATTAAATTCACATTCTTGGCAAATTTTTCAGGTGCAGTTCCTAAACCTGGATAGTTTTTAGGCCAACTTGTCACAAGTTTCCATTTAAATGTTTGCGCTACTTGGACTGCCTTTGTTTGTACATTATTATTTGAAGTGCTGTTTTTATCTGAGCAGCCAAAAATGAGTAAACTTGTTACCCCTAAAATAATCGCTTTTTTTATCAATTTCATTTTTCGTTTCTCCCTTTAAATTCTACTGATATCAGCACCAATAAAGCTTTACATTACATCGTCTGAACTATTTATTTTATTTTAAACGATTTAGAGTCATTTATTATTTATATAACATATCTGGCAGCCAAGTGACTACTTGAGGGTAAACAGACATTAAAATCAAGAGCAGTAATTGCATTACAATAAAGGGGATCACACCTTTATAGATATCTGAAGTTAAAATACTTTTGTCTGCAACACCCCGTAGATAAAAAAGAGCAAAACCAAAGGGCGGCGTTAAAAATGAAGTTTGTAAATTAACAGCTATCATAATGCCTAACCAAACAGGATCTACTCCCATCATTAATAAAATAGGCGCGACAATAGGCACCACAACAAAAGTAATTTCAATAAAGTCTAAAATAAAACCAAGTAAAAACATTACTAACATTACAACTAAAACGGCAGCAACCTTTCCTCCAGGTAACTGCTCAAAAAATCCAGCTATTAACTCTTCACCACCAAAGCCTCTAAATACTAAAGAAAATATCGATGCACCAATCAATATCATAAATACCATAGCCGTTATTTTTAAAGTCTGGCGCATCACATCTTGTAAATTAATGACTGTGAGTTGTTTTTGCCATAAGGCTAATAAAGATGCGCCAAAAGCCCCTACACCAGATGCTTCTGTAGGCGTTGCTAACCCAAACAAAATTGACCCCAATACGCATATAATTAATAACAATGGCGGTACTAATGCAGAAAATACACCAACAGATTTTCTACTTTTTATATAATCAATATCTTCATCAAGTAAAGAAGGGACTTGTTCGGGTTTAATAAAGGCAAGCAATACTGAATATAATATATAAAGCACAACCAATATAATCCCTGGGATCACAGCACCTGCAAATAAATCAGCAATTGATATTGTTTCAGGTGAAAATATCCCCATATTAAGCTGTGCTTGTTGATAACTACTTGAAAGTACATCACCTAATAAAACGAGTGCTATTGAAGGAGGAATAATTTGACCTAAAGAGCCCGTCGCGGCAATAATACCCGCGCTATATTGTGGGCTATAACCACGTTTAAGCATCGTAGGTAAAGCTAACAACCCCATAGTTACGACGGTTGCCCCTACAATCCCTGTGCTTGCAGCAAGTAGCATTCCGACTAAGGTTACAGCAATACCCATTCCTGCTTTAGTTTTACCCATCACAAGTGCCATGGCATCTAATAAGTTCTCAGCCACTTTGGACTTCTCAAGCATAACGCCCATAAAAATAAATAAAGGCACGGCCATTAAAGTTGTATTTGAGATAATGCCAAAAAGTCTGTTCGGAACTGCATGTAAAAAAGAAGCATCAAAATGTCCAGCTAACATACCAATACCAGCAAATGCCAAAGCAGTGCCTGCCAGTGAGAATGCAACTGGAAAGCCAATTAATAAAACAAGACAAACCGTTAAAAATAAATATAAGGCCATATACTCCATGGTCTTAACTCCTGAAAAATTAATTTAATTTTTATGACCAAGCAATATTTCAACAGATTTTAATATTTCTGAAATTGCTTGAATAATTAAGGTAAGAGACAATAAGGGGATCAAAGACTTTAAAATAAAAACGCCAGGCAAACCGCCCGCCTCGCGAGATCCTTCCATAACAGACCATGAGCTAGTGATATAATCAAAGCTCATTACTGAGATAAAAATAGTAACGGGAAATAATAAAAATATGCATCCCAGTAAATTGACCCAAGCTTGTTTTTTAATGCTAAATCGACGATAAAAAATATCAACTCGTACATGACCATTATGTTTTAAGGTATAAGAACAACCCAACATAAATACAAAAGCGTGCAAATATAAAACCGACTCTTGCATTGCAATCCAGCCAATATTAAAGCCATAACGTAACAAAACGATACTCACCATAATCAGTACCATTAAAACAGTAAACCAAGAGATCGCTTTACCTAAACTTTCTGTAAATTGATCTATTTTTTGATGGATTTTACTTAATTTGCTCAGCATCTATCACATTATTATTGTTATTTATCGCGAGAATTTAACATTAATTAAACCCAGAATAAACCTTTGTTACAGCTTCAAAATGAAAAATACAATAGATGGACCAATTTAAAGTATTTACTCTCATACAAACTCGTGTGGGCTTTTCAAAAAATGACTGGTTGAAGCTATACTATGAATAAATAATAATTTTACACTATAACTAAATTCATACCGTTAATAGGATATGTTAATGCTAGATTTTACTCAGTTATTCAAAATCATTATTATCTTTTTATTAATCAGCCTAAATGTTAATGCAAAATCTATAACTGAGACTTTAACTGAAATTGAATCTCTTACTCGTAATGATAGCTTAACTGCACAAGCACAACTAAATACTATTTTATTAAGCATAAACAATGCATCTTATGTAGAAAAGTTACGCTGGATACAATTAAGCCTATTTGCATCAGCTGTAAATTCAGATAAAAAATATCTTGACCTAACCATGAGTACAGCACGTAATTTATTGCAAAAAAAAAGCCAGTTAAATTCAAGTTGGCTCTTATTATTTCAGTTTGAAAAAGAACAGATCCTAAGAGAGAAACTAGGGTTATTAGCGCCATTACAGGCAATCTCACAACAAATTTCTATTCATGAAAACTTAAGGTTATCCGCCTACTTTAATCGGCTACTCCTTTTTGCATATATCGATGAGGCTATTTTTGATCTTGCTTTTGACACCGCATTTAAAAATATTCAACAATGGCAGCAACTTAAAGAACCCTATTTAGCCTTAGAAATCGCAGTTGAAATCATTGAACTTCAGCTTATATCTCAAGATATTGAAGGGGCTAATCGCACTTTGCAACAAGCAAAAACTCAAGCAAAACAACTTAATGCAAAAAACACTCTTATTTCACTGAACGAAATTGAATCACGAATATTATTCATTCAACAGAAGCCACATGAAGCAATAAAAAAACTAAAATATTTATTAGAAAAATATAAAATCAAAAAAAATGATGTCAACTACCCAAGCATTATATATGAACTCTCTTTTATCTATTATCAAATAGGCCAATATGACCAGGCAATTCAATATGCTGAAATACTACTATCCAATTCAGACCCTGCAATTGAAAACTCATCAATAGCAGCAAAAATGCTCTTAGCAAAATCACTGGTTGAAATTGGAGACTTGACTCGAGCAAAAAAATTTATCACTGAAGCGAAGCAAATATTCACATTAAAAAACGATCACTTTGGTTTATTTGAAGTAGACAAAACTAACATTGATATTTTATATAAAAGCAAAGATATCAATGGTCTTTATAAAAGCGCTAAAAGCTTGGTTAATAGAGTAATAAATTTCAAAGATAATCAAGGGGAACAACGTACAAAAAGAGCTAACACCATAGTACAAGTAGACAATCAAAATAAAGTGATTGATATACTTGCAAAAGATAATACAAAACAACAAAAAGAGCTAAGTGTCACAAAAAAATCAGTTCAGGAACAAAATACATACTTAACTTTATTAGTTTTATTTTGCTTAAGCTTATCCATACTGTTTATTTGGTTATTATTTTTACTCAGAAAAATAAGGGTTCTGGCAAATACAGATGTTCTCACAGGTATCACAAATAGACGCCATGGTTTAGAACTGGCCGAAAAACGACTTAACAAAAAAACACAAAGCACCTTATGCATTGCAATAATGGATCTGGATGAATTCAAATCTGTTAACGATACATATGGACATGATATAGGAGATAAAGTAATTCAATTAGCCGTTTCACAATCTCAGGTAGCGCTTAATGAAGATGACATTTTTTGTCGAATGGGTGGGGAAGAGTTCATGTATATTTTAAGCGATATAGATCAAATAAAAACAATCCAAAGGTTAAATAAAATCCGTGAGAGTATCTTTCAATCAGATACTCACTCACTCGGAATAAACCGTCAAATCAGCGCCAGTTTTGGTGCGACTCATGTGAGTGACCCCCAAAACAAAAAGTCATTAACCGATTATATGATAGAAGCCGATATTGCATTATATAAAGCTAAAAACAATGGTAGAAACCAAGTACAAAGTTAATTGTTTACTTTTTAGAACCTCCAGCGCATTTTGGTGAAAGAGGTGCTTGTTCATATAGTTCGGTCCACTCATGTTCAGTATAAGTGTGCAATGCTAATGCGTGAATATGATTTGCTAATTCATCAGCAAGAACTGAATTAATGGCTCTATGGCGTTGCAATAAGCGTTTGCCTTCAAATTCAGTACTCACAATGATAACTTTAAAATGAGAATCAGTGCCTGCACTATGCATATGACTTTCATTGGTAACAATTAAGTGCTGGCAAGCTATATTTGCCATAAGTTTTTCTTCAATTTGAAATTGCATCTGCATATATAAAACCTTAAATAAAAAGCTATAAAAGAAACTTTAGCTTGAAATACGATTATAGAAATAATAAAAACTAAGATTAAAATCCAAGTTACTGAGAGATAAATAAAGATTATTTTATTTTAAAAACCTTGATGAATATACCTAAATGTAAGGTTTATTCTCCCTCTTAATATATCAGTTTGTTTTGTTGGAGCTATCTTTGGAATACAGTGCTGATATTTTTTTTGACTCTCCTCTTGCATCAATAAGCAACTGCCATTTTGTAATAAGTGTTCAAAGACTTGTTTTGTTTTATTGTCTCTCACTTTAACTTTTCTTGCATCTCCAAGTGAGATAGACGCGATTACCGGGTTAATCCCTAGCTCATATTCATCATCGGCGTGCCAAGCAATACTATCGTTACCATCTCGATACCAGTTAATTAATACTGAATTAAATGGTATCGAAAACTGCTTAGATAACCTATTTGATATTTTTTTTAAAATTGGATCCCAAGGCTCGATCTTTAAAACCGCTCCCGAATAAGCATAAAGATTATCTTCGTCGGCCATATAAACTTGCTTTCGGGGGATCAATATTTTTTTACCAAACATATTTATTTTAGGCTGCTGCCAACTCATTTCATTAATTAAATAATCAAATAATGCATTTGCTTTATCTTCACTGAAGCAATTAGCATAATAATTAAAGCAGTTGGGTAAATCAGGTGAACAATTAAATAAAGGCATGGTAAAATCAAATAATGCAATTAAAACGAATTAGATTGGTATATCACGAATGATACAAGAGTCAATACAAGCAATTCTAGGTAATAAGTCATTTTTATTAGCAAGATTTCCACTTGAACAAAAAACAAGAAGCCTACAAGCTTGGGATTCTGCCGATGAATATTTAATAAATTATGTGGAAGAGCATCATAGTGACTTAAAAAACATTGTTATCATTAATGATAGTTTTGGTGCTTTAAGTTGTTATTTTAATGATAAAGCCAATGCCCTTATCAGTGACTCTTATATCGCTCATGAAGCTGCGCGTTATAATATTGAGCAAAACAAACTTTCTGCAAATAATTTAGATTTATTAACGTGCTTTGATTTGCCTTCAGGTGAGGTTGATTTAGTTTTAATTAAAATTCCAAAAAATAATGGCTTATTAACACACCAATTAGCAAAATTAAGTCAAATATTAAAACCAGGCACCTTAGTGATAGGAGCCGGTAAAACGAAAGATATTCACAATTCAACTTCTAAAACATTTGAAAAATATATAGGAGAAACTAAAACCTCATTAGCGGTTAAGAAATCACGTTTAGTATTTGCAAGTTTTGAGAAGCAAGCACAACAAACACCAGACCCAATAAAATGGGAATTAAAAAATACCGATTTTATTATCAATAATCATGCTAATGTTTTTTCTCGTGATTCATTAGATATTGGCGCTCGATTTTTCATGAATTTTTTGCCTCAAACAAAAAAAATTAAAAATATCGTTGATTTGGGTTGTGGCAATGGTGTCATTGGTTTAACAACTCTTACAAAATGCCCAAATTCAAACATTACATTTGTTGATGAATCTGATATGGCTATTAACTCAGCAGGATTAAACATTCAGCAAAACCTTGGTGATAAACTAGACCAGTGTACATTTATGCAAAACGATTGCATGACAGGTTTTGAAAGCGAAAGCCAAGACATCGTATTATGTAACCCTCCTTTTCATCAACAACAAGCCGTAACAGATCATATTGCATGGCAAATGTTTATAGATGCCCGTCGTGTATTAAGAACCGGTGGCGAATTACGCATTATAGGTAATCGGCATTTAGATTATCATGGTAAGTTAGAACGTATATTTGGTAACTGTAAGTTACTTGGCTCTAACAGCAGGTTTGTTGTACTTAGCTCAACTAAAGAAGATAAATAAAATCATAGGAAAATTATGAAAAAAATTGCTTTATTTTTTTGTACTTTGGTATTAACAGCATGCCAAACAGTACCTGAAAAAATTATTATTTCACCTAATTATACAGATCCTGCCAAGCTAAAACTGGCTCAGAATATAGCCTTGTCAGTTAAAGATGTGCGTGAAACACCAACTGCATTACGTATTTTAAATGATAAAAAAGTGACAGAAGTTAGTAGTAATGATTTAGCACAATCATTAAATTTTGCACTATCAAATGCTTTAGAAAAAGGTGATGTTAGTATTAATGTATCATCAAAAAACAAAATGTCTTTACATATTCATCAACTTGAAGTCATTGTTGAGCAACAAACATTAAAATACCGTAGTGAAGGCATAATTGAGCTTGAAATAAGGCTCAGTAAAGGAAATCGAAATTTTAATAAATACTATAATGGCAGCCAAACTAATGAAGGACCCCTTATTTTTGATAAAGCGAAGGTTGAAGGTCAACTTAATTCATTATTAGAACAAATGATATCTCGTATTGTAAATGACGCTGAGTTACAAACATTTTTACAAGGTTAAGGAAAATCAATGACACAATTTTTAATGAGAGTGCTTGTATTAACGATATGTTTTATTTTTTCATCATCTGCATTTAGTGCAGCCGATGGTAAGTTTGTTCAAAAAAACAACTTGTTTCCTAAAGTAGAATTTCAAACAAGTCATGGCAATATTATCGTTGAGTTAGACAGATCTAGAGCGCCAATAACTGTTAATAACTTTTTAACTTATGTCGCTAATGGAGATTATAAAGGCTCTATTTTTCATCGAGTTGAACGCGATGAAGAAAATGAGCGAGACTTTGTTATTCAAGGTGGCGGTTATGATAAAGATCATGATGGCATGCATACAATTAAGCCTATTTTTAATGAAAGTGGTAATGGTCTTAAAAATGAAATGTACTCAATTTCCATGGCCTATCAAGATAGAAAACCTCATTCAGGTGACCGCCAGTTCTTTTTTAACATGGAAGACAATACACATTTAAATCCAGGTAAAGATTGGGGGTTTGCTGTATTTGGAAGCGTATCCGAAGGATATGAAACCTTAGATAAAATCATGCAAGTCAAAACGGGTTATAACGAGAAAATTGGTTACGACTTTGTGCCTGTTAAACCAGTCCTTATCTATGGCATTAAAGTACTCCCTGAAGAGAAACTATAGCGCATACATCGCACACGCTAAATCTCGAATCTAATTAAGCGGGATTTATTTGCATATGAATAATAAAAACTAAAGAGCCAAATATGACCACTGATATATCAATGAAAGAATATTTTAGTTATTTCAAAGATAAACGTTTGATCAGTATTTTCATTTTTGGCATGGCCAGTGGTTTTCCCTGGGTTTTAATTGGCTCTGTAATGTCAGCTTGGTTAAAAGACGAAGGCTTATCTCGCAGTACTATAGGCCTGTTCGGTTTAGTATTTGGTGCCTACTCCATTAATTTTTTATGGTCGCCTTTAATTGATAGGATAAAACTGCCTTTTTTGAATAAATTATTTGGTCTACGTCGAAGTTGGATCTTGTTTACACAATTTTTTATTATCATAACCACTTTTTTATTATCAACTGTCGATATCAGCACAAACCTTAAACTTGCTGCTATTTTATCTATTATTATTGCAATTGCATCTGCAACCCAAGATATTTCTATTGATGCCTTTCGTATCGATACGTTAGCCGAAAATGAAAGCCATAAAGCAACAGCTGCGGCTGCAATGGCCACCTCAGGGTGGTGGTCAGGTTATGCCTTATTAGGCACTGTGCCGTTCTTTTTTGCTGATTTACCTGGCTGGAATTGGAATAATATATATCTTGTATTAGCATTTATGATGGCATGTTTGAGTTTATGTGTTTTTTGGGTAAAGGAACCAGAGTCAAATCGCGAAAAGAAACAATCAGAACTTGAAACTCACTATCAAAATACTTTATTTAGTCATAATAAAAATGCATTTATCTCTAAAATTACCAGCTGGTTATTAGTCACACTTATTGCACCTTTTTCTGAATTTTTTAAACGTAATGGTGTTAAAACAGCACTTGCATTACTTGCTTTTATTTTCCTATTCAAAGCAGGTGAGGCATTTTTAGGTAGAATGTCTATTGTATTTTATAAAGAAGTTGGATTCACTAATACACAAATTGGCATGTACTCTAAATTTGGCACAGGCGTCATAACCATTATTTTTGCGTTTTTGGGCAGCTTGTTTAACCATAAGTACGGCATCGTAAAGGGATTATTTATTAGTGGAATCGCTATGGCTGCCTCTAACTTGTTATTTGCAGTCATTGCAATGATAGGCCCTGTTGAATGGATGTATGCATTAACAGTTGTTGTTGATGGCTTTACTCAAGCATGGTCACTTGTTGCTATGGTGGCATTTTTATCTATGTTATGTGATCGCAGTTTTACGGCAGCTCAATATGCACTTCTTGCTTCGTTAGGGAATTTCTCAAGAACCTTACTTTCTTCTTCAAGTGGCATTTTGGTAGATTGGCTAAATGGAAATTGGGCATTATTTTTTGTATTAACGGCTGTAATGGTAATTCCATCATTGGTATTTTTATATTTGATCAGACATCATTTATATCGTTTAGAGGCAAACTTTCATAATAAAGAAAGTGTAAAGTAGACAAAATAAGTAAAAGAAAAGAGGCTTAAATAAACAATAAAACGCCTCCTTGCATTTTAAATTATATTGAGTAATTTAAATATTTTAAATTACTCAGAATGAAAACTATTCAGCTTCCAATAATGCTAGACCTTCAGTTGGATCAACTTCAAGTGCATTACAATAACGAACAAACTCTACAACGTCTAGGCGACGTTCTTGGTTTTCAATTTTACCAATAAATGAGTGTGGTGTGCCAATAATTTGTGCAAGACTTCTCATTGTATGGCCCTTTTCTTGACGCTTCTCTTTAAGCCAAGTTGTTAATCTGCTGTTTTCGTCAGATGAAACTGTTTTTCCCATCATAAAACCATCTCCTACTCGATGTTTTTTTATATTAAAATAAATGGGAGTGCCCCTCCCCATAAAATCAATCATTAATTTCTAAAAAATAAGATTCTAGAGCATAAAAACTAATTTGAGCCTATTAAAGCATAAAGCCCTATATTAGGTATAGCCGTTTTTAGCAAAATTACCTAATATAGGTTTTTATTATTACTTTGATGTTACTAAGTTGCAAATATTAACCTTTTATTTCCTTCTATAACATCAAATTCAATAAAATTTACATTCACACACAGCTTTAACATAAAACTGACTTTTATTTTTCTGCTGTTATACTCATAACCAAATGAATTAAACGAAGTGATAATTTGTAAAATATGATAAGACTAATGTTTCTACTGCCTATTTTTTTATGTTTTGCTTGGTATTTTTTTCTTAAACAAAATAACCTAAGTATTAAACAAGGCCAAAAAGGATTTTTGTATATACTTGGATTAAGCGGTTTTATATTGAGCTTTTTTACATTAATGATTTTTGTTACAAATCAGTAAAGCCACATAATAAATGACTTTACTGAAACGTACCTATCTAGACTTTGACTTTGTGCAATACTTTATTTTCTTGTCTACGTGCTCTTATCATCAATAAACAAGGTGTCAGCACCAAAGTTAACACGGTTGCAAAAGTTAACCCTCCAGCAACGGCAGTTGAAAGTTGTACCCACCACTGAGTTGATGGCGCACCAATTGCCACCTCCCGATTAAAGAAATCAATATTAACTTGTAATACCATAGGCATTAAGCCCAGTATCGTTGTAACAGTTGTTAACAGTACAGGTCTTAACCTTTGTGCTCCTGTTCTTAAAATAGCCTCTTGAGCAGCCATACCTTGTGCTCTAAGCACATTGTATGTATCTATGAGTACTATATTGTTATTAACAACAATACCCGCTAACGCGATAACCCCTATTCCCGACATCACTATGCCAAAGGGTTGTTGTAAAATTAACAAACCTAAAAACACACCTACCGTTGAAAACAGTACAGCACTTAAAATTAAAAAAGCCTGATAAAAACTATTAAACTGAGTGACTAAAATTAACCCCATAACAAACAAAGCAACCATAAGTGCATTTTTCAAAAATACCTCTGACTCTCCTTGCTCTTCATTTTCTCCACGTATTTTGAGTTTTACTCTAGGATCCATGCCTTGCTCTTTTAACTTTTTCTCTAAGGGTTTTAAAACTAAATTCAAAATCTTACCAGCTTTCAAATCAGCATTAACAGTTACAACCCTATGGCTATCTACTCTTCGAATAGTATCAACCTTAGGCACTGCAACTTTTTCAACAAAATGGGATACTGGAATTTGACCATGCATCGTTTTAATTCTAAGTGTTTCAATACGCCCTAAGTCTCGTTTTTCATGTGGAAAACGCACTCGAATATCAATTTCATCATCAACATCATCAGGGCGATATTCTCCCAGCTTTAAACCATTGGTGATCATTTGAACATTTGCGCCTAACATGGTTGCATCTGCACCAAATCGCGCAGCATTGCTACGATCAATTTTAAGCTGCCATTCAATACCTTGCTTCGAAGCTGTATCATCTATATTCATAAATGAACCATCAGCTTCAATTGCTTGACGAATTCTTCTGGCTTCATTATTTAATGCATCCGGATACTTGGAACTTAACTCAATTGATAAATCTTTTCCGCCACCGGGACCATTTTCATCTTTACGTAATTCAACTTCAACGCCTGCAATATTGCCAGTAAGTGATACCACTTTTTCTATAATTTGATCTGCGGGAAGTCTTTGATCCCAATCTTTCAAATTAAGACGAATCGTTCCCACTAAGTCTTTACCCCCTGTTCGTGAGTAAAGTGTTTTTATACCCTCTATAGATAAAATGCGACCTTCAACATCTTGCATTATCGTGTCTTTTTCATAAATAGACAGATCACCAAATGAGCGTATTTTTAGATTTATACCATTAGGTTCAACATCAGGGAAAAATTCAACACCTAACTTAGACGCACCATAACTTACAAAAACCAAAATAGAGATAATAATTGCACCTAACAATACCCACCATGGACGTGAAATGGCCTTATCAAGCACTCTGACATATTTACCACTAAAACCATGCATTTGTGTTACATCGCCTTCTTCAGCAGCTAGCAGCTCTTGTTTTTGCGACTCTTTAAGCGGCCTTACTTTGCCCATTAAACTTCCAAGTGCAGGTACAAATATTAAAGCCATTACTAAAGACGCGGTGAGTGTTGCTATTAGGGTGATAGGTAGGTACTTCATAAATTCCCCCATCATACCAGGCCAAAAAATAAGTGGTGCAAATGCAGCTAAAGTTGTTGCAGTTGAAGCTATAATTGGCCACGCCATGCGTTTTGCCGCAAGTGAATAAGCTTGCTTTCTATGCATGCCTTCACTCATCATACGATCAGCAAACTCAGTTACAACGATTGCACCATCCACTAACATGCCAACAGCCATGATAAGAGCAAATAAAACAACAATATTCACAGTAAAACCAAATAAAGATAAAACTAAAATTCCAGTTAAAAATGATCCAGGTATTGCAACACCCACTAAAAATGCTGAACGTGTACCTAAGATAGCAATTATAACTATAACAACGAGTAAAACAGCTGACATTACATTATTTTGCAAATCAGATAACATATCTTTTACATCTTTAGAACTGTCAGCTGTATAGTTTACTTTTATATGATCAGGCCATAATATTTTTGCATTTTCGACAATACGCTTTACTTCATTTACTGTATCGATAATATTTTCGCCACTACGCTTTTTAACCTCTAATGCAACAGCCGCCTCTCCATTTATACGTGCAATTGAGCTTGGGTCTTTATACGCACGGCGAATATTAGCAACATCCATAAAGCGAACGACTTTATCACCAACCACTTTTACAGGCTGTTCCATAACATCTTGTATATCTTCGAATACGGAGGGAATTTTTATTGCAAAGCGCCCTTTACCTGTATCTAAAGTACCCGCTGCAACTAATTTATTGTTATTACTTACTAAATTAAAAATGTCAGTTTGGTCTAACCCATATGAAACCATAAGAAGTGGATCAATAATAATTTCAACCATGTCCTCACGATTACCACCAATATCCACTTCCATTACACTGGATATGCCTTCTATATCGTCTTTCAGATTACGGGCTATCGTCAATAACCCGCGTTCAGGGACGTTACCTGATAAAGTCAGTGTAATTGTTGGCTGTTGGTCTTCCATAAGCACTTCATGTACTTCTGGTTCTTCTGACTCACTTGGTAGTTTCGCTTTTGCAAGTGATACTTTATCTCTAACTTCTGCTAATAAATCTTTAGTATCTAACCCAGCCAAAAATTCCAGTGTAATTGATGCATGCCCTTCACTGGCAGTTGCTTTCATTTCTTTAACACCCTGAATTGCCCTGAGTTCCACTTCCATAGGGCGAATAAGCAGTCTTTCAGCATCTTCAGGAGAAATACCATCATGTACAATAGATACATAAATAAAAGGAATATTTACATCAGGGTTCGCTTCTTTTGGAATGCTTTGATAAGTCATCCAACCGGCAATTAAAAGCAATACAAAAATAGATAAAACTGTACGGGTTCGATTTAGTGCACCGTCAATTATTGTTTTCATTTTATTATTTCCATTTAAATAATCGACCTTAATCTTGTTTAGCTATGGTTTCATCTGCAGAAAAAACAGGCTCAACAATATCACCAATGCGCACAAATCCTTGTCCTAAAGTAATGACATTCGCT
Source organism: Pseudoalteromonas denitrificans DSM 6059 (assembly GCF_900112265.1). Classification (GTDB taxonomy): domain Bacteria; phylum Pseudomonadota; class Gammaproteobacteria; order Enterobacterales; family Alteromonadaceae; genus Pseudoalteromonas; species Pseudoalteromonas denitrificans. Next base: position 18,987 of record NZ_FOLO01000008.1, on the reverse strand, counting down.
TCATCACCTAAACCTGACATCCAAATACCATCAGCAGTCGATTTAACAACATTGATAGGTGAAAACACAACTTCATTTTTATCATTAATTGTTTTAACACCTATACTGCCCATAGGATCTAATGCCATAAAAGCAGGGCTAATATGAATTGCATTAATCGCTTCAAAATCAATATCTAATTGCGTTGAAAAACCAGCTCTAATTTTCATACTTGGATTATCAAACTGAGCTTCAATTCTAAACGTATTCGTATTGTCATCTGCTACAGATGCGATATACCTAAGATTTCCCTTATATGATTTTTTATTGATGAGTGTTGCTTTCACTTCTTGATTTAAATTTAAGCCAAAAATTTCAGACTGTGTAACATCAGCACGAACAATTAAAGGGTCTAAATCCGCTAGTTCTAAAATAGGATCTCCACGACCTAGGTAATCACCGATTTCAACTAAACGACGATTTATCACGCCACTAAAAGGTGCTTTAATTTCACTACGAGATAGACTTAATTTTAGACTGGCTAAATCTGACTTAGCATGTTCTAGCTGTGCCTTGCTTTGAGAAAGTTTGACTTCATCTTGTAAACCTTGCTGTTTTAGCTTAACAAACCCTTTATATTCTAATTTTCTTTGTACTAATAAAGATTTTGCTGAAATAATTCGTTCATTTAAATCAGACTGATCTAAAGTGAGGATAACCGTTCCTTTTTCAACGAACTGGCCTTCTTTGACAAAAATATTTTTTACTTCACCTTCTTCTCTGGCACTAATTTTTGAAATTTTATCTGGTTCTGACTTTCCATAAAGCGTCAGCGTTTTAAAGATTTGTTGTGCCTGTAATGTTTCAACTTTTACTTTGGCCAGGGGAACTAGTTCAGTTTTTTTATCTGTTTTACTCTGCGGATCTTGAGCATGAGAATTTCCTGATAACATCCAAAGTAATATACCTAGACTAATACTTAAAGCAATAATATATGGTTTTTCATCTAACAACTGACGAATACGGTGCAGTTTAAGCATCCCTTCTCTCCAAAAAGACAAATAGTTTTCATTTTGCTTATCATACGAATTTTTTATGTTTAAGGTAAGTAATAAAGTGTAAACAAAATTAACATTCTATTGGATTTATTAAGCTTTGAAGTACAAATCTTATAAAGCAAAAAACGAATAGATTACAGCACTAGAGTTGAAGTATCGTTATTTAAAAAATGATAAGTAAAAAGCAGATGAAATTAATTCAGGCATAAAAAAACCGCATTACGCGGTTTTCATAAACTATTTAATTTCTATGTATTTTAAACACTAAAGGATGAACCACACCCACATGTTGAAGTGGCATTAGGGTTATTAACAAAAAAACGAGAACCTTCGAGGCCTTCAGTATAATCAACAGTACCATCAATTAAATATTGAATACTCATAGGGTCAATAACAAGTGTTACGCCATTTTTAACTATGGTCATATCACCGGGATTTGTTTTTTCATCAAAAGTAAATCCATACTGAAATCCTGAGCAGCCACCACCCGTAACATAAACACGTAGTTTTAATTCAGGGTTTTCTTCTTCTTCGATTAGCTGCTTAACTTTATTTGCTGCATTATCGGTGAACTGGATAGGTAATTGCTCTGACATACTTCTGCTTAAATAATTTAATATGGAGGAATTATCCAATACCCGACTATTTTAATCAAGTATATATAAGTCAATTTCAACTTTAAAATAGTCATAACGATGCAATATTTTTATGCTAAGTCAGTAAGCATCTGATAAACTACCATTACTTTTTTGATTTGTTATTTTATAGGTATCTCTTTGCTTGAGTTGACAAATAAATCGCTTGAAGCGCTCAGAAAAAGCTTATCAAAACCAAAAACCTCAGCACAACTGTGTGTTTTAGGTATCATTTCAGGGTTTGTTGCTGCATTACTCATTATTTTTTTCAGGCTACTCATAATTGGTGTTCAGGCTTTATTTTTATCTGACACAGATGACTTCAGTCAATTACCTGAACTACATAGATTATTTATCCCTGTAATTGGTGCTTTGCTTATTTTTATGTTTGCAGCTTTATCTCGCTATAAACATTATCGTTTAGGCGTACCTTTTATTATTCACAGAATTAAACAAAATTATGGCAATATTCCTTTTAATAGCAGTTTAAATCAATTTTTTGGCGGTGCTATCGCTTTAATATCGGGATTTACGGTAGGAAGAGAAGGACCATCCGTTCATATAGGTGCAGCGGGAGCCAGTTTCATTGGCTCAAAACTGCATTTACCCAATAACGCGATGCGAACCTTAGCTGGATGTGGTGTAGCTGCTGGTATATCTGCATCCTTCAATACACCACTTGCGGCTGTTATTTTTGTAATGGAAGTGGTGTTAAGAGAATATAAGATCCACATTTTTGTACCTATAATATTAGCTGCGGTTACGGGGGCTGTGACGACACAATTTGTATTTGGTAATACCTATGAATTATCACTCATTAATGTACATCCTTTGCCAATTTGGCATTATCCCTACTTAATATTATGTGGTTTAACTTTAGGCGCAATTGCTTACGCCTTTAACCAAAATTTAATGTATGTGATCAAAGTTTTTAAAAATATAAGCATGTTTCCTAGATTATTGTTGGCAGGAACTGTGATGGGGCTAATATCTTTTTTAGTGCCTCAAGCCATGGGTTCAGGTATGAGTGCAATAGGTCTTTCCGTTATCTCAGCCGATAATCTACAACTTTTAACAACGATTCTGATTGCCAAATTACTCGCGACTTTATTTATTTTAGGTTTAGGGATCCCAGGCGGCATTATTGGCTCTGTATTTGGATTAGGTGTTATTATTGGCACTTTGATGTCTTACTTTGGTAGTTATATGAGCCCAGATATTAATGTTGTTGGTACATATGCTGTAATTGGCATGGCAGGTTTATTTGCAGCCACGTTACATGCTCCTTTGGCAGCCTTAGTAGCTGTGATGGAAATGACTTCTAGTGCTCATATTACAGTACCAGCAATGATAGTCATCACCACAGCTTATGTAAGTGCATTACAGTTTTTTGGTAATCGCTCTATATTTTTACAGCAACTCGACTTTCAACGTTTACCTTATCAAGTATCACCTGCGATTGAAGCTTTACAAAAAATTGGCGTGATGTCTGAAATGGATGAAAATTTCAAATTATTATATTCAGATGATAAAGATCAAATAAATGAAACACTCAATACAGTAACCTCTGATACACAAAATCAAACTCCGCTTATTGTTTTTGATGATGATAATGGTTACCGCCTAGCCGAATATGACTTAAGTTTAATGTCAGACAATGCCCTTCCAATTCATTATATAGAATTACAAGGGATCAGCAGTCAATCAACTTTAGCCGACGTGTTTAATATTTTAAAAGATAAACGCAGCAGCTCGGTTTATATTTACAATCAACTTGATAACAAACAAATAATGGGCTTGATTCGTTGGGATAATATTCATCATATTCTGACCATACGAAATAGTTTGGTTTAAAGTTTTCAGATTCAAACTTTAAAATAATGACAGAATAAACAAATATCAAATAAGGCAATTAATGACCACGTTCTTGATCTACAAATCACTTCATATTTTTTTCATGGTTGCATGGTTTGCAGGCATATTTTACTTGCCTCGATTATTTGTTTATCACGCGATGACAAATAATAAAGAAAGTCAGGAAATGTTAAAAATTATGGAGCGAAAGCTGCTTTATTTTGTCACGCCATTTGCAATTCTCACGCTTATTTTTGGCTCGTTAATGATTTATGAATATGGTCGACAATGGTTCAAAATGAGTATTTGGTTACATATAAAATTAGTACTCGTAATAGGTTTATACGTTTACCATGGTTACTGTTTCAAGCTACTAGCTGACTTTAAGCAAGACAAAAACACTAAGAGCGATAAGTTTTACCGAATTATTAATGAACTACCTGTTTTGGTATTATTGGCAATTATATTTTTAGCGATACTGAAACCACTTTTTTAACCGCTTTTTGGCTGCATATTCAACTAATTTAAGTATAATACTCAGCCAATAAAGATCCCCCTTATTTACTGCCAATATATTTTTATAGGATTGAACACATGCTGAACTTTCAAGGCGAACATATTCTTTCGGTTAATCAATTAAATAGAGACAGTATCGAGGCTATTTTTTCAGTTGCAAAAAAAATGGAGCCTTACGCAAAAAAGCAAAAGCGCACAAAAGTGCTTGAAGGTGCGGTTTTAGCAAACCTTTTTTTTGAACCGAGTACACGTACCCGAGTGAGTTTTGGCACTGCATTTAATTTATTAGGTGGTTTAGTACGTGAAACAACTGGCATGCAAAGTTCAGCTTTAGCAAAAGGTGAATCTCTTTACGACACAGCGCGTGTTATATCATCTTATGCAGATGCAGTTGCAATGCGTCACCCCGATGCTCATTCGGTAGCAGAGTTTGCAACAGGTTCCACAGTACCCGTTATAAATGGTGGTGATGGACCAAATGAGCATCCAACACAGGCTTTGCTAGATCTTTTAACGATAGAAAAAGAATTATCACGTTTTGAGCGTAAAATTGATGGCATGCATATTGCCCTTGTAGGTGATTTGAAATATGGCCGAACAGTACATTCATTATCTAAACTGCTATGCCATTACAAAGATGTTAAATTTACATTGGTTTCACCAGATGGCCTAGAGATGCCTGATTATATTTTAGATGCTGTCACAAATTCAGGTCATCAAATTGAATTAGTTAATCAAATGGAAGGTAACTTAGCTGCCGATATCGTTTATCAAACACGAATTCAAGAAGAACGCTTCCCATCACAAGAAGAAGCAAATAAATATCGAGGTGGCTTCAAAATAAGCCAAGCTATTTATGATGCGCACTGTAAGCCGAGCTCAGTTCTAATGCACCCTTTACCTAGAGATAGTAGAGGTGATGCGAATGAACTGGATAATGACTTAAATCATAACGACAACTTAGCAATTTTCCGTCAGGTTCAAAATGGAGTGATCGCCAGAATGGCCTTATTTGCATTGACTTTAGGTGTCGAAAATTTAGTCGACAAATATGAAACGGAAGTTCCTTGGTATAGCGCAAAGAAAAACAGCTGATTTTCACGTAAGATTACTTGCAATTAACATATTAAAAACAAATTATTAAGGCATTTTCATGACAACTAGCCAAGACTTATTTCAAAGAGCTCAAGACTCAATCCCTGGTGGCGTAAATTCACCTGTACGCGCATTTAATGGTGTTGGTGGAACCCCTTTATTTATTACGCAAGCACAAGGTGCGCGTATGACAGATGCGGATGGAAAAGAATATATAGATTACGTTGGTTCTTGGGGTCCTATGATTTTAGGTCATAATCACCCAGAAATTAAACAAGCTGTTTTGGATGCTGTAGAACATGGTCTTAGCTATGGTGCGCCAACAGAAACTGAAATTTTAATGGCCGAAAAAGTAAAAGAACTTGTGCCATCAATTGAAAAAGTGCGTATGGTAAGTTCAGGGACAGAAGCAACTATGAGTGCGATTCGTTTAGCACGTGGCTTTACTGGTCGAGATAAAATACTTAAATTTGAAGGTTGTTACCACGGCCATGCAGACTCTTTATTAGTAAAAGCAGGATCTGGCGCGTTAACTATGGGTGTACCTAACTCACCAGGTATTCCTGAAGATTTTGCAAAGCATACTTTAACTGTTTCTTTTAATAACTTAGATGAAGTAAAAGAAATTTTTGCAAAATACGCAGATGAAATTGCATGTATTATAGTTGAGCCAGTTGCTGGTAATATGAACTGTATTCCACCTGTAGAAGGCTTTTTAGAAGGCTTAAGATCTGTATGTGATGAATACAAATCAGTGCTTATTTTTGATGAAGTAATGACAGGCTTTCGTGTTGCATTAGGCTGTGCACAAGCTTATTACAACATCAGACCAGACCTAACAACATTAGGCAAAGTAATTGGTGGTGGGATGCCTGTCGGTGCTTTTGGTGGTAAAAAAGAAATCATGGATTTCATTGCACCAGTAGGACCCGTTTATCAAGCAGGCACGCTTTCAGGTAATCCAATAGCGATGGCTGCTGGTCTTAAATCATTAGAACTTATTTCTAAGCCAGGTTTACATGACGACCTTGAAGCAAAAAGCAGACGTTTATGCGAAGGGTTTAAACAAGCAGCTGAAAGAGCAGGTATTCCTTTAACAACTAATTATGCAGGTGGCATGTTTGGTTTCTTCTTTACTGAAGAAGATAACATTACAACTTATGAGCAAGCAACACAGTGTGATGGTGAACGCTTTAAGCGTTTCTTTCACTTAATGTTAGAAGAAGGTGTTTATTTAGCACCCTCAGCTTATGAAACAGGCTTTGTTTCTACTGCGCATGGTAATGATGAAATAGAACAAACCATTTCAGCTGCAGAACGTGTATTTTTTAAACTTTAGTCTTTTCTAAGATAATGCCAAGCTTTGCTTGGCATTACTCAATTAAAACTCTTCAAAATCAGCAATTAACTTCTTTTAATTTTATTTGTTTGAACTAAAATAAGAACAATACCGTTCTTATAGTGTATCAAACTAAGCTGAATAAACGTTTAGCACAAAATAAACTAATTTGAAGAAGAGTAATATGACAGGCTTGAAAAAAATAGCACAACCTGCAACAAAACTGATGGAACAGCTTAAATACTCAAAAAAAATAGCCCTCGTTTTTGGTATCTTATTAGTACCTTTAAGCTTAAGTTTGTTTTTTTTAAACTCAAAATTAGCAACGTCAATTGAAATGACACATTCAGAAATAAAAGGACTTAAACTCTATCCAAAAATACTGACCAGTATAATAGAAAAAGATGATTCACAGGCTCAAAATATAGCAAAAAAAGCAGGATATAAAATAAATAAAGAAGATGCTAATAAAGTACTCGAAGCCGTTTCAATACAGTCATTTTTAGCCATATTAAATAACTTAGCCAGTTCTTATTTAAATCGAGCCTTAGTTGAGTCTTTACCAAAATTAATCGATCAAACCCGAATCACCTCAGAGCAAACACAAACAGTTTTAGCCGCTGGAAGTTTTACCCCTGAGAGCTACATAGCACTTTCCAATTCAAATAAATCACTCCCGCTTGCACTTGATGAGTTTGTACAAAAAATAACTGTCGCAACAAATCATCAGAGTCAAATAAAAAAACAGCTACAATCAAGTATAATAACAACACAAGAGACTATTTTAAGTTTTAAAAAACTCATTGATAATAAAATTTTAGAACCCGATGAAATTAACATTTCACTTCAACAGTTTAAGCAAAAACAAAAAGCCACTTTAGAAAACCTTAATCAATTAATTAATAAAATATTACCTGTCTTGAATTCGCAGCTTGAACAAAAATTGGTAAATGAGCAATGGATTTATCGTTTAGTATTACTTGCTTCAATTTTAAGTTTATCATTAGCATTTTACTTAATGCTTGGTTTTTATTGCTCAGTCGTAGACGCTATTAAAAACTTTTCAAAAGCGGTTAACAAAGCTGCAAAAGGCGATTTAAAAGCAATTACAACACTGTCAGGAAATGATGAACTAACACAAATAGGCGAACAATATAATACTATGTTAGTACAGTTTTCGGACTTGGTGGATCAAGCTAAAAATACATCATCACAGCTTGGTGATGCAACACAAGGGTTAACGCAAGTGAGTGAAAAAACGCGTATTGATGTCACGCAACAACAACAAAAAACAACAGACATTAATGCACTACTAAGTGAGATGACGTCCTCAGCTCAAGAAGTAGAATCTAAAGCGCAAGAAGCTGTGACCCTTGCGCAAAATGCAGGAACTCATGTTAAACAAGGAACACAAAATACCATTTCTTTAGCAAATCACATGGAAGACCTTCAAACTGAATTTGAACAAAGCCGCATTGCCTTAGATAAACTAGCAGAAGACAGCCAAAACATCAGTAAAGTCAGTTTAGCTATCAGTGGCATCGCTGAGCAAACAAATTTATTAGCACTCAATGCCGCGATTGAAGCAGCAAGAGCTGGTGAACAAGGTAGAGGTTTTGCAGTTGTAGCAGATGAAGTCAGAACATTAGCACAAAGAACACAACAACAAACAGAAGAAATACATACAATAATCAGCTCACTTCAAACAGCTTCCAATGATACACAAAGCAAAATGCAATCAAGTGTGGAAAAAATGGAACAGGGCGTACTGGCAGCAAACCAAACAAGAGAAATATTAAACCTTGCTGAGCAAGGCATGTTAGATATAGATAGATACAGCGCAGACATTGTTCAGCTTTCTACGAGTCAAACTCATGCAACCGAACAGGCATTAAATCGCTCAATAGAAATTGACGCATTAGCACAAGATACCTTAAGTTCAGCACAAAGCACTGAGCAAGAATCAACTCACTTATCAAAAATGTCGGCTGATCTGCAAGACAAAATGGCTTATTTTAAATAGATACAAGAGAAAAGCATGATTAAAAAATGTATTATTTCATTTATATTTTTATACCTTGTATCAGAACCTGCTTTTGCTAAGGAAATGGTATTTTTAAAAAATCAGCGACACCCCCAAGATATAAAACGAGATATTACGAGTAAATCTTCTGCCATCATGAGTTTTGTTAATTTATCCAAAAACATGGTTGTTGCTGATGTGCTAGGTGGGGGCGGCTTTTATAGTGAATTAATAAGCAAAAAGGTGGGTCCTAAAGGCAAAGTCTACTTACATAACAATAAAGCTTGGTTGCCATTTTCAGGTAAAGAATTAGAAGCTAGATTAAAAGACAATCGCTTACCAAACGTAATCAGATATGATAAAGAAGCCGACGAGCTGTCTTTTTCAGACAATAGCCTAGATGCCATTTTTTTTGTATTAGGATTTCATGATTTATTCTATGTAGATAAAGGTTGGAAAATCGATCCTAAACATTTTTTAACTCAGCTAAAAAGTGCATTAAAACCTGGAGGGAAGCTATTAATTGTAGATCACTCAGCGGTTGCAGCGAGCAATAAAAAACATGCACAAAAATTACATCGGATAGACAAAAATTTTGTAATACGAAATTTGGAGTCACTAGGTTTTAAGCTTATCAAGCAAAGTAACATGCTCGCCAATAAACAAGATACTCGCCTAACAACCCCCTTTACCCCACAGATCCGCCGAAAAACAGACAGATTTGTTTTATTATTTGAAAAATAAGCTACTTTAAAATCATTTTTATCGCTTGCTCTAATTCTGGTGCATCAGGGTTTGAGTTACTCGTTGAAAAAACAATCTGCCCTGTTTTTGAAATGAAAAATGTTGTTGGCGTGCCTGCCACTTTATATTTTTTACTTAACTTATCACCATTTATTACAGTTGTAAGTTTATATCCTCGACTATTTAATACAGCTTGAGGAGTAGCACCTTCATCTTCCCACAAACTAATAGCCAACATTTCTAAACCTTGTTTTTTATATTTTGTATATAAGCGATTTAATCCGGGTTGAAGTTTTTTACAATACGGACACCATGTAGCCCAAAAATGAAGTATCAAAGGTTTACCTTTATAATCACTTAAGCTAATAGTTTCGCCTGCTTGCGTTTTTAAAGTGAAATCAGGCGCTTTTTCAGCTACTGCGTTATATGACATAAATAAACAAATGAAAAAAAGAATTATATTTTTAAGCATGAGAGCCTCGTTATTTTTTAAGTTCAGCCCATTAGACCTGCTCAATAAAATATTGCTTTCAATTTATTTTATGAAATATATTGTAAAAAAATAAAAATACTCATGCTGGCAGCTAAAGTTAAGTAAATACTTTTTGTTTTTAAAGAAACAAAGATTGCCAAGGTAGCGGCTAACAAATATGGGTTTGTTAAGCTGATATCTAAAGTATTATCTTTAACAAAAATAATCGGAACCCAAATAGCAGTTAAAACGGCTGGAGCACTAAAATTCAAAAAACGTTCAACTCTAGGCCCTATCTGTAAAGGCAGTTTAGGGTGTAAAAATAAATATCGTGTTAAAAACGTAATACAAGCTAACAAAAAAATTGTAATTAAAGTCATAATATTTTCTCTTCTTTTTTATTTAGCATTGCCCTACTTTTATTATTGCTTTTTATTTGCATTTTTGAAGTGAAATATCCACTGTACATGGCAATAACAGATGATAAAACAAGTCCTAATTCCAAGTTATACACCTTAAAAACAACCGATAATATCGCAGCCACACACACAGTGACCAATATTGATAGATTAACAATAGACGGGATCACTAAAGCAATAAAGGTCACAGCAATTGCAAAATCCAATCCTAAGTGTGTTAAATCGGGTAAAATACTGCCAGCAACTATGCCTATAATATTCCATGCTAACCAGCTGAAATAAAAACTACCGCCAGCAAATAATGCATATATCAATCTAAGTTTACTTTTATATGACTGTCGTTCGCCCGATAATGCAAAAAGCTCATCGGTTAATAAAAAACCTAAACTCCCCCGCCACTTTAAGGGTAAATTTTTAAGTTTCTCTCTTAGCGCTAATCCATATAAAAAATGCCGAGAGCTAATAATAAACGCCGTAAATAAAATTGTTGCTAGAGGCGCATTATCTGAAATCAGCTCAATAACAACTAACTGCACCGATCCTGCAAAAACAATCATAGGCATTAATATCGCTTCAAAAATTGTAAAGTCTCGCTGAATTGCCAGCGAACCACATAATACCCCCCAAGGAAGCACAGCTAAATTTAATGGCAACATATCTAAAAGCCCTTTTTGTGCCATTTTTAAATATGCATTTTTTCTATTAAAAGACATTACATCCCTACTATTGGTGTTAATTGCTTAAATACAGCTTGGCATTAAATAACAATGAAAACTTGTAAGATATTGCACTGCTCACATCTAAGTTATCTAGAGTATTGTTTTTGATAATAATTCTTCGCATTTTAATTTTATTTTTAGATGTAGAATGGATCTAAAAGTATGAGTTATAAATTTGCATTTTATCAACAGGAAATATCCATCTCCCACGAAAACACAAACACACAAAAACCAGCTAAACCCTTGATAATATTTTCGAAAAAGGCACTTTGTATATATAAAAACCATGTTTACGGGAAAGTCCGTGTTTAAACATTGATTAAATCCGCCTGTTAAGCGCACTATCAATTCTTGCGTAACCTGAGAGAACTATGAGTATTGAATTTTTACAAACGGATTTTGAAAAGGTAAGCTATTTAGCTAATTTATTGACCGCTCACGCTACGGGAAAAGAAGCTTCAGATCTTGAGTTTGAAAAACTTCGTCATGAGCTATTAAGCAATACATCATTCCAAGGTTTACTTCCTTCATGGTTGAAAGTTCATAGAAACTTAGGATCATTTTGGGGATTTATACAACCTAAATTTGGTACTTACGCAGATAGACGTAAATTTCTAGCTGAAGAATTCTCCCCTGCTCTAAACCTTTTAGAATTTGGTTATACTGTTGAAATGGAAAAAGTAGAGGAGTTTCCTGTCCCTCAAAATACCTTTAATCCCCCCTCAAAGACTAAACCAAAGAAAAAGATATTCATTGTTCATGGTCGTGACAATGAATCAAAACAAGAGTTGTCTCGTTACATTGAAAGCCTGGGTATTGAAGTTATTATTCTTCATGAACAAGCAAGCAGTGGTATGACTATTATTGAAAAAATTGAGCATTATTCAAATGAAGTTGATTTTGCCTTAGTGCTTTACACAGCATGTGATCATGGGCGTGGTATTCAAGAAACTAAAATTCATCCAAATAATAGAGCTAGGCAAAATGTTGTTTTTGAGCATGGTTATCTAATGGCTAAGTTAGGTCGTCAAAATGTTTGCGCTTTAGTGAAAGGTGAAATCGAAACTCCAAACGATATTAGTGGCGTAGTTTATGTTGCATTAGACCTAGCAGGTGCTTGGAAAATAGAAGTAAATAAAGAGCTTAATGCTTGTGGGTATAATATTTAAAAAGTAATTGGGGTCGAGTTTTTCGTTTGCCCCTAACTGTTTATTAACAAAGTTTATGATGAATGTTCTCATTTTTAAAACTAATAACTCTACTAAAATTTCTCCTACAAACAGACAGCTTAATCATCACTCCCGTAGGCGGGAATTCAGTCGCGCTTGTATTATATGTTGCTTATAAAGCACATTTAATTGTTAAAATAACTCAATATGAGTAAAGTGTGCGCATTATAAAAAAGTATTATGATCGATATATTAGCAGCTAAAGTTTATGATTAACTACCCTTGTATATTTAAATTATATGGTGATGATGAGCTAATTTATTTAAGTTCTAAAGATGATTTATCAAGCGAGTTTGAATCATTAATATGCCATGAAGAAGACTATTTAATCGACTCAACAGGTCAAGCCTTTAAAGTACAACAAGATAATAAGGATGAATTTAGCTTTGTTAAAATTGGTACTCCAGTATCGACACAAACACTGACTGAATTAATACAAGCCCATGAGTTTTCAAAACAGAAGTGTGCTTAGCTAAGATTCAATTTAAATCGCTAACCGATGCTATCAATTCATTAACTTTATAGTTATGTCATTGAGTTTAACCATGAGCATCTAGAAAAATTAAAACTTATTACACTACTTTAAAAACAGCTCGGATTATCGGTAATTACTCCTGCATTACTCTACAGCTTACACCTTGCAAGTAGCTTCCCGCCTACAAAACATCCATATTTAAAAATAGTTTATTCGTAACTCTAAACATCGTGAAATAGCTTTAATTAATATAAAAAAGGCTATTAATCATATATCAGTTTTTCAACAAATAGATGAATAGCAATTAAAAAGCAATACAAAGACACCTATCATTCACTTTATATTTCAATAACTCAAAAAACTTCAAGCTAGTTGATAAATTAATACTGGCATTTAAATGCCAGTATTAATTTATTTTCTAAAACAGCTAAAAACCCTAAGTTTAAAGCGCTTTATTGAGGCTATTAAAAAATTTTTGTTTTTAAATATATATGCAAATATGCAGGTAAATCTAAGGTGGTAATCATAAGCTATAAAACAAAAGTTACTATTTAGTGTAAGCTTATTACTCATCAATACACAATTTAGGTAACTTAATAATGCAAAAATCTATCTTGCTCTTTTTAAGTTTATTATGGGCTTCATATTCACAAGCTCATGATAAAAACTTAGTTGCCTGTATTGATGATCACCCTCCTTATCAATACCTAAGTGATAAACCACATGGCATTCATATTTCAGCATTAGAGAAGCTTAGCAATGTATTAGAAAGACATTTAAAATTTGAACAATCACTCAATTTTGCAAGATGTGTTGCGATGTTAAAAAAAGGTGAAGTGGATATCATCGCAGGCCTGGGTAAGACCGAAAAAAGAAATAAATTTGCATTTTATGCACCTTTTAAAATATCAGATTCACTTAAAGTTATTTCAAAAAAAGGGCTAAAAATTAATACATATAGTGACTTTAAAGGTAAAATTATTGGTGTTTCTCGGGGCTCAGTATATTTTCCGCGTTTCGATAAAGATGACTCACTAGATAAAATCTCAGTACAAAACGCACAAATAGGCTTTTCTCTGTTACTCAAAGACCGTATTGACTTAATTATGATAAGCCCTGTAATGCTGGAGACACTAAAAGAAGAAATTAAAAATGCAGGTTTAAAAGTAGCACCTATGGCACTTGAAGAATTCAGAAATAAAATAACTTTCTTTGGTTTTAGCAAACTGAATAAACTAAATTTAAGCGATAAAGAAATCATATACAAAGTAACGACTGCGTACCAACAAGGTATTTTTAAATAAACATCAAATAGCTTTATAACTGATATTAACCGCTTAACAGGTAATTATACCTTTGCTAATTTAAATAACTCACTCAAAAGAATATCGTTAACAATCACTTTATAGAAATATTGTTAAAGGGTTATTTAAATCAATGGGAACACAAACTTGTAATCAAAAAGGTTGCTCTAAAAAAGTAAGTCAAAGTTCATCAATGAGTTGTAATGTGTGCTCTTTGCTAATTAAAGCGCAACGTAAGAGAACACAAGCAAATCAAAGACTTCTACAACATATAAATAGCTCAAGAGTTTTTTCAGGTTCTATGAAGTTATTCACTTAAATGTATCTATTTATCTTTAACTAGTAACTTAAATATACCTTGCCCATCAATTGCGATATAAATAATACCATCAGGTCCTTGCTTTATATTCCGTACTCTTACTAGCTGTTCTTTAACTATCTCTTGGTTAGTCACTTGATCACCATCAAGTTTAAGCATAATTACTTGCCCAAACTTTAATGAACCGACTAGCATGTTTCCTTTTAAACTTGGATACTTATCACTTGTTACAAATGCCATTCCTGAAGGTGCAATAGAGGGAGTCCAATGCCAGACTGGCTGTACCATTCCTTTTTTCTCTGTTAAATCTGTAAATCGGGTTCCTGAATAATTAACGCCATAACTTACTAATGGCCAACCATAATTTTTGCCTTTACCAATTAAGTTGACCTCATCTCCTCCGCGAGGCCCATGTTCATGAATCCAGATTTCACCTGTTATTGGGTGTTTTGCCATTCCTTGGGGGTTACGATGACCATAAGAGAAAATTGCTTTTTTAGCAGACTCATTTTTTACAAAAGGGTTATCGCTCGGAATTTTGCCATCATCATGTAACCTATAAACCTTACCAGCATCACGATTAATATCTTGAGGATTGAGATCTCTTTGACCTCTATCGCCAATTGAAAAATACAAATATCCTTGGTTATCAAAAGCTAACCTACTTCCAAAGTGCCTACCACCAGCATTATAAGCATCTGCCACATAGAGTTCTTCTTGATCTATTAACTGCATTCCCCTTAATTTTGCTCTCATAACAGCTGTACTTTTATTTCTGTTACTGTCAGTTATTGAATAAGAAAAATAAATCCACCCATTGTTCGCATACTCAGGATGTATAACAATATCTAATAAGCCTCCTTGTCCGCCCGTAGCTATATTTGGCAAACCTGAAATGTTTTTAGACTGATGCTCACCTTTTTTAACTATTTTCAATTGCCCACTTCGAATGGTAATTAACATGTCACCATTAGGTAACCAAGCCATTCCCCAAGGTACATTTTTGTCAGCTATGTATAACTCTGTTTTAAATTGATTTTTAAGCTCTAGAGGCTCAGCTTGTGACATAAAAGAAAGCGGAGATAATAAAACAATCAGTTTTATGACCATATATTTACTATTTAATCCGAGAAAATACATAGGGTTCCTTAAAATAACAGTACTCATACCAATAAATAGAATCGCTTAAATCATAATCAATAATAAGAATATTTAGTACCATTAGATAAATAAAATCACATATAACTAAAAAGAATTAGTTATGCATCTACTTACTATTGATATACTATAACATTACTTGAAATTGAAAAAACTAAAACTTATGAAAGCCTTTGAATTAGAAACATTTATAGAAAAACGCCAATGGATTGGATTATTTGCAATTGTAATTTGTGCTCTTGCATGGACTATGGAAATAATTGGCAGCGTTTATATCTGCCCATATTGCCGAGTTCAGCGGACCGTAATTGGCATATTAGGTTTCATATTACTATTACCCTTTTCTTATCATTGGCTTGTAAAGTATGCAGCTATTGTTCTTGGTTTTTTTGGTGCTGTTATCGCTTCAAATCAACACTTTATGGGTTGGAAAAAAATCTCATCAGGGGAGTTTCAATTTAATGATAATATTTTTATCGATCCATTTTTATTATCCGGGTTTGCGCTTACAGGGATCATAGGTATGACATGCCTTATACTTAAATTACAAAATAAAAAAGTATGAGTGTCTAGATTTAAAATATTATGACTACTAATGTGAACATATTTTAAAGTCTATAAAATATAAATGGCGTTAATTATGCGGCTATATATACGCATAATTAGCACCCCAAAACGCGTGCAACTTACTTTTAGTATATAAAGGTATTAGCTCTTAATTCATGACTCGCCAATACTAACGCCATAATCTACACAAACACAGCAACCCTAACACCAAGTTTAATCATATCTCCGTAGGTGGGACTTCCATCGCGCTTGTATTAAATAAAGTATCCACGTTCTAAACAATTTAACCCACTTGCCTTGCATAACGACTTGGTGTCACACCATTGGCTTTTTAAAGTGACGATGTAAAATCCCGCCTACGGTTAGCACCCTCATTCCATTCGCACGGCTAAAGCCGAGCCTACAAATAAATTTAATAATCCCTGGGGGCGTTGGTTAAAAAGCGCGCGGATAAATCCCCGTCTACAAGACAATTTACCCACTTAGTGTCACCGTTAGCTTTTTAAAAGCGTACGATGTAAAATCCCGCCTACGGTTAGCACCCTCACTCCATTCGCACGGCTAAAGCCGAGCCTACAAATAAATTTAATAATTTCTGGGGGCTTTGATTGAAAAGCGCGCGGATAAATCCCTGTATACAAGACAATTTAACTCATTTGTCGTGCATAACGACTTGGTGTTACACCATTAGCTTTTTTAAAGTGGCGATGAAAATGGCTTTGATCATAAAAGCCAATATCAGTTGCAACATCTACAACCTTATTGCCTTGCCTTAATAACGATTTACTTTTACGAAGTCTTTGCTGAATTTGATATGCATGAGGCGGTAAACCATACATTTTTTGAAACTGTCTTACTAAATAAAATGGCGTGAAATTACTTATTTTAGCTAAGGTTTCTAATGTAATGTTTTGTTCTAAATGATCATTAATATATTGTTTTACCCATTCCAGCTTTTGGTTGGATGTTTGCTGTTGTTTTATCTCACTTCGGCTTTTACCATGTTTAAGCATTAAACGGGTTAATACGCCATACAACATGGTTTCACGTAAAAGCGTATTATCAGAGTTTGCAAGGGTATTAAATAACTGACGTAACTCAGTAGCCATTTGTGGGTCTTGTACGACTGCATTAGGAAAATAAGGCGCAAAGCCTTGTGCTAATCCAATTTCAGATGCTAATTTAGTAAAGTGTGATTCAAATGGCGCAATACCGCGATACGACCAACCATTATCTGTGCCAGATTGCCCCGTGTGCACTTCATCGGCATTTACAAAAATAATACTATGCTCAGGCGCCATAAAGTGACTGCCCGAACTTAAAAAGCGTTGTGCGCCCTTCTCTATCACGTTAATAGTATAAGTTTCATGGCTATGCTTTGAAAAGTTATGATCACAAAAATCAGCTTCCACCATTTCAAGCCCACCTAACTCTTGGTGCAGTTGAAATTTTGCTTGCTCTTTTGGTTTCATCATTTTATTAACCAAAACATTGAGGTCTTAATAGCTTACTGTATTACACTTTAAAAAGTTTGTACAAAATTGCACTTTTCGTCTAAACATTAAACTTATTAAGTGCAGTCGCTAATTTATCCCAATCAAATTCTTGTTCAATACTATCCGCTAAATGATTAATGCTTTGTTCACGTAATGCTTGGTAATCAACCTGTTTAAATTCAGAACCATTAGTTGCATCAGTAGCCCAATTTAAAATAGCACTTAATGCTGCTGGCGTATCCATTAAACCATGCCAATAACTGGCAAATATTTGATTGTCATCTGATATAACACCTGAGCCAAATGATGCTTTTAGTTTATCGTTATCAAATACTACTTGTTTAACATCAGCCGTGTTTACTGAGTTATCTAATAAAGTATCACCTGCATGAATTTCATATCCTTGAATATCTACTTTATTTTGATCTGGTAAGTCTAAAATCCCATTTTTTAAGCTCAGTTCCTTATTGGCTTTTAATGTTGTTATTAAAGGTAATAAACCTAAGCCTTTTTTGGTTTTACATTGCGGACTTTCTATGCCATCGGGGTCTTTAATTTCTTGCCCTAACATTTGCAAACCACCACAAATAGCCAAGACTTTACCGCCATATCTTAAGTGGCGTTTTAAGTAGTCTTCCCAACCTTGCTCTTTAAACCAAGCTAAATCTGCTTGAGTATTTTTAGAACCTGGTAAAATCAACAAGTCAGCTTTTGGTTTATCTGATTGTAATTCACTGTTTGTTGCTTGTGCACCAATGAGCTGCGGTCCAACTAACTGCACATTTACATCAGGGTGTGCGCGCAAAGAGTCGAAATCGTTATGATTACTGGCTCTTGGATAAACCGGAATTACAACGTTAAGCTTTGGCTTTTCTATTACTTGTTCAAGCGCTACTGAGTCTTCGCTGTCTAAATGCAAACCTTGTAAATAAGGCAATACAGCAAGTACAGGTTTAGCTGTTTTTTTCTCTAACCAATCTAAACCTGAAGTTAATAAAGCAGGATCGCCTCTAAAACGATTGATCACAAAACCTATTACCCGATTTTGTTCAGACTCACTTAAACAGGCTAAAGTACCCGTTAAATGTGCAAATACCCCGCCTTTATCTATATCTGCAATTAAAATGACAGGGCAATCAACTTCTTCAGCAAACCCCATATTGGCAATATCACGATCACGCAAATTGATTTCGGCGGGACTCCCTGCCCCTTCAACTAATATACTTTCAAAATCATTAGATAAACGTTGATGTGCTTTTAGTACCGCTTTCATCGCTGTTGGTTTGTAATCATGATAATTTTGTGCATCTAATTGCGCTGCGACTTTACCGTTAATGATCACTTGGCAGCCAATATCAGAGCTGGGTTTTAACAATACCGGGTTAAAATCACATATTGGCGCTAAATCACAGGCCTGCGCCTGTAAAGCCTGCGCCCGACCAATTTCTCCCCCATCAATAGTAACAGCACTATTGAGGGCCATGTTCTGAGGTTTAAATGGTGCGACTTTAATCCCTTTACGCTTAAACACACGACCTAGACCACAGACCAAAGTCGTTTTACCTGCATCTGAAGTTGTACCTTGC
>NZ_FOLO01000074.1:4100-22596 GCF_900112265.1 Pseudoalteromonas denitrificans DSM 6059 | reverse complement strand
ATATTAATTCTATTTTGATGTAGTGTTTGGTTACCCAGTAACCTGTCAATGCGTTTAATACCGTATTTTTCAATTGAGCTATTTGACTGTGCTAACGCTCTACCGATAGAAGTTAAACTCAGTCTTGCGCCATGTTTAACTGCATCAACAGCTTCCATTAATGACTGTTTAATTCGTTTATCAAATTTAATTGGATCTATCATATTTAGTGTGGATAATGTCATTTGATGTCTGTATCTGTTAGGTTTGTTTTTTGGCGAAAGTATATTTAACAGATCACAGGCATCACTTCAAAAATTTGTGGGGATCCTTAAGCCTAAAGGCCAACCTACAGAATGACGAATCTTGTAGGTGATGCTTTGACTACATGGATGCAGTTACCAAAGCAATGCAGTAACAATTATTTGTAGGTGAGACTTTGCCTACAGGGATGTTGGTACTAGGGCAATGCAGGAGCATATTGCCGGCAGCCTTACTCTTTAAAAACCCTAAACAGTTAGCCTAAAGGCCAACCTACAGAATTACGAATCTTGTAAGTGATGCTTTGACTAGATGGATGCAGGAACAAGAATCACGCAGGAGTAATTGCCGGTATTCTTACTATTTTATTTTATGGATGCAGTTCTAGAGCAATTGCCAGTATCCTTCAATAATGATGACAAACGTAGACGGGGCTTTAACCGCGTAGTAATGGCTTAACCCTTAGTAGTATAATGAATGGAGCTATTACCAGTAGCCATTCTAAATGAGTTTGGCCTTTACTTTATATTCACGGGTCAACCTGAAGGCTAACCTATAAAACATTTATTATTGAATTTAGCCCAACTTCACCAAAATTATCCATACATCACAAAGCTAAAAACAAACCCCTAGTACTGGTCTATTATTCATTCCAACAGCTAGTGACAACAACGACTAGCTATTAAATCTAAAAAAATATAAAGGGAATATATTATGAATGCTTCAAGCAATAGCGAATTATTAGTAACTTCAGTATTAGGCAGCATGGTAATGAGTGTTTTAACTTTTAATGGTATGGCATCAGCTGTCGCAGTTGGATCAGTGATCGCAGTAACTGTAATGAGTACAACATATGCATTAACATCAAATAATGAAGGAATAAACTTGAGGAAACTTAATACAAAACTTCAATCTTGAAACACCGCTAATTATCGGTGTTTTTTGTTTTATAAATCAGTATTTAACCAGCACCAGTAAATTTGTTGTAAAAGCTTAGAATAATTTACACCTACCCAATAACGACATCACAATCTGGCAATAAATTAATGTACTCGCTTTGTAATGCTTTTTTAGCATAATCATCGCCATGAACTATTCGAATATGTTGTGGCTTATGGCGCATACGTTTTACAAAATTGATTAAACCTGCTTGATCTGCATGGGCTGAATATCCAGATATTGTATGCACACCGGCATTAATTTTAATTTTTTCATGATTCAAAAACACATAACCACCACGGGGCCCATATTTTTGAATATCACGCCCAGGAGAGCCTTTAGCCTGATATCCTACAAAGATAACATCGGCGGTTTTATCCGGTAAAAAAGCTTCTAAGTAATTAACAATACGGCCACCCGCACACATGCCACTGGCTGCAATTATAATGGCTGGTTTATTACGTTTAGCTAAATACTCAATGGTTTGCATATGTTGCTGGTGGCTATCAACAGTATACAGCTGATTAAAATCTAAAGGGTGACGCCCAGAATGCACTTTACGACGGGCCTCTTTATCCCATAAATCCTTAAATTTTAAATATAACTCAGTAAAGTTAGCAGCCATAGGCGAATCAACAATTACCTCAATAGATTGCCAAACAGAACTCACATTACGTTGTGCATAAATAATTTGCTCTAACTCATATAGTAACTCTTGGGTTCTACCGATACTAAAAGCAGGAATAAGCACTACACCATTATCACTCACTGCTTTATCAATCAGTTGCTTTAACTGTTTACTGCGCTCTTTTCGTTTAGCATGGTTTTTATCGCCATAGGTAGATTCAATCACTAAAGTGTCTGCGCGATAGGGCGCTTTGGGGGCAGGCAATAAAGGTGCATATGGCGCGCCTAAGTCACCACTAAAAACAACCCTATGATTATTGGGCCGTTTACCAAGTTCAATCTCAACATAAGCACTACCTAAAATATGCCCCGCAACCTGAAATTTAGCCTTAGCAGTTTTAAAGCTATCAATGTCATTTTCTGAACTGATAACAGGTAGCTCAAACCATTTTTTATAATCTACTGCAACAATTTGACGTTTAAGAAGCTTTAAAAAGGCATTAATCATTTGGCTATTACGAGTAACGCCCACCTTTAATGCATCTTCAATCACCATAGGTAATAAACTGGCAGTCGCGGTAGTACAAAATATAGGGCCTTTAAAACCCGCTGCTAACAGGTAGGGTATTCGACCAACATGATCAATATGGCAATGGGTAACAATTAAAGCGCTCACATTACTGATATCAAATTGGATTTCTAAAGAGTTACCACCAGCACTTGATGCTTTTTCATCTCCTTGAAAAAGCCCGCAATCTATCAAAACCGAGGTTTTATCGTTTATGTTTAACTGATGACAAGACCCTGTAACGCCATTAACCGCACCATGATGTATTATGTTCATAGATAATCCTTTATCTTCTATTATTATGAATTTATGCTACGAATAAATATATTATAAAAATAACAATTTTTTGGTAAACACATAAATGAAAACACTTAAATCTTTAATAAAATATAGCAAACATAACTCATTAGAGTATTTACAAGGGTATATTTGTGGCCTTGTGTGCTCACCGTACGAATATAATTTAGACAAGTTACTAAAACAGCTCTTTAACGCGTTGACCCCTAAACAAAAAGACGATATTCAAAGTGTAATAGATTACTCAGTGATAAAGCTTAATACTGACTTTGAGTTTGGGGTGTTTAAACTGCCTAAAAAGTGTGTGCTGTCTGTCAAAGATTATAAAGAAAGTTTGCAACCAAACACGCCACTAGTGGACTGGTGTAATGGTGCTTTACAAGGTTTAAAACAAATTAATAAATCCAAGCTTAAAAAAGATCAAAAACAGATATTAACTGAATTAGAAAATGAATTAATAACATTTACTAGTTTAGAAAACGCTCAACATCAATTAGTTAATTCTGGGGAAATGTTTGAGCGTTTTTTATATGATAAAAAGAGAAGCTTGAGTACTCAAATTCACAATTTACGATTTGAATTAGACGAATTAGAATGTCTAAGCCAAGAAGATTTTTTTGATGATGAAGAAGAGTTTTTAGATTTCATGACTGAACTCGATGAAGAACCAGACGAATTTGAAGAGCTTCTTAATAACATACTATTAGACACTAATATCACTGTAATTCCATTAATAAACGATATGATAGCTGATATTGAACGCATTCAAATTACAAAAGAATTTATTGAGCAAAATACCGGTGTATTTTGGTTAATGGAAGAAACACGATCATATATGCTGTTATGTGCCCACAGAGCATACGTATTAGCAAAACATAAACAATACGACCCTGCAATTGAACAAATGCAAACCCTTTTAAAGCTAAACCCAAATGATAACCAAGGTGTGAGATATACACTAACCAACTTACTTTGCATAACAAAAAACTGGGATACACAGATACAATTAGAGCAAGATTTTCCTGATGAATTCATTAATTTTACAGCTACAAAAGCACTTAGGTTATTTGCCCAACAAGGAGATAGCAAAGCAGCCCAAAAAATAAAAAAACAACTAAAAAGTGAAAACAAACATTTTATGAAAATACTCACAGGCCAAGAAAAAGTAGCTGAATTAAATGAATACTTTCAACCTGGTGATAAAAGTGAAGTATCTATGTATTTAGATTGTTTTGGCAAAGAAGCATGGTTAGCCAATGAAGGAAGTCTATTTTGGTTAAGAAAAAAATAAAATTACAATGTATTAAGTTTATATTAAATATTTACAAAAAAAATCGAGAGATATAGCAATAGGTAACAATTAAAGCACTTACATAAGAGTTATCCAATTTTATTTAGAGATAATTCTTTATCTGTAAAAAGTAGATTAATAAATTAGTAATAGAAGTTTATGAACAGAATTCATTAAATATAATTATTTTTATTGCCCGTTTATCATCAAACAAAATAACAAATTAAAATAAACAATAAACTAACCTCATATATCTAAATCACCAATATGTTTAATATACAATTAAGTACCTGCTTTACAGACTTGATCTAGCTCATAAAATTGATACTTTTGTATGCAATTTAAAATGAGATACAATAACTTCAATAAAAACGGCTAGTTATAAAATTAATGATGTGATAAGTTAGACTCTTGAGTCAATGCACCAAAGTGCAAAATGGAATAAAACTCAGTAATTAATCTATTTGCTGCCAGTAGTTAAAGGACAAAGCTTGAATACCAACAACATCTATTACAATCAAAACGCCCAAGCTTTTAGCGATTCAACATTTAGTGTTGATATGCAGCCTTTATATAATGAGTTTTTACCTTTAGTATTTGCTGGTGGCTATATACTTGATGGTGGTTGTGGCAGTGCCCGCGATGCCAAAGCATTTAAAGCCCAAGGTTTTAAAGTAACGGCTATTGATGCAAGTGAAGAGCTTGTAAAAATTGCATCACAATATTTAGAGCAAAAAGTAGAGCTTAAAACCTTTCAACAAATAAACGACATAAACAAGTTTGATGGCATTTGGTGTTGCGCTAGTTTATTACATGTTCCTTTGGATGAATTAGATTCTGTATTTACCAAACTCTCCACTGCATTGAAAACAGATGGTGTTTTATATGTATCGTTTAAATACGGCGAGCCGAAAACAACACCACGAGAACACAATGGTAGAGAGTTTACTGATCTTAATGAGCAAAGCTTAAATAATTTATTAGCCAATCAACAAAACCTACAGTTGAATAAAACATGGATCACAGGAGATAGACGAGCAGGGCGCGAAGGCGAACAGTGGTTAAATGCGATAATTGTCAAAAACCCCAAACAGCAAAACACAACACCTGTAGGTGAGACTTCAGTCTTACAGAGCAAATAACCTGTGAACTTAAACACTCTCACGCAACTCAACCCCGAAGCGTTTTGCGATGCCCAATTAAATCAATATAACTATATATTTGTTGATCAAACAAACGCAGGACGCTTGTATATAAAACAAGGTAGTCCAGCCGTATTTGTTGACACTACTTTATTTTGCTTAAACGCTAAAGACTATCAATATGTTGATTATACGAGCTATCAAAATCAACAAATGCATAAATACCAAGGTTTATATCGCTTTGTATATGATACCAATGCATCAGTTGAAGTTGCTCAAAACCAATTTAAACAAGAACTCGAAATATTTTTAGGCTCAGAAGAACATCACAGCGATAACATAAAACGTTTTGGTAGTGATCGCAGCGAAACACATAGTGAATCAACTGCACCAGAATACAATTTCTCGGCATTGTTTGAGCAAGTATTTGGCTCTAAATATTTATACGCACTGCAAGCCGAAAGTAAATATATAGATAGCAAAGGACACTTACGCTATATAGATTTTATGCTTAGTCGACACAACAGTAAATGCCAAGGCAAAAACACCCAAGCGACCAATAATATTGCCATCGAACTAAATGGTGAGCGTTATCATCACCCCTTAATAACAGGTATAAAACAATATCGCTCACAGCTATTTAAACAAAATTCACTGATTTACGATGGCTATTTGGTTTATCGCTGGTCACTTAGAGGCATGCAAGACGAATACAAATTTAGCGACCAAATGCGAAACTACTTTGGCGATGCCAAAAATTTCGCAGCTTCACCAAACTACCTAGCGCAGCGTGCCGTAGCGTATCAGCCAATGCTGCATCAAGAAGATGCCGTAGATAAAATAAATCAACAACGCCAAACCGGTAAAAATACTTTTTTAGTGGTATTACCCACAGGCACAGGCAAAACCGAAGTCTTTATTCAAGACTTAGCAGCACAAATAGAGCAGGGCGAATGCCAAAATGCCTTAGCCATTGTGCCAAGCACCGCATTAAAAGATCAGTTACAAACACGCTTAGCCCAAAGATTACCAAATTTAAGCGTGGGTGAGGCAATACATAATAAAAACTTAAATGTAGTAGTACAAACCAGTGCCTATTTGTTACGCCATTACCATACATTAACAACCAATCAGTTTGACTATATTTTAGTAGACGAAGCACACCGCGCCGCTGCTGTTGGCTTACGTAAAGTAATAGAACATTTTGAACCTAAAACCTTATTAGGTTTAACAGCAACCGATGAGCGCCTAGACGAACAAAAACTACAAGATATTTTTGGCAGTTACCAAGTCGACTTAACACTAGAGCAAGCAATTAACAAAGGCTTAGCACCACAAATACGTGCCTATCGGCTTGAATCGAATCTCTATTTATCAAAAGTGCGCTTTAATGGTAAAGACTTTGTAAAAGCCGATTTAAACAAAACGATTTTAGTGCCATCACGTGACCAACTGATTGTAAATTTACTTAATAAATACTTTGCAGAGCCGCTCATTAGTGGGCAAAACTTAAAGCAAGGTGTTATTTTTTGTACTGACGTAAAACATGCAAAACGCATGGCAAAATTAATGAATCAACACGGCATAAGCGCACAAGCGGTACATGGCCTTGATCGAAAAGGACTAGATGCCTACCAACAAGGTAAAATACGTTTTTTATGTGCCTGCGATTTATTAAACGAAGGTTGGGATGCACCGCAAACCGAAATTTTGGTAATGGCTCGGCCAACCATGTCAAAAGTGCTGTATACCCAACAATTAGGGCGCGGCACACGCAAATACCAAGGTAAAGAAGCCTTAATTGTAATTGATGTAGTCGATAGCTATGGCGCAGCATTGCAACCTTGGTCAGTACACAGCTTATTTAACTTTACCAGTTACCAGCCTTTTGCCAATTTAGTCAAAACTGAATTTGCCGCACCGGCATACGAAATACTCGCCCTAGATCATTTATGGGAAGGTGAGCGCCGAATCGAAAAAATAAACATATTCAATTTCGAAAAAGAGTTTGGCGACTTACTAAACGAAGAACAACTTGCCCGCGAGCTATTTATATCAACCAGTACCGTAAAAAATTGGGTGAAAAAAGGTGAAGTGCTACCTGCCAAAAGCCACGACTTTGGTAAACAAAAATTACATTACTTTAGCCAAAACCAATTAAGTGAAATAAAACACAGTAAAAACATAAAAGAGCGCACCGACGATACCCGCCGCGATGACTTTTTTGAATTTTTAGAAAAACGCGATTACGCCTTTTCATACAAAATTGTATTTTTACTGAGCTTTATCAGTGAATGTAATGCCCAAGGCGAGGTAGAACTAACAAAGCTTGCGGTCAAATATCAAAACTTTTACCAGCAGCTACACCAAAAACACGGCAAAGCCGAAAAACCAAACAACCCATTAAACGACTTAACGCGTTTAAACGATACTGCCTACATCACCCGTAGTTTACTTGCTAACCCGTTCGAAAAGTTCGAGCGTAAACGCTTTGTTTATCACGCAAAAGACTTAAACATCGTCGCCTTTGATCCCGTTCTGTGGGAAAAGCTGACACCTGAGTGTTTTGAACGGATCAAAAAGCAAATGGAGCAGGATGGAAAGGACTATTTTGGGAAGTTTGGGGTTGAATTTGTTTAACAGTAACCATGATGTCTATTATTTTTATTTTAGATAATTAGCAGTTAACTGAAATTAAAGAGAAAAGATTAAAAAATAATAAAAATATACAGTTGATTTTTAGGGTAACTATAGAAATCTTCATAGTTGGAAAAAAGTGAAAAGGAAATTTAATATGGGAAAGCATGTTAATTTAGATGCAATGTTTGGTCGTGAAGATTTTGCGTGTGAGGATAACGGCCTTACAAGTTATGACAAAATTGATAAAATATCAGTACGTTCTTTAAAAAGCTTTGCAAGGGTTTTGAAAAAGCCTGATTTTCAAAGAGAAACTAACCATTGGACTCCTCACCAAGTGGCTTATTTACTTGAATGCTACGTAACTGGTGATTTAATACCTTCTGTAATTTTATGGCAATCGAACAGTAATATTTTTGTTATTGATGGGGGCCATCGTTTAAGTGCTTTAAGGGCTTGGGTTGAGGATGATTATGGTGATAGGCATCTTTCTCAAAAAATGTTTGGTAATGAAATATCACGAGATCAAATTGAAGCAGCTGAAAAAACTAGAAAGCTTGTTGAGGAAAAAATAGGAAGTTGGGAAGACTTTGAAAAGCTGGCTGAACTTGAAGATAATGAGTTAACAGATAAACAAAAATCTATGCATCATATTGTTGAATCAAGAGGGTTATCTATACAATGGGTATCTGGTGACGAGGAAAAAGCGCAGGCCTCTTTTTTTAATATCAACATGAAAGGAACACCACTAGATGATTTGGAAGAATTATTATTGAGGCATAGAAAAAGGCCTGTTGCTATTGCTGCAAGAGCTATAATTAGAGCTGGAAAAGGGCATCGTTATTGGTCTAGATTTGATAATGAAAAAGGAAAGAAAATTGAAGAGATTGCAAAAAGATTACATACTCTTTTGTTTGACCCTGAAGTTAAAAGTCCAGTAAAGACACTGGACTTACCACTTGGTGGTGCTAAAGGTTTAAGGACTGCGATTAAAGTACTAATAGAATTCATTTTAATTTCCATAAAGAATCAAAAAAATATGTGTCCAGAAATTAAAGACCATGATGAGGATTTAGATGGACAAGCAACTATAGATGTGCTTTTGAAAGCAGAAAAATTAGCAAGTCGAATAACAGGAAATATAAAAGGGAGTTTAGGATTACATCCCGCTATATATTATTATGGACCGTCAGGTAAACATTCTAGTCCTATGTTTTTAGGTACTATGTCATTAATAGCATCGAAATTAGCAGTCAATGATAAAGATTATTTTAAAAAGTTTACTGAAGTGCGGTTAGGACTAGAGTCAACTCTTGTTGAGCATAAGACTTTATTGGCTACATTAATTCAAAAACCAATGAGTTCTAAACGTGTTCAACATTATCAAGATATTTTAAAAGAGATAATTGATGCACTTTTAGCGAATCAGCAAGTTACTGAAAATAAATTAATTGAACTAAGTGGGATGACTGGCAAGGTATTTGAAGGGACACATAAAACTACTTCATCGAAAATTTCGGCTGATATAAAAAGTAGAGTTTTTATACATACGGCCTTGAAGTCTGCGATTAAATGCCCTCAATGTGATGGTTTCATAGATACCGAGAAGTCAGTATCTTACGATCATAAAAATCCAGTTCGTAATGGTGGTTCGAGTTATTCTGGAAATATACAGTTGATGCACCCTTATTGTAACCAAAGTATTAAATGTTAAATTTAGCCCTGTTTAGGGCTAAATTCAGTTATTATAAACGTTTAATATGCTTTAGCATCAAATTAGCAACAGCTTCAAAAACAGGCGCTACAACAGAATTTCCAAACTGCCTGTATGCTTGGGTATCTGAAACTGGTATTTTAAAATTAGATTCTCCAGGTTTATCAAAGCCCATTAACCTTGCACATTCCCTTGGAGTTAATCGGCGTGGGCGATTTAATTGGTTTAATTCATTATGAAAGTCTGTTTCCGATAATTCCATATCCCAGTTTTTATGATTTATTAAAATTTCAGAACCATCTTTATGGTAACGTGCAGACAAAGTTCGTGCTATAGCATTTTTATTATTTGGGTTTACCAAGCCAAAACCAAAGCCATTACCTTTGGCTTTATGTTTTTTTGCATAATTATAAAGATACTCCCATAACTTGGGTGTTAACGTGTACTTAGGATCTACTTCAGAATCTAAAATATCAGAAAAACTAGGTTTAACTTTAGGATGTTTTAAATCTTTAAGGGTAAAGTTTTCTGATATGTTTAAATCTCTTCTGAATCCAACTAAGACAATACGTTCACGGTGCTGAGGTGTGAAATTTGCTCCATCTATTACTTTAGGATCTTTAGTTCCAGTATAAGTAGTGTCAGCAATATCATAGCCAAGTTCATCTAACGTATTCATGATAACTTTAAAAGTTTTACCTTTATCATGGCTTTTAAGGTTTTTAACATTCTCTAATAAAAAAGATTTCGGTTTTTTTACTGCGATAATCCGAGCAACGTCAAAAAATAAAGTGCCTTGTGTTTCACATTCAAAACCATGTGACCTGCCTAATGAATTTTTTTTAGATACACCAGCTAGAGAAAAGGGCTGACATGGGAAACCTGCTAATAAAACATCATGGTTAGGGATATGTTTATTTATATTTTGATAAGCTTCTTGTTCACTTATGCTGTCGTCTTCGGATAAGGTAATCTCACGGATGTCCTCATTAAAAACGTGTTTATTAGGTTCTGAGTACCAATTTGCTTTATATGTTTTCACTGCAAACTTATTCCACTCACTAGTGAAAACACAGCGACCGCCTATTGATTCAAATGCGTTTCTGATACCGCCAATTCCGGCAAAGAGATCAATAAAATCAAAATCAGGATTATCAAAGTGTTTAGGGCGTACTGGAAGCAGCTTAAATAGGTGTATGTACTCATCATGAGTTAATTTTTCTTGTGCTTTACCATTACGCCAACGGTTAATTCCTTCTCGGTTCCATTTCTCAGGTGAAATTTGATTTAAGTGAAGTGCAATTTGTTTTTGGTCATATATTTCAAGTACTTTTTCAAGTAATTGTAAACCTTGACTATCCGGAAGTTGATGCATTTATAATCTCTGGGTCTTCTCTGTGACAACTTGTCACTAATTTGACCCAGATACTACCTGTCTATAAAAACAGTATCAAGCTAATATTTAGTTTTTTGGATTTATTTATTGGTTTACATGTAAAACATATTTAATATATTGATTCTTATAATGTTAGAAAGGAATTTCTATGAAAGAAGCTATTTATAACTCGGACTTAGCGAAAGCATTAAATTTAAATGATTTGAAAAAGATTTTTGCTGATTTAAATTTTGAGAGTTTATTTTTTAAGCGGTTAGCTCCGAATGATAATAGTAAAAATCAACCTTATTTAGCTCGTCATTTAACAGATTTATCCTTTTTACCAGTTGGTGAACTGGTTGGTTCAACTTCAACTTCTAAAAAAAGGACTAAACATAATATTAAATTTAGTGCGCCAATAAACTTTTATTGGTTATCCCCCAAAAAGGAGGTTTTTAAAGCACCTAAAGCACAAGTTATATATTACCCACAATATCCGGAAGTAAGATTATCTGGATTTTTAAAAGGTGCAGCAGTAAATATTAGCGACTTGATGGACCCATATAAAAATGGCCGTAGCGAGGGTAGAGTATTATTTCTAGGTGTTCGTAAAAATGATGTTTTTGCTTATTTAGCTTCTGGTGATAGCTGTATATCAAATGAAATCAATAGTAAAAATTTATTATTACAGAATGGTATGTTTGAGCAGATAAATTTAAATCGTTCAATATTAAATGAAGTTAATGAACAAAGAATAAGGTATGAACCTGTTCAGAGTAAATTATACTTATTGAAGGAATTACAAAGAATTCATAAGCTCGGATGGATTAATAGTAAACGATTAAATAAACATGGTGAAGCTATTGAATATACGGCAACAAATGGTGGTGGTTATACACTTGAAGCAGAATTAGGTATTACTCCTAATGGTTCTCAAGATCCCGACTTTAAAGGTTGGGAAGTTAAACAATATGGTGTTGCTAAGTTTGACTCTAAAGCGTCTAAAGCTTTAACTTTAATGACTCCTGAGCCTGATGGAGGCATATATAAAGAAAGTGGAGTTATTGATTTTATGAATCAATATGCTTACCCAGATAAAAAAATTGAAAATCGTTTGAATTTTAATGGAAAACATATAGCCAATAAAGTTAATGAAAAGACAAAATTAGAGTTTGTGATACATGGTTTTGACTCTGTAGGCCAAAAAATAACAGATCCTAAAGGCTATATTGGCTTAGTTGACTCTAATGGTAAGATTGCAGCAAGTTGGAGTTTTGCGAAACTTATTACTCACTGGAAGAATAAGCATAATAAAGCAGTTTACATTCCATCAATTAGTCGGATTGAAAGTAATAGAAAACAATATAGTTATAGTCGAATAGTAAGCTTATTTGAAGGGTGTAATATAAATAAGCTTTTGAGTGCTTTTACTTGTAGTGTTATTTATTATGATCCAGGTATAAAATTAGAAAATATAGATACAGATAAGCCTAAGTCAAAAAGACGAAGTCAATTTCGCGTTAAATTAAATGACTTAAATAAACTTTATGAGAAAAATGAAAATTTGGATATTTTATGAATGGTGGCTACTACGGGATTTGAACCTGTGACCCCATCATTATGAGTGATGTGCTCTAACCAGCTGAGCTAAGTAGCCAATTTATGAATGGCTGGGATACTAAGATTTGAACCTAGGAATACCGAGATCAAAACCCGGTGCCTTACCGCTTGGCGATATCCCAATTATTCACTACTTAACTAATTTTTTGATTATTTTAATTCTTATCGAGAATATGGTGCGGAAAGAGAGACTTGAACTCTCACATCTTGCGATACTGGAACCTAAATCCAGCGCGTCTACCAATTCCGCCACTTCCGCATATATTTTTTCATTCTAAAAAGATGGCTGGAATACCAGGATTTGAACCTGGGAATGCCGAGATCAAAACCCGGTGCCTTACCGCTTGGCGATATTCCAACTATTAACATAAAGTAAGTTTCACCCTCACTAAGTTGGGCGCATTATGCTTACGACTTATCTATTCGTCAATGTATATTTTTTTATTTATGATTGATTGGTTGTTAATCATTCTCATTCGTCATTTTTTATGACCAAAATCGATGATTTTAGTATAGTAGTCTGTTCTTCAGTCAAAGAATCTGCTGATTTTAGTTGGCGATAATATACTGAGTAATTAACTGCTCGTAAATGCCAATTTGTTGCATGTTTTTGTTATGCCTTGCTGATTGTATTAAATCAGAGTAAATCCATTTTTTTTAAATATATCAGAAGGTAAGCAATATTTCATAGATATTATTCATGGTCTTTATATATAATGTGTTTTTATGTAAATAGGTTTAAATTGGACTTTTATCATGGACGAAATAATTTCAGGTGCTTTAGCTATTATTATTTTAGTATCTGGTACGTATGCAGTTTTGTTTGCTTTGTATTTTAATATCAAAAATCATGAAAGAACGGCTCGGCTTCCTGTTGATCGAACAAAATTGATCCGTGTTGCTGGTTATGGCCTTAATAAACAAATAAATGAAAAGGCAGTAGATATTTTAGGTATTACATTTGGCGCTACAGTCTGTATTTTAATGCCATTTGCCTTTAATGGGCTTAATCAATTTATTAAAAATCATGAAGTGCCATATCTGTTTATTATCATAATAATCCCTTGTATTGCTTATAGTATGAAAAAATCGTGGAAAACTGCTACAGAATTAAGGAAGCTTAAATTAGGTTACGACGCTGAAATAGCCTGCGCTTCAGAATTAATATATTTGCAGTCATCAGGCTACCAAGTTTTCCACGATGTTCAGGCTGATGGTTTTAATATTGATCATTTAGTAGTTGGAAAAAATGGTGTTTTTGCTATTGAAACTAAAGGCAGACATAAAAGAATAAAAGATAAAGAAAATGGTAATAAAGATTACCTGTTAGAGTTTGAAAACAATGCGTTAAAATTTCCTTCTTGGGTTGAGAAAAAACCAATCGAACAGGCTAGTAACCAAGCAAAGTGGGTTCAAAAGTGGCTAACTCAAGCTGTTGGTTCAGAGGTGAAAGTATTACCTGTTTTAGTATTTCCTGGTTGGTATGTTGCCTTAAAGTCTAAACCACCTTTTGCCATTATTAATCACAAGCAAATAGCTAAAACGATTCCAAGTATTAATGGTATGTCACTCGATCAAACTCAAATCAATGCAATATGTTATCAAGTAGTCCAACGTTCAATGAATGGTGATAATAAGGCTTAATAAAATGAAATGGATTTCAATTTTAGTATTTCTAATTCTTAGTTCCTTACCTTCAACTGTATTAGCTTCAGCCTATTGTGATTCTCTTGAAAAAGAGCGTGAGGCTATAAAAGCGGAATTTAGAAAAGGCTATGATAAATATTTAAGTGAAAAGTTAAGAGTTCGTGATACCTATTTATTCAATGAGCAAGCAAAGAATTGCAATGGCAGTGATGATAAAAATAAAGTAAAAGATCTGACTTGGTATTCAAATCCAAAGTCTAAAGCGCAAATCAAAAAAGATTGGAAAATTTTAAATAAAAAATTCCCTACTATGTTTGCAAATAATAAAGTATACGATGGCGAAAAAGGCTCTGCTTGGTTAGCATTTTATACTTTACCAAATAAGTGTAGGGCCAAGTCACTAGATATGAATACTTTTGTTTGGTGTAGTGAAGATAAAACATCTCAAAAGAAAAAGTTCGAAAAATTTTGGGCTTCTGGCTTTAAATCTAAAAATGATTATTTAAATAAGCTAGCAAGTAAGGGCTCAAATGTAACTTATTCATCTAATTCAAACCAAGAATCTTTAGGTCGTAATGTAATCACTAAAACTCAGGGGTTATCACTCAGTAATGCATCACAAGCAAACTTTGGGTTAGATGCATTAACATCATCTATTTTAAAATACTGGTATGGTCTTGCAGTAATTATCATTGGCGTGTTTTTTATTATTCTTTTTATGAGAAAACAGGTTTCAGAACCAAATTTAGAGCATGTTAAAATTGAACCTGATTTTGATGAAAAAACGATTGCTAATATTTCTGAGTCAGCTTCTTTTTGTCCTTTTTGTTTATCTAAAATTATAACCACGCTTGATAATGAGTTAATGACTAAAACATTAATTTGTAGTGATGCACCTAAGTGTAACTTTTTAAAGGTAGAAGAGTCTTAAAAAATATGATGAATCAAAAGAATATGTTTTATAAAGAATGCTATCGTCAGCTTTATAACTTATTAAATGATAAGAAAAAAGGTATTGATTTAAAAGACCGTGAATCTAAACTACAAGGTTTTATTGCTGCTGGAGATTTTTTGAAATTAATTACCAGAGCTGAGGTTACAGCTTTATATAATAAAGCACATTTTGAAATATTTAATGAATCTGTTTCTAATCGCAATGAACGAAAAAAAGCAATGCAAAACCTTAAAGCAGGTAAAGGGGAAGCTTATTTTGAAATTCCGGCAGTTTTAAGAAATAATTAGTTTGGTTTAATTGTGATTTTCATGCTCCTGCATTGCTCTAGTACCAACATCCATGTAGGCAAAGCCTTACCTACAGGAGAGTTGTTGTTTATTTGTAGACTGGCTTTTAGGCTAATGATTTAGGTGTTTTAGTTGGGTCTAAAATAGTTTTTTGAAGGTCATTACTAGTACAATTTATAATTACATTAATGAGTAAGCCTGAAGCCTCATCTACAAATAATTGCTCCTGAATTGCTCTAGTACCTACATCCATGTAGGCAAAGTCTCACCTACAGGAGAGTTGTTCATTTGTAGATTGGCCTTTAGGCTAATGATTTAGGTGTTTTAGTTGGGTCTAAAATCGTTTTTTGAAGGTCATTACTAGTACAATTTTATAATTACATTAATGAGTAAGCCTGAAGCCTCACCTACGAGGTATTTGATTTTTGTAGATTGGCCTTTAGGCTAATGGTTTAGGTGTTTAAATAGAATGATGTTTTAAAGAGACTTAAAAATACATATCTACATTTGGTTTTTAATGTAACCATTTGAGCTTCAGGCCGCTTTTACACTTTATGTTTGAATCGTTATACTTGCCTCGAATTTTTAACCTATAAAGAGCAATACTGTGGTAAAATCCATATCATTTAAGTCATTCACTGATCCAAATGCACTCAAAAGCATCATTGCAATAACACGTGACTGGGTGATGATTATTGCTGTGGCTGCTTTGAGTATTTATCTAGACAACTGGCTGGTATATTTGTTGTCAGTTTGGATCATCGGGATATTTCAGTTTGCACTGAGTGAGGCGATGTTACATGAAGCTTCGCACCATAACTTGTTTAAAAACAAAAAATATAATTACTGGGGTGAGCTATTTTATGGTTTGCCTTTTGGTATCACAGTTAAACAATTTCAAAAAGAACATACACAACATCATACTCAGCTAGGCCGGCATGGCGATCATTTGGTACAAGAGTGCTCTGACTTAGGGGTTTTTAAGCCCGGAGCAAATATGTTTTGGTTATGGTTTGTCAAGCCTGTTTTGGGTATTGTTGGTTTGTATTATTTTTCAATTATGAGCCTTAAACCTTGGCCAGAAGGGCGAAAAGTTGTTGCTTTTTGGCTGGTGGTGATAAGTGTGTTTTATGTACTCGACAGCTTAATGTTGTTAGTGTTTTATTGGGTAATTCCTTTTATTTGGGCTTGCAGTAGTTTTCTTTATTGGTCAGAGATTGAAGACCATGTTAATACCCGTCACGGTACTCGCTCAAACCTCAGTAAAGTATTCAATTGGCTAAGCCATAATAATGGTTATCATTATTTACATCATAAATATGCAAATATCCCTTTTTACAATTTGCCGCTTGCATATACAGCGCTTTTAGCCGGAGAAGGGGATATTTCAAAAGGTTTTTTAGATACCTATCAACAACTTAAAAGCCCTTTACCTGATAATGAACTAGCTTATCCAAAGCCTGAAATGCGTAGTGGTGTTAAGTCATAAACCCTAATTAGAATAATAGCCAAGTTAATGGCTTGGCTATTGAGTAAGGTTAATGGTAATACGTTTTTATGATTACATAAATGAGCAAGGCTGCCGGCAATATGCTTTTAGTCAATTTTAGAGTTTATGCCTTGTAAGGCTACTGGCAATATGCTCCTGCATTGCTCTAGTACCTACATCCATGTAGGCAAAGCCTAACCTACAGAGAAGTTGTTGTTTATTTGTAGATTGGCCTTTAGGCTAATTTTTAAGTTTTTAAGTTTTTAAGTTTTTAAGTTTTTAAGTTTTTAAGTTTTTAAGTTTTTAAGTTTTTAATTTCAGATTTTTATTTCCTATTATAAAAAACGAACACTACTGCCACTTATTGTCAGTAGGTGCTGTTAATCTTAATTTCAGTAAATAATGATACTTTATTTTAAGGAAAATATAATGATTGGATATATTACTCTGGGTACGAATGATTTGCCGCAAGCTGTTGCTTATTATGATGAAATTATGTCATTACTTGGAGCCGGTAGATTTATGGAAGAGGAGCGCTTTGTTGTTTGGTCAAAGTCTCCCGACTCAGTTGGCTTTTCAGTGATAAAACCTTTTGACGGCAAATCAGCAACAGTAGGCAATGGCTCTATGATAGCTTTACAAGTGCAAAGCAAAGAAATGGTACATGAAGTTTATGACAAGGCTATTGAATTAGGTGGTACAGACGAAGGTAAGCCGGGCTTTCGAGGTGGTAATTTTTATTGTGGTTATTTTCGTGATTTGGATGGCAATAAATTAAATATATTCCACATAACCGAAAATGAATAATTTACAAATTTTGAATTAAATTATTAAGTCAATTAGTTTTACCTGCCTGCCATCGTTTTGTTAATGATGGGGACTGCTTTATTTCATTTGATGATATATAAGGTATTTGGCATTTTAAGCCATTTTAATTTACATACATAATATTGTTTCACAAACAAAAAAGGTAAGACACTTGTCTTACCTTTTGGCCATTTAGATATAGTTTAAATGGGCGTTAACTCAGCTTTTTATATAAAAAGTTATAGAGCTACTATGTTTTCTGCTTGTGGGCCTTTTTGACCTTGAGTAACAACAAATTCTACTTTTTGGCCTTCAGCTAAGGTTTTAAATCCGTCACTTGTGATTGCACTGAAATGAGCAAAAACATCTGGACCAGATTCTTGTTCGATAAAACCGAAACCTTTTGCTTCGTTAAACCATTTAACTGTACCAGTAGTTGTATTAGACATAATAATAATCCTATTTTTTAAAGTATTGAGTACCTATGAAGGCGGTGTTGCTGGAAGTCTTACTGTTACTTATAAAAAACAGAACGAGGAACATAAAATGAATCTTCGAAATGATATAGCATAAATATACTGCGTGCTTTCAAACTGAGCGAATTATATACAATGGCATTTTAAAGTAAAGCTTTTTGTTTAAATAATGAACAGTGCTGGGTTTGGTTATTTGTAGATTGGCCTTTAGGCTAATGGTTTAGGTGTTTAAATTGAATTACATAAATGAGTAAGGCTGCCGGCAATATGCTTTTAGTCAATTTTAGAGCTTATGCCTTGTAAGACTGCCGGCAATATGCTCCTGCATTGCTCTAGTACCAACATCCATGTAGGCAAGCCTCACTTACGGGATGTGTAATATTGG
>NZ_FOLO01000074.1:0-3705 GCF_900112265.1 Pseudoalteromonas denitrificans DSM 6059 | reverse complement strand
CTCCTGCATTGCTCTAGTACCAACATCCATGTAGGCAAAGTATCACCTATGAGGTGCTAGGTTATGATGCAATAAAAATTAACTTAATGGCTCGAGCAGTGAGACTAAAATATCATCGGTTAAACTCAGTTTACTCTCACTTACTTCTTCAGATAACAAAGCCTTTGCCAGAGCGGCTTTATTTTGCTGTATTTTTTGAATTTTTTCTTCTATTGAATTTTCAATAATATATTTGTAAACAAAAACAGGTTTGTCTTGCCCAATACGGTAAGCCCTGTCTGTGGCTTGATTTTCTACCGCAGGATTCCACCAAGGATCAAAATGAATCACTGTGTCGGCAGCGGTTAAGTTTAAGCCTACGCCACCTGCTTTTAAGCTAATTAAAAATACAGGCACTTCACCTTGTTGAAATTTATCAATGACTAATTGTCTTTTTGTGGTTGCGCCTGTTAATTTAACAAAACCAATACCCGATGCTGCTAATTCAACCTCTATTAATGCAAGCATACTGGTAAATTGTGAAAAGATGATTATCTTTCGTCCTTCATCAATTTGCTCTGGTAGTGTGTCCATTAAATGCTCTAACTTTGCAGATTGTTCTACTTTTTTAGCGCCTTTAAGTGATAGTAATTTAGGGTGGTTACATACCTGCCTTAGCTTTAACAAGGCATCTAAGACCTCTATTTGACTGCGTTTTAAGCCTTTTTCAGCAATAATGTCTTTTAAGCGACCATCCATGGCTAAACGCACAGATTCATATAGCTCTGCTTGTTTACCTTCAATTCGTAAGGTTTGAATAATTTCAGTTTTTGGTGGTAATTCTGTGGCAATTTTGTCTTTGGTTCTACGTAAAATAAACGGTTTAATACGCTGATTTAATAACTGCTTACGTTCATGTTCGCCATGTTTTTCTATAGGGGTTCTAAATAATTTGGTAAATTGCTTTTGACTGCCTAAAAAGCCAGGTAGTAAAAAATTAAATTGTGCCCAAAATTCACCTAAGTGATTTTCCATAGGTGTGCCTGTTAAACACAATTTATGCTGCGCTTTAAGCGCCATAAACGCTTGGTACAATTTAGTTTTAGTATTTTTAATATAGTGTGCTTCATCAAGAATAAGGTAATAAAATCTTTGCTCACTATAATGTGTTAAGTCTTTAGTAATTAAGGCATAACTTGTAATGATGATATCAAACTTATTTTCATTATCTTCAGAACTTTCAAGACAATCAAACAGTTGTTTACGTTTGTTGCCATGTAATACTTGATAAGTAAGTTGAGGGGTAAATTTTTCTATTTCATTAGCCCAGTTAAAAATAACACTAGTGGGCGCAACAATTAATACTGGCTTATTTAATCGGCCTTGTTGTTTTTCAATTAATAAGTGCGCTAAGGTTTGAATGGTTTTACCTAAACCCATGTCATCAGCCAAAATACCGTTTAATTGATATTCCCTTAAAAACTGTAGCCAGTTTAAGCCTTGATGCTGATATGTTCTTAAAGTTGCATTTAAACCACTTGGTATAGCAACAGAGGTTACGTGTTGAAAGTTTTTCAGTTTATCAGCCAAGTCTCTTAATTTATTAGCACCTGTTGATATTAGCCCTTGGTTATCTAATATTGATAAGGTTTGATGTCCTTGAAAACGCGATATTTCCATGTTGCCATCTTCATTTAAAGCATTTGGCATAAAGAGCTCTATAAACTGCTTTAAAATTGGCTGTACACTTTGATAACGCAGGGCAATAAAATCCCCTTTTTCTAAATCAACATAAATAGGGGCGTCTGGTGTAATAAGCTGTGCTTTATCGCTATCTATTTTTTCACGTTCTAAAAGTACCGACCTCGGTAACTGCTCAATCGCACTGAGCAGAATAGGGAACGCAGGCATTTTTTTACCATCTATGGTTAAATTTAATCCTAAGGAGAAAAAATCATGATCGTCGGTTTCAATGACGTGTGCATCAAATACGCTATCGGTAGAGCGGGCTTTATAATAAAAATCATCAGCGAAGCTTATATTCCAACCTAAGGCTTTAAGTAATGATAATTCTTGTTGTAAAAAATGATACCAATCATAACGCCCAGGCATCTGCATTGAAAATTCAGCAGGTTTATCAGGATTCAAATAGCCTTGTTCAGTATAAGTGTAACGTTTTGGATCTGCGGTAAATTTTAATGCGGTAAGTTTATCGAGAACTGTTTGCTCAAAAGCTAAATCGCGATAAAGCTTCTCTTCGTTATTACTATTTTGTAACTCTTGTGGTGTCACCACCGTACTTTCGTTATGTGGGTTAACTAAATACCCTTTATATGAAAAACTAACTTGTACATATCCCGTTTTTGGATTTGTTTTTATGGGTGTCGTGAAGTGCAAATGTACGTCTGGTTTTGTTAACTCTTGTGAGAATTTTGTTTTTGGTTTTGGAAAACGCTGCTGGGCATCACCTAACGATAGCGATAATTTATTCATTACCCAAGGTAATTTATCTTCTTCAAAAATAGGGGCGTTGAGTAAGTCTGCCTCAAAATCACATTGCGTATTGGTATTAATTTCACCAAAGCAATTATGTTGTTCATCATAATAACAAAGTGGTTGCGCTTTAATAATTAAAATACTGTTTGAGGGCTGATTTAAAACTAGCTTTAATGTATGTAAATTGTTTTCAAGTGCTAGCCACTGCCATTGTGCTTCTACTGGCTCGCCTAAAGTAATAGGTGTATTTAAGTTGTCGTTTGCATGCCAAAAGCAGCGGTTTGTTTTTATAATACGTTCATACAAATCAAAATATTTAATGCTATCGCCATATTGATTTGTGCGTATATGTTCGGTCAGTATAGCTACATCATCGTTTGTAGCATAAGGACTTTTAATTAGCGAACTTGCAGAATACTCACTGTTAAGTGAGCGACTCCAGCCACCATTTTTTTTTGGTCGAGTTGATTTAATATCTAAAGTAAAATAGTCGTCTTCATTATAAATATTGGGCCTTAAAAAATATAATAACGACTTTTGAAGGCTATTGGTTTGATATCGACTAGGTTGGGCTTTAAAGTTATTGAGCCATTTATCAATCACTTTTTCGGTTGAAGCTGTGCTGCTATGATTAAATTGTTCATGAATAAAATACAGCGCCAATGCTGCGCCATGTTTGCAGTCTCGACCGACATAACAATCACAATAACTGGCAATACTATTATATTTAATGTTAAAGACTAAACGTGTTGCATAGTCTTCCCGGCTTGAGCGTTCACTAAAAACAACACCACGAATTATTTCACCGTCAAGGGCACAAGCTTTAATGCCTTTGCCATTAAAAATACGCGTGCCTTTTTGCCACTCATTTTTGGTAAAGTGATCTTCAAGTAATTCAGGGGTAAAAGTGATTTTGGCCATAAGTCTTTAATTATAAAATGTAAGTCGGTTGATAAATATCAATTTCAGCAATTGATACTTCTAAATTTAATGATAATCGCGTGTCACTCATTATGCTATTAGAATAATATCATAGCGCCTTGTTTTTCATAAGTAGGATGATTGTATTTTGTTATGTGCACATTAAGGCATTTAAGATACCCAATTTACACTTGTTATAACTTTTGTAGATTGTCCTTTAGGTTAACTGTTTAGGTTTTAAAAGAGTAAGGCTTAAGCCTCACCTACAATTAACTTCTTGTAGATTGGCCTTTAGGCTAATGGTTTTGG
>NZ_FOLO01000028.1:21185-69354 GCF_900112265.1 Pseudoalteromonas denitrificans DSM 6059 | reverse complement strand
GAAGTAAACGTTGCCGTTAATTGCTTGGGGTGCGAATAATACACCTTAAAAACCTTGAGTCAACACTTAATTTTAATTTTCTTTAGAAGAAGTTTCTTTCTAAAAAATCGTTAAGTTTTACTTGCCTCGCCAACCTAGCTAACTTGCTACATCCATTTAAGAATGTTGCTTGCCGTCTGTGTCGGTGGAGGCGCAGTATAGAGAGATTAAGATTGAGCGCAAGTGTTTTTATCACTTTTTTTGAATTAATTATTTATACTGTATTTAACACATATTGATACCAAGTTATTCACAAAGTCCTGTGCATAACCCTATTTAAGGAGCCCTAAATTAGCTAAACTTGGTAAAAAGTGCAGCCCCCCAAATACAACCTACAATTAATAAAGATAATGTTACGGCTGCAGAGCCCATATCTTTTGCTCTACCAGATAAAATATGATGCTCCACACTGACCCTGTCAGTTAATGCTTCAATTGCTGAATTTAACAACTCAACTAAAAGTACCAATAGCAGAGCAGAAACTAATATTGCCCAATGTGATGCTGACTGCGCTAAATAAAAAGATGCAGGAAACATTAAGACAACTAAGAAAAGTTCTTGCCTAAATGCCGACTCTTCTTTTATAGCTGCTTTGAAACCAAGATAT
Source organism: Pseudoalteromonas denitrificans DSM 6059 (assembly GCF_900112265.1). Lineage (GTDB taxonomy): Bacteria > Pseudomonadota > Gammaproteobacteria > Enterobacterales > Alteromonadaceae > Pseudoalteromonas > Pseudoalteromonas denitrificans. The sequence goes on along the minus strand of NZ_FOLO01000028.1, from coordinate 68,708 downwards.
GAACAATAAGTCGCTTTAAATACTCTTTTAATACCTGCGCCATTTGGTTTGTTTTTTTCTTCCATTATCTTCTCTATAAATTTTAACTATAAAAAAACCCGCCTTAGCGGGTTTGTTCAAATATCAATACTAAGCGACACCGTACATATCACGGTATGCTTTGACAGATGCTAAATGTTCATTAGCGCTACCTTGTTGCTCAAGGTAACTAATTAAATCAGCTAACTTAACAATTGAGATCACTTTAGTATCAAAGTCACGTTCCACTTCTTGAATGGCAGAAAGCTCAGCTTTGCCTTTTTCTTGGCGGTCTAATGCAATAAGAACACCTGATAGTGATGCACCATGAGCTAATATGATTTCCATTGATTCACGAATTGCTGTACCTGCAGTGATCACATCATCAACTAACATGATACGACCTTTAAGCTCAGAGCCCACTAATGAACCACCTTCACCGTGTGTTTTTTTCTCTTTACGGTTAAAACAATAAGGTATATCTAAGTCATAATGGTCAGCCAATGCAACAGCCGTTGTAGTTGCAATTGGAATACCTTTATATGCTGGACCAAATAAAACATCATATGGAATATTAGCATCGGCTAATGCCGCAGCATAAAAACGACCTAAACGCGCAAGGTCACGACCTGTATTAAATAATCCAGCATTAAAAAAATATGGGCTAGTTCGACCTGATTTTAATGTGAACTCACCAAACTTTAAAACCTGCTTCTCTAATGCAAATTCAATAAACTCTTTTTGATAATCTTTCATTAATTAAAACCTATATAAATAAAGTGAGTTGTTATGCTAAAGCTTGTTTTTGCGCATCGATAATTTCAAGAATTGAATGCTTTGCTAAGCCAGTTAAAGTATCTAATTCTTCAAAAGAGAAAGGTTCGCCTTCAGCAGTACCTTGCACTTCTATTAATTTTCCAGTTTCAGTCATAATCACATTCATATCGGTTTCAGCAACTGAGTCTTCTATATACTCTAAATCTGAGATTGCTTCACCTTTATATATGCCAACGGAAATAGCTGCAATCATATATTTAAGCGGGTTTGAATTAATCATGCCTTTATTACGCATGTGAGTTAATGCATCAACTAATGCAACACAGGCACCACTTATAGAGGCTGTTCTTGTACCACCGTCAGCCTGAATGACATCACAATCAATTGTGATTGTATTTTCGCCTAAAGCACTTAAATCAATTGCGGCACGTAATGAACGCGCGATCAAACGTTGGATCTCCATTGTACGACCACCTTGCTTACCTCTGGCAGCCTCACGGCCACAACGCGTATGAGTAGAACGCGGTAACATAGAGTATTCAGCTGTAACCCAACCTTTACCTTGGCCTTTCATAAAACGTGGTACGCCCGACTCAACCGTTGCAGTACACAAAACTTTTGTATTGCCAAACTCAACCAATACTGAACCTTCAGCGTGCATAGTATAACTACGGGTAAAAGTTACAGGACGGATTTGATTGCTTGTTCTTTCACTTGGGCGCATTGATACTCTTCTCTCATTCAAAATTTAGCTTATTATAAAAGGTTGCGTGTAATTATCAATGAAGTGAATAGGATTCTATACACAAACATAGTCTCTATATCAGTTAAATAGCTGTAAATAATATTTAACTCGCTATAATAGTGACAATTTATTTACTAAATATAGTAATAACGTTCAATTTAGGAAACCATATCCATGATCTATAGTATGACGGCATATGCTCGCCAAGAAGTAAAAGGCGATTGGGGAACTGGCGTTTGGGAAATTCGCTCTGTAAACCAAAGGTATTTAGAAACGTTTATCCGTACACCTGAACAATTTCGTGCAATGGAGCCAGTAATAAGAGAACGCCTAAGAAAAGAACTACAACGTGGTAAAGTTGAAGTTTTCCTCAAGTTTACAGCTAATCCAGCCAATGTTGGTCAACTTACTATAAATGAAAGCTTAGCAACGCAACTGGTAAATAGTGCTAAATGGCTTCAAGCTCAAAGCCAAGGAGATATTAACCCTGTTGATATTTTACGTTGGCCCGGAGTAATGGAAACTGAAGAAGTTGACATGAATGCCGCACAAGCAGAAATGTTAGCTACGTTTTCTAGCACACTAACCGATTTTAAAGATGCCAGAGCTGCAGAAGGCGCAAACCTTCAGGAAATGATTGAAACACGCCTTACTACAATTTTAGAACAAGTTGAAATTGTTGAAAATCACATGCCGACCATCAAACAATGGCAACGTGATAGATTACAACTGCGTCTTGACGAACTCAATGCTGAAATAGATACAAACAGATTAGAACAAGAACTTATTTATTTAGCTCAAAAACAAGATGTTGCTGAAGAACTCGATCGCTTAAAATCTCACGTTAAAGAAACAAGAAAAATCCTTAAGAAAGGTGGCGCTTGTGGTCGTCGTTTAGATTTTATGATGCAAGAATTTAACCGTGAAGCAAATACCTTAGCCTCTAAATCCATCAATAGTGATATAACTAACTCAGCGGTTGAGCTAAAAGTACTGATCGAGCAGATGCGTGAGCAGATCCAAAATATAGAATAACTTCAAACTTTTCTTGTGTAAAAACCGCTTTAATAGCGGTTTTTTCATTTATAGCCATTCTTTTAAAATAGTTTTAAAATAACCTAAGATTTGTAGTTCGATCACAGTTAATCACTACAAGCATATTTAACACAGAAAATTGAGAAATCTAATGTCACAAGTTCGTGGAAATTTATTTATATTATCGGCCCCTTCTGGGGCGGGTAAATCGAGTTTAATTAACGCTTTATTAGAGCGTCACTCTGATATGAAAGTATCGGTTTCTCATACTACGCGTCAAGCTCGCCCGGGTGAAAACAATGCTGAACATTATCACTTTGTAGCTGTAGATGAGTTTAAAAAATTAATTGAAACCAACGATTTTTTAGAATGGGCTCAGGTATTTGAAAATTATTATGGCACTTCAAAACAAAGTATCGAAATACAGCTTGCACAAGGTATTGATGTATTTTTAGATATCGACTGGCAAGGCGCACAACAAATTAGAAAAGTATTACCTCAAGTACAAACTATATTTATTTTACCGCCCTCTAAAGACGAATTAGAAAATAGATTAAACAATCGCGGTCAAGACTCTGAAGAAGTCATAAAATCTCGTATGGATAAAGCTCAATCTGAAATGTCTCACTACAATGAATTTGACTATTTAATTATAAACGATGACTTTGATACTGCTTTATATCAATTAGAAACCATTGTTTTTGGTCAAAGATTGAAACGAAGCAACCAAAGTTTGAAGTTTAAAACTTTAATTAGCGATCTTTTACCAGCTTAAAGCAAAAATTGATTGGCTAAATCTCACGCTTAAAGTAAACTACTCTACTTGCGTAAATTAAATTTTTTGAATTTTGGGAGTACTCGATGGCTCGTGTAACTGTTGAAGATGCGGTAGATAAAATTGGTAATCGTTTTGATTTAATCTTGGTTGCGGCACGTCGTGCTCGCCAAATAGCTACTGGTGGCAAAGATCCAATGGTAGAACCTGAAAACGACAAACCTACGGTTATCGCGCTTCGTGAAATTGAAGCTGGCTTAGTAAGTAATGCAACTTTAGACAATATTGAGCGTACTGAAGAGCAAAATCATGAAGCTGCTGAGTTAGCTGCTGTAGCGGCGATTGTTGGCGGAAACCAATAAGTTAATACTTTTTTAACAGTCTTTAATTTTATTATACTAAAGGCTGTTAATTCCCCTCTTCACTTCTAGCTTATTTCATCGTATATTGTAAAACATACCCCTATTTATCTCACCTCACTATGCATTGGAGCGTGAATGTATCTTTTTGAAGGTTTAAAAAAGAAAGTTTCAGAATATTTGCCTATAGAGCAAGTTGAATTAGTGCAAAAAGCTTATGTTGTTGCACGTGAAGCACACGAAGGTCAAACTCGATCTAGTGGCGAACCCTATATTACTCATCCGGTAGAAGTTACTCAAATATTGGCCGCGATGCACTTAGATCATGAAACATTAATGGCAGCATTAATGCACGACGTGATTGAAGATACCGATTTTAGTCAGCAAGATTTAGCTGAGATATTTGGTGAAACGGTTGCAGAGCTTGTTGAAGGCATGAGTAAACTTGATAAGCTTAAATATAAAAACAAAAAAGAATTTCAAGCTGAAAACTATCGAAAAATGATTATGGCAATGACACAAGATATACGTGTTATTTTAATCAAGCTTGCTGATAGAACCCACAATATGCGTACACTAGGAGCGCTACGCCCTGAGAAACGACGCAGGATCGCAAAAGAAACACTTGAAATTTTTGCACCTATCGCAAACCGTCTTGGCATTCATGATATAAAAAATGAATTAGAGGACTTAGGTTTTCAAGCGCTTTACCCTATGCGCCATCGCGCTTTAACTTCCGAAGTTGCTAAAGCCAGAGGTAATCGCAAAGAAATCATCAATAACATTCAAGAAGAAATCATCACTCGATTACATGAATCAGGTGTTGAAGCTGAAGTATCAGGTCGGGAAAAACATAGTTATAGTATTTATCGTAAAATGCTCAATAAAGAGTTAATGTTTAATGAAGTTATGGACATTTATGCATTTCGAATCGTTGTTGACTCTTTAGATACTTGTTATCGCGCACTTGGTGTTGCACATAATTTATATAAACCTATTGAAACCCGTTTTAAAGATTATATTGCAGTACCTAAAACCAACGGTTATCAGTCATTACATACTTCTTTAGTTGGCCCTCATGGTATTCCTGTTGAGATCCAAATAAGAACAAAAGAAATGGATCAAATGGCAGATATGGGTGTTGCTGCTCACTGGATGTATAAAAAGTCAGGTGATAATTCAGGTAATACAGCGCAACAGCGTGCTCGGCAATGGATGCAAAGCTTATTAGAGTTACAGCAAAGCGCCGGTTCCTCATTTGAATTTATTGAAAATGTAAAAACAGAGTTATTTCCTGAAGAAATTTATGTATTTACTCCAGATGGTCGAATTGTAGAGCTACCTATGGGTGCTACGGCAATTGATTTTGCCTATACGGTACATACAGATGTGGGTAACTCTTGCGTAGGTGTACGTGTAAACCGAAAACCACATCCTTTAAGCCAACCTTTAGATACAGGTCAAACGATAGAAGTTATTACGAGTTCAGGTGCGCATCCAAATGCAACTTGGCTAAATTTTGTTGTGACTGGAAAAGCAAGGTTAGGCATTAGGAATTACCTAAAAACACAACAAAACGAAGAAGCAATGAAGCTGGGTAAACGTTTGTTAGAGTCAGCTTTAGGTGAAACGTCATTAGAAGAAATCTCACAAGAAAACATCAACCAGGTTTTAGAAGATAATCAAGTATCAAGCTTACTTGAGCTCCTAGTTGAAATTGGTATGGGTAATTTAATGAGTGTGATGATTGCCAGACGATTATTGGCAATAGATGCAGACAAAATAGATCAAGTATCTTCAAATACCAAAGCGGCTTTAATTGGTACAGAAGGCATGTTAGTTAATTACTCTAAATGTTGCCGCCCTGTACCCGGAGATGATATTGTCGCTTATGTGAGTCAAGGTAAAGGCCTAACGGTACATCGCCATGAATGTAAAAATATTCGAGGATGGGAAAATGAACCCGCAAAATTCTTTATTGTAAAATGGGAAGATGCACCAGAAAAAGAATATATTGCAGCCTTTAGAGTTGAACTTATAAATCATCAAGGGTCAATGGCTAAGCTCACAAATCTAATTTCAACTACTTCAGCAAATATCGTTGAAATTACAACAGAAGAAAAAGAAAGCAATTTATATATTGTAGACATGTCAATTACAGTTAAAGACCGTATCCATGTTGCAAATGTAATGCGTAAAATTAGGGTAATGCCAGAAGTACAAAAAGTTTACCGTAAAAAATAGCTCTATAAGCTAATAATAATGAATAAAGGAAATAACATGGCAAAAGTAATCATAAGTACAGATAATGCACCTGCAGCAATAGGTACTTATAGCCAAGCAGTAAAAGTAGGAACGGCTGTTTATCTTTCAGGGCAAATTCCATTAGTACCTGAGTCTATGGAAGTCATTTCTGAAGATTTTGCAGAACAAACACATCAAGTTTTCAAAAATCTGATTGCTGTTTGTAAAGCTTCAGGCGGTGAATTACAAGATATGGTAAAAGTAAATATTTTCTTAACTGATTTATCTACTTTTTCTGTTGTAAATGAAATCATGAGCCAATATTTTAAAACGCCTTACCCAGCACGAGCTGCCGTACAGGTAAGTGCTTTACCTAAAGCTGTTCAAATAGAAATTGATGGTGTAATGGAATTACCATCAACAAATTAATTTAATGAATAGTGGTAAAAAAGTTATATAAAATGAGCCTTTATGGCTCTTTTCTTTTTTATTGGGCTAGATAATATTTATTTTCTGACTTAAAGTTAAAGCATCTTTTCTTTTGGAATAAATCGGTGTTTAAGCTTATATCGAACAATCAAGTTCAACTTATTATTGACAACGATTACCCTTTTCCAGCAAGTTCTGACTTTATCTTGCAGGCTTTAAACGCTTCTGCCTATTGTGAATTTGAAATTCATGAAGATGAAATAAAAGAATTCATTAAAAATCATAATGAAAGTATTGAGTTAATTGTTGCAACAAAAAAAGATGCAACATTAGAAATAGAAATAGCTGAAGATAAAATGTCAGCTGAAGGTATTTTAATTACACCTCAAGGTGGAAAGCTAGTCGACTTAGATTCAGCTAAAGCCATGCTCATTAAAGCAGGGATCACTCGCGGTTATAAACAAGTTTATCTTGAAAAGCTTTTGCAACAGCAGCTAAATCAACCAGCCGGAACAAAATGCACTGGCGTTCTCGCATCAGGTAAACAACCTGAAGCTGGTAGAGATGCAACCTTAGAAAAAAAAGTATCAACACTTTCAGATCGTTTAAGAAAACCAAAGTTACTTGAGGATGGCAGAGTTGATATGCTTGACTTTGGCAAGTTAGCCAGCGTAAAACCGGGCACAATATTACTTACTAAAATATTTGAAACTGCTGGTAAAGATGGTTATACAATTACTGGAGATACCATAAAAGCAAAACCCGGACAGACAACTAAGCTCGTTGCAGGCGAAGGCACTGAAATAAAATCAAACAAACCTAACGAACTTATTGCAATACAATCGGGTGTACCAATAGAAATAAACAACGGTATGCGAGTAGATGATATTTATTCTGTTGAAAGTGTATCAGTTAAAACAGGTCATATAGACTTTGATGGCAGTGTACTTATTACAAAAAATATTGAACCTAATATGAAAGTAAACGCAAAAGGTAATATTTGTGTTTTAGGGACCGTCGAATCAGCAGAATTAATTGCTACCGGTGACATCACAATTAAGCAAGGTGTCATTGGCCATCAAAATAAAGATAACGAATATTTAAGTTGTAAAATAAGTTGCCATGGGGAACTTGAACTTGGTCATGCGCAATATACTTTTTTAAAGGCTAAAAATATACATATTGAAAGACTTGCAAGTCATTGTCACTTAAAGGCAAAAAATCTAATCAACGTTGGTAATAAAGACCACCCTATGGGTAAACTCATTGGTGGAAAAGTACTCGATGCAAGAAGAATAAAACTTGGTGAATTAGGCTGTGAATCTGGCGCTAAAATAGAACTTCATTTGATACAAGACGCATTTAAATTAAAAGACAGCAATGAGAAACTGCTACAGCAACAAGTAAAAACTGAACAACATCTAGTTGAATTACAAGAAGCATTAGAAAAAGTTGAAAATACAAAAGCATCAGAACAAAAAGAAGCGCTATTTAATAAAATAACAGCGACTCATCATCATTGGATAGTTCAAGCTGAAAAAATTAGTGAAAAATCAGCTCTTTTTGAAGAATATTTACATCAATTATTAGAAGCTGCAGAAATAGAAGTAAATCAAAAACTTTACCCTGGAGTTGAATTACATCTATTTGACAAGGTACTCAAAACCAAACGCATTTATGCACCTTGTCAAATGAAACTTAGAGAAGGAAAAATTAAAATAGATTTTAAAACCTAAAACGACTCAAGTCGAGACTAATACATATTACAGTATTTCTGCGACTTCCTGCTTTAATTTTTCAGACCACACACCAACTTGTACTTGCCCTATATGCTGTTTTTGTAATAACAACATGGCTAATCTCGATTGACCAATACCACCACCTATCGTTTGTGGCAATTCAGATTGTAATAACATTTTATGCCAATCAAGCTCTAACCTATCACAATCACCTGTAATTTTTAACTGTTTTTGAAGTGCTTCAGGACTCACTCTTATTCCCATAGAAGATATCTCAAAAACATCTTGTAAAACGGGGTTCCATACTAAAATATCACCATTTAAGCCCGCATATTTATCACATGTTGCACTAGACCAATCATCATAGTCTGGTGCACGCACATCATGAATATCACCATGAGATAATTTACCACCAATGCCAATTAAAAATACTGCACCAAACTCTTTGGCTGCTGCTCTTTCTCGATCTTTCGCAGGTAATTCAGGATATTGCTCTACTAATTCTTGTGAATGAATAAAAGTAATTGATTCAGGTAAAAATGGTTTTAAATCATATAGTTTATCAAGCTCAAGTTCAGTTGCTTTAATTGCGCTATAAAGTGTACTCACTGTTGATTTTAAATAATCTAAAGATCGCTCAGTAGATTCACAAATTACTTTTTCCCAGTCCCATTGGTCAACAAAAACAGAGTGAATAGGACTTAATTTTTCTTCATCAGGTCTAAGGGCTTTCATATGAGTATAAATCCCCTCACCAATACTAAAGCCATGTTCACCCAATGTTTTACGCTTCCACTTTGCTAAAGAATGTACTACTTCGTATTCTTTTTCAGGTAACGACTTTACTTTTACTTCAACCGCTTTTTCATGACCGCTTAAATTATCCTGAATACCATCACCAACTTGCGCTAAAATAGGCGCTTGCACTTCGATTAACCCTAGTTTTGATTCTAGTTGTGCTGAAAATAATTGTTTTGCTTTGCTGATCTGTACTTGGCTTTTTATGTATTGGCTGCTCATGATAATTCTCAATTAGTTTGCGTTTCTTGTCTATTATCCTCACTTAAATTCCAACATCATTCAACATCCCACAACAAAAATAGCTTTACACTATTTTTATTCACAATAAAATAGCCATTATTTTAATAGATCGATAATTCTAGAGGTTAAATACAATGCAAAATTATGAGATCGATAATCTGGATAAAAGCATTCTTGAAGCATTAACAGAAAACGCCCGCATACCTTATGCCGAATTGGCTAAAAAACTCGCAGTGAGTGCAGGTACAATTCATGTTCGCGTAGAAAAAATGAAGAATGCAGGGATCATAGAAGGCACAAAAGTATCCATCAATGCTAAAAATTTAGGGTTTGATGTATGTTGTTTTATTGGCATAAATCTCAAAAATGCCAAAGACTACCCCGAAACAATTAAAAAGCTAGAGGCTATTGAAGAAGTAGTTGAAGCCTATTATACAACTGGTAACTACAGTATTTTTATAAAAACAATGACACGTTCAATAGATCACCTGCAAATGCTTTTAATTAATAAAATCCAAACAATTGAAGAGATTCAATCAACCGAAACCTTAATATCATTACAAAATCCAATTAATCGTGATGTTTTACCTTAGGCCAACAAAACATTATAATCTCGTCCGTTTTTAAATTTTGAGTATTAATGAGCCAAAGCATGTCAGAGAGTCGCTATAAAAGAGTTAAAAGTGTTTTAGATAAAAGACAAACTGATTTAACTGTTTGTTTAGATGAAGTACATAAACATCATAATTTATCAGCGATTGTTCGTACCGCTGATGCGGTTGGTATTCATGATATTCATGCGGTATGGCCATATAACCAAAAGCGTGTAACAGGTAATACTTCAGGCGGCAGTAAAAACTGGGTTGAAACCCATATGCATGTAAAAGTGGAAGATGCGATTGCTGATATTCGTAAACGTACGCCTGGAATTCAACTTTTAGCAACTAACTTATCTGATACTGCTGTTGATTTTAGAGAAATAGATTACACAAAACCTACTGCAATTATTGTAGGTCAAGAACAAACAGGTATTTCAGATACTGCACTTGAGTTAGCAGATCAACACATCGTTATTCCTATGGAAGGCATGGTGCAATCTCTTAATGTGTCTGTTGCAACCGCTTTGATTTTATTTGAAGCACAAAGACAAAGAAAAATTGCAAATATGTATGACGACTCTAATTTATGTCAAAAAATTAAACATAAATTATTATTTGAAGGCTGCCACCCTATCATAGCAAAACAATGTAAATTAAAAGGTTTAGATTACCCAGCGCTTGATAATGAAGGCGAAATTATCGCAACTGAAGCTTTTTGGAATACACTAAGATACAAAGCCTGTTAAATTTTAAATTATTCAAGCTAATAGCCTAATAGTCATCTAACTTTTAGGCTTAGTTCTGATCTCTATTTTCAATAACATATCTCTAGCGCCTAAGCTCAATTTCTGGCAACATTTCATATTATCACTTTGATTAATCTAATTGAGCAATAAATGAGTCAACTTCCCAATTTAAGCCAATACCCTATTACAGAGCTTAAAGGCGTTGGCCCAAAAATGGCCGAACGCTTATATAAATTACATATTCATACTGTGCAAGATATGCTGTTTCATTTACCTATGCGCTATGAAGATCGCACTAAAATTGTTTCTATTTACGAATTACAAGTCCATTCCCATGTGAGTATCCAAGCAACAATAGAAACAAGCCAAGTTACCTTTGCTAAAAGGCGCATGTTTGTTGTTAATGCCAATGATGGCACAGGCAGAATATCACTCAGATTTTTTAATTTTACTGCTGCACAAACTAAAAGCTTAACGCAAGGTAAAACAATTCGATGTTTTGGTGAAGTACGTCGTGGCCATAGTGGATTTGAAATGGCTCACCCTGAATATAAACTTGTGAAAATGAATGACGGCTATTCACAGCAAGAAAACGAACAAGAGACACTGACTCCCGTTTATCACACTACAGAAGGTTTAAAACAACTTAGTATTCGTAACTTAAGCGATCAAGCAGTTTCCTTATTACATAAATATGATATTGAAGAGTTATTACCCGTTGAGCATCAAACTCACGGTTTAAGCTTGAAACAAGCCTTACTCACATTGCATCGCCCTTGTGCCGATACTAATCAAACGTTATTAGAATTAGGCACCCACCCGGCACAGCAACGTTTAGTAATGGAAGAGCTATTAGCGCAAAATCTCAGCCTATTAAAGTTAAGACAAAAAGGTCAAGATCATCAAGCCATCAATTTACCACCTACTAATCCGTTAGAATCTCAATTTTTAACCAGCTTGCCTTTTTCACCCACTCAAGCACAGCAAAGAGTTGTTGCTGAAATCAAAAACGACTTAACGCAAAGCTACCCTATGATGCGTTTAGTGCAAGGTGATGTTGGTTCAGGTAAAACCTTAGTAGCAGCGCTAAGTGCGCTTTGTGCTATTTCTCAAGGGTATCAAGTTGCACTCATGGCACCGACTGAAATTTTAGCAGAACAGCATGCCACCAATTTTAGAAACTGGTTTGAACAACTCAATATTAAAGTTGCTTGGCTTGCAGGTAAAACCAAAGGAAAGCTCAGAGAAGAAACTTTAGCGTCTATCGCCTCAGGTGAAGCTCAAATGGTTGTAGGTACCCATGCTTTATTTCAAAGCCAAGTTATTTTTAATAATTTGGTTTTAATTATTATTGATGAACAACATAGGTTTGGCGTACACCAAAGATTAGAGTTAAGAGAAAAAGGCAAATTTGAAATAGATGACAATACTGTGTGTTATCCTCACCAGTTAGTGATGACCGCAACACCTATTCCAAGAACGTTAGCTATGACAGCATATGCAGATCTAGAAACATCTATAATAGATGAACTTCCTCCCGGAAGAACACCGATTACGACCGTTGCTTTACCTGATACCAGGCGAGATGAAATTATCACTCGAGTAGAAAAAGCCTGTAAAGATCAGAAAAGACAAGTCTACTGGGTGTGTACCTTAATTGAAGAATCTGAAGCACTGCAATGCCAAGCAGCGGAAGATGCAGCAGTTCATTTACAAACTTGCCTACCAGATCTGAAAATTGCTTTAGTTCATGGCAGAATGAAAGCAGCTGAAAAACAAGCCGTGATGGAACAGTTTAAAAATGGTGAGTTTCAAGTTTTAGTTGCCACAACTGTGATTGAGGTGGGTGTTGATGTGCCAAATGCAAGTCTCATTATAATTGAAAACCCTGAACGCCTTGGCTTAGCCCAACTGCACCAATTACGCGGCCGTGTAGGTCGAGGTCATATCGCATCTCATTGTGTATTGCTTTATCACAGTCCACTATCTAAAACCGCACAAAAGCGTTTAGGTGTTTTAAGAGATAGCTCTGATGGTTTTGTTATCGCACAAAAAGATTTAGAAATTAGAGGACCAGGTGAAGTACTTGGCACCAAACAAACTGGCTTAGCGGAATTTAAAATTGCAGATTTAGTAAGAGATGCTTATTTAGTACAACAAGTGCGCCCTATTGCGCTCAATATGCTTAATCAATATCCAGAACCTAGCAATAAACTTATTAAACGTTGGTTACCTGAACGAGAGCAATACGCACAAGCCTAGTGACTAAAAATTTATATGAGTTTTAAGGCGAGGATTTGCTTACAAGGATGTAAGTAGTAGAGTAATACAGGAGAAATTACCGATAATCCGCGCTTGTTTAATCATAAACAAGCGCAAATAGCGTAATACACAGTGGCTAAGGTCTATAAACTTTAACTGTTTTATAACCTTCAGCATGTAATATTAAAGCTTGTAACTGACTCATTACACCTTTATCACAATATAAGTAATATTCTTTATCTTTTGGTAAATCAGAAAATTTTGTAGCCAAGCGAAAGAAAGGTAAATGCACAACATCATGGCCTTCTATATCAAGTGGGTTGTTATCTTCTTCTTCAGGTGAGCGAATATCAACAACCACTGCATCTTTAGGTAAATCCGATACAGACTCTGCATCAGCAACTTCTTCTTGTGCTTCTTTAGCGATATCACGTATATCCATCACACGTGCATTTTCGATAACTGTATCTAAAATATCAAAATCGAACTTTTCTTCTTCTGCTAAAATTTTACCTATTTTAGCTTTAACCGTTGGCTTTTTAGAGATCACGCCACAGTATTCAGGCATTACTTCAGCCATATCAGCGGTACCAATTTCACGTGCGATATCAATAATTTCTTGCTTATCATGCTGAATTAGCGGGCGTAAAATTAATGTATCAGTTACACGGTCTATAATACTTAAATTAGCTAAAGTTTGACTTGAAACCTGACCTAAACTTTCACCTGTGACAATGGCATCAATGCCCATTTTTTCAGCAACAACAGAGCCTGCACGCATCATCATACGTTTTAAGATCACACCCATTTGGCTGTTTTCTACATTTTCTAAAATTTCAGCGACTACCGGATCAAAATCTACAGCTACAAATTTTACTTTATGTGTAGAGCTAAACTTATTCCATAAATAATAACTGGCTTGCTTAACACCAATTTCATGCGCAGCACCGCCTAAGTTAAAGAATAAATAGTGTGTACGGGCACCTTTACGGATCATTTGATATGTCGCAACGCCAGAATCAAAACCACCAGATACAAGTGATAAAACACTTTCTTGGCTAGGTAATGGGAAACCAGCAATACCAAAATGTGTTTCTTTAACTATGTAAGCTAAATCTTGTTTAATTTCTATTTTTACTGTTACTTCAGGCTTAGACAGCTGTACTCTCGCGCCTTCAACATTTTGATTTAAACCACCGCCAACATAACGCTCCACTTCGCCAGAGTTAAAATCATGTTTACCTACTCGCTTACAGCGAACACAAAATGATTTACCAGCAATAACATCACGATTTAGTGCTAATGCTGCCTGGTAAATATCATCGATGCTTTCAAAAGGTGTTTCTGCAACTTCAATAAACTGCATAATACCAGGAATATTTTTTAAGATATCAATTAATGCTAAACGAGATTCTTCATCATCTTTTTCAGATACTAATACTAAGTTATCCCAATTATTATGCACCTTTACATCTTCATCAAAACGTTGACCAAGAATTCGAATATTATTTTCCAAAAGCTTAGTAAAGCGTTTACGAACAGAACGACTCTTAATCGCAATCTCAGGGTGTAATTTGATGATAAATTTAATCATTAGGATCTCAAAACGTAACAAAAGAAACAGGCGCAGGATTATAGCAAATAAAAACCCCTAATATAAAATTTTATAAGGTAGAAATATGAGCATGCAATGAAGCGGCTTGAATGATGATTTTAATCTGCGAGCAATGCGTAATATTTTCATCTAAGTGAATATGACTTAACGTTACCAATCGCATTCAAAAATATCCCATGCTTCAGTAATACTATGAGCATCAATCTAAATTAGCCCTAAAAAGTGATGCTTAAATAATATGTTTTAAGATAACATAAAAAATCCGATGCTGTGGGCATCGGATTTTGAGTTTATTTACCCAAGTATCCAGTTATTTTAACTCAGCAGAACAATAACTGGAGATTGGCAAATATTTAATTCAGGGTAAAATTAAATTTTTATAAACCTATTTTTGCTAATTCTTTTTGCGCTAACTTGCCTGATAGTGGTACATAACCATCCTTCTCCACTATGCCCTGTCCTGTTTGTGACAATACCATTTTAAGGAATTGTGCTTCAATTGGTGCTAAAGGCTTATTAGGATGCTTATTAACATAAAGATATAAGAAACGAGAAAGTGGATATTTACCTTTGGCTACATTTTCAAGCGTCGCATCAACATAATTAGTGCCTTTTTTAGATAAAGGAACCGTACGAACACCTGATGTTTTATAACCTATGCCTGAATAACCAATTGCATTAACTGATGACGAGATTGATTGTACAACAGATGCAGAACCAGGCTGCTCATTTACGTTACTACGAAAATCGCCTTTACATAAAGCCTTCTTTTTAAAGTAACCATAAGTGCCAGAAACTGAATTACGACCATAAAGCTGAACATCTTTTCCAGCCCAATCCCCTTTAAGACCGACATCACTCCAACGATTTACTTGTGCATTTGAACCACACTTACGAGTCGATGAAAAAATAGCATCTACTTGGGAAATTTTTAAACCTTTAATTGGGTTATCTTTATGAACAAAAACAGCTAAAGCATCAATTGCAACACGGATTTCAGTTGGTTTATATCCATGACGTTTTTCGAATGCTTCAATTTCTTTAGACTTCATTTTACGGCTCATTGGTCCAAAGTTTGCTGTTCCTTCAGTTAACGCAGGTGGTGCAGTTGAAGAACCGGCAGCTTGAATTTGAATATTCACGTTAGGATAAATACGTTTATATTCCTCAGCCCAGTAAGTCATCATATTTGCTAATGTATCAGAACCTACAGATGAAAAGTTACCAGTAACACCACTTGTTTTATTGTACTGGGGTATTGTTTTATCTAGCGCGGCAACATTAGCTGAAACTAAAGTTGTAAGAGTAAGCCCCATAGCGGCAACTAAATTTTTAAATTTCATTGGTAACTCCAATCTTTCTCAATTTGTGAATTTCAAATTTATTGAACTTCGTTCTAATTAACTGATGCTATTATTAATGTTTTAAATGACAGTTAAATTACCACTTGATGACACTTTTGTTACTTACAAAGTGAATGTCATAATATATTCATTTTAATTTCTATGATTTATTCACTCTTGCATTCAAGAAACCAAAAGAAAAACAAGAACCTTTACCAACTTCACTTTCAATATGTAAATGTGATTCATGTCGAGATAAAACATGTTTAGTAATAGCCAAACCTAAACCAGAACCACCAGTCTTTCGAGATCTTGCTTGGTCTACCCGATAAAAACGCTCAGTTAACCGTCCTATATGTTCAGGTGCTATACCCTGACCATTATCATGAACGGAAAAATGTGCTTCATCATTTTTTAGCTGCCATACAATACGAATGTGGCCAGGTTCCGGTATGTAATGAATGGCATTAAATATTAAATTAGAAAAGGCGCTTCTAAGCTCTTCTACTTTACCAAAAATACATAACTGAGGGTCTATTTCAAGTTCTATTACATGCTGCTTATCGGCATTTAAAGTTTCAGCCTGTATCATAATAAGCTTTAAGACATTGGGCACATCAACAAGATCATCTTGCTCTGATTTTCTAGGCCCTTCAATTCTCGACAAAATAAGCAGCTGATTAACAAGCGCATTCATTCTTTCACATTGTTCACTCATAGTACCATGGGCTTTATTCCATATACCTGATGGCGGCATAGAGTCAGCATCCATCATTTCAAGATAACCGGAAATAACAGTAAGTGGTGTTCTTAATTCATGGGATACATTAGCAACAAAGTCTTTCCTTATTTGCTCTAATAATTTTAATTGCGTGACATCTCTGACAACAACCATCAATTGTGTATCGTATGGCATAACACGAAATTCAAGAATTTGTTCAGTTCCTAAGGGGGAGTCCAATTCAAGTGGTTCAATATAATCATTGCCTTGCATGTAATGTGCAAATTTAGGGTGGCGTATTAAATTATCTAACCTTTGACCGTTATCACTAGGCCATTTTAAACCCAAAACCCTTACAGCAAGCTGATTACACCAAACAATGCTTAAGTCTTTTTGTAAAACAATAACCGCATCAGGCACTGCTTCTGCGCCTTCACGAAATCGACGGATCAAACCCGCTAACTCATTTCGTTTATCTCTATGACGATGTTGTAAACGATAAATACCATCAAATATTTGCTCCCAGCTACCTTCTCCTTCTGGAGGACTAAAACTTTTTTGATTGTGTAACCAATCGCTTAAACGATAAAGCTGCTTATAATGCCAAGATAATAAACTGGCAGTACCTAAAAATAGAAGTAAAAAAGGAGCCCCGATCAGGACTCCGATAAGTGATAAAGGTAAAAAATATATAAATAAACGTTGGACCAAAGTACGTTTATTGACCACTCGAAACATAAAATGACTCTATTTAATTGGTTTAGCTAAACCTTATTAGAAAAACGGTATCCTGAACCTCGTACAGTTTGTACAAGTTTGTCATGCGCGGCTGTAATCGCCTTCCTTAAACGACGAATATGAACATCAACAGTGCGATCTTCAACATATACGTTTGTGCCCCAAACATGATCAAGCAGTTGCTCTCGGCTATAGACTCGCTCAGGGTGAGTCATAAAAAAATGTAATAATTTAAATTCTGTGGGTCCCATATCAAGTTCTTTACCACTTGATGTAACACGATGAGAAATTGGGTCTAAACGTAAACCATGCACCTCAATCGCCTCTTCAAGCGCCGTAGGAGAAACACGTCTGATCACAGCTTTAATACGTGCCATTAACTCTTTTGGTGAAAAAGGTTTAGTGACATAATCATCAGCACCTACTTCTAAGCCTTTAATTTTATCTTCTTCTTCACCACGCGCTGTAAGCATTATGATAGGAATTTTTCGAGTATGATCGTTTTGTTTAATTTTTTTTGCGATTTGAATACCACTACTTCCGGGTAACATCCAATCAAGTAAAATCATTTCAGGATAAGGTTCAACAGCGAGTGCATCCATCGCAGAATCAAAATCTTCAGCTTCAACAGCCTGATAACCATTTTGTTCTAATACAAACACTAACATTTCCCTGATGGGCGCTTCATCATCAACTACAAGTATTTTTCGTGACATGTGGCTTATCTCTCAAAGTTCCTATTTAGGTTCATTATTATGATTAAATATGACAGTTTTATGAATCTTACTATTAATATCAGCGATTACTTCATATTTATTACAATCTGAATTGCTTTGACTAAAACAACATAACAGATACAATCGTGTAATTAGTACAATATAACCATCATAGAGAAACATGCATTCTGATACCGATATTAAACTTAATATCTTATTAATTGAATCAAATTTAAGTAGCCGTTCACATATTAAACGCATACTAAAGCAATCTGGCTGTAGTAAAATCACTGTTGAAAAAAATGGTGCGAGTTTAATATCAAAACCACAACTACTGAATTATGATCTTATGATTCTAGACTTTGATATCGACAGTTCTTTTACGGGCACTGAATTCATCAGACAATTAATTGCATTGCAAATACTACAAGATCATACTCGGATCATTTTCATAACCGATCAAGTTGAAAAAGTAGCAGCTGATTTACCCTTTAGATACGTTACAACTGATATCATTGAAAAACCAGTAAATAATTCAAAATTAGCACAAAAACTACAGTATTATGACAATAGCTCTAAAAGACTTAAATTACTGCTAAAACAACTAACTAAAGCAGATAAAATTCAAAAACAGAATATATTACAGCATGCACAGTTTATCGGTCTTGATAACCAACAAGAAAATGAAATAAACCTCATAAAGTCGACAAATTTTTTGAAGTGTGGTCTCACAAATCATGCTTTGAATACTTTGAAACTAATAAATGATGCAAGAGTGCAAGCCAGCGCACAAATTGCTTTATATAATTTATGTGGCAATGAAACAAAGTTTAAATTGACCTTATTAAAAATGAAATCGTTAAATTTATTGAACCGAAAACAAGTTTTTTATCAAATAAGTCAAGCTATTAGACAAAGCGACAGTTACCAAGCATTGTCATTAATCAATCAGCTAGATGAATTTTCATATTCCCATCAAGAAGTTGAATTAAAAGCATTTTTAATTTTAGAATGCCATTCTATAGAACATTGTATTGAGTATTTAAATCAAAAGTTAGGCACAACTTTAGAGAATCAACATTATAGAAATCTTGTATCTTTTTCTTTATTAAAATGCTTAATTCTAGAGCAAACATTAAATCATAAATCGAATGAAATTTCAGATGAACTATTTGAAGTTAGATGTAAAAAAGCCTGGGCTGAAATTGCTAAAAATCAATCGCCCATAGATATGATGCAGTATCAAACATATTTAAAACTCATTCTAAACATTTGCCAAAAACCAAATCATAAAGAAAAATGGTTAGTGCGATTAAATATTTTGCTCAAACAGCCACAAGATCATATTAAGCAGTTTATTTTAATGTCAGCATCAGCGCTATTAAAACAGCAAAAACCAATTAGTCTTTTGTATAATCAACAACTTCCAGTTTTAGGAATGATGGATATCAGTGCGCAAAGCTTATCATTTAACTATTCAATGGCTAAAATATTTAATGATCAATTTAGGGATCCTGAGTTAAAATCAGCACTATATAACCGCTGGGGAATTGATAGACAAAAGAAAAATAAAAGTTTCCAGGCATTAACATATTTCTCAAAAGCTCACGCACTAATGCCGCTAAATAGTGTGTATTTATTAAATTTTTTGAATATTATGCAAAGTTTAGATATTCAAAAATACTGGCAGTTTTCACAGCTTGATTTAATTGCACATGCAAATTCAATTGAACTCAATTCACAACAAAATCAAAGATTAGAACAATTATCTGCTTCAATTGTTAATCATTAAAAATAAAATCATTTTCCAGATCAATTTTTTACTTACTAAAGATCATATTGCTTTAACTTATCAAGTACAGATCATTTTTTTACTTACAACTTGTTTAGCGCCTCTCAAAAAGTACAAAAAACACTCTAAAATGATGATTTATTATTCTCTAATCACAAAATGACTAGATTTTTTAGTTATAAACCTTGTTCTTTCTGATTAAAATAAGATCTTACTCAGTAAAATATTGATCCCGATTAGTTAAATATTGATCTGAGGTAGTAAAATTTTGATCTTTGTTAATGGCAATAATGATCTAGGCATAAAAAAAGCCCTATCAAGGGCTTTTTTTAATAAAAATGTAATTACTTCACTTGCGCTTTCAATTCACCTGAAGCATATTTCATAGACATAGCGTCAAGCGAAATAGCTTTAAGTTTATCAGCCTGACCGGCAGTACCAAACGCTTCATAACGTGCAATACAAATATCAGTCATAGCTTGCGTAGCTGCAGCTAAAAACTTACGAGGATCAAAATTAGCAGGGTTTTCAGCTAAATGACGACGTACAGCACCCGTAGATGCCAAGCGTAAATCAGTATCAATATTAACTTTACGTACGCCATGTTTAATACCTTCAACAATTTGCTCGACTGGTACACCATAAGTTTGTGGCATATCCCCCCCAAACTCATTTATTACTTTTAACCATTCTTGTGGTACAGATGAAGATCCGTGCATTACTAAGTGTGTATTTGGAATACGTTTATGGATCGCTTTAATTTGATCAATTGCTAAAATATCGCCTGTTGGTGGACGGGAAAATTTATAAGCGCCATGTGAAGTACCACAGGCAATTGCTAATGCGTCAACATTTGTTTGTTTTACAAAGTCAGCAGCTTCATCAGGATCGGTTAATAATTGCTCTAGAGTCAATTTACCAACTGCACCAATGCCATCTTCCTCACCAGCTTCACCTGTTTCTAATGAGCCAAGTACACCTAACTCCCCCTCAACAGAAACACCACAAGCATGTGCCATTTCCACTGTACGGCGTGTTACATCTACATTATATTCATATGTTGAAGCTGTTTTACCATCTTCAAATAAAGAACCATCCATCATTACTGATGAAAAACCTAATTGGATAGAACGTTGACAAATTGCAGGTGACGTACCGTGATCTTGATGCATTACAACTGGAATATGTGGCCACTCTTCAATTGCAGCTAAAATCATATGACGTATAAAAGGCGCACCAGCATATTTTCGAGCACCAGCAGAGCCCTGTACGATAACCGGGCTGTTAGTTTTATCAGCCGCTTCCATAATCGCACGCATTTGCTCTTGGTTATTCACATTAAAGGCTGGAACGCCGTAACCATATTCAGCTGCATGGTCCAAAAGTTGACGCATACTAATTAAAGCCATTTTGCTTCTCCAATTATTGATAGTGCAATTTCATAGTTTAGCTAAAAAATCACTATCGGGTTTGAACGGATAATTTTAAAAAGCAAAATTTATATTGTGAGAGATAAATTTTGCTGTGTTTGTATTTTTACTTACTTCAACAAGGAAAACATTGCCAAAGAATATTATTTTGCGCGTTGCTCTAACATTTCAACAGCAGGTAATTTTTTACCTTCTAAAAACTCTAAGAAAGCACCACCACCAGTAGAAATATAAGAAACTTTCTCTGCAACACCATATTTATCAATAGCGGCTAATGTATCACCACCACCAGCAATAGAAAATGCACTTGACTGGGCTATCGCATTAGCAATTGCCTCTGTACCATTACCAAACTGATCAAATTCAAATACGCCAACCGGACCATTCCAAACAACCGTGCCTGCATTTTTTATTATTTCTGCTAATGCTTTAGCTGAATCAGGGCCGATATCAAAAATCATATCTTCCTTTGTTACTTCAGATACATCTTTTAATGTCGCCACGGCAGATTCTGAAAACTCAGATGCAACTACAACATCTGTTGGTACTGGAATATCACCATTATTAGCTTGTGCAGCACATACTAAACGTTTAGCTTCATCAATTAAATCAGCTTCAAATAATGATTTACCGACTTCATTACCTGCTGCTGCAATAAATGTATTTGCAATGCCGCCACCACAAACAAGTTGATCGACTATGGTAGATAATGAATCTAACACTGTAAGTTTAGTTGAAACTTTAGAGCCTCCAACAATCGCAACAAATGGACGAGCAGGATTATCAAGTGCTTTACCTAAAGCTTCTAGCTCTGCTGCTAATAAAGGACCCGCACAAGCAACATCCGCATGTAAACCAACGCCATGGGTTGATGCTTGAGCGCGATGTGCAGTACCAAAAGCATCCATCACATATACATCACATAATGCAGCCAGTTGTTTTGATAATGCTTCATCATTTTTCTTTTCGCCTTGATTGAAACGTACGTTTTCAAAAACAACAACTTCATTGTTATTAATTTCAACACCATTTAAATAATCACTTTCAAGGCGTACATTTTGTTCTAATGCCTCATTTAAATAATCAACAACAGGAGATAAAGAAAAAGTTTCATCAAATTCGCCTTCAATTGGGCGACCTAAGTGAGACATCACCATTACTTTAGCACCTTTGTCTAAGGCTAATTTAATTGTAGGCAATGAAGCACGAATACGTGCATCTGACGTCACTTTGCCATCCTTGACAGGCACATTAAGATCTTCACGAATTAATACACGCTTACCTGATAAATCTAGATCTGCCATTTTAATGACTGACATTATGTTCTCCTTAGTAATAGATATGCTTTGCATTTCTATATAGCTCACTTAGTGGCATTTTATGGGTTAAAATGTTGGGGTTATTCAGTATAACTTTCAGTAATATTTCAAATTCTTAACTGGTAGCTTTTATTATTTAGCAAGCATCATTGCTTTTGCGGTATCTAACATTCTATTAGCAAAGCCCCATTCGTTATCACACCAAACCAAACATTTAACCAACCTTTTATGACTGACACGTGTTTGAGTACCATCAATAATACTTGAATGTGAGTCATGATTAAAATCAATAGAAACTAAAGGTTCTTCGGTATAACTTAAAATACCAGTTAAACGCTTGTTATCCGTTGATGATAAAACTCGGTTAATATCAGCTATAGTGACATCTGTATGCGTTGATATACTTAAATCCATCGCAGTGACATTAATTGTAGGCACACGCATTGCAATTGCTTCAAAACGACCTTCAAATTTAGGTAATATTCTTTCTATTCCACGAGCAAGTTTTGTATCTACAGGAATTATTGACTGACTTGCTGCACGTGTACGACGTAAATCAGTGTGGTATGCATCTATTACCTGTTGGTCATGCATAGAAGCATGAATTGTAGTAATCGCACCGGACTCAATACCAAAAGCATCATCTATTACTTTAATAACAGGCACAATACAGTTTGTAGTACATGAACCGTTCGAAACGATAGTATCTTGCGCTTTCAATTCATTATCGTTGATACCATAAACAATCGTGGCATCCATATCTGGATCTGCGGGCTGTGAAAATAAAACTTTTTTAGCGCCAGCATTTAGATGTAATTTTGCATGCGCTCTAGAGTGGAATATTCCTGTGCATTCAAGCACTATATCTATTTCTAACTCTTGCCAAGGTAAAGACTCGGGTGATTTCTCATTAAAAAGTGCAATAGGATCATTTTGAACAATCAAACAATTTACATCAAGGGACACATCAAATTTAAAACGCCCATGCGAGGTATCATATTTCAATAAGTGAGCAATGCCTGCAGGATCTGCAAGTTCATTTATTGCGACAACTTTAAATTGTTCAGTGAGGTTTGCTTCATACAAAGCACGTACGATGTTACGGCCAATGCGACCAAAACCATTAATTGCTAATCTAATTGCCATCGAGTAAAAAGTTCTTAAAGGAGCTATGTCAAATTTGCTGGTATTGTAATCGACCTTGGACCTGAACCCCAGCGAAACTTATCATTTAGTAGTATATTTTTTTGATTTTAAAATACACTCATAAAAAAAGGATCTTAGTTTGACGACTAAGATCCTTTTTTTACTTAAGATGCAAGCTTATTAAAACAATTCGTTTGCTTTCGCTACGATGTTTTCAACTGTGAAACCAAAGTGTTCAAATAACTCATTTGCTGGAGCAGACTCACCAAATGTCGTCATACCAACAACAGCACCATTTAAACCTACATATTTGTACCAGTAATCAGCGATGCCAGCTTCAATCGCTACGCGACGTGAAACTGCTGCTGGTAATACTGATTCTTTATATGTAGCATCTTGTGCTTCAAATACATCCGTAGATGGTAATGAAACAACACGAACTGTTTTACCAGAGTCACGTAATTGTGCAGCTGAATCTTGTGCTAATTGCACTTCAGAACCTGTCGCGATTAAGATTAAATCAGGGTTATTGTTAGTTGCATTACAAGATAGTACGTAACCACCTTTAGCAACATTTGCTAATTGCTCAGCAGTACGGTCTTGTTGTGCTAAACCTTGACGTGTAAAGATAAGTGAAGTTGGACCATCTTTACGTTCAATTGCAGCTTTCCATGCAATTGCAGATTCAACTTGGTCACATGGGCGCCAATTATCAAGGTTTGGTGTTAAACGCATGCTTGCAATTTGTTCTACTGGTTGGTGAGTTGGACCATCTTCACCTAAACCAATTGAATCATGGGTATAAACAAAAATTGCTGGTTGTTTCATTAATGCAGCCATACGTACAGCATTACGCGCATATTCCATAAACATAAGGAATGTTGCACCATAAGGTATAAAACCTTTATGTAATGTAATACCGTTCATGATTGCTGACATACCAAATTCACGTACACCATAGTTGATGTAGTTACCTGATGCATCTGTACCAGTTAAGCTTTTAGAACCATCCCAAATTGTTAGGTTAGAACCGGCTAAATCAGCTGAACCACCCATAAACTCAGGTAACATAGGACCAAATGCATTTAATGCATTTTGTGATGCTTTACGTGTAGCAATACCTGATGGATTAGCTTGTAACTCTTCAACGTATGCTTGTGATTTTTCAGCCCAATCAGCTGGTAATTCGCTTTTTTGACGACGTTCTAATTCTGCAGCAAGTTCAGGGTGCGCAGCTTTATAAGCATCAAATTTAGCATTCCAACTTGATTCTGAATCAGAACCTTTTGCTTTTGCATCCCAATCAGAATAAACATCTTGTGGAATTTCAAATGCACCGTGTTCCCAGTTCAAGAATTCACGTGCAGCTGCAATTTCAGTATCACCTAGTGGAGCACCGTGACAGTCATGGCTGCCAGATTTATTAGGAGAACCGTAGCCAATTACTGTTTTACAACAAATTAATGTGGGCTTAGAGGTCTCAGCACGGGCTTCATCAATTGCAGCACGTATTTCTTCACTGTTATGGCCATCAACGTTTGCAATGACATGCCAACCATATGCTTCAAAGCGTGCAGGTGTATCATCAGTAAACCAGCCTTCAACTTCACCATCAATTGAAATGCCATTGTCATCCCAAAAAGCAACTAATTTACCTAGACCTAATGTGCCAGCTAATGAACATGCTTCATGAGAAACACCTTCCATTAAACAACCGTCACCTAGAAAAGTATAAGTGAAGTGATCTACGATATCGTGACCTTCACGGTTAAACTGTGCACCTAATGATTTTTCGGCAATCGCCATACCAACAGCATTTGTGATACCTTGACCTAATGGGCCTGTTGTAGTCTCAACACCGGGTGCATAACCATATTCTGGATGACCTGGTGTTTTAGAGTCCATTTGACGGAAATCTTTAAGGTCTTCAATTGAAAGTTGATAGCCTGATAAATGAAGCAAAGAATATATCAGCATTGAACCATGACCGTTTGAGAGTATAAATCGATCACGATCAACCCACTCTGGGTTTGTTGGATTATGCTTTAGATAATCGCGCCATAAAACCTCTGCGATATCCGCCATACCCATAGGGGCACCCGGATGACCTGACTTGGCTTTTTGAACGGCGTCCATTGATAGGACTCTAATAGCATTTGCTAGTTCTTTGCGAGATGGCATAACTTATTCTACCTTCAATCTTTTACATTGGAATAAATGTTGTCTATTAAGGCTTTTAAAATAAAAGCAGTGACATTCTCACTTATTACAGTTTTTTGAGCAATAAAAACTCGGCTTAAATTTTAGTTCTTTAGTTTTTTTCATTTTTAAGTAGCAAGAAAGCATGATTTTGAGCTGTTTAGCCATCTAGGCGTAAAAAAGCTATTCATTCTTAAATGTTTCAGATAAAATGTTATCTTAATTTTTTACCTAGCGCACAATTTTACTTGTTTTAAGGTTACTTAGTTGTAAACAAGCTGCGCTATTTTTTGTGAGTACAAACAAAATGGCACAACATTTATTTACCTCAGAATCAGTATCTGAAGGTCATCCAGATAAAATTGCAGATCAAATTTCTGATGCCGTACTTGATGCTATCTTAGAGCAAGACCCGCACGCTCGTGTTGCTTGTGAAACGTATGTAAAAACTGGCATGGTTATGGTTGGTGGTGAAGTAACAACCAGCGCTTGGGTTGATATTGAAGAGATTACACGTAAAACAGTACGTGAGATTGGGTATAACCACTCTGATATGGGCTTTGATGCTGACTCTTGCGCGATTTTAAATACAATAGGTAAGCAATCTCCAGATATAAACCAAGGTGTTGATCGTTCTCGACCTGAAGATCAAGGTGCAGGAGACCAAGGCCTTATGTTTGGTTACGCATGTAACGAAACTAATGTATTAATGCCAGCTCCAATTACTTACTCTCACCGTTTAGTTCAGCGACAAGCAGAAGTTCGTAAAAGTGGTGAATTAAACTGGTTACGTCCAGATGCAAAATCTCAAGTGACTTTTGCATATGATAATGGCAAACCTGTCGCAATAGATGCTGTTGTTCTTTCAACACAACATTGTGATTCAATTGCACAAGATGATTTAGTTGAAGCCGTGATGGAAACTATCATTAAACCTGTATTGCCAGCTGAATTTATTACAAAAGCAACTAAGTTTTTTATTAATCCAACAGGTCGCTTTGTAATTGGCGGACCTATGGGTGATTGTGGTTTGACTGGCCGTAAAATCATTGTAGATACATACGGTGGTATGGCTCGTCACGGTGGTGGTGCTTTTTCTGGTAAAGATCCATCAAAAGTAGATAGAAGTGCAGCTTATGCTGCACGTTATGTCGCTAAAAACATAGTGGCTGCTGGTCTTGCAGATAAATGTGAAATTCAAGTCTCATATGCAATTGGTGTTGCTGAACCAACTTCGATCAGTGTTGAAACTTTTGGCACCGGAAAAGTTGACGAATCTCATTTAATTGAACTTATTCGTGAGCATTTTGAGCTTCGTCCTTATGGTTTAATAAAAATGTTAGATCTGGAACGTCCTATCTATCAGGCAACAGCCGCATACGGACACTTTGGTCGTAACGAATTTCCATGGGAAGCAACTGATAAAGTTGAAGCATTAAGAGCTTCAGCAGGTTTGTAAAACCATTTGAAATAAAGTAATAAAAAAGGTGAAGCAATGCTTCACCTTTTTTTATATATAAGTTTCGAAGGAAAATTTATTCAGTTTAAAAGTCAAAGATTCAGGCTATTGTGTATCAATTTTATGATGTTTTACTTTTCTTCCATTATGCATTTTATTCATTCTATGTTTCATTATTTTAGTTAGTTTTTCTTGCTGGTCTTCATTTAATAAGTTCCAAATTTGATTTTTTCCTCTGGCTTTAATTACAGCAATTTCCAGCTTTGTATCTTGATGATTGGTAATTAAATCTCGAAACTCGTGTTCATCAAAACTTGTATTATGAATTAATTCTTTGCGCTGCTGGTGCATTTCTTTACCAACTTCTTTATATTGCTCTAATGCCGACTTTTGTTGCTCAAAAACAGATTTAATTTGCGACTGCTGATCTTGTGTTAATGATAAATATTCTGCGGCACGTTCTGATAACAACATGTGTTCATTTGACATCCCTCTTTTAGCATTGGCAGTAAGAGAAACAACTGATAAGACTGCAATTAAAATAATATTGGTGAGTTTCATGATTAATCTTCCTATTGATTGGGTTGATTAAAAGTATATCTGGTGCAATGAAAAGTAACGCAAACAAAAGTAAAGATTGTGTAAAGACAAACAGCCTTATGTAAAAAGGGGTATTATTGTCACCATGAGTTAAGTTTAGGGCCTTTAAATGCAAATACTATTAATAGATGATGACATTGATTTATGTGAACTTCTTAGCGAGTACTTAGGCGCACATGGTTTTAGTGTTACTGCAGAGCACGATGGCGAAGCTGGTTTAACACGTGCTCTAAAAGATGAGTTTGCTTTAATTTTACTCGATGTCATGCTACCTAAATTAGATGGTTTCGAAGTATTAAAAAAATTTAGACAACAAAAACTCACTCCATTAATCATGTTAACTGCTCGAGGGGAGGATTTTGACCGTATATTTGGTTTAGAACTTGGTGCCGATGACTATTTAGCAAAACCTTTTAATCATAGGGAATTACTCGCAAGAGTAAAAGCGATTTCTCGTAGAATTGAACATATTAATAGCTTAAATAAAACCCCAAGTATGAATATGAACAATGTTAAAATATGCCCTAAAAGTCGTGAGATTTTTGCAAATAACGAAAGGCTCACATTAACTGGTACTGAATATGAAATTTTGGTACTGCTTGTCAAAAATGTCAATGAAGTCATAAGTAAGGATGAAATTAGCCAACAAGTATTAGGCCGACGATTAGTCGCATTTGATCGCTCTATTGATATGCATGTAAGCAATATTAGAAAAAAAATAGCAATATCAAGTCCTGGTGAAAAAATAAAAACAATCCGAGGCTCTGGTTATATCTTTATATCAGGAGAATAGAGTGAGAATCACAATAATAGATCCTAGACGTTATTTATTTTTTAAAATATTCCTATGGTTTTGGCTTACTTTAGTTGCCACGGTTAGTTTATTGTTTTTTTTAAGCAATATTACTTTAGGGGATGTTAATGCAGAACCACTTAAAGGCACAAAACTAAAAAACTTACAGCAAATCGCAAAAAATATTGAGCATGTTGCGAATAAAAAGAATCGTTCATTAACTAAAGTTGTTCAACATCCAAGGCTAACGCGCCATAGAACTTTATATTTTGCAGCAACAGATCCTGAGCTAAGTTTTTTTAATCGAAATACACTGCCCGACATAGATGTAAACTTATTAAGCTTTAGTCAAAATTTAGCGCCTCAAGCAATTTTAACTAAGCAATACCATGCTTTTGGACCCATAAAAATTACAATAGCAAAACAAAATTATTGGCTTTATGAAATAGAGCCAAATATAAGACATAACTTTGCCTTAAAACTAAAAATAATGCCTTTATGGCTCAAGCTATGTGTAGCCATAATGGCATCTTTAAGTTTAAGTTTATTATTCAGTCGTTCTTTAATTAAACCTATAAATTCACTTAAAAACGCAGCATTTTTATTAGCAAGCGGTAAGCTTAAAACCAGAATACAGTCTAATTCAAATCAAAATGATGAATTAGGCCAACTCACTAACGATTTTAATAAAATGGCTGAAAACCTAGAATTATTAATGACAAGCCAAAAACGCTTATTAGCAGATATCTCTCATGAACTCAGATCCCCCTTAACTCGGCTACAAATGGCTGCAGGATTAGCGCAAATACACCAAAATGATCAAACAGGACAATACTTAGTTCGCATAGAAAAAGAAGCTAAAACTCTTGATGACATGATCAGTGATGTTTTAAAACTGTCCAGACTTGAAGCACAGAGCCAAATGTTATCTAAAGAATATCAACCATTCAGTTTAGTATTAAATCCAGTTTTATCTGATGCAACCTTTGAAGCAAAGCAAAATAATAAAAGACTTAATATTGTTGGAGAACAAGATGCTGAATTTAAATATGATGGGCAAATTATTTCCAGTGCTTTGGACAATGTACTAAGGAATGCAATAAAATATGCAAATAGCCTGATTACTGTTGAACTAAAACACAATAAAAATCATCTTATAATAACCATATCAGATGATGGCCCAGGCGTCCCAAATAATGATTTAAAACAACTATTCGAACCTTTCTTTAGAGTCTCTCATTCTAGGGAAAGAAACTCAGGTGGTACAGGCTTAGGTTTAGCAATCACTAAACATGCCATCTTAGCCCATAATGGTATTATTGAATTGAAAAATCAGGATAATTCAGGTTTATCAGTCATAATAAGTCTTCCCATTTGATAAAAGATAACAGTGATGTTTTATAGCCAAGAAAATAAGTTATTAAATAAACAAAATGAAATAATGCAATTTTGGCAAACTCAAATTTGTCAGGGCATTTTAAATACACAAGATGCAAACCTTGCATATGCATATGCATTACCCAAAGTTGAAGAAAACACACTATTTACCATAGTTATTTGCTCAGGGAGAATTGAATCATTATTAAAATATAAAGAACTCATTTGGGAGTTTAATAAAAACAATATTGCCGTCTTTATATTAGATCATCGAGGACAAGGCTTATCAAGCAGAGCATTAAAAAACTCACATATAGGACATATTGATAGCTTTGATCAATACAGCGCAGACTTTAATCAGTTTAATTTGCAAGTTGTGAATAAAGTAAATCATAAAACAAAGTTTTTATTAGCACATTCAATGGGCTGTGTTATTGCTTGCGACTATTTAAACAACTATGCACATTCATTTGAAAAGGTTGTTTTATGCTCTCCTATGTTTGGTATAAATACTGGCAATATACCTCTGTGGTTAGCAAAAATGTTAGCTTTAATTTTAGACAAATTAGGATTAGGGGGTGGTTATGCACCAGGGCAATCAAACTATCAAATTACAAGTTTTATAGATAATGAACTCACCCAAAGTGAAACCCGTTATCAAATATTTACCGATTGTTACCAAAGTACTGAACAAATAAAACTAGGCGGTACTAGCATTTCATGGCTTAATGCCGCCTTTAATGCGATGAAAAAAGCGATGGAGCACCCAATTAAGTTACCTTGCTTAATATTACAGGCACAGGCCGATACGATTGTATCTAATAGGGCCCAAACATCTTTACACAAAAAAATGCCACTTTCACAACTTGAAATATTAGAAAATGGCAAACATGAACTTTTATGTGAAACAGATATTATAAGACAAAAAACAATGTCACTTATCTATCAGTTTTGTGATTTTGATACTACAGATAAAGGGTCTTGATGAATAATAATATCCAACTCTCCAGAAATATTAGCTTTTAATAAGGTTTCAACTTCATCGGCTACCTGGTGAGCAATAATTAAAGGTAAATTGTCATCTAATTCAATATGAAATTGTATAAATTTAGTTTTCCCTGCTTGTCTGGTTCTAATATCATGTAAACCATATACTTTTTCATGGCTACCAACCAAAGAAATAATTTCCTCTTTATCTTCATCAGGTAACTCTTTATCCATTAAATGAGTGCCACTTTCCACCCCGACCTGCCAAGCGTTATAAAGTAAGAAAAATGCAACGCCTATGGTAAAAATAGCATCCGCAGCAGTCCAACCTAAGCTCGCTAAAATCATAGCTAACATAACACTTGCATTAAGTAACAAATCTCCTTTGTAGTGTAATGAATCGGCTTTTATAGCAATAGAACCCGTTTTTTTAACCACTATATTTTGCACAAAAACTAAAATTAAAGTACAAACAATGGCAAATATACTAACAGCAATACCAATATTAAACCCTGTATTTGAAATATCTATAGGATTAAATAACCTTTCAATACCATGAAATGCCAGCAAACAGGCACTACCCGCAATAAATGCAGCTTGTGCTAGTCCTGCTAATGGTTCCGCTTTACCATGACCATATCTATGATCATCATCAGCTGGCAATAAAGCATAACGTAAAACAAAAAAGTTAATTAAAGTTGCAGTAATGTCTAATAAAGAATCTGTAAGGGAACCTAACATAGCAGCAGATCCTGTAGCCAGCCATGCCCATACCTTCGCCATTATCATAAGGCTTACCATGATAATAGCTGTCCAACTCGCCAGTTTCACCCAAAAATCATATCCTTTGTCTTGCATCCGTTTAAGCATATATGAATGTCTCTTCTATAATAAATTAGGTGAATTGGTAGGATACCATTTTTACTAAATTTGTTATGATGTTTATAATTTAATTTGTCGAGATTTTTATGTTAGATATCGTACTTTACCAGCCTGAAATACCCCCCAATACAGGTAATATCATACGTTTATGTGCAAACACAGGTTACACTTTACACTTGATAGAGCCTTTAGGTTTTGAATGGGATGATAAGCGCATTAAACGTGCAGGATTGGATTATCATGAATTTAGCAATGTAAAAAGGCATGCAAATTTAGAAAGTTATATCGAGAGTGAAAAACCAAATAAAATTTATGCTTGCACAACAAAAGGCACTCAGTTTTTTG
The DNA here is from genome assembly GCF_900112265.1 of Pseudoalteromonas denitrificans DSM 6059. Classification (GTDB taxonomy): domain Bacteria; phylum Pseudomonadota; class Gammaproteobacteria; order Enterobacterales; family Alteromonadaceae; genus Pseudoalteromonas; species Pseudoalteromonas denitrificans. Next base: position 36,477 of record NZ_FOLO01000028.1, on the reverse strand, counting down.
ATAAAGCAGAGTTTTCTCCTGGTGATTGTTTATTATTTGGACCCGAGACTCGCGGATTACCAGCAGAAACTATCAATGCTTTACCTGAAGAACAAAGGCTCAGGATCCCGATGCAAGCAAATAGTCGCAGCATGAATTTATCAAATGCAGTCTCAGTTTTTGTTTATGAGTCATGGCGTCAACTCGGTTTTAAAGGTGCGGTTTAATTACGTTTTCAAACAAATTTAGCATTATAAAAAAAACAAGCTAAGCTCTATACACAAAAGGATTTTGGCTTGTTATAAAATGGTCTGTAAAAACAGAAGTGAATACTATCGTTTTACACTACGTTTTTTTACTTTGCTTTATTTATTTTTTTTCTCTTTCCAGCTCTTCGCACAAATCCCCAAAACAATATCTTTTAGTTCACTTGACAATCAATTCAGCTCCGATATTGCTCAAGATGCCAGAGGTGACTTTTGGCTAACAACACAATCAGGCTTATATCGCTTTGATGGTTTAGATAGTCAAAAAATATCCTCTGAAACGGTTAAAGGCCTCAGGGGTTATAAATTTAAAGATGTTTTAGTAAACAAAAACAATATTTGGTTAAACTCGGATGCAGGCATAGAGTTAATTGATATACAATCACAAACAAGTCAATTAGTCACTTCTCAAATAGCAGAGCAACTTCATTTAGATAAAAATAATAGGCTTTGGTATATACACTTAGGTAAACTGAAAAAATATGATGGCAAGCAAGTCAGTTCTATTTTACCAAGTTCGGCCGTCGGGAAAGTGATACACTTTTTATTATTAGCAGAACAAAAAATGTGGATTATTAATCAAAAGAATCAACTTATTTTATTTGATTTACCCACAAAGAAAATAATAAACACAATTCAATTAACTCAAGCAACACTCGCACTTAAACAAAATAGCCAAGGCACCATTTGGCTGTTAAACAATGATTTTAAACTTCAATTTATTCAACAGGGTTCTCTGTTAGATTATCAACCTCTTAAAAATGAGTTTATTTTTCGCTTTGCAACGTCTACTGATGGTTATATTTATTTTTATAATCAAAAAGGGGCTTTTATACACGATACTTATTCACAAACAACACGAATAATCCAAGAAACAGATAAGCATTCTTTACGTAATATATATTTAGACCGAAAAAAAGGTTTATGGTTACAACTGCAAAATGGTGACTGGCTAAACTCCTCTTCATCTGTTGTCAGAAAATATAATGTAGATGAATCAATTAAAGTAAGTTTAGACACTTTAAGATCTAAAGTTCCTAATTTAGAACAAGTAATTAATATCAATAAACAAAACTGGTTAGGAATAAATTCAACTGGGCTATATTTAAAAACAAACAATCATGATGCGTTTCAATTAAGTGATATGCAAAATATAAAAACAATTTATTATGATAATGCAGAGTTATTATGGTTAAGCGATGATATATTTTTATATTCTTTTGATTTACTAACAAAAAAGATAATAGACACTTTTTCAATTAAAAATATAAAAGCGATTACTTCGTTCAATAACGATTACCTTCTTACTGCAACACATAAACGATTATATTTGATCGCACCTCATCATAAAAAAGTAATAATCAAAAAAAATGAAAACATGGGTCTTATTTATGATATTTTTTATGATCAAAATATTGAAACTCTGTGGTTAGCAACTCAAACAGGATTATGGCAGGCAAAACAAAACAATCAATTATGGTCATTTAAGCATATAACACCTGGAAAAATAACCTACATACATAACGTAAAATCAGAATATTTATGGCTTATAAAAAATGATATTTTGACTTTATTTAATAGTGATACTAAAGAGTTTATTTATCATAATCCAATTCAAATTTCTTCCCCCCGTAATCAACTTATTAAATTAAAAAATACATTAATTTTTAATCATGAAATGATAGCTTTCGAAGATAATAAAATTCACACATCAAATTCGACATTAAAAGTATCTTCACTTAGTTACAATAAAGAAAATAAAAAAAATAAAGTCGTATTGTTTCCTTCTCAAAAAATATATTTACCCAGCACAACAAAAACAATTTATATAAAAATTTCAGAACAACTAGGTACTCTAAACAAGAATTTCAGTTTTGAATACCGTTTCCTCAGTCAACCCGACTGGTTTCCATTAGGTAAAGGAAGTTCTACACTCACCTTATCTCAGTTGCCTTCAGGTATCCATGTAATACAATTTCGTAATGTAAAGTATCCATTAAAAAAACATACTGAACTTAGTTTAGTTATTGCCACTCCTCCTCTTTCAAATTGGTGGTATTTAATAATACTCATTGTATTATTTGGTTTCGGTTTTTGTATATTTAAATTCAACGTACAACCTAAACAAAAACAAGACACCCTTACATTAGCTTTATTAAAACAAACTAAAGAAGCTATTTGGATTGCTAATCATGACTTTGAAATAAAGCAAGTTAACAAAATATTCACTCAAATTACCGGTTTTGATGAACAAGAGGTCATTAATAAAAACCCGACTATTTATTCATCAAAAGGTAGAAATAAAAAACTAGAACAACTCATACAACAAGAATTGGTTGATAATGAATATTGGTCTGGTGAAGTCTGGAGCTGTAGAAAAAATGGCGAAGAATACTCTCTTGATTTGTCTATTACAAAAGTAAATAAAAACAAAAAAAATCAGGCTCCAAATTATCAGTATGTTGGTATGTTTTCTGATATTACAATAAGAAAACGTAATGAACGAGAACTCAGGTTATTAGCAACCAGAGATCCTATTACCCAACTACCTAATCGCACTTTATTTATTGAGCACTTAGAAAAAGCAATTCATTCGTGTAATGAAACTTTTCCAACTTTTGCATTATTATTTATTGATCTAGATAACTTTCATAAAATAAATGATTCGCTAGGGCATACACAAGGGGATTTATTTCTAAAACAAATAGGCTTAAGATTAAAGTCAAATTTAGAAAAAGGATTCACAATCGCCCGCTTAGGGGGTGATGAATTTGCAGTTTTGATCCCGCCTTATCTTTATTCAGGCATGACACTATTTTATGCAAAGCGCGTAGCAGATAATATTTTATCTTTATGTAAATCACCTTTCACTTTAGAAGGTATTGATATCTCCATCACAACAAGTATAGGTATTTCACGTTATCCAGATAATGGTATTAACTGTGAAATGTTAATGAGAAGCGCGGATACAGCTTTAGTACATGCAAAACAAAATGGTAAGAATAGCTTTCAATTTTATGATAAGTCACAAACCCAAACAACCCCAGAATTATTAAGTAAAGAATATAAGTTATCACAAGGAATAGAAAATGAAGAGCTTATACTTTTCTATCAAGCAAAGTACGATACTAGCCTCAATCGCGTTGTTGGTTTTGAAGCTCTTGCTCGTTGGCCACAAGTTGACGGTACTATGATAAGCCCAGGTGAGTTTATTCCCATAGCTGAAAGCAATGGCATGATAGTAACCTTAACTCTGAATTTGTTTAAACAAGCTTGTAAACAATTGCAGTTTTGGAAACAACACATAGATATAAATGGTCGAATAGCAATTAATTTATCGGCTAAGCACTTTCAGAAAATTGATTTGGTAAAAGATTTAACCCATTGCCTTGCATCTTTTAATATAAGTGGTAGGGCAATTGAATTAGAAATAACGGAGAGTGCAATGATGGACAATCCTGATTTTGCCCTAAAACAAATGTTAAAACTAAAGGAATTAGGGTTTTCTATTGCTTTAGATGATTTTGGAACTGGGCATTCATCTTTAAGTTATCTCAAAAAGTTTCCAATAGATAAATTAAAAATAGACAGATCTTTTATTCTTGATATTACGACTTCTGAGCAAGATAGAAATATTACTTCAACCATTATTCAATTAGCAAAGTATTTAAATATTGAAGTCGTTGCTGAAGGTGTGGAAACAAAAGAGCAGGTGTATTTACTTCATATAATGGGCTGTAAAGTCATACAAGGGTATTATTTTAGCCGACCTATTCCTGCTGACAAAGTCATCAACCTAATCAATCAACCGACTAAAATACAAAGCAGTTAAAAATACTAACTTTCAGCTTTTTTCACGCGTCCAAGTAGTGACATAGCAGCATCTTTAACATCTTTACCTTGATATAAAACTTGATAAATTTGTTCTGTAATTGGCATCTCAACACCGACTCGTTGCGCTAAATTATATACCTCTTTGGTATTCCTAAAACCCTCTACTACTTGACCAATTTCAGCAATAGCCTGCTCAACAGCGCAGCCTTTCCCTAAGGCTAAGCCAAATCGTCGATTACGAGATTGATTATCTGTACAAGTTAAAATCAAATCACCAAGACCAGCCATACCCATAAATGTTTCAGGCTTTGCGCCTAAAGCACAACCTAAGCGGCTCATTTCAGCTAAACCTCTTGTGATCAAAGCTGTTCTAGCATTTGCGCCAAAGCCTGTACCATCAGAGATCCCTGCACCAATTGCAATCACATTTTTAACTGCGCCACCTAGTTGCACACCCGTAAAATCATTATTGGTATAGACTCTAAATGAACGTCCGCAATGTAATAAATCTGACAAAGAGTCAATTAAATTTGTATCAGTAGAAGAAAGAGAGATAGCCGTAGGAAGGCCCATAGCCATTTCTTTAGCAAATGTTGGCCCAGATAAAACACCAAGAGCAATGTCTGCACCTAAAATATCTTTGGCGACATCTTGCAATAAGCGACCCGTTTCAGGTTCTAATCCTTTAGTTGCCCATACTATTTTTGTCCCAGTTTCCAAGAATGGTTTAATTGCCTTTAAAGTGTCGGCAAAAGCATGACTTGGCACAACAACTAATACAATGGGACAACTTGAAACAGCAGTTTCTAAATTTGATTCTAAAGTAAGTGATTCAGGAAAAGTAACATCGGGGAGGTAGCGCTGATTCTGTCGACTACTTTTTAGCTCAGTAATGGCATCAGTGTCTCTCCCCCACAGTCGAATATGATGACCATTTCTAGCTAAACAAATAGCAAGGGCGGTCCCATAAGAGCCCGCCCCCAATACTGTTACAGCATTCGTAGCTGTCATAGTCATAACTTAAGCGTTAGCTTCAGCTGCTTGCTCAGCTTCTGCTGAACGTTGTTGTACATATTGACCAAATAACGCATCAAAGTTTACAGGAGCTAAATTAAGTTGTGGGAAAGTACCACGGTTAACTAAGTTTGCAACTGCTTCACGTGCATATGGGAATAAAATGTTAGGGCAATAAGCACCAAGCATATGCGCCATTTGACCTTCATCAAGTTCAGCTATAGCAAAGATGCCTGCTTGTTGCACTTCACATAAAAATGCAGTTTCTTCACCTAAAGTAGCGGTTACAGTAAGAGAAAGCACCACCTCAAATACACCCTCGTCTAACTTGTTAGAACGTGTATCTAAATCAAGTTTAACTTCTGGTGTCCATTCTTTTTGGAAGATAGCTGGAGAGTTTGGTGTTTCAAAAGAAACGTCTTTAGTAAAAACACGTTGAATTGAAAACTGTGGCGCTTGTTGCTCTTGTGCTGCATTTTGTTCTTGTTCTGACATTGTTATTTCCTATTGAAATCTATTTAATTATTTTTGAATTTAAAGGTAATTAAGATACTAATTCATTAAGTAAAAGATCTAATCGACCTTGTGCTTCTAAAGCCATCATCTCATCACAGCCACCTATATGTTTCCCACCAATGAAAATTTGTGGGACAGTGTAACTGCCATTTGACTTATCTATCATTTCATTTCTGAGCTCAGGTTGTTGGCCAATATCAAACTCTGTAAATTCAACATTTTTGTGCTTCAATAAAGCCTTTGCTCTGACGCAATATGGACAATAAGCTTTAGTATAAATAATGATATTATTCATAATATTTACTTCCCTGATGTCATAGGTAAACCAGCACTTTGCCAAGCACCAATACCACCAGATAAAATTGAAACTTGAGTAAAACCTGCTTTAAACAAGTTATCTGCAACCCCAGAAGCCGTCATACCTGTAACACATACCACTATAATGGGATCGTTTTTATGCTTTTCAATAGTTGTAAACTCTTTTTGTTTCGCTTTTTCAGAAACTAAATGAATTGAATTTGCGATATGACCTTTGTTAAAATCTGCTTGGCTTCTAATATCTAAAACAACTGCATTTTCACGATTAACAGAGAAGGTTAATTGCTGAGGATTGACTTGTTTTACCGGTGAAAATTTAGATTTAACCCAACTCATAATAATCATTACAACTAAACCAAGCCAAATTAAACCAAGCCCAATATGGTTTGTAAAAAATTCGATATATTGTTCCATTGATCTTCCAATTAATTATGCACTTAAAATTTACATATAAAACAAAAGCAGCAGTATACATGCTAGCTAGCTTCAATATCAACAAGCTCGTTTTATCAAATAAAAATAAAACAAGCTAAATGAATTATTTTAATATCAAAATTTCTTTGCGGATTTTAGCCGTAAAAAACGGTAAGCTAAGCAAACTTCTACTGTATTGTGCTTAACAGAACAAGGATCACCAATGACATCGCAAAAAAAACCACTAGTACTGATTATTTTAGATGGTTGGGGCTATCGAGAAAATAACCAAAGTAACGCCATATTAGCCGCTAATACACCGGTAATAGATAAGCTTTGGCAAGAATATCCCAGCACATTAATTTCAGGCTCAGGTTTAGATGTTGGACTTCCTGACGGTCAAATGGGCAATTCCGAAGTTGGCCATGTTAATTTAGGTGCAGGTCGTATTGTATATCAAGACTTTACGCGAATAACAAAAGCAATCAATGACGGTGAATTTGACGCAAACCCAACCTTAGTTACAGCAATAGATAAGGCCGTAACCAATAATAAAGCTGTTCATTTAATGGGATTATTAAGCCCTGGGGGTGTACACAGCCATGAAGAACATATATTGGCAGCAATAGCATTAGCTTCAAAGCGAGGCGCTAAAGAAATTTATTTACATGCATTTTTAGATGGTAGAGATACGCCACCAAGGAGTGCAAGCAACTCTATTAAAGTTATTGAAGATAAATTTAAAGCAATAGGAAAAGGTCGAATAGCAAGCATAATAGGACGTTATTATGCGATGGATAGAGACAATCGATGGGATCGTGTCGAGCAAGCCTATAACCTAATGGTGTTAGCTGATGCTCAATTTTGTTATTCAAGTGCAACCGAAGCGCTTGAAGCCGCATACAGTAGAGATGAAAATGACGAATTTGTAAAAGCAAGCAGCATTAAGCAACAAGATGAAAGTGCTGCGACTATAAATGATGGGGATGCCGTTATTTTTATGAATTTTAGAGCCGATCGCGCTCGAGAAATGACACGTGCTTTTGTTGATAATGATTTCAAAGGTTTTACCAAACAAAAAGCCCCTAAACTAGCTGAATTTGTGATGTTAACAGAATATGCTGCAGATATTAATGCACCTAAAGCATTCCCACCTAATAAATTAGATAATGTGTTAGGCGAATGGCTAGAAAAACATAATAAAACTCAATTGCGTATCTCTGAAACTGAAAAATATGCCCATGTCACTTTCTTTTTCAGTGGCGGAAAAGAAGATTTATTTGAAGGGGAAAGTCGTGAACTCATTCCTTCACCTAAAGTAGCAACTTATGATCTGCAACCTGAAATGAACTCAGAAATGTTAACCGACAAATTAGTCGCTGCTATCCATAGTTCAAAATACGATGCTATTATTTGTAATTACCCAAATGGAGATATGGTTGGCCACTCAGGAGTATTTGATGCCGCAGTAAAAGCATGTGAAGCCGTAGACCACTGCATAGGTCGAGTGGTTAAAGCCCTTGAAGAAACAGGAAGCGAAGCTTTGATCACCGCAGATCATGGCAATGCAGAGCTAATGCAAAACCCAGAAACTGGACAAGCACATACAGCGCATACTAATGAACCTGTTCCCTTCATTTATGTTGGTCGACAAGCAAAAGCTATCACAGGAAAAGCATTAAGTGATGTTGCGCCAACTATGCTTCACCTCATGGGAATGGAACAACCAAAAGAAATGACAGGCTCTGTTATTATGAAACTAAAATAGAACTTATCATTTATGCTAATTATTAAACAGTTACTTGTTTTAGCTGTTTGTTTAACTTTTGTTGCGTTGACACCTGCCAACGCAACTGAAAAACAAACAAAACAAGATTTAACACAAATTCAAAAAACACTTGAAAATAGTGTTAATCAAATGAATTCCCAACAGAAAAAAATAAAAGGGATTGAAAATAAATTAAAAAAGTCTGAACTTGAAATTGCTAACAACTCTAAATCACTCAATGAGCTCGATTTCTCCATTGAATTAAATAGAAGCGAACAACACCAATTAAATAAAAAAATAAAAGAACTGAAACTCAATAAAAGTCAGCAGCAAAAAGCGCTTTCAAGTCAATTAAAAAGTGCCTATATGACCGGAAGTCATGACTATAGTAAACTTTTATTGAATCAAGAAGATATCGCCACATTTGAACGAACACTAACTTATTACAGCTACCTCAATAAAGCACGACTAACCCAGCTAGAACAACTAAAAATAACATTACAACAACTAGCAACAAAACAAGATGAGTTAGCAAAAGTGCAAATTAAATTAACTTATCTATTAGAAACACAAAAGAAAAAGCAAGAATTATTGATGCTTGCCCAAAAGCAAAGAAAAGATAATTTAAATTTATTAAAAAAACAGTTCTCAAATACAATTACTTCTGTTGAGTACCTGAAAAAAAATGAACAATTATTAATTGAAACTTTAAAGACTCTACAACAACAGGTAAAACAACAACTTACTTTTTCAGGTTTGAAAAGCACTAAAGGAAAATTAAATTGGCCAAGTCGAGGGCGTTTAAAGCATCGTTTTGGTCAAAGAAAATATGGACGTCTAAAATGGAAAGGAGTGCTTATTAACGCCAAAGAAGGGGCTTCGGTTACGACGATACATAATGGTCGAGTTATTTTTGCTGATTGGCTCAAAGGCTTTGGCTGGGTGATCGTTATAGATCATGGCGAAGGGTTTATGAGTTTATATGGCCATAACCAAGCATTATTAAAAAATGTTGGTGAGCAAGTTTCTCAAGGTGAACTAATCGCTTTAGTTGGACAAAGCGGTGGACAAGACAATCCTGGTCTATACTTCGAAATACGGCACAAAGGACAAGCGATTAATCCTATAAAATGGTGTAAGCGAATTTAATTTCAATTGGCTACACCCCCTAATTGGGAGTAGCCAATGAATAATTTTTTTAAATTAAATAATATTTTAATTCTCTGCTTTTTATTCTGTTTTTCAACAATAGCCAGCAGCGAAGTTTCTTCTCAAAAAAACAGCGTAAATATGAAGCATATCTTGGAACATATCCAAGCTTTTTATGTTGATGAAGTTAATACCCAAAAACTCAATAGCTCTGCTGTAGATTCCGTTTTAAAACAATTAGACCCTTATTCTGAATATCTGGATGAACAAGAATTAGAAGATTTATTTAATATTACAAATGGCCATTACACGGGCCTCGGTATTGAAGTTGAAATTAGAGATGAACATATTGTTATTATATCATCAATTTCCAACTCTCCAGCCGCCCAAGCAGGCTTAAAACAAGGTGATATTTTACTTTCAGTAAATGGCCAAACCGTTATTAATAAGCCGATAAAACAAGTTGCAAGTTTGATCAGTAAAACTAAGAAAAGTGCTGTCAATTTAAGTATTGCGCGCTCAGGGTTTTCAACTCCGATTAGTTTTGAAGTAGAACGGCAATTAATTGAATTAGAAACTGTTAATAGTGAATTAGACCGCGCAGGTTATGTATATTTGCGTATTATGAGTTTTAATAACCATACATTACATGATGTAGCTAGGCACATAGCCAAATTAAAAAATGAAAACGGTTTACCATTAAGAGGACTATTATTAGACTTAAGAGATAATCCAGGAGGTATATTAGATAGCGCAGTAGCAGTGTCAGACCTATTTCTACGCAATGGTATCATAGTTTCAACTAAAGGAAGGTTTTACGATGCAAATCATACATTTACCGCAAACAATGATGATATTTTAAATGGTGCTCCTATTGTTGTATTAATAAACAAAGGCTCAGCCTCTGCGGCTGAAATTTTAGCTGGAGCACTCAAAGATAATAAAAGAGCAACGATAGTGGGCACTCGCTCATACGGAAAAGGCTCAGTGCAATCATTGATCCCTCTAGGTAATGGACAAACGGCACTTAAACTTACAACAGCAAAGTATTATACACCTTCAGGAGTTTCGATTGATGGCGTTGGCATAACACCAGATATAGCAATAGTACAATCAAGTCTTTCACAATCAGATAAAATAGCTATAATGAAGCAAAGTCAAGGGAAAGAAAATCAATCATTTACAGCTGACTTCAGCGATATACAGTTAGTAAAAGCACAAAAAATACTAAAACAATAACTTATTCATAATAATTAAACGAACAAGTAGCATTAATCAAATTTAAATAATGTAATAATTGTTCATTTGAATAAACATATAATAATAATAATAAGAATTAATAGTGCATTTAAAATCAAAAATATTAGCTTTGCTTTTATTTGCTAATGCAAATTTAGCAACTGCAAGCCAAGTTGCCATTATCATTGATGATATTGGATATCATAAACATGATTTACAGGCAATAAAATTACCTGGAGAAATATCATACTCCATACTCCCCTACACTCCATTTGCTCAAATTTTTTCTCAACAAGCAAATGCTATCAACAAAGAAGTACTACTGCATATTCCCATGCAATCTATAAGCGGAAAAGCTTTAGGGCCTGGTGCACTTACAAATGAAATGACTAAATCGCAAATTCAAAGCACATTAGAAAAAGCATTAAATGAGTATCCTGAAGTAAAAGGGATCAATAACCATATGGGATCATTTCTAACACAAAAAATACAACCAATGGCTTGGACTATGGAAGTATTGCATGAAAGAGGCTTATATTTTTTAGATAGTAAAACAACGACTCACAGCCAAGCACAAAATTTAGCAAACCTTTTTAATGTTAATAATGTCGCAAGGCACGTATTTCTAGATAATATTCCTACCGATAAACAAATGCAATTTAGAATGAATCAATTAATAAGGATTGCGAATAAACGAGATTACGCCATTGCAATTGCTCACCCATATCCCGAAACACTTAAATTTTTAGAAAAAGAATTACCAAAATTAAAAGAGCAAGGAATAGAATTGGTTCCTTTATCTCAATTAGTTGAAAGTAAGTATATAAAACTTGCAGCGATTGAAGAAAAAACAATTTATAAATAAACTAAAAAACCAGCTGAAATAGCTGGTTTTTTATATTTATAGTATGAAATAAAGTACTATGTGGCCATTGTTGCCTGTAATTTTTTCATTGCTGTTTTTTCTAACTGACGAATTCGCTCAGCAGATACATCATATTTTTTTGCTAATTCTTGAAGAGTTGCTTTTTGATCCATTAACCAACGTGCACTTACAATATCTTTAGCACGCTCATCAAGTGTATTAATTGCTGCAAATAAGCGGTTTTGAGATTGTTTTTGAAACTGCTCTTGTTCTACGCTATCAGCTAAATCTAAACTATTATCTGTTAAATATTGAACAGGTGAGTATGAACTTGCTTCTGATGCATCATCGCTATCATCTGCCCCCATATCAAAAGCCATATCTTGGCTACTCATACGAGATTCCATTTCTCTAACTTCTTTTTCACTAACACCTAGTGCATTTGCAACTGTGCTTACTTCATCTTGGTTAAACCAGCCTAAACGCTTTTTATTTTTTCTTAAATTAAAAAATAATTTACGTTGAGCCTTTGTTGTTGCAACTTTAACAATTCGCCAATTTTTTAAAACAAATTCATGTATTTCAGCTTTAATCCAATGTACAGCAAAAGATACTAATCGAACACCAACTGAAGGATCAAATCGTTTAACGGCCTTCATTAAACCTATATTACCTTCTTGCATCAAATCAGCTTGCGGTAAGCCATAGCCAGAGTAACTTTTAGCAATATGAGCAACAAATCGCAAATGAGATACAATAAGTTGCTTAGCAGCAGACAAATCGCCCTCTTTTTGTAATTTTATAGCCAATGATTTTTCTTCTTCGGCTGTTAGCATAGGTATATTTCCAACATTTTGTAGGTAAGCCTCGTGACTTCCCGCATGTTGTGGAACAGTTAACGCTAAATTTTTTAAATTATTGCTCATATAAAACCTCTAGAATCCATCTTATAATTCATATTAGCACTCTTTCCTTAAGAGTGCTAATATGAATTTAAATCTTTTGACCTAAATGTCAAGTGTTAAGTTCAAATGAATTTATTTTATTAGATTAACTAAGTTTGGTAAGTAAAAGCGAGTATTGAAATGTTACAAATCATTTTATTTAGCACTCTTCATATTTAGAGTGCTAACAAACTAATTGCATTAAATTTTATCAGGTTCTATTTCTCTAATATAACGTTTAACCGATAAATATGAACCGAATAACCCTAATAATACTGCTAGTAAGATCAAATTCATAAATTCAAAAAATGATAGCCCTTGCAGTATAAATTCGGTTTGATAAACACCAGTCACCTCAGCAACTGCTGAGCCTAACCACCACATCATTATCTCTATACATATAAATGCAAAAAAACCACCAATAACACCATACCAGATCCCGGTCCATAAAAAGGGGGTTTGAATAAAGTGGTTAGTTGCTCCTACCAGTTTCATTACTTGTATTTCTTCTTTTTTATCCATAATAGATAAACGAATTGTATTACCTATGATTAAGATAACTGAAGTCAGTAATAAAAATGCTATCGTGATCACACTTTCTCGTAATAAACTTAATAAAGCATTTAAACGTTCAAGCCATTCTATATCCAATTTACCGAATTCAATTTCACGTTCATTTTCTAGCTTTGTAAGTAATGCCCTTGCTGCTTCAGGCTTCGAATAGCGATTTGTTGGTGTAACTGAAATAACACTTGGTAATGGATTAGAGTCCAGATAATCAAGTGCCTGACCAAAGCCTGAAACTTGCTTAAACTCTTCAAGTGCAACATCATTTGAAATATATATTACATTAGATATTTCAGGGTATAATTTTAACCGTTTGACTAAAATTTTGGTTTCTTTATCCGATAACTCTTTCTTCACAAATAGAGATATCTCACTAGCATTTTCAAAACCACTACTAACTTGTTGCACATTTTTAACGACAAGATAAAGAGTTGCAGGTAAAGTTAAACTGACCCCTAGAACAGCAATTGTCATCATAGATGCTATTGTTGTTCGCCACATTTCTCCCAAGCTATGTATACCTTGGCGTATTATATTCAAAACGATAAAATACCAACTGAGCATCATAGACGTTTCTGTATTTGATGCTTGTGAAGTGCGGCTCTTAAATAATAAACTCATGATACAGTATCCATTAAAGGATCATGTAATAATCGCCCTTTATTTAGAGTAAGGCTATGATATTTCATTCGAGCGATTAAACCTAAATCGTGCGTGGCAATAAGAACAGTTGTACCGTGCTGATTGAAATCTTCAAATAATTTCAATATTTCCCAAGAGAGCTCAGGATCCAGATTTCCAGTAGGTTCATCAGCCAATAAAATAGGAGGGGAATTAACAATAGCACGTGCGATACCAACCCTTTGTTGCTCACCTCCCGATAAAGTTTCGGGGTAACATCTTACTTTATTAAGTAAGCCAACTTTATCCAAAGCGGCATGAACACGTTTTTCTATATTTTTTCGATGCATCCCTTCAATCACCAAAGGAAAAGCAACATTATCAAAAATATTGTGTCGGCTAAGTAATCTGTGATTTTGAAAAATCATACCAATATCACGACGAATAAAAGGTACTTGAGATTTGGAGATGGTATTAAGATCGACACCATTTATCATCACTGTGCCAGCAGAGGGTCTTTCCATCAAGCTAATGAGTTTAAGCAATGTACTTTTACCGGCACCACTATGGCCAGTTAAAAAAGCCAACTCTCCCGCCTTTAAATGGAAGTTTACCTTTTCTAACGCAATGTGCCCACCGGGGTATGTTTTACTTACCTGTTGAAAATTTATCATTATTATATTATTAGAATTATTTTATTAATTTTTTATAGTTAAATTACTTGAAAATAAAAAAGGACGCAATGCGTCCTTTTATTATATGAGTATTAATTTATCATTGTATTACTTTGGCTTACACTATCTTGACTAAATAAAGCATCAATAAAATCTTTACTCTTGAAAGGCCTTAAATCATCAATGCCTTCACCAACACCAATATAACGAATCGGAATATTAAATTTATCTGCAACAGCAAATATAACTCCACCTTTTGCCGTACCATCAAGCTTAGTTAAAGTAATTCCCGTTAACCCAACGGCTTTATCAAATAAATCTACTTGGCTAATTGCATTTTGCCCAGTACCAGCATCTATCGTTAACATAACTTCATGAGGCGCATTTGCATCAAGCTTTTTCATTACACGAGAAATTTTTTCAAGCTCAGTCATTAAGTGTTCTTTATTTTGCAAACGTCCTGCGGTATCGGCTATAAGAACATCAACTTTGCGTGCTTGTGCAGCTTGAAATGCATCAAAAACAACGGATGCACTATCCGCCCCTGTATGCTGTGCAACTACAGGGATATCATTTCGCTCGCCCCAAACTTGTAACTGCTCTACAGCTGCCGCACGAAATGTATCTCCAGCGGCTAACATAACTGACTTACCTTGCTCTTGGAACTGCTTTGCAAGTTTCCCTATGGTTGTTGTTTTACCGACACCGTTTACACCTACCATTAAAATAACAAAGGGCTTATGCTCTTCAATCTCAATATTCAATGGTTTTTCAGCTTGCTCAAGCATATTAGCCATATCTTGCTTTAAGATCTCATATAAAGCTTCTGCATCTTTTAATTGCTTACGATCAGCTGCTTTAGTTAAACCATCGATTAATTTAAGCGTTGTATCAACCCCCAAATCAGCTGTTAAAAGCTGTGTTTCTAACTCCTCAAATAAATCATCATCTATTTTTTTACCTGAAAAAATACTCGTAAATCCTGAACCAATATTTTGTTTTGTTTTTAATAAACTATTTTTTAATTTACTAAAAAAACCTTGTTTCTTTTTAGGTTCAGAGACTAATTTTTCAGCATCTAACGCTGCTGCGTTTTCTTTTGCTAAACGCTCTGCTTCAATTCG
>NZ_FOLO01000028.1:0-20369 GCF_900112265.1 Pseudoalteromonas denitrificans DSM 6059 | reverse complement strand
CTAAACGCTCTGCTTCAATTCGAGCATTTTCAGCTTCCTGATTTGCTATTTTCTCTTGCTCTAATCGCTCTGCTTGAGCAGTTTCCTGTGCTGATTTTTGTTTTTCTTCGGCATTTTTTTTGTTGCCTAAACCTAACCAAGAAAGAAATTTATTTTTTTTTGCCATGCTTGCTAATAACCACTCAAATAAATCTGATAAAATATGTAAATAAACGCAATCTTGCAATGTTAACACTTTCATAGAAGACTTTCACACAAGATGAAAAAAAAGACGATTAAATCAAATAAAAGCAATGCTGGTCACATTCGAATTATAAGTGGTCAATATCGCGGAAGAAAACTTCCAGTACAAGATGTTACAGGTTTACGACCAACAACAGATAGAGTTAAGGAAACTGTTTTTAATTGGTTGATGACAGATGTGAGAAATGCCAATGTTCTTGATTGTTTTGCAGGTTCAGGAGGTTTAGGTTTTGAAGCTTTATCTCGATATGCAAAAAATGTAACCTTCTTAGAGTTGAATGATAGTGCAGCAAAGCAATTAAGAAATAATTTACAAACTCTGAAAGTAAATAATGCACAGCTATTAATCGGAGATAGCCTAAAACTTTTGGAAAATTTAGAAAGTAAATTTGACCTCGTATTTGTTGACCCTCCTTTTAGAGAAAGTTTTGCACACATAACCTGTGAAAAATTAGAACAATATTCATTACTGGCTGATAATGCCTTAATTTATTTAGAAGTAGAAAGTGAACTAAGTGATTTTCAAGTACCTGATAGTTGGAAACAAATAAAAGAAAAAACGGCAGGACAAGTAAGTTATATGCTGTACCAAAGATCTGTCAACTTGAAAAACCTTGATAAATAAGATATTTAATGAGGCTACATAGCGTGTAAAAAACGATTACGTCCATTGTAGCCTGCTGTACTTATACAAGCTAAATTTATAAATACTTATTCAAATATTTTTTGAAAATAGGATCGCTTATAGCAAGCCCTTTTTGCTCTTCAAGAATGTCTTGTAAAATAGGCTCTGAAGTAAGGGGGTTAGCCAATACAACTCTAAACACAACTGTCGGTAATTTATTATATTGAGATGGTGTTAAACGTGTACGAGATACAAATGAAAAACCTTGTTCCCTTTGTCTTTTTTGAATGCTCGCGGTTAATCGGTTTAACGCAATATAAATTTCGAGTTTAGTTTTTTCATCAAGAGCATCTTTTCCTTCAGCTAATAAAAGTTGCTTAATTTTTTCAGGCACATACCTATAAGTCAAAATACATAACTCAGGCTCTGTTACTACCTCAAAATCATTTGATAATTTAATTAAATCTGCAAAATAACGCGCTTTTTCAATGCCTTTATCAATCAGCATTTCATAACCTTCTCGTCCAATTATTTGCAAACATGCGTGTACTAACATCGCCATTCCAGGGCGACTACCTTCCAATGTATGGCTACCTAAATCTTTAGACCCTTTCCTTAAAATATATTCAGCATGATGTTCAATTACATTTGATGCATTCGGATTTTTAAATAATACAAGCCCTGACCCCATAGGGACGTACATCTGTTTATGTGCATCTATTGTTATGGAGTCAGCTCTTTCAACTCCTTTAAGTAAATGTCGATTGTTATTTGATAATAAAGTGGCTCCCCCCCAGGCTGCATCAACATGAAAATGACAATCAAGTTCCTCACTTAAGTCAGCTAATGCGTTCAGGGGATCTATATTGCCAGTCTCGGTTGTGCCTGCAACACCTACGATCGCCATTACTTTAATACCTTGGCTTTCAAGTTCTAGCGCTTTTGATCGCATCGCAATAACATTCACTTTATTGTCATTATCTGTTTCAATCGCAATAAAATTGCTACGACCTACACCTAAAACATCAGCAGCTTTACCTAAAGAATAATGTGCTCGTTCTGATACTAAAACAGCTAACCCTTTATAACCATAATGTAACATAGCAGCCATAACGCCATCAGAGGTAATCCCTTTAAAATCACCATCGGCTTTTAATAAACGATTTCGCGCAATCCATAAGGCAGAGATATTAGCTATCGTTCCCCCTGAACAAAAAGCACCTAATGAATTTTTAGCACTATGCATCCACTTTTGATAAAAGTTATCATCTTGGCCATACACTAAATGATGCATCATGCCTAAAACTTGTCTTTCTAATGGTGTGAATGCCTTTGAAGTTTCAATTTTTACCAAGTTTTGATTTAACCCCACCATTAACTTTGATAGTGGTAAAACAAAATGAGGTAAAGCTGACGTCATATGGCCTATAAAACTAGGTGCAGCAGTGTGCACTGAATGGGCAACAAGTTTATCCATAATTTGATTTGCATGATCAGAAACAAATGTTGGTTGCTCAGGGATCTGAGACGCTTGAAAGTCTTTTTCTATTTCATGTAATGGTTTTTCAATTGCAGCTATATTTTCATTTAAAAAGCCAACTAAATTGCTCGAAATTTCTTGTTCTATTCTATTTAAAGTTGAACCTGGCGCTTCAGGAGCGGTAAAGATCCGCATTAAACTTTCTTCAGAAGCGACTGCATTACGCTTTATTTTCATTTGTTGTTCATTCATAGGTCTTTAATTTAACAATTTGATCTAAGGGATATCGCAAATTTCGTTAACTTTACTCAATAATCCTTAAAATGTCTCGTAATATGCCAAATTTATCAGCTATTTTACGTTCATGGTATGAAACTTTTTACTTTTCTAAATAAAAAATAAACAAATTTATATTTAGCATCTAAACTAAACAAAGTTGCTAGATATTTAATAAAAAAGCAAGTTTGTAACTCTTTTTATTAAAATGACCAACTAAAAGCATATTTGTTTTCATAAGGAATGTGATGACTAAACGCCACCCTCAGGTTAATTGGGCTCTTTTTGGTTTATTTTCTTTTGCACTGAGTTTAAGTGCTTATGTGTATTATATATATCAATACAATTATCAAGAGATCATGGATTCTGTTGATGCAAAATTACTTGATGCAGCCACCAGCGTTCATCATATCTTAGGTAATACTTACCATGATAATATTAATGGTCCCTCTCATATTGACCGAAAACAATATTTAAATATAAGTAAAAAGCTATCAGAATTCTCTCATAACTTAGGTTTAGAATACGTTTATGCTATGATCCTCATTGACAACCAAGTACATTTTACTGCCTCAAGTTATACTGCTACAGATTTAGAAAATAACAAATTATCGTATTTTTACGACTTATATTCTGAAGCAACTCACAATAATAAAACCGCATTTTATTCCACTGAACCCGTTTATGAATATTCACAAGATCAATGGGGGGAATTCAAGTCCATATTTGTTCCTTATCAATCAAGTGATGGTCGAACCTATTTAACAGGAGCAGATATTACCATTAAAAATTTAAATACGCGTTTAGCCAAAAGCATTACACAAACTCTTATCACTGCATGTTTTTTCTTTTTTATAGCTGTATTAGTTGCCGTTATTTATATATCAATTTTAAAAAGAAATTTAAGTACTGACTCTACCACCGGATTTGCGAATCATATAGCCCTAGAAAATGACCTGAAAAACTGTCACCAGTTACATTTGCAAATAGCCGTAATTTGGGTCAATGATCTTGAAGATATCAATAGCTTTTATGGGTGCCTGATTGCTGATAACGTCATGATAAACTTATTACAAAAGTTTAAATCTCAAATTGAAAAAGATGTAACCTTATACAGACTATGTACAAATAAAATAGTACTACTTACCAAAGAGCTAAATAACAGTAAAAAATTAACTCATTTAATTAATAATTTTAATTTAAGCACCCCGATCCTTACGGATCCTTTTATTTATGTCACTCTATGTGCTGGTCTTGCAAAAGGCAATAAACACTTTTTATTAGAAAATGCACATATCGCTGCAGCGCAAGCTAAACAAAGTAGACATACTAGTATTTGTTACTCAGATTCTCTAAAAGAGGTTAAAAACAAATATCAACACAATGTAAAAATGGCAAAAGATATCAGAGAAGCATTTAGTGAGCATATGGTATTGCCTTACTTTCAACCGATTATCGAAGTTGCTACTGGCAAAGTTGTCCAATATGAATGTTTAGCACGTATACGCTATAAAGATGGCACTATTTTAGAACCTCGTGAGTTTTTAACCGTTGTTAATCGCAGCAGAATGGATGGCCTATTAACCCGAACTATGTTCAAGCAGTGTGCTGAAATGTTTCGCAAAACAAATATAAAATGGAGCATTAATTTAACAGCACAAGATATGCTAGATCCCAGCTTAGCAGAGTTTTTAGAAGGCGAACTCAAACGTTATCCCACCCCAAGTAATATTACCTTTGAATTATTAGAAACTGAAGCCTTAGCTAATTTTTCAGAAATCAAAGCATTTATCAGTATGGCTCGCGCTCAAGGTGTAAAAATAGTCATAGATGATTTTGGTACTGGTTACTCTAATATTTCCAATATATTAAAGTTAGAAGTTGACGGTATAAAACTTGATGGTTCTTTAATCAAGCAGCTAACATCAGATCAGGATATATATCTATTTATTAAACATATAGCCAGTTTCAGCGAGCAAGTAAATTTACAATTAATTGCTGAATTTGTAGAAAGTAAGCTGGTATTAGATATGTTAGAAGAAATAGGTGTTAAGTTTGTACAAGGCTATTACTTTTCTGAACCTGAGGAAATTCCACCAAAACTTGAACCTGAACAATTAGAGTTTTTAAAACTAAAAGCATAATATGAAAAACGCTTTGAATTCATTTCAAAGCGTTTACGTCTACTGAGGTAGTTTAGATAGTAATTTTAAAGTTCAATAATCAATCTATGGCTTTTTTGGCCACTGGCCCAATATTTACGCTCAAAGGGTGTGATTGCTTCTTGTGCTTGATATGACTCAGCTGTCGTTATATGCCCAGATAACTCTAGAGCACGTGCAAATTCATCAACATAGGTTTGCCAGTTACTTCTTAGCTCCAATATTCCGCCAAGTTTAATAATATAAGGAAAAACAGCAGAACCATGCCAACGGCGTTGCAAATGCTTTGCCTTTGGCCACGGATTTGGATATAAGAGATAATGATGCGTTATTTCCCATTTTTCAGCCACAGCCAAACGCCAAAAGTCATTTAAATCAGCCCTAACTAAAATGTACTGACCCTGTTCACTTTGTTTGTACTCTACATCATGTTTTTGTAATCTGTGAGCAGACTTATCAATACCAATCACAAGAGACTTAGGATGAAGTTTAGCTAAATTAGCTGTACTTTCTCCTACCCCACAGCAAGAGTCTAAAATAACATTACCATCGAAGCTGGTTACTTTTTCATTAACTTCATCAAACGCTTTTTGTGTATGTTCACTAATAGGTTTTTTAAATTCAGCTTTTAAATGCCGTAATACAATTTCATCAAGCTTTTCATTTAAGCCCGTTTGATTTGTTGTAATGCTTCTCGAATTAGCTGAATTTGAATTTGATTCATTCATCAATGACGTAGCCCTATGCCTTTTTTGATTAAAGTTAATGCTGTTAAAAATAAAACTGTAATAAATGTTATTAATACTGTAAATGCAACCGTTAAATTCACATCTGTATACCCTAAAAATCCAAACCTAAAAGCATTCACCATATAAATAATTGGATTGATTTGTGATACATTTTGCCAAAATTCAGGCAATAAGGTAATCGAATAGAATACGCCGCCTAAATAAGTTAGGGGCGTTAAAATAAAGGTCGGTATTATACTGATATCATCAAAGCTATTGGCAAAAATCGCATTTATTAAGCCTGCTAAAGAGAATACAGCCGAAGTTAGAAATACAGTCAATACAATCACAACCAAATTATGAATTTGAATATCGACAAAAAACATTGAAACACAGGTTACAATTAAGCCGACAAATAATCCACGTGTCATGCCTCCCCCCATATATCCTAATACAATAATATAATTAGGCACAGGTGAAACCAGTAACTCTTCAATGCTTTTTTGAAACTTAGTTGAATAAAATGCTGAGGCAACATTAGAGTATGAATTGGTGATCACCGACATCATAATCAAGCCAGGCACAATAAACTCCATATAACTAAAGCCACTCATGTCGCCAATGCGCGAACCGATTAAATTACCAAATATGACAAAATATAAACTCATCGTTATGGCTGGCGGTACTAGAGTTTGCACCCAAATACGTAAAAAACGAATACATTCTTTGATCCAAATACTTTTTAACGCAATAAAATTACCTGAAAAATCCATTATGCATTTCCCTCTTGGGCTACTTTATTTTTATCTAATAAAGAAATAAATAACTCTTCTAATCGATTTGATTTATTGCGCATGCTTAAAACAGTATTATTTTGAGCACTTAATTGTTCAAATATTTGATTGAGCCCCTGAGACTTCATAATATCCACCTCAAGAGTATGGTCATCTGTCATTTTAAAGTCATAACCATTCATGTTCACATCATTGACTGGTTTTTTTAAGTCCAAAATAATCGTTTCTTTGTCGAGTTTTGCAAGCAAAGCTTTCATGCTGGTATCTTCAACTATCACACCTTTATCAATAATTGCGATATTTTTACATAACATTTCTGCTTCTTCTAAATAATGCGTGGTTAAAATAATCGTAACCCCTTGCTCATTTAGTTCTTTTAAAAACTGCCACATAGAACGCCTAAGCTCAATATCAACACCAGCCGTTGGTTCATCTAAAATTAATAATTTTGGATTATGCATTAAAGCACGGGCTATCATTAATCTACGCTTCATACCACCGGATAAGGTACGGGCAGCCATATCTTTTTTATCAAATAGCTCTAATTGTTTTAAATATTTTTCAGCACGTTTAAATGCTTCAGCTCTAGGCACACCATAATAACCAGCTTGAGTAACTAAAATATTATTAAGTGTTTCGAACATGCTAAAGTTAAATTCTTGTGGTACTAAACCTAATTCGGCCTTCGCTAATTCTAGATGTGTATCAATATCATGACCAAAGATTTCAACCTTCCCCTGAGATTTATTCACTAAAGAAGCAATCACACCTATAGTGGTTGACTTACCTGCCCCATTAGGACCTAACAAGGCGAAAAAATCTCCCTTATTAACTTTTAAGTCAATGCTTTTTACGGCTTCAACTCCATTTTTATAGGTTTTTTTCAAACCAGAAATATTAAGCGCAACTGTCATTATTTTCTCTTATCTTTACTTTCAACTAAGAATTTTATTTGGAGCATTCTATAAATAGGATTTGATTATAGAAGAAGGTTTTTGTTAACTTTACACAGAATTTACTTTTAATATGAACTATAACCCCAACGTTTTTGCAAGTCATGTTCAATGGATAAATGATCTAATATTCTACCAACCATAAAATCAACTAAATCATCGATTGTTTGTGGTTTATGATAAAAACCAGGTGCAGCGGGCATAATTGTGACTCCCATTTTAGCTAGCTTTAACATATTTTCTAAATGAATTTCACTAAAAGGAGTTTCTCGCGGCACTAAAATAAGTTGTCCTCTTTCTTTTATAACAACATCGGCTGAACGCTCCAACAAATTATCCGATGCACCTGTCGCAATTGCCGAAACAGTTCCTGCACTACAAGGACATACAACCATTTTTTTAGGTGCAGCTGAGCCTGAAGCAACCGGACTAAACCAATTATCTTTACCAAACACCTTAAGTTGATTTGATTTGGCATTTACAAGTGCACTTAACTGTTCGCTAGCTTTGTCTTCATTGCCTGATAATTTAATATCCGACTCAGTATCTAATACAACTCGGGCCGCTGAAGATATTAAAACATAAACTTGATAGTTTTTTTCAATTAAAACTTTAAGTAAACGAAGGCCATAAGGTGCACCAGATGCACCACTAAAAGCTAACGTAATAGGTTTATTAAAATCAGACATTTTTGTTTCCAAACTTAGACTTTAGAGCAGTTATTAGCTTTTGATGTATGCCATTAAAACCGCCATTACTCATTATCAGAATATGGTCATTAGGTTGTACGTTTTCAAGTACACGTGTCATGATAGCTTCTATACTTTTTGAACAAAATGCATTCGCTTTATTAGCCTCATGGGCTAAAGACCAACTTAATTGTTCAGGTTCAAACAAATATACTTCATCTGCATCACTTAGAGAGTTAATTAAAGTATTTTCATGAACTCCCATTTTCATCGTATTTGATCTAGGTTCTAAAATCGCATGTATTTTAGTCCCAGGAACTTTAGCTTCTAATACTTTCGCTTTTAATCCTGCAATAGTTGTTTTTATTGCCGTTGGGTGGTGAGCAAAATCATCATATACCGTAATATTATTCACGGTTGCTAATAACTCCATTCTACGTTTAGGTGAAATGAATTCAGCAAGCGCATCTATAGCATACTCTATAGAAACACCTACATGCCTTGCCGCAGCAATTGCCATTATTGCATTTTTGACATTATGCTCGCCTATGGCTTGCCATTTCACTTTACCAACTCGTTTATTTGATAATAAAACATCAAACTCACTGCCATCTGATTTTAGTAAGTTATACGACCAGTCTTTTCCTAATTGTTCTGTTTCACTCCAACAGCCTTTGCTTATTACTTGCGCTAAAGCATTATCTTGAGTAGGCCAAATTGCTTTACCATTTTGTGGCAATATACGCATTAAATGATGAAACTGGGTTTGAATAGCTTCTAAATCAAGAAAAATATCCGCATGATCAAATTCAAGATTATTTAAAATAAGTGTTCGCGGAAGATAATGTACAAATTTACTCCGTTTATCAAAAAAAGCAGTATCATATTCATCAGCTTCAATCACAAAAAATGGTGTTTTACCTATTCTTGCCGACATACCAAAGTTCTGCACTATGCCACCAATTAAGAAACCAGGTTTTAATCCTGCATATTCTAAAATCCATGCAAGCATACTCGATGTTGTGGTTTTACCATGTGTGCCTGATACAGCAAGTACCCAGCAGTCCTTTAATAAATTATGTTTAAGCCATTCAGGTCCAGATGTATAAGGGAGTCCTTTTTCAAGTACATATTCCACACATGCATTACCTCGGCTCATTGCATTGCCAATAACAACCATGTCAGGTTGGGGCTCTAACTGTTTTGGATCATATCCTTGGGTAAGCTCTATACCTAAATCTTCTAACTGAATACTCATTGGCGGATAAACATTTTGATCCGAACCTGTTACTTTATGACCCAAAGATTTAGCGATCGCTGCAATCCCACCCATAAAGGTACCACAAATGCCTAAAATATGAATATGCATAGTATTTCCAAATGCTTGAAATAAAAAACCCGGCATCACCGGGCAAATATTATTATTTTTTAAATTTAAATAGGAGATCCTGGCGGCATATCTAATGCCTTAAAATCACTGGGCCATTTACCCGTATTTAAATATCTTTTAATCTGCTGCGACAAATATACCTTAAACTGGTTATTGGCTGCAGATTTATTTTGCCAAAAAGAAATATCCGATAAATTCGAGGCTAATTTAGTTAAGTAAAACCTTAATTGTGCCTGAACTTCAGGTTCGACCTCTTTATTACCCGCTTTATCTGCGATAGCTTTTACCATTAAAAACTGAACCCTTTGTTGTACTAATAACTTAAGATTTTTTTCTGGATAAACCTCAAATACAGTTTCATTTAAGCTAAATAATAAATCAGCTAGGTTTAAGTTAACTGTTGAGCGCATACCTTGCTGATTTAACCTATTTAATCTTTGACTATTTAATAATGACTTCAAGCTATGATTAACCGATGCTTCCGCTAAAGCTAAGGCATCAAGCACAACACCTGTTCTACCTTTTATACTTTCTCTGGTTTTATATTCACCATAAGCTTTAGGCGGTATTAAGCTTAATATAGACTCAGGTAAAGTAAGTATTTTTACATTTAAAGTCATTAATAAAGCATTTAATGCCAGTCGTTGTTTGTCTTTAGCAACAACTTTAGCACCTTTTATTTGATTTGAATTTCTCACTTCATAATCATAATCTACACCAGCAATTAATTTAGCAGTCGCCTCAACCTGAAAACGGTGTACTAAATATAAAGGCACTAAAACCTCCTCTAATTGAGATAAAGCCGTTCCAGA
Source organism: Pseudoalteromonas denitrificans DSM 6059 (assembly GCF_900112265.1). Taxonomy (GTDB): domain Bacteria; phylum Pseudomonadota; class Gammaproteobacteria; order Enterobacterales; family Alteromonadaceae; genus Pseudoalteromonas; species Pseudoalteromonas denitrificans. The sequence goes on along the minus strand of NZ_FOLO01000028.1, from coordinate 10,217 downwards.
TTTTATATTTTTAATACCAAATTTCGCTAATGCTTTCTCACGTATATTTAATATCCTTTCTAACTCTATAGCAGGATCTTGACCGTTATCCCAAAGATGCGCCGTTGGATGTACATTTGCAACCGAACGCGCATCGGGATCAGAGATAAACTCAAGTCCTTTAGCTGTATTTTCAGCTAAGATATTTGCTAGTAATAAGGTTTCATTTTGCTGAGTAAAGTCACTATAGCCATACTTAATCACTTGTAGATCCCAGTCCCCCATGCCGATAGCATAACCATCGCTGGTATTTAAACTCCCATCATCATTAAATGACACTAATGGGTGCGGATAATCCATCACAGAAGCACGATTTTTAATTGAAGCTGAAAAGTTATGTGCTATGCCCAAGGTATGCCCCACTTCATGTGCGCTTAATTGTCGAATACGATCTAACGCCATTTTTTGTAATTGTGATCTTACAGGATCCTGAATAGACTCATCGCCCTTTGTAAAAGGTGCTGCTAAAGATTCCGCTAATAAAATATCCTGACGAACCCGCAAAGACCCCAAAGTTACATGGCCTTTAATAATTTCTCCAGTACGAGGATCAATCACAGATGAACCATAAGACCAACCTCGTGTTGCACGATGAACCCATTGAATAACGTTATATCTAATATCCATAGGATCAGCATGTTCTGGTAACATTTCCACTTTAAATGCATCTTTAAACCCTGCAACTTCAAATGCATCATTCCACCAGCTTGCGCCTTCTAATAAAGCACTTCGCACAGGTTCCGGCACTCCAGGATCTAAATAATAAATAATAGGTTTCACCGCTTCGCTTAATTTTGCTTTAGGGTCTTTTTTGAAAAGTCGATGACGCGGGATATAACGTACAAACATAGACTCATCTAAAGCAGCCGCATAATTTTTATACTCTATACTCCAAAAGCCTGATTGTGAGTGAAATTTACGAGGCTGATATTTATCATCTGGCAATTCAATTAAAGAATGATGCAAATTCAAGCTAATTGAATAAGGGTCTGCGACAACTTGGCGAATATACTCTCCTGGTTTTGAACCTTTGAAAGTGATCACAGCTTCAAGTTCGGTGTTTTTACTGAAAGATTTTGACCTGGGCATGTAAACAGCACTTCTGGTTTCATCTACCAAATAATTCCCTTGTTTTTTTTGCGATAGCTGACGAGATATACCATGCACATCTGATAATAAATAAGGTGTATAATCAATTAAGTAACTATTTTGATCTTGTGCAATTAAATTAAAGCCATGCAAAATACTAGATGCAAATGCTTCTTTAATACTTTGCTGTTCCGCTTTATTTTGTGTATTAGCACGATAATAAGTATTTAGCTGGCGTAGCATCACTTTATTGCCCATAGCTTCAAACTGTACTAGACGAGTTTCACCCATTTGACCGCGATCCAACCCAATATCATTTGATCCTAAGCCATGAGGTAAGCTTTGTTGCAACAAAAAAGGTTGCGACAACTTATCGAGTTTTAAATATAAGTTTCCATTTTTCTCATCATAAAAAAATGTAAAATAGCCAGGATATCTATTCATATCCTTGGTAAAATCATTTATAGATTTAAGTGCAGCATGTGCTTGGGTTATAATAGACAGCAGCAAGAACGAAATTAAAAGTGCAAAAGACTTAAGTTTTGGCATAATTTTATCTTTTATTTTTGTTGTTAAAATTAAATTCAGCTTTGATAGTTAGAGTTCAAAACGCAAATACTGGTTAGAATGATACACAATATACAAAACTGTCAAATACATCAATAAACCAGAATAATTGATTTTGCACTCTCACGTTAGCAAAATCATTAAACAATTAGCTTTCAGGAATTAATAATGCGTAGACTCCCACCTGTATTACTTGAAGACGGCTGTCCAAGAGATTTATTATCTTTGGTAAGAACAATCCTAGCAGCCTGTAAAGAAATTTCATTTAGAGTAGGCCAAGGCGAGTTATCTGGTGTACTGGGTTCAACATTAGATGAAAATATTCAAGGCGAAACCCAGAAAAAATTAGATGTACTGTCAAATCAATTATTGAAAGACATTTTATTAGAGTCTGGCTATGTGAAGGCAATAGCATCTGAAGAAGAAGATTATACTGTTGCTGGAGAGCCTAATGCTAAATATATCGTATCTTTTGACCCTTTAGATGGTTCATCAAATATAGATATTAATTCCTTAGTAGGGACTATATTCTCTATTATGGAAGCACCTGAAGGCTCTGATGCAGCAGATCCAAGTATTTTCATGCAACCTGGTAGAAAACAAGTTGCAGCAGGCTACGTATTATACGGCCCATCAACTATGTTAGCCCTAACAACAGGGAAAGGCACACGCCTTTATACTTTAGATAAAACGCACGGTAGCTTCTTATTAACTCAAGATTTTGTGTCTATTCCTGAAGAAACACAAGAATTTGCAGTTAATATGTCAAATCAAAGGCATTGGCAAACACCTATGCAAAACTACATTGCAGACTTATTAGCCGGTGATACAGGCCCTAGAGCTAAAAACTTTAATATGCGCTGGATTGCTGCTATGGTGGGCGATGTACATCGTGTATTATCTCGCGGTGGTATTTTCACTTACCCTACTGACACTAAAGATCCTAAAAAACCCAATAAACTACGTTTACTTTACGAAGCAAACCCTATGGCATTTTTAGTCGAGCAAGCAGGTGGTTTAGCAATTGCAGATGGCCAACCTATTATGGATATTGAGCCTGATGCTATTCACCAAAGAGTTGAAGTTATTTTAGGCTCTAAAAATGAAGTTGAAAAATGTTTAAGTTATTATAAATAACTTTTCATTTATCAAAAAAGGAAGCTAAGCTTCCTTTTTTGATCTTATTACACTTAAACTAATTGTGATTTTCATAGTTCATTCCTTACACTATTTTCCATTAATATGCTTAACTTCATTCAGATATTACAAAATAGAGATCCACAAAATAAATGGTTATCCATCCTCTATTAATCCATCAAAAATTATCTAACAAGCAAAAAATAAATTTTAGGAACAACATTAGCCTATAGCATAATCTCATATCAAATAATTTAGTGATAAATACAAAAAGCCACGGATAACTGTGGCTTAATAAAGTAACAAATTAGGTTTATCGACAACCAAGCGTATCAAAGTCAACTATTAAAGATGCGCCTTCTGATTCACCAGTTACTTTGATATAACCCCAATATTCACTTAAATTAGTAAGGTATATACATTCGCTGTTACCAGAGTTATTTGAAGTGCCTTGCACATTTGACTCATTAGGCCAGCTAAAATTGCTAAACTCTAAGTCTAAATTACCCATGCCATGAGCTGTAGTGATAGCAATACTTGAATGAGCATTTACATCACCAATACTTAACCAAGCAGTTCCACTGTCTAAACAAATTTCAGCACCATCTTGTAGTCTCGTATCAGATTGCGGCCCTTGAGTTACACAAGCATTAGGCATGTTACTCGTTGATACATAGCTACCTTTTAAACTAGTATCAAAGCTATTGTAGCCACGTATCATCACATGATAAGTACCTGCTTTAACATCAGTAATGTTACAAGTTTCATTATTACCTGTTTTCCATGGTCGGCAATCATAGCTACTTTGTGTAGGTGCTAAACCAAAGCGTACATATAAATCAGCATCACCTGAACCACCGCTCATTTCAAAGTTTAAGTCAATTGCACCATCCGGCACTTGCATAGTGTAGAAGGTTTCTGAATCTTGAATCCCTGAAGTATTTATAGCAACGCCATTTAGCAAATTACTTCCAGGAACTGTGATATCAGATATATCAGCCGTTGTTGTTACTGTTGTTACTGCACCACTATCATCTGTTACTGATAAAGAAACTTCATATTTTGCTGCAACGACATAAGCATGACTAGGGTTTGCTTTATCACTGGTTGTATTATCACCAAAATCCCAACTAAATGTTGTTATTGTGCCATCAGGATCATAACTACCATTACTCATAAAGTTAATTACTGAATTAACATTTCCGGAATATGGACCATCAGTCATAGCAATCGGCATTTCATTTACAGGAGGGTTAGTACCACCATCATCGCTTTTTACCGTCAGTGTCCAAGCAGTAAATTCATCACTATAATTTGCAACCCAAGTATTAAGCCTTGATTTATAGGCAGTCCAATCTCCATTGCGAGTTTCAGCTAACATCGCTTTTACTTCACTAAAGTGTTTTTCAAACATAAAACGTACAGCTAAATAACCCCAACGATAAATTCTGTCTTGGTCAAAACCATCATAGGTTGTTTCAAATACAGCGCTTAGAGAATATGTAGAACCATCATGAATTGTATCTATTGCCGCTTGGTTATTATCTTGATTGGCAACATACTCAGCTACCCCTTCAGCCCACCAAACTATTTTTTCAGTTGGCGTATTAAAATTACCAAATAAATCAAAACGACCATCTAAGTAATGCACATATTCATGCTCTAAATTCCATACATAATGATCTGGTTTTGCGTAACTCGCCTCGTAGGCAACAAAATTAGGAATATTACCCGCTACAGATGGGTCTCCCTCTAAGTACATACCACCATTATTGGTACTGATATCAAAAATAGGACCTGCGTATTTACCATAATCGGTTGAACTATCGAAAATATTAACTTGTAACTGACTATTATTATCTCCTGGAATTGGTACATTGCCTGATTGCAATTTAGTATGGAAATAAGTTTCTTCAGCGCCCATAGTTGCACAAGCCGATGACTGCTGAACTGATGTTAGATTCTGAGAGCGTATTTTAATCGTTGGGCTACAAATATAAGTTTGTGATAAAACTTCGTCTTCAAGCAAATCACCATAACCACAAATATTATAGTCATTACAGTTACCATAATAACTTGCAGTGTCTGCAGCTCCTAACCAAACAGCGTCGCCATTTCCATACATTTTATAGCTAGAAAAAATAGCATTTAATCCAGAATCAACACTCGACTGAATTGCGGTTCCAGTATATTTTTTCATACGACCTAGCTCTCGTGCAGCATTGGCTATTAAATATTCAGAATCAGAGTTAATCATCCAGTTTTTTTGCGTAAAATTATTTAATAAGTTAATTAGGCTAGTATCATTTGCAACTATAGACTTAAAATTATCGTTATACTGTCCACGAAATAATATTGTGAAAATACCATTAACAGCACTTCGCATATTCCATTTATCAGCATAACTTTGATTCCATCTACTTAACCATTCTTTTACTACAGGTAAATATATATCTTGCTGCTCAGAACTATCCATAGAAATAATGACTTCTGATAAAGTTCTGCCATGTGCATCATTATCATCGTAAAAATGAGCATTATTTACAAATGCATCGATTGCGCCTTTAACTGCTGGTTTTACCCAAGAAATAAAACTAACGTTATTATTGTAAAACTCAACAAAGTAGCCAGCTCTTAAATATAAAAACATAGCCTCAATATCTGGATCACCGCCACCGGTATAAGATTGTGACAAGGCCTTCACATGATTTGCAACTGCAAACATATTATCAGAAGAGTATGTCGCTTCTTGCACATTAGAAGCTGCATTAAATAACTCATTAACACAACTGGCGCCCTGTGTTTTTATTGCATTAATTAAACTTGTTGCGTTTGATGTTGCAAAAGCATTTACATCACAAGCAGCTTTCGCTGCATTAGTTAATGTAGTATCAGACTTTAAGTGTTTAAATTTAGATAAAATAGGCTGATATATACTTTTTTCCTGTGGCACATTTTTATTTATTACATCAGGAATACCATGCTCATGTTTTATTTCTAATTTACTTGCTGGGGCCAGTTGCGGTGCACTTGGCTCCTTGGCTGCATAAGCAGTAGTACCTACGAGTAATGTTGATACTGCAATAAATAATTTATTAAATTTCATTTTATTCTCAATTTATAGTTATTAATCAAATATGCTTACTTTTATTTAAAACAATCAATTTGAATCCCAACAAAACAAAAGCAAAAACATCCTAAAGAAGGTACAAAAATAACATAATTTTAACATTGCATGCAATATACTTTATTCAAAATAAACAATTAATTTACATAAATCAAAAAATCCGTCCCCTTTTTTAGCTAAAGCAAAGAGTTGAGAACTTTAATTTATCTCTAAAATAGACTGTTTATTAAAAAAATTGCTATCTGTTATCAAAACAAACTAAATTAAACTATAAATCATACTCCATTGATTTATAGTCAGTTAAAAGGAAGTCGATTTAATAATTTGAGAGCTTTCGCCTCTCTATCCAGCAGTTATGTGCATAATTGCATTTGTTAAAAACAATTGAATTAAAGAGATTAAAGTTGCAATGATGAAGCTTAACTTATTTGAAATTCAGGTTCTTCAAATAAAGTATTCAATATTTTGTTTTGTTCAATAAATATTTGTTGCGCTTTTTGATGTGATACAAATAGAAAGTTAATTTTATCCTTTGCTTTTAACTGACCTAATATAGGAAGATCTGCACTAATAACATTAGCTATTCTAGGATAACCCCCTATAGTTTGACCATCAACAGATGATATAATCGCGTGCCCTGATGGCGTTATTTGAATACTACCTTGCGTTAAACCACTAGATACAATATTTATCGGACTAATAAATTTCATAGCAATATCAGATAGCCGGATCCCCATACGATTTGAATTTTTAGATACTGTATATTTTTTATTAAGAAAAGATGTCTTTTGAACATCTGAAAATAACTCTGACTCCACAGAAGAAACACATCTTAATAAATAGCTCCGAGAATAATTAATTTGATACTGTTCTGAAATTGTACGGTATGCCGCATTTTTATTTTCACCTGTATGCAGGAATAACTTATCTCCAGCTTTAAATTGGCGACCAAAAAAACCACCAAAATTAGCAGTTAAATGTGTTGAAAAACTACCAAGTACTTTTGGTAAATTAGAAGACAAAGAATAACTCATATATGCCCTACTTCCAGAAAGCAGCTTACCAAACATTAATATATCACCACTGCAAACATGAATAATTTGATCGTTAAAAATCGCTTTATTATTTAAACTTAATTCAAAATTTGCACCACATATCGCAATGAGCATATCTGATTCAAAGCGTATTGTAGGACCAATTAGAGTTATTTCAATTACCGCAGAATCAAGCTTTTTATTTAATAACCAATTAGCCTTCTTAAGTGCAATTGGGTCCATTGCGCCGCTAATTGAAATACCGTTATGCATTTGTCCATATCGACCTAAATCTTGGATGCTCGTTTGTAAACCCGGTTTTATAAAGTACATACTCATAATTGACTCTTTTTCATAGCGTCAAATTCAAATTTTGTTATTGAAACAAAGCGTATTTTATCTAATGGATTAGCAATAAAAGGCTTCTTTTCATCTGCCTTGAACAAATTCAGGGGTGTTCTACCTATAATATGCCAGCCTCCAGGGCTGGCAACAGGGTATACTCCAGTTTGATTTCCACCAATCGCTACCGAACCTGCGGGAATAGATAACTCAGGAATTGACTTTCTAGGGCATGTTAAAATTGAGGGCAAGCCTCCTAAATATAAAAAACCGGGTAAAAAGCCTAACATATGCACTAAATAATTATGCTGAGTATGTATATCAATAACTTGCTCACTCGTTAAGCCACAATTTTTTGCCAGTTTAATTAAATCTGGTGCAAACTCCTGTTCATAACACACAGGGATCTCAATCAGTTTAGAGTCATATTCTAATTTAGGTAAATTTTGATTAAAAAACTGTTTTATGCTTTTTTCTAATCTGGAGTACATATCGCGATAAGGTTTAAAACAGATTGTAAGGCTTTGATATGCTGGAATGATATCGACTAAATCATCAGTGAATTCCTGCCATACATATGATTTTAACAAGATTATTTTTTGAGATAATAGTTCTGAGATCTCATCAATAAATAAAATAGTTATTGCAGAGTCACCATTACTCACAATTCTAAAATTTTGCTTTATCACTTTATAATAAACCCTGCTTTAACCAAGCTTTCATTCAAATTTTTAGCAATTGAAATTGCATTTACATTATCGCCATGCAAACAAATTGTTTTTACCTTAGGTTTAATATACTGATGATCGCTAGTTAAAATAGGATCATTATTTGCTAATAAAAGCGCCTGATTAATCACATTTTTGCGACCTTCAATCATTGCATTGGCTTTACTACGAGGAGTTAACATACCTGTAGAAAGATAACTGCGATCCATAAAACCCTCAGGTAAAAAGCTTAAACCTAAGAAACGACTCTTTTTTTCAAGCAAGCCACCTGCAAGCCCGACAACTTTTAAGTATGCATAATTTTGCTTTATCAGAGAAGAAAGCGAAGATGCAAGATCAGGGTTTTGTTCTAAGTCGTTATATAAGGCACCATGAAACTTAATATGTTCCACATGAATATCAAGTTCACTGGCAATCTTTAAAAATAAATCTAACTGCTCTTGGATACTGTTAAGCAATATGTCTGAACTAATCTTTAAAGAAATTCGACCAAAGTTTTTCTTATCAGCATAACCTGGGTGCGCGCCAATTTTTAAACCATTTAATTGTGCATTTAATAGTGATTTACGAATAATCTCTTCATTACCTGCATGCCCGCCACAGGCTATATTACAGCTAGAGATATACTGCATAAGCTTAGCATCTAGATCACAATCATCAATACAGCCGCCTTCACCTAAATCACAATTAATATCAATTACTTTCATATTAAAGCATTCCAAACGCAGACATCAAACTTCTTGTACTTAATAATAAAGTAATCATAACAACAATCCCACCAAGTATATTTTGTAATTTATTATTTTTATATTCTCCTAACTTGTCTGTATTCATGATCCAAAGTAAAAATATACTTACTAAGGGCAATAAAATACCATTTGCAATTTGAGCAAACCAAATTATAGAAATCGGTTTATAGCCTAAACTTGAAACAATAACGCCAATTAATAAAATACTTAACCAGATAAGCTTAAAGGAATAAGAATTCAAATCTTTACTTAAATTAAGAATACCAGTTAAAGCAAAAGCAGCGGCCAGAGGTGCAGTGATAGCTGAAGATATTCCAGCAGAAAATAATCCGACGGCAATAAATATACTAGAGAAATCGCCAAAAATGGGTTTTAAGGCAGGAGCTAAATCCGCAGCATTATTGATAGATATATTTTTTCCAAAAAAAGCAGATGCAGCTGTTGAAACAATGGCAATAGAAATCAATCCACCTAATGGAATTGAAAAATAAAGGTCTTTTTTAGCCTCATTTAAGTATTTGGGTGAATGCCATTTTTTACTGACACTCGATGAGTGTAAAAATAAGTTATACGGAACAACTGTTGTACCTATTAAAGCTATAACAGTTAAACTTGCACCAGAAGGAATACTAGGAATAAATAAGCCAGAAAAAAAAGATTTTAAATCAGGCTCACTAATAATAAAAGTAGCAATAAATGCAAAACTCATTAAACCAACCAATACCATTAAGGCCCGCTCAATAAGTTTGTAACTTCCCATTATTAATATCACAAAAGCGAGTATTCCTATTAATAAAGGCCATATTGAAATATGTGAAAATAGTTTAATGTCAGAAAAAATACCAGTTAAGCCTAAGCTCGCTCCCAAAATATTACCACTTTGATAGGCACCATTACCTATAACAATCGCACTTACCGTTAGTATAAGCGCAATAACTTTAAGTAACTTATTTTTACAAGCCAACCTAATATTTTCCCCTAAGCCTTCTTGAGTGACAATCCCTAAGCGTGAAGCCATCTCTTGCAATATAATTGTCGCTATTACAGAAAATAACAAAGCCCATAATAAGCTAAAGCCAAAATTTGCTCCGGCAAGTGAGGCTGAAATCACAGTCCCAGGTCCAATAAAAGCAGCGGTCACTAAAAACGCAGGACCCATTTGAGGTAGTTTCATTTTAATTATTCTTATTTTAGATTTTAGTTGTTATATCATTTTAATTAGGAACAGGCGTTCTGGGTAGCTTTATGGGAGATATTTTATAAATTCGATTACGTTATATGTAAAGCTATACTGGATAAGATTAAGTACATAAATAACCTGAATTCTGGATAAGAAGTGAACTAATTGCCCACCTAGCGATCAGATCTTTCGACCAAGAACGATTTGAAAGCATAACGGTGGGCA
>NZ_FOLO01000043.1:14793-48794 GCF_900112265.1 Pseudoalteromonas denitrificans DSM 6059 | reverse complement strand
ATATGCGGAAGTGGCGGAATTGGTAGACGCGCTGGATTTAGGTTCCAGTATCGCAAGATGTGAGAGTTCAAGTCTCTCTTTCCGCACCATTTATTTCTAAATTTTAATCTTATCTCTTTCCTTTTCTAATAACATATTCATTATACTAATCTTATATTTAAAAAAAATTTTTATAGCTATCAAATATATAGAATTCCTTAACAAACAGTTATACTTAGAATTATATATTAAGAAAAATTAAATTTAAGGCACCTGTCATGCAGTCAAAAAAATCAGGTTTTACATTATTAGAATTAATGGTAACAATTGCCATTGTTGGTATATTAGCAGCGATAGCTTTACCTAGTATGTCTAATCTATTAGAAGATGATCGCACTGAAAGCTTTATTTTTGAACTAAAGCGAAATTTCATGTTTGCGCGAGCTCAAGCAACCGTAAGTGATGAGCTTGTAGTTGTTTGCCCATTAGCATCAGTTACAGCAACTTCGACCTGTGTAAATACCTGGAACAGTAAAAATATATCCGTATTTGTAGATATAAACAGTAACCTTACATTTGATCCTGCCAGTGATATTATGCTTAGAACTATGGATATCATAACCCAAGGTAATGCGAATGATTTATTTGTTCATAGCACAGCCAGTACAGCGGTTAGTTTCGATGGTCAAGGTAGGATCCCTAATAGCCAATTAGGTAACTTGACCTTTTGTCCAAACGGAGAAAATGGTCAGAGCATAACACTAAATTTAGCAGCTTCAGGTAGAGTTAGAAACGTAGGCCATGATGCTGCTATAACTTGTGGATCTTAGTTTCTAAATTATGTTTGTAAAATAATACTTTTAACCTATATTTTATAAAAGCATACGAATAAAGGCTTCAAGGATGAAGTGTATCAAACTCCCATGTCATGGGTTTTCAATGATCGAATTAATGGTTTCATGCTCTATTGTCTCCATTATTTTAGCAATTAGTAGCCCCTCTTTTACAAAGTTATTGGCAACCGGTGAAAGAGATAACCGACTATTTTTACTAAAATCACATCTTATGTACTCTCGAATTTTTGCTATCAATAACAATACAAATGTTACTGTTTGTCCGTTAGATTCAGGGGAGTGTAGTGACCTTTGGCACAAAGAAATATCTATTTTTGTTGACTACGATAAAAATCAAAAACTTAATGGGGAAGATTATCTGTTAAAAATAATAGGTAAGATCAATAAAAATCATACGTTTACTTATCCCAGAAATGCAATCACATATAAACCTGATGGCAGTATATCTGGGTTTCAGTCAGGCAGCTTTATTTACTGCCTTCCTGAATACCTTACTTTAGAGGGAAAACGTATCACTATGAGTCAAGCAGGTCGAATTAAATTACAAAGTACCAACAAATGCTAACGCAACGTATATTCATCTAACGTACGTACACTTGAAGTTGAAAACTCTATATTAGAGGGGATGCATTGAAAAACCTCTTTAATTACTTTCTTTTTATTTTGAGGTAGTTTATAGCCTTTTTTGAACACTGCTTTTTCAGCAGCTACAGTGCTGTTTACCTTTGAACTCACATCTATCACGGCTTCTATTTTATCCTCGGTTAAAACATGACATTTATATTCTGACAGTTTAGATTTTGCACTAATACTAAAAGCGGTCATAATAAAAATTGTAGCGATTAAAGTTAATAATTTAATATTCATTTACCGTCCCCAACATTCATCCGCAGTTTCTGTTCCAGTTGATGTTTTAATTGAAAGTTCATTAATAATCAAACTAGTACAACCACTATCCGTCGCAGCTACCCCACTTGCTGGAGTTGCTGTAATTGTAAAAGCTCTAGAGTTTGCAACTGATGCAATAGCTAATGTATACAAACCTGTTTCTGTCGCAGCTTGTAACCCTAAGTTTGCTACTACTGTAGTATAATCATAATTATCTACAAAAAATTGCTCTTGTCTATTTGCTGCATCTATTAACGCTGTAACGGCTTCTGCTCTTGCAGATTTCACAACATATTGAGTATAACTAGGATAAGCCACAGCTGCTAAAATACCAATAATTGCAACGACTATCATTAATTCTATTAATGTAAAACCATTTTTCTTCATTTTTAATTTCCTGATCCTGTTTCTTTTTTATAAATATAAGTTCGATGTGTTGTAAAACCCATAAAATTGGTGCCACCTTGCCCACATCCTGTTAGTGATATCTTACCATCGCTACATGGTTTTGGTACAGGGTCATCACTTGCACTAATCAATTTCACAACTCCTGAAGAGTATGAGTCACCCCCGCCCTCTCCTGTTTTATCTTCACCAGCTCCTACACCAATCAAAATAAATTGACTTTCACCTTCATCATTTTCACCAAAAAATAACTGCGGACTATCAGGCACTCTATTACCAACCTCTAATGTAAGGTTGTCATATACTTTTGCACCATAGTGTAAGTGAAACGCATATAATAAGCCGCCGCCACCATCTAAAACACAATTAGCCAAATCGTTATCCACAGAAGGTGAGAAACTCGTAAAATAAGCAATACCACCCACTACTGTTGCTTCAGATAAAGACTTTTCAGAAGTGCTTAACCCGTACTTCCAACCATGGTACTGCGCTAAGTCAACTTCTAACTCTCGAAACCCATCTTCATTATCTAGCACTCCTGAAAATGGATCATTTGTGATATCCATTAAATCAGAAATTGTTACAACCGAAGGTACATCAGCTGTTTTATTAAAAGATTTTGTTATGGTATTTTCATCTCTTATCATAAACAGTACGTCATTTGTTGTGGTATATGTCGGGTGAGAACGATTACCGCTACCCACAAGTACTGCCTCATAGGGGGTTTCTTTACGAGTTAAGGCTGTTGTGGATTCGCCATTTTCATCCGTCACCGTAGTTTCGGTCACTTTGCTAAAAAATGTTCTTGCAACTTCAGGTTGATAAAAGAATCGTCTATCATCCGCTTCGACATTCGAGCCCAGTTGCGCAAGTTTAATGACAGTCCATGGTGTATCTGAGCTAAATGGGTCACTCCCTGGCATATCTACTCGCCATAAGTTACCACCTGTATCAGATGCGTATAAGCGGTCAATATTGCCATCAAAATCAGAGTCCATCGTATTTATATCGCCAGGTATACTATCTACAATAATATCCCCACTCGCACTTTTAAACTGTGTATTACGGCCTCCTGTTACAGCTGGTGTTACACTCCATACTAAAGCTTTTGTTTGAGCATCTACGATGAATATACCTCGTCCACCAGAATCATCAGACTTTATTGTTGCATCTTTATTAGTATCATATCCCGCACCAAAAATGAGTAAAGGCCTATTTTTATATCCGTCTATATCAGCAAATACAACTTTTGGCCTAGACCAGGACTGACCCATTTCAGAGAAGCCCAGATCACTAGAGCTTAAAGGTGTGCTCCATAATAATTGAGGTTTATCTGGACTTGATAAATCAAATGCATAGAAAGAGTTTCCTCCACGCCTCATACCTATAAAAGCCCAAACAGTATCCCCTGTTTCTACTTTGCCATCATCATTTTTATCATCAAAGTAAATTACAGGTGACCCATCCATACCATATACTTTAACACCTGCTGTATTGTCTCTTAGACTCGCTAAATTTGAATATAATTCATAAGGAATAAAACCCCACTCTTCACTTATATCGTCTCCTGTATCTTTAAATAAGTGAACCGACCCCGCATTAGTTCCCATTAAAACCCGAACATCACCATCACCATAATTTATTGCTAATGGTTTTGAGTGCAGTGGGTCTCCTAAAATATCTTGCCTTAACTCTGTTCTATTCAAATCACCATCTTCATCATCAATATCAATTCCTTTAGACCAACTAAATAGATTATCTAGTTCAGCTTCTGTAGTTGCCATATAAGCCGCAAGCGCTGCATCATCAGCAACTTGAGTCAGTGCATTTGTTTTAGTAAATGAAGGCATAGGAGAACCTGAACCTACATCTGTATATACCACACGTGATGCTTGTTTTGCTAACTGTGCTCCAGCACCACCAGCTTTAACAACATTGCCGTCGGGCTTTCCATCATTATCTTCGGCTTTTAACCAAAATGTACTTGCACTATCAGAAATGTTTCCCACACTGTCTATTGCTGGGTCGCCATTTTTATCAACTATTTCATCTCCGTTTACCTTTAGCTTTTTTAAATTACCAGCCCAGCGCGCTCCCTCTTCAGGAAAAAACATCGCATAATAAACTGAGTCTAAACTGCGTGTTCTATCAAAGTTATTACTTGCCACTGAAGGAGAAGTAAATGTAGTATTTATTTGTAGAATTTCATTCAAAGCCGTTGTAAGGGCACCGGATAACGCTAACGCATCAGATGCAGAATAATAAGTACCTCCGCCATTTTCAGCTGCGGCTTTTAATAAAGGTGCAGCATCATCTGCCCCTTCACTAAAACCTATGGTATATAAAGAAACAGACTGCGTACCTTTAACATTTAAATTCACATCATTATGATTCATCCAGTGAGCCAAGTTTGGTAAATAATTAGTATTAGATAACGATGGATCCGAAAAAGGGGTTTGTGAAGTATCTTCATTTTTTGGGTCTGTTTTTGTTGCGATTAATGCCGCTATTTCATCATCTGCGGCTAAATCTCTGGTTGGCGCCCCATCAGTTATTAAAATCACATAGGCATTACTGGCACAACCTTCTTTAAATGGTGATATATAGCTGCCACCTGACATTATGCTAGTTTCATATGCCGGTGTATTACCTGTATAAGAAAATCCACAGGAGTTTTTACTACAATTACTATCATCATCAGCATATAAAACTGAGTTGCCTGAAAAAAACCTTGAGGCTTCATATAAGGTTTCACATAAAGGTGTATTAGTTTCTGCCTCAATATTATTAATAGTTGTTACTACATCGGCTCTTGTTTCACCAAATGCCGAAATAATTCGACCACCATCGCGTTTATTTTCCCCTTTATAATCTAAGTTGAATATCATTAAACCAAAATCAACAATCGGAGTAGTATTTATAACGGACGTCATCGCTGTTTTTGCTACGGCTAATCTTGTTGAATCTACATAGACTTTATTTACAGCGTGATACCAACGCAAATAGTTAGGGTGATACAGGGTAATTACCTGACCGCCATCAAATACATCCAATGCTGCTTGATATTCAGTATCCGATAAACCACCTACATTTGTACTACCAGTGTAAAAATTTTTTGCGTTTTTAGTAGCACCATTAACAGGAAGCCCCTGCAATATTGCATCTGCCGCAGAAGTATAAGTAGTACCGCTAATTTTAATTTCTAAATTAGTATTTGTACCTTCTTTATCTATAACATCATCTAAACAATCTAATGCAGCTATCGTACTTGCACCGCTATTTTCTTGTAATTCAACCCAAGAACCAGTATTACCTTTATATTGATGTTCTTTTATAAAGCCACTGTAGACACCATACCTTTCTAAAGCAACTCGTGCAGCATCACAGCCATTTACAGGTGAATTAAAACGTTTTGTATCACTGTTTTTGTCAGTTCGGGGTAATTCATTATCAACCCCAGTACCTATCGTAAAATATACAAAATCTTCATTTAATGAATTATCAAAATTTGAAACTACTGGGTATGTTGTACCAGGTTTATAGTCTTCAACTGTCGTAATTGCTGTCCCCATACTTCCTGAGTTATCAAAAATAATAAGAACTTGTGGTTTAGTCCCCGACTGAATTTTTGTATCACCTACATATAATTCTATATCTTCGCTATGTGATATTTCAGCTAACAACAGAGCCACAACAAGTGTTAAACAACGACCCCAGTTCATAGCAATCTCCTAATTAATATTACATTTAAAATTTAATGAGTGTTGGGCTTCATTAAGAAGAACTTGCACCCATTTCTTGTGCTATACCACTGCTCACCGTTACATTATGCTTACCTTTACCATTCGAATCATGCTTGCCATAATTCAAAGTTGCTTCAATTCTTAACATATTACATTTTATACCTGGCGTTGGATTTACTACAATTGGGCAATCCAATAAAGTTGGCCCTGCATTGCTGTTAAATAAAATAACTTGCGACGAAGAATTTACAGGTGTTACATCTAAACCTTGAGTTGGGTCTACCGGGAATTGGCCCGATTCATATAATAAACGGTTATTTGCAGCCGCAGCTTTTTTTTCTTGTGTGATTATTTGTACTGAATCTGCTTTTACACGGGCAATCGCAACTTCACTTTCTTGTGCTGCACTCGTCATTTTTATATCTATACTACTCGAACTTAATAAGGTCACAGCAATAGCCGTTACAGCAATTATCATCACCAAAGATACAACTAATACAATGCCTTTTTGCTTTGATTTTAAATTATTCATTGCCATTTACTTTGCCCCGAATTACTTATTTTAACCGTAGATACAAGTAAAATTCTGCGATACTTATCATTAAAAGATAATTTTCGTTTATCCGCATCTGTACTGCCTCCTAATGTATATGTTTTAGAGACAGAATCTGAGCTTGAGTCTTCTTCTAATGACCTTACTAATAAAAATATTTGCACTGAAAGTATTTTTGCTAAAGATTGCTCCCAGTCTACTGCGGCCATTTGAATCGCCGTCTTATAAATATCGACCCTATTATCACCATCAGAGTCTAAACCATAGATAAACCGCATATTTTCAATGCCCTCCATGATAGTTTCACTTATTAATCCACCATTGACAGTTAAACGTTTTCTCATTAACACAGGAACAGTGATGTTTTTTGTACCTGAGTTGTAAGATTGCTTTGCAATATAATAAACATGATGATTATATGGCCAAACTGTGGAATTTAGTTGTGGTAATACGGGAGCAGCGCCTGTACCTGGAAATATAGTGCCACTATTTTGATCGACTAATAAGTAATATCTATTAGAGTTCGTTGCAATACCATTTACATTATTACCTTCTAATCTTTTTATCTGTATAACATCGCTATTTGTTACTGTATTGCTAATACAGCCTAAAACACTTGAAGATGATGCTTCTATACCATAAAGGTAGCGAAAATTACTTGTTGGGTTATTAGGAAAACTTGCATTGTTATCTCCTTCACTACAATCAGCAATAGGCGCAGCTGGAGACACGATATTACCGCTATCTAGAGTCGAGCCATAATAAGTACCCCAAAAACCAGCCTGCTGTACATCTTGGCTTAATATATCCATAGCCAACCTTGCCGATTCTTGTAATTCACCAATTTCAAGGGTCGCTTTTGTTGTGATTTTCATACTTAAATAGGTAAACATCACACCAGATAAAATGAAAAGACTTACGATCATAGAGATCATCAATTCTATTATTGTAAATCCTCTTTGACGCATATCAACTCCTCACAGATACAAAGCTATTCATTACAACAATACGCCGCGTACTTGAGGTACTGCCACAGCTAATTGCCGAGTTAGCTGCGTTTTGAGTAATTTTCTGTCTACCTTCCCAACTCACAACAATTTGTAAAGTAATTTCCCCAACAATCGCTTCAGTCGCCGAAATACAAACATTTGCATTTGCCAATGTTCCTGTATGTTCTTGCGCTTTGATTTGCTTTTTCCACTCTTCAATATCAAAAGTAGCCATTTGGGTAGGTGTACACACAACATTAATGCAATTAGGAGAAGGGGTTATCGCAGCCTCACTACTTGAGAAGTTTCGATTATAAAGGGCAACAACGTTAGCAGTATCATTTATACTTATACGCTGAAGAATATCTTTACTTAAAGACAACGCCGCAGCTCTTTGTAATGAATCAAAACTTGCTTGTTTCGCTTTAGCTTGTAAAGCAACAGCACCTAATAAACCTATTGTTAATACTATAAAAGCAATTAATGTTTCTAACAACGTGAAGCCTTTAAACTTAAAGTCATTCATTATTACAGCCTTTTAAAGTTAACTATAATCACGTACAGAAGTCTTTCAGCTTGGAATAATAATAGAACACTATTTTAGCTTGCATTTATAAACCTTGATGCTTATCCACAACTCCATTTATGAAGTATAGACACAAACATTAGAAAAAATACAATAGATGGAATGAATAAAAATTAAACGATAGTAAAGTATGAGGTTTTAATATTTAAAAAGAATGAAGAGTATAAATAATATAATAAAATCGAATTAAAAGTAGAGAGCTAAAACATTAAACCTACATTATTTACGAAGGTTTAACGTTTTAGAGTATTAAATAATTATCAGTGTCAATTATTCTAATCGATAAATATATGATCGTACGGTATCAAGTTTTAATCTCTTTGTGGACATAACATCTATCTTACCGTCACCATTTATATCTTTTGCCACTTCATTTTCTAAAACTGGATGTAGTTCCGGGATGATACCTTTTTCACAACCTGGACATAATAATGAAATAACGATTTCCTTATTTTCAACAGATAAATAAATAGGTGGGCTATCTGGTATACTGTCACCTATATTGAGTTTTTTAATATCATTTGCAATAGTGCCGTATAACAAATGAAATGCGTATAAGCCACCATTACCACCACTAACAGAACATTGGTTTTCTGCATCACTGCCTGGTGAAAAAGTTGAAAAATAAGCAACTCCGCCTGCAACTACAGGCTTAGATAATGACTTTTCACCTGCACTTAACTTATATAACCAACCTTTAAAATCTGTTGAAATTTCTAATTCTAACTCTCTAAAATCTTTATCACTTCCTAATTTAGAATTAAATGGATCACTCGTGATATCAAGCAACTTTGATACGTTAGCAGGCTCTGGTACCTTGTCTGATGCAAAATATTGTGTGATCGTATTTTCATCTCGGATCATATATAAATAATCAGCCGTTTTTGTATCAGAAACAGGATTAACCCTATCACCACTACCAATTAATATCGCTTCAAATGGAGTTTGCTTGCGAGATAAAAATGTTTTTGAATCTATCGTTGTTTTTGTTATTTTACTAAAATAAGTGCTCGCAACTTCAGGTGCATAAAAAAACTTTTGTTTTGTCGCCGATAAATCAGCAACAGCGTGAGGTTTCCAAGGCTTTTCAGTGTCAAATGGATTTGAACCAGGCATGTCTACTCGCCAAACTTTCCCCCCAGTATCCCCAAAATAAAGTCTGTCTACTATGCCATCATAGTCAGAGTCTAAGGTTGTTATTGCACTGGGTACACTGTCTAGCCCTGAAAGGCTATCTGTCGCAATACTGGCAAAATGCGTATTTTTCCCCCCAGTTCCAGCAGGTGTTAAACTCCATAAAAGTTCGCCAGACTCTGCATCTACAATATAAACGCCTCGCCCTTTTTTATCAGTCGTATCGGTTGTTAAACTATCGTCTTTAATAGGGTCATAACCGGCACCAAAAATAAGAACCGGTTTATTACTATCATGGCCTTTAATATCAACATAAGTTACATAAGGTTTTGACCAAGTTTGGCCTAATTCAGAAAAGTCGTCATTTTTTGGTGATTGGGTAGGTGATATAATCCACAAAAGTTTTGGTGTATTTGGATCTGTAATATTTAAGGCATAATAAGTTGAACCGCCTCTGCGCATACCAAAGTAAGCAAATACTTTATCACTTTCATCAACTTTACCATTAGCGTTATCATCTTTAAAGTACACTGATACAGGCGCATCCATACCATATACCTTACCTGCTTGTTTGTCTCTTAGCTTAATTAAATTAGGATAAAGTTCTTTTGGAATAAATGCCCAACTTTCACTTACTGTGTCACCTGAATCTTTAAACATATGCACAAAACCAGCGTTAGTGCCTATCACGATGCGAATATCATCATTACCATAATCAATGGCGATAGGTTTTGAGTGCAATGGGTCACCCATGATATCTTTTCGTTTATTACCATCAGAATTTTCATTGTCAACATCATTACCAATAGCCCATGAAAATAAATTATCTAAACCCCCAGCATTTGTACCCATAAAGTTTGCCAAATCAGAGTCATTATCTATGTCATCCATAGTTAAAGCAGTTGTTTTATTGAAGTAACTCAATATGCCATCACTATCAGCAATATCTGTATAGATTGTTCGTGTAGATTGATTTGTTAACTGTAAGTTAGCACCACCTTGTTTTACATCAGAACCATCTGCGGCATTGCTTCCAAGCCAAAAACTTTGTGCTGAATCAAGAATTTTTCCATCGTCAACAGCTAACTTACCATCCCCACCAATAATTTTATCGCCATTAACTTCAAACTTTTTTAAGTTTCCAGCCCAACGTGTATCCGTACTTGGGTAAAACATTGCATAATATACATAATCACCACTTTTTACTTTACTGGAGTTACTACTAACAGAAGGTGCTGTGAAACTAGTATTAGACGCTTTTATATCTCTAAATATTTGATTGAGTGATTTTGTTAAATCACTTGCTGTTTCTGCTGCTGTATAAACCCCACCACCTGCTGCTGCAGTATTTTTTAATAGCAATTTTCCATTAGAAGACATTCCTGTACCAAAACCAATAGTATGCACTGTGGCTGTATCTTTTACAGATGTACTTGACCATAAATCTGTATTTTCATCATGCATATACTTTGCTAGTTCATCTAAATGATCTCCGCTGCCACCTCCTGCTAGCTGGCTAATTGAAGTATTTCGACTTGAATCATCAGATGTGCTCGGATCTCCATCAGTCATCATAATGACATGAACGCTATTATCACAACGTAAAATGTCTTTTCCAGAAGCATCTTTAGAAGGCACAAAAGGTGATGTATATGTTTTCCAGTAATGTTCAATACTGGTATCTCGATCATCTACATTTTTGGCAAAATCAACACCTTGACCTGATAGATACCGATAAGCTTCCCACATTGTTTCAGTTAAAGGAGTTCCACCACCGGCCCAAATCTTATTATCAATGGCCGAAACTAAATCAGACTGACTCGCTCCTAATCCTTCTATAACATAGCCCCCATCAGTACTATTAAAACGCATCAAGCCAAAATCTATATTTTGATTATCTTCATGGGTGATCAGAGATTTAATTGCAGATTTTGCAACTTTCATTCTACTATCCCAACACTCCCCACGACATCGATGTCCATCAGCGATTGACCAAGCCATACTTCCTGATGAATCAAAAATAATTAATGCGCGAGGTTTTTCAGATAAATCTTTAACATTGTGATTAACATAAATTTCGATATCTTCAGCTTTAATTATTTGCGGCGAAGCAAATAATAATGCTAAACATATCGCAGGGATTTTAATTGTTATTTTTTTTAACACCTGTATTCCTTAATTATTTACTGCAAATCAAATATTATTTATAAAGATTCGCTTGATGGCCCTAAGGCCTGAACTAAACCACTATGGATTTCAATATCATGTTTACCAATACCGTTACTACCTAATTTCCCGTAATGCATTGAAGTTTGCATTCGAAGATAATTGCACATTAAAGAAGGGGTTACTGCAATTCTAGGTAAACATTTCAATGGACCAGGTCCGAAGTTTTCATTGTATAATAATACTTTAGAGTCAGACTGCCCGTACGCATTAGTATCTCCGCTAATATTACTTATATCAAAGTATTGATTTTTTTCATCAGCACTTTTTGTAGTAAATCGCCCTTTCAAATAAAAAAAATGACTATTAACATCTTTTGATGTTTCAGTGCCTATCGCTCTAAAAGAGTCTCCTTTGACTAAATTAATTGCTTTTTCTTTTTCTTGAGTTGCATTAACGATTTTTAAATCAATACTACTGGAACTCATTAAGGCAACAGCAATACCTGATACCGCAAAAATCATAATGAGTGCAGTTATTAATACAACACCTGAGTTTTTTCTTATTTTAATATTTACCAAAGTTCTGAGCCTCCATTAACTAATCTCACCGTAGAAACAAATACACTGCGCCGGAACCTATCATTAAAGGTAAGTGTTTTTGCTGTATCATTGCCGACACCGCCCAATGTATAAGTTCTATTTCTTGCAGGAGATGAAAAATCCTCTTGTAATGAGCGTACCAATAAAAATATTTGCACTGACATTATTTTTGAATTTGATTGTTCCCAATCAATAGCTTGCATTTGCTCTGCAACTCTATAAGTATCAACTTTATCATTAGCATTAGTATCAATCCCATAAACAAAGCGCATATTTTCAATGCCTTCCATAATAACTTCTTCAGAAAACTCACCACCATTTTCAGCAGATAAACGTCTTCTCATTAAAGTAGGAATATCAACTTCCTGACCTTTTACTCTTTGACCTGTTTGCAATGAAATAAAATATACATAATGATTATATTCCCACACAGTGCTATTTGTATTTACGTCTGCAATGTTAAAAACGGTGCCATCCCCGACCCTGAACTGCGCCGATTTTTTTTGAGTGATTAAATAGTATCTTCCAACACCTGATGCTTCTCCTTTGATGTTATTCCCTCCAAGACCTTTCATCTGAATTACATCAGTATTTTGAACCGCGTTTGTTATACAGCCTAAAGCATTAGCTGAACTCGTCTCAATACCATATATATATCTAAAGTTCGTAGGAAAATTACCAGGAAAGCTTGCATTATTATCACCTTCAGAACAATCAGTTCCGGGGTTTGCAAGTACGGTTACATTATTAAAGTCTAATGTATTACCATAATACGAGCCCCAAAACCCCGCTCTTTCTATATCTTTACTAATAATATCCATAGCTAAACGACCAGATTCCTGTATTTCTCCTATTTCTAAAGTACTTTTAGTCGTTGATTTCATACTCATATACGTAAACATAACACCCGAAAGTATAAAAAGTCCTATCACTAAAGAGATCATCAACTCTATTAAAGTGAAACCTTGATGTTTTATATTATTACTTTCATGAAATTTCACTATGCCGGCCTCATGTATATAAAGCGTCTCAAAGAAACAAGTTTACGCTGTGCATTTGCATCACCACATACTATACTTTGGTTTTCAGTACTTTGAACCTGTTCTTGCTTACCTATCCAAGTTATAATTACTTGCAAGTCAAGTTCTTGATCATCTCTTGTAGATAAAATGCATACTGTGGCCCCAGCTAAAGTGCCAGTACCATTTTGAGCACGAATAGACCTCCCCCATTGTTCTAGATCAAATCGAGCTAATTGCTCACTATCACAGGCAGCATTAAAACAAGTATTAGAAAATGCAGCGTTTTCAGGATCTGTTGAAGAAAAAGATGTTGTATAAATTGCTAAAGCATCGTTAGTATCATTTGCACCGATCCGCTCTAATATGTCATTCCCTAAACTTAAGGCTGCTGTTCTTTGTAGAGAATCGAAACTCGCTTGTTTTGCTTTGGCTTGTAACGCCACAGCCCCTAAAAGGCCAATTGACAATACAACAAATGCAATAAGCACTTCAATTAAAGTAAAACCTTTTTCTGATGATTGAGTCATTAATGAACCTGTTTTTATTATTATTGTTTTATAATTAATGCTTTAGTATTATTAATTTACGAATAGGAGAGTATTAAATATATTTGTGTGATTTTTAACATATTTTGCTTTGTGGAACAAGTGATTGCTTTACTTTATTGCGAAAAATAAAATGATAGAGGAGCACGTAGAGGCTTATTTAAAATAAGCCTCTTAAAATTTAATTACCTTAATTCTATTGGAACCGCAAAAACAGTATTCTCTAATGCGCCGGGGTTTTCAACAACATCCGAGCCACCCCACTCTTTTAATTGCGCGATGACTTGCTTAACTAATATATCAGGGGCTGAAGCGCCCGCAGTAACACCGATTACCTCTATATTATTAAACCAATTCCTATCCATAGAGTCGGCATCATCAATCAAATAGGCTGTTGTGCCCAGTTTCTCTGAAACTTCTCTTAGCCTATTTGAATTTGAGCTATTTTTGGCACCTACTACTAACAATAGCTCTACTTTACTTGCCAAGTCTCTAACAGCATCCTGACGGTTTTGTGTTGCATAACAAATATCATCTTTACGAGGCCCATCTATTTGTGGAAATTTATCACGCAGTGCGTTAATTACATCGGCCGTATCATCTACTGATAAAGTTGTTTGACTACAGTACATCACGTTTTCTGGGTTTTTAATTTGTAGACTTGCCACATCCTCAACCGTTTGTACTAAATAAATACCGCCATCAGCATTATCATACTGACCCATAGTACCTTCAACTTCAATATGACCTTGATGACCAATCAAAACACACTCAATACCTTTTCTACTTGCTCGAGTGACTTCCATATGCACTTTTGTCACTAATGGGCAGGTTGCATCAAAAACTTTAAGCTCTCGTTTTTTAGCTTCTTTACGCACCGCTTGTGACACACCATGGGCACTAAATATCACTATGCTATCGTCAGGTATTTGACCTAATTCTTCTACAAAAATTGCACCGCGCTCTTTTAAACCATTCACGACAAATTTGTTATGAACAACCTCATGTCGTACATAAATAGGCGGCTTAAAGATATCTAATGCTCGCTCAACGATACTAATAGCACGATCAACACCTGCACAAAATCCTCTCGGATTTGCTAGCATGATTTTCATGAGCTTGAAACCTCAACATTATTTACTTCTATTATTTCCACATCAAATGTCAGTTGATGACCACTTAACGGATGATTAAAATCAACCGTAACTGAGTCGCCAGCTACTTCACGAATAATACCTGGCAATTCAGAACCATCTGGTTGTGTAAAAGCGATAATCGCGCCGATTGTTGCTGGAGTGTCTGCACCAAACTTAGCGCGATCAAGATGATAAATATTATCTGGATTAGGTTGACCAAATGCATCTTCTGGAGCAAGTTCGAATGACTTATTGTCACCCGCTTTAAGCCCTAATAAACACTTTTCAAAATTTGCAGTTAAACTACCATCACCAATAATTAGCTTTGCAGGTTTATTATGTACCTTACTCGAATCAGCTGCTGAACCATCAGGCAACTTGATCGAAAAGTGAAAAATAACTTCAGAGTTATTATTAATTACAGTTGTCATTATTCTGTACCTTCTTTCTTTTGCTCATTTACTGATTTAACTTTTTCTTCCAGAAATGCATCAATTAATAATAAACCTGCGCCTATGCATATGGCACTATCAGCAATATTAAATACGGGAAAGTCCCAAGTCTTATAATAAACATGTAAAAAATCTATAACATAGCCATAACTTAGTCTGTCGTACAAATTTCCCAGAGCTCCAGCTAAAACTAACGCATAAGCTGAACCTAGTATTTTATTATTTGCGGGTAATTTTTTTAACCACCACAATAATAAAGCACTGATGCTGATTGCAATAATACTAAAAAACCAACGTTGCCATCCGCCAGCATCGGTCAAAAAACTAAATGCAGCACCGTAATTATGTACGTAGGTAATGTTAAATACAGGTAAAAGCTCAATAGATTCATAGAGCTTCATTTGTGTGCTGATCATTATTTTAGAAACTTGATCTGCAATTAACAGTATCACGGTCAACCATAACCAAACTAAACCAGATTTTGCTTTAAACAATTTATTCTCCAATACTTATAAAACAAAGGGCGAATAAATTCGCCCTTAAAAACTATACTATATTATTCTAGGTAAGGCTTAAGCAAATTGACGTACTTCACCGTCACCATTAATATTTGTTACACAACGGCCACAAATATCATTATGTTCAGTATTAATACCAACATCATCAGTGTAATGCCAACAACGCTCACATTTAGTCCCATCAGTGGCCGTTACTTGAATAAATAAGTTTTCAATTTCAGTCGTAACAGTACCTTGAGGCTGTGATGTGACTACTTCGACATCTACATCTGATACAAGTAATACAAAACGTAGCTCTTCACCTAAAGCAATCAGTTTATCAGCAAGCTTTTGATCCGCTGAAATTATAACTTTAGCCTGTAATGTTGCACCTATCACTTCTTCTTTTCGTGAAGCTTCTAAAACACGGTTTACTTGGTCACGCACTGTTAAAATAGTTTGCCAATGATCGTTTAAATCTGATGACTCTGACTTAATTAATCCTTGATACCATTGCCCAGTGAATACATATTGCTCACGTTCACCTGGTAATTCCTGCCAAATTTCTTGTGCAGTAAAGCTCATAATTGGTGCCATCCAGCGAGTCATAGCTTCTGCAATATGGAACAGCACAGTTTGACATGAACGACGTGCGATACCTTCAGTTTTAGCTGTATATTGACGGTCTTTTATTACGTCTAGGTAAAATGCACCTAATTCAAGCGTACAGAAATTCATTAATTTTTGCGTTACAATTAACATTTGATATTCATCGTATGCATTAATGATTTCTTCTTGTAATACAGCCGCTCTATCTAAAATCCATTTGTCTAAATCAATTAAATCTTCGTATGCAACCATATCCTTTTTAGGATCAAAGCCTGCAAGGTTTGATAATAAGTAACGGCTGGTATTACGTATTCTACGATATCTATCTGCTGCACGATTAAATATTTCATCTGATACAGTCATCTCGGCTGTATAATCAGTTGATGCAACCCAAAGACGTAATATATCAGCTCCTAATTTGTTCATGATATCTTGTGGTGAAATCACATTGCCTAAAGATTTAGACATTTTGTGACCTTTTTCATCAACTGTAAAACCATGGGTTAGTACTTGGCGATACGGTGCATGGCCATTAATTGCAACTGATGTCATCATAGAAGACATAAACCAACCACGATGTTGGTCTGAGCCTTCAAGATATAAATCAGCTGGGCCGGTTAATTCTTCGCGAGCATCAACAACACATGCATGTGATACACCTGAATCAAACCATACATCTAATGTATCTAAAATTTTAACATAACGTTCACTATCAGCATCATTCAGTAACTCGTTTACTTCTAAATCGTACCAAGCCTGAATACCTTTTTCTTCAACTAACTTAGCAACTTGTTCAATCAAAGAAGCTGTATCAGGGTGAAGCGCACCGGTATCTTTATCTACAAATAAAGCGATTGGCACGCCCCAAGTACGTTGACGAGAAATACACCAATCCGGACGACCAGTAACCATATTAGCGATACGGTTTTCACCCCAGGCAGGTATCCATTGTGTTTTCTCTATTTCAGTTAATGTATCACCACGTAAATTGGCTTGATCCATGCTGATAAACCACTGTGGTGTTGCACGAAAGATTATAGGTGTTTTATGACGCCAACAATGTGGGTAGCTATGCTCTAAAGCTTGGTGGTGCATCAAAGTGTTTTTTTCTTTTAATGCTTCAATCACACTGGCATTAGCTTTGAATACATGTTGACCTGCAAACAATGGAGTATCTGGTAAATATACACCATTTGCCCCTACAGGGTTTGCAACTTCAAGACCGTACTCTTTACCAACAATGAAATCTTCTTGACCGTGTCCTGGCGCAGTATGAACAGCACCCGTGCCTGAGTCTGTTGTTACATGCTCACCTAATACAATTGGTACAGTGAAATCATAAATAGGGTGTTGTACTTTTAAATGCTCAAGCTCACTCCCTTTACAGTAACCTAATGCATGGAACTTATCGAAACCATAACGATCCATTGCATCTTTAACTAATTCAGAGCCTAAAACAAAACGGCGTTTACCATGCTCAGTTTCAACTTGTACTAAGCTATATTCAACATTTTCATGCAGTGCTACGGCACGATTAGCAGGTAAAGTCCAAGGTGTTGTTGTCCAGATAACAACATCAACACTGCCTTCGCCTTCATGGCCTTGCGCTAAATTGAATTTACTTACTAAAGCAGCCTCATCTATAAATCTAAAGCTTACATCTATCGCTGGTGATTGTTTATCTTGATATTCCACTTCCGCTTCAGCTAAAGCTGAACCACAATCAGTACACCAATGAACAGGCTTTGAACCTTTATGTAAATGACCTTTATCAATAATACGACCTAATACTCGAATCGCATTTGCTTCAAAATCAAAATTCATTGTCAAATACGGATTGTTCCAATCACCAAAAACACCTAAACGGATAAAGTCTGTTTTTTGCCCTTCAACTTGCTTTTTAGCATATTCACGGCATTTTTCACGAAATTGTGCAGCCGTTACTTTTTTGCCAGGTTTACCTACTTTCTTCTCAACTTGAAGTTCAATAGGCAAACCATGACAGTCCCAACCAGGAATATAAGGCGCATCAAAATCAGAAAGCGTTTTAGCTTTAATGATAATATCTTTAAGTATTTTATTAACTGAATGACCTAAGTGAATATTACCGTTTGCATATGGTGGTCCATCATGCAAAATAAAAGGTTTTTTACCTTTTTTAGCAGCACGGATCTTGCCATAAAGATCTTGCTCAACCCAATCTTTTAGCATTTTAGGCTCACGATTAGCCAAGTTACCACGCATAGGAAATGCTGTTTGTGGTAGATTCAGAGTATGCTTGTAGTCGCTCATTTAATTAACTTTCCGTATCTTAGATATTAGTCAAACCAAAACACTGCTTGGCAACTTTAACATCGGCATCAATTTGTGCGATAAGTTGCTCAAGCGTATCAAATTTTTGTTCATTTCGAAGCTTATTAATAAGCTCCACACTTATAAATGTTCCATATATATCTTGCTTAAAGTTGAATATGTGAACTTCAAGCAACATTTTCTGTCCGTTAAGAGTCGGCTTAGAACCTACATTTGCCACTCCATAAAATTCTTGTTCTGAAATTTTAACTTTTACTGCAAAAACACCATTTACTGGACTAACTTGTCTTTTTAATGCCACATTTGCTGTTGGAAAACCTAACTGTCTGCCTTGTTTACAACCGTGTATTACACGGCCTGAAATTTGATAAGCATGACCCAACATGTCATTAGCTTGTTCAATATCATTTGCTGCAAGTGCACTACGTATTGCAGTACTACTCACACGGCAATCTAATTTCCGAAAACTTCTTGTACTTTTCACAGCCATATTTAATTGGCCGCCGATTTCAACTAACATATTGAAATCACCTACACGCCCTTTACCAAACCTAAAGTCATCTCCAATTGTTAACGCTTTGACACCTAACTTATTAATTAGAATTTCACGAATAAAATAATCAGCGGTTAAATTTGCAAATTCATGATTGAAATTAATGCAAATCACGCGTTTTATTCCCAACTTTTTAAGTAAGATTAGCTTATCTCTTAAACGCGTAAGTCTGGGTGGTACTTTGCCTTTTGCAAATAACTCTTGTGGTTGTGGTTCAAATAACATTACGGTGCTCGGCAAGTCTCGTATTTTAGCATCATTTATTAAACCGTTTAATACAGCTTCATGTCCTAAATGTACGCCATCAAAGTTTCCAATTGTTAAAACACAATCACGATGTCGAGACCTGATATTGTGGATGCCTCTGATTAGCTCCATAAGTTAAATATGACCTACAAATTTGTTGTTAAAATACCAAAGCCGCGATTATAAACTTTTTTTATCAAAGGATACATTTTTTATTGTATTAACTCTTATACCTAATATAAAAAGTAAGAAAAAATAGGTAATAACAGCAATAAACAATAAACAAAATAAATAGAAAACCTGCAATGTAAGACTTGCATCATGCCACATTAATTGTTTTTCACACCAAAAAGTAACAAATGACATAGATAAACTAGAAAGTAAGCATTTTAGTGTAAAACCTATACTAAAACGTGAAAATTTATAAATGCCTTGCTTTGATAAAAAATAATACAATAAAAATGCATTGCAGGTCGCTGATAAAGATGTTGCTAAGGCCAAACCAATATAACCATAGAAATAGGCTAAAACAATGTTAAAACCCATATTGAGAATTAACGCCACAATACCAACTTTAACAGGTGTCTTAGTATCATGTCTGGCATAGAAACCAGGAGCTAACACTTTTATCAACATAAAACTGACTAATCCAAAGGCATATGCGGTCACACCAAATGCGACTTGAGATACATTGTCCACCTCACTATTAATGAATGCGCCATGACCAAATAAAACGGTAATAATTAATGGACTCAATACAATTAACCCCATGAATGCAGGTAATCCTAACCAAATTACAAATCTAACGCCCCAATCTAGTGTATTTTGAAAATCACTGCCTTTATCATTGATATGTAATTTAGACAAAGCTGGTAATATTACTGTCGCAATACCAATACCAAATAGCCCCAAAGGAAATTCAATTAAACGATCTGAATAATAAAGCCAAGCTATCGAACCTTTAATTAAAAATGTTGCGATAATAGAATCTAACAATAAATTAATTTGACTGACCGAAACACCAAATATTGCAGGAATCATAAGTTTACGAACTTTTTTTACATTCTCATCTTGCCAAGCCCATTTAGGTCTAGCTAACATTTTTGTACGGTATAAGAAAGGTAATTGAAATAATAACTGAACCACCCCGCCCACAAATACACCTAATGCCAGTGATAATGCCCCAAATTCAAACTTATCATGAAAATAAAGTGCGCAACTTATAATAGATACATTCAATAATACAGGTGTGAATGCCGCAGCAGCAAAACGATTATAAACATTAAGTACAGCACCAGACAGCGCAACTAAACTAATAAAAAATAAATAAGGGAAGGTAAACTTGAGCATTAAACTCAATAAAGCGTATCTATCATGCTCTACATTTGAATCAGAAGATACAAACCAACCTGCGCCAAATAAAGCAGCAATAATAGGTGAAGCTATCACACCCACTATAGTGACAATTAATAAGATTGTGCCCAAGGTACCAGCCGCATTGGCAACGAAATATCTTACCTTATCATCTCCATGTTTTTCTTTTACTTCAGCTAATACTGGTACAAAAGCTTGCGCAAACGCCCCTTCGGCAAAAAGTCGTCTTAAAAAGTTGGGTACTTTATTTGCTAATAAAAAAATATCTGCAGCCGACCCCGCACCTAACAAATGTGCAGTAACCGAATCTCTTACAAGACCTAAGATACGGGAAATGAAAGTCATACAACTAACTATCATTCCCGAACGAAATAATCCTTTTGCCACACAAAACCTTTTAGCATTAATTTTAGAGCGCATATTATGCCATAATAAGTATGCAAAGGTACTAGTCGATTCATATAAGCTTTGATATAATCTGCGGATTAACTGTTGTAATGGCCAACATATATAAACGTAGAGGAAATGAAATTTTCACTGTTTTTATCTTAATGTTCGTTAAACGAGCAGTTTTTACAAAAGGCCATTGACATTTTCAATAAAAAGAGGCATATTCCTCGGCCATAAATTCAAAGCTTTATTTTAGATTGTTAGGAGCAAACCTTGGCTAACATCAAGTCTGCAAAAAAACGCGCTTTAACTAGCGAAAAACGCCGTAAACACAATGCAAGTCGTCGTTCAATGATGCGTACTTTTTTCAAAAAAGTAATCGCTGCAATTGAAGCTGGTGACAAAGAAGCTGCAACTTTAGCATTTAATGCTGCTGTTCCAGTTCTAGACCGTTACGCAACTAAAGGTCTTATTCACAAAAACAAAGCGGCTCGCAACAAAAGCCGTTTATCAGCAAAAATCAAAGCACTTTAAGCGCTTTTTTTAGCTTTTTAAAAAACCGGCATTAGCCGGTTTTTTTATTTCTAAAATTTAATACTTGTACAAATTTATGGAAGTTCCAAGTCTGGGGCAAATTTTTTCAAGATCGCAGCGATCTTTTTAGGAGAAAATGGTTTCACAACAAACCCTTTAGCACCTTTATCAATTGCATCTTTTACATTTTCAACTGTAGAATGCGCTGATACCATAACCACATTTGTTTCAGGACTTATCGTATTGAGTTTTTCAATGATATCCTTACCATTTCCATCTGGTAACTCTATATCTAAAAATACAATTGAATAATCATTATCTTGGCATAACTGTAAACATTGTGAAGCCGTTGAAGCTTCATTGATATTATCAATCCCTAAATGCATCAGAGTTTGATGTAAAAAATTTCTCACCGTTCCGACGTCATCAACAATTAAAACCGAAAAGTTATCATTCATTTATTCATTCCACTGATTCTTGTTATACTCACAGTATACACTTAATACCATAATAATTACGGTAAAGCTTTTATAATTCTTAAGTAAATATAAACTATGTCAACAAAAATAAAACAGCAAAAACTTTTAAAACCTGAAGATTTTAATAAAAAAACAAAAAAAAGGTCGAAAGCGACAACAAAATCATATGAAAACACCAAAATACCGAATGCTCAACACATTGTAAAAGTCGAAAAAAAATCAAATAAAACATTACATTTAGTTATATTTTTACTACTTTTAGTCATTATTTATTTTGTATCACCTAAGCCTTCTCTTTTGACCTATGAAAAATCAGGGATCGTTAATCAAAGTATTTATTGGCCTGGATTTTATACTATTGAGCCTTTTATTTTAGACTCTAATTTAAAAGCAGATGCCAGTATAACCGCCAACCATTTATTTTTATGCCACAAAAACTTAAAAAAAATTCAATGCCAAAAATATAAAATTATTGATGAAAAAGGTGTTTTTTCAGTAATCCTGCACTATTACAATACATACCAAAAATAATTCATTAGATTTTATAATGCGAAACTGAAAAAAAACTCGTTTGAAGTTAATGCTCTATATTCTCATAATAGCCTTTTAAATCATTTAGAGGCAACTATGGAGCAAGTCTTAATTAGTAGTATAAATTTATTAGGAGTCATTTTATGCTTAGGGGTATTTTTTATAAAAAATGAATTCACACTAAAAGTTTCAGCTTTTTTAGGGATGGGAATACTATTTGCTGTAAATAGTTTTGAAAACTTACCGGCAGGAAATCTATCAAATATCAGTTTAGTACTTATAAATACTTTTTATATCTTTAAATTATTCACTTACCATATAGAGCAATAATATTTACTTCATTGCTCTATTTGAATAAAAATCGAATTACTCACAAAAA
The DNA here is from genome assembly GCF_900112265.1 of Pseudoalteromonas denitrificans DSM 6059. Lineage (GTDB taxonomy): Bacteria > Pseudomonadota > Gammaproteobacteria > Enterobacterales > Alteromonadaceae > Pseudoalteromonas > Pseudoalteromonas denitrificans. The sequence continues at coordinate 25,835 of NZ_FOLO01000043.1, read as the reverse complement.
TATATATTTTGTTCTACTTGCATAGCTGAAGCTTGATTAAACCAAGCTGAGACAGCTAAAACGACAACTGCAAATGCAATTGAACTCAAACTTATTCCTCGACTAGTTGACCTATTCATAATCACTCCAATTTTGTTTTTTTTATTATTAATTTTAGTAATTTATTTTGTCTTATTTTTAAACGAATTTAGTGTACTTAAACTCACTTCAATTAACAATATATTTACAGAATTAATTTGCAACTATTTTATTATTATATATTCAGCATCTTAATAGCTGTCACATAAACGAATTTAAGGCTTTTTATAAAAACCTGAAACATTAAAACCCTACAAAAATAAAGGTTAATATTCAAATTTATTATTCTATATCAACTTTTACTTTAGGATAGATTCCCGAAAAACATCCTTTGATCTAAATCAAAATATGAAAAATCTAAAGCTTAGATAATAGCGCTAATGAATTAAAACACTCATAACATCGGAGCAGAATTATGAGAAATGTAATAAAAAGTACATTAGTAGCAGCAAGCTTAATTGCAACACCTTTAGCACAAGCAGAGGTAAGTCTTGATAAGTTAAGTATTAACATTGGTGCAATTACAGTGAAGCCTGATAGTAGCACCTCTTATATTGATGGTACAAATAACACCTTAGGATTAAGCGTTGATTCTAATACTCAGCTAGGTATTACATTAGATTATGCAATCAATGATAATTGGGCTTTAGAGCTTATCGCCGCGACACCTTTTAGTCATGATATAGATGGTGAAGCAGGCCTAGACGGTGCAAGTTTGGGTTCAACAAAACATTTACCACCAACTTTATTAGCACAATACCATTTTGGCGGTTCTAATGCTGTATTTCGCCCATTTATAGGTGCGGGTATTAACTATACAATCTTCTTTGATGAGCAAGCTGGGCAAGACCTAAAAACAACACTAGGCACCAATGATGTTGAATTAAAACTTGATAATTCTTTAGGCTTAGCAGCTCAAGCAGGTTTTAACTATTCAGTAAATAATAAGTGGGCTGTTCATGCTGTAGCTACTTATATGGACATAGATAGCGATGCTGAAATTTTTGCAAATGGTACTAAGGCACTAACATCTACCGTTAACATTGATCCTGTCGTATTTATGTTAGGCATGAAGTACAAATTTTAGGGGCCTACATTTGAGCCTTGTTTAAAAGCCAGCCTGCTGGCTTTTAGTATATTTGAACAATAAAATTATCTCGCATCAATTTAAATATCGTTTATACTTTTCAAATAGTTATTGGAGAAATAAATGAATATATTTAAAAATGCTACTAATTATAGTCTCACAACACTCTTATGTATAACAGCAAGCTCGGCTTTTGCTGATTTTAATTTTAAAGGTGAGGGCACCCTTAGCTATCCAACAGGGATCACAAAACCTCTCAATTTCGGTTTTGCTTGGAATGAAAAAGAACAAAAGTTTACCATTGGAAAAAAATCCTATTCAATGGAGCAGGTACCTGATTCCTACTCAATAGCCTTAGCAATTAATAAGAATGAAAAAACAGTGTGGATACAAGAGTTTACTAAAGGTTTTTTTGAACAATTTGATTGGACAATAGGCGGTCATCGTATTCAACTAAAGAAAGAGCAATTCAAAAATAATGTATTAGGAAACTATGTACTTATTCTTGATGATAATCAGTATTTTTTTACTAGCCGAGCCGCCAGTTTAAATATTCATTTTAACAATTCAGGGATTAAATCCATTTCAATTGATGGCGTAACAAAAGATTTTGGTACTAAAAAGTAACAATTTTAATCTTAAAATTATATTAACTGCCCTATTTTTAATAAATACTCAAAGGAAGTATTTTATTCGCAATTCAGAAGCTAAAATAAAAAAACTTCAGAACATAATACGACTTGATTGTTAACAATTCTAGCTCATCCTCTTTGTTCTTTCACTAAGCTCTATCCTAAATAGCCTTATTACTGTTACAAGCCTCCAAATACTGTCATAGCAAGAAAAATCATATAAAAAAGGCGCATTAAGCGCCTTTTAAACTCGTTAATCATTTAGTGATTAATTCTGTTCTGATACTGCAACTTTTGCAGATACAACTTCAGCATCCGCTTTTAATGCATTAACAAAAACCAGGTAATTTTTATTAATTTGTTGTGTTGCAAAACTTTGTTTAACTTGAGCCTCAACCGGTACAGGCTCTGCTGTTGTTACTTTAGTAAGTGCAACAATTGCAACATCACCATTATTTAATGATACTAAGTCTGTAACAGCATCACTTTTTGGATGCGCTAATTTAAATATATTTTGCACTATTTGAGTTGACACAGTACGATCATCACGCTTGAGCCCTGCAACTTGCTTAAGTTCAATTTCTTCTTCTTTGGCGATATCGTTTAGCGAAATGCCAGTTTGTACTTTAGCATAAAGTGCATCTGATTTTTCTTTTGTTAACTCTGCGGCTTTTTCACTCACTAACCTTGTTTTTATTTGCTCAGATACATCCGAAATAGGTTTAGTTGCTGCAGGTTTGTGCTCTTTAATGCGAACAACAATAACATGCTCATCACCTAACTCAATTACTTCAGAGTTTACACCATCTTCAATCAGTTCGGCTGAAAACGCAGCTTTAACAACAGCAGGATTATTCACTGATACAGGCGCGTTATAACGATTAAATAACGCAGTTGTTTTAACTTCTTGATTAGTTGCACCTGCAGCATCTTCAAGAGAGTCAGCAACTTCAAATGCAAGTTCCGCAAGCTCTGTTTGCATGCCATAAAATAATTCAGACTTTGCATCTTTCTCTAAGTTAGCTTTTAGTTCATCCTTAACTTGTTCAATTGTTTTTACTTGCTCAGCTAATAAATCAGTTAGTTTAATAATATGGTAACCAAACTCAGATTTTACAACTTCTGATATATCGCCTTTGGCTGTAAGCGCGAAAGCAGCATCTTCAAAAGCAGGATCCATCATATCACGGTCAATCCAATCTAAATCACCGCCAACTTCACCACTAACAATATCATCAGATTCTGTTTTTGCGAGTAGCTCAAAGCCTTCTCCTGCATTTAATTTTGCTAATACTGCTTCAGCTTTAATTTTAGCAGCAGTATCATCTTCACTATTATCTATCAATATATGCGCGACACGACGCTTTTCAGGTTCAATATATTGTGCTTTATTTTCTTCATAAGCAGCGGCAATATCTTGCTCTGAAATTTCTTTTTCTAATTTTATCGTATCTGACGTTAGCTCTACATACTCAACTGATACTTGTTCTTGAGACATGAATTGTGCTTGATTAAGAGTATAATAATCTGAAATTTCAGATTCAGATACTTCAATACCTGCTTTCACTTTATCTGCAGAGATCAATAGATACTCAATATCTCGTAATTGTGCTTCTAGCTGTGTTGCTGATGCAACTTCACCTGTGAGCGCAAAATCAGTTCCCGCTACAGCAGCAACGAGCTGACTGCGTGTCATTTCTGTTCTTAAATAGTCACGAAATGCATCAGGTTGGAAATTCATTTGTCTGATCACTTGTATGTAACGGTCATTATTAAACTGACCAGCTACTTGGAAATAAGGCAGACCTCTAATTTCATCTTTAAGTGCTTTATCACTTACGCGTAATCCTAATTCATGCGCTAGTTGCGTTTGTAACTCTTGTTGTACTAAACGCTCAATAACATTTTCGCGAACACGTGCCATATAAGTTGGATCAGATGAAATTTGTGTAAAATACTCACCCATTTGGCGCTCCAACCTGCTACGTTCATTTTCATAAGCGCGAGAAAATGTTACTTGGCTAATTTTTTTTCCATTCACAACAGCAACTGATTGATCTGCGGGTTGACCTAAATAGCTACCAATACCTGCAAGGGCAAATGATAACATTACTAAACCAAGGACTATTTTGGCTACTACGCCTTGGGATCCTTCTCTAATTCTTTCTAACATTTTATTTTATCTCTTTATGTACCAAGTAAAATTACAAATCAGCATCAGTCAAATCATATGTCGTGGAAACCGATTGGTAATTCAACTTGAAAGTTTTATGTAAAAAAAGCGCATCTTACCAGATGCGCTTTTTTTGTTGAAGCTATAAACAAAGTAATCATCTATTTTAACTTCGGTCAATTAATATGACTTATGAATTCACTGCATCTTTAAGTGATTTACCAGCCTTAAATGCAGGTATGTTCGCTGCTGCGATTTCAATTGCAGCACCAGTTTGTGGATTACGACCAGTACGTGCAGCACGTTCACGAACAGAAAAAGTACCAAAGCCAACGAGTGCAACAGAATCACCTTCTTGTAGTGCACCTGTTACAGAATTAATGAAAGAGTCTAGTGCTCGTCCAGCCGCAGCTTTAGAAATGTCAGCTTTTGACGCTATTTGATCGATTAATTGAGATTTATTCACAACATCATCCCCTTATATTTTTTTATTATCAGCGAAAATTTAATATCGCTTACCTTGTTAATTTTGATGCAAGCTAGCCTGGCTCCTTATAGAACAAGGGCTGCGCTTAAAAACCAGAGCCTAACTTAGCATACCTTTTTAATTTGAAAAGCCCTTTACAGCACTTTTTTCAATTTTTTTAACATTTTTAATGATTTTCACTTAGAACCGACTGAAAAACTCTCAATTGGGTGTAACAAAGTCAACTCTAAGACCTCATCGATCCACTTAACAGGGTGAATAGATAAGCCTTCCAATACATTCTGAGGGATCTCTTTTAAGTCTCTTTCATTGTCGTGTGGGATAATAACGGTCTTAATACCACCTCGATGTGCCGCTAAAAGTTTTTCTTTTAAACCACCAATAGGAAGAACTTCACCACGTAAAGTGATTTCTCCTGTCATAGCAACATCAGAGCGAACTGGATTACCAGTTAAACTAGACACTAAAGCACATACCATAGCAGCACCTGCACTAGGTCCATCTTTAGGAGTCGCACCTTCTGGCACATGAACATGGATATCACGTTTGATATAAAAATCTTCATTAATACGTAACTTTTCACTACGGCTACGTACAACAGTCATCGCTGCTTGAATTGATTCTTGCATGACATCGCCAAGAGATCCCGTATGTGTCAATTTACCTTTACCTGGTACTGCCGCACATTCAATCGTTAATAAATCACCACCAACTTCAGTCCAGGCTAATCCTGTTACTTGACCAATTCTATCGTCACCTTCAGCCTTACCATAATCATGACGTTGAACACCTAAGTAGGTCTCTAAATTGTCTTGGTTAATAATCACTTTTTTAACTTTTTTATTCAGTAAAATTTCTTTTACAGCTTTTCGACATAATTTTGAAATCTCACGTTCTAAATTACGCACACCGGCTTCACGGGTGTAATAACGAATAATACCTATGATGGCACTATCTTCTATTTCTATTTCGCTTTCTTTTAAGCCATTACGCTTAATTTGTTTAACTAAAAGATGTTTAGTTGCAATGTTTAGCTTTTCGTCCTCGGTATAACCTGATAAACGAATAACTTCCATACGGTCTAATAATGGGCCAGGAATATTAAAACTGTTGGATGTTGCTACAAACATGACATCCGATAAATCATAATCCACTTCAAGGTAATGATCGTTAAAGCTGGTGTTTTGCTCTGGATCTAAAACTTCAAGTAATGCTGATGATGGATCACCTCGCATATCAGATGACATTTTATCAATTTCATCTAAAAGAAAAAGGGGGTTTTTCACACCAACTTTTGACATTTTTTGAATGATCTTACCTGGCATAGAACCTATATATGTACGCCTATGCCCACGAATTTCAGCTTCATCTCTAACTCCACCTAAAGCCATACGAACATATTGTCGGCCTGTTGAGCGTGCAATAGACTGACCTAATGATGTTTTACCTACACCTGGCGGTCCAACTAAGCATAAAATCGGACCTTTAAGTTTATTTGTACGCTGTTGAACAGCAAGGTATTCCATAATACGTTCTTTTACTTTTTCCAAACCATGATGGTCAGAATCCAGAATTTCTTGTGCTTTTGCTAAGTCTTTTTTAACTTTTGAACGCTTTTTCCAAGGCACACCTATCATCCAATCAATATATGATCGAACAACAGTCGCTTCAGCTGACATAGGCGACATCATTTTAAGCTTATTTAATTCAGCTTTTGTTTTGTCTGTAGCCTCTGTTGGCATTTGCGCTTCTTCAATCTTTTTAGCTAATGCTTCAAATTCATCTGGCGCATCATCTAATTCACCTAATTCTTTTTGAATGGCTTTCATTTGCTCATTCAAATAATATTCACGCTGACTTTTTTCCATTTGCTTTTTAACACGTGAACGAATCTTTTTCTCAACTTGAAGAAGGTCTATTTCTCCTTCCATTTGAGCCATTAAAAATTCTAAACGTTCGGTAACGCAAGCAAGTTCAAGTACCTTTTGTTTTTCGGCAACTTTCAGTGGCATATGCGCAGCCATAGTATCAGCTAGACGAGCAGCTTCATCTATACCAGATACCGATGTCAAAACTTCTGGTGGTATTTTTTTGTTCAGCTTTACATAGCCTTCAAACTGGCTAACAGCACTGCGTAAAAATACATCTTGTTCTTGTTCATCTATATCTTTAGAAACGATATATTGCGACTGAGCAATAAAAAACTCATCAGTTTGCGTGAACTCAGTTATTTTAGCGCGCTGAGTACCTTCAACTAAAACTTTGACTGTGCCATCAGGTAACTTAAGTAATTGCAAAATAGTTGCAATTGTTCCAACCTCATACACATCTTCTACTTCGGGTTCATCAATGGTTGCATCTTTTTGAGCAACTAAAAAGATTTGTTTATCATTTTCCATTGCCGCTTCTAAGCATTTTATTGACTTTTCACGGCCAACAAATAATGGGATCACCATATGCGGATAAACAACCACATCTCTCAGGGCTAGTACTGGAATTTCAACACAATCAGTTCGTTCAAGCGTCATTATTATTCTCTTGAGGCTGATAGCAATCACAAAAATTAATTATTTTTATTCATAATTATTGAGATTGGTATTATAAAAATAAGGGCATGAATTGAATATGGGGATAACTAAAGTAAAGATCAATCCTTTTATGCAAAAAGGAACCGAATGGTTCCTTTTTGATTATTTAATATACTGAAAAAACGATGTTTGATAAATTCTATTCTGAAACAGCTTTATCTGTTGGTGGATTTTCATACATTAAAATAGGGTCTGATTCTCCACTGATCACAGTTTCATCTATCACAACCTTGCTTACATTTTCCATGGAAGGCAATTCATACATGATATCAAGTAAAACAGCTTCAACAATTGAACGTAAACCTCGCGCTCCAGTCTTTCTTTCCATTGCTCTTTCAGCAATCGCAATTAAAGCATCTTCACGGAATTCAAGTTCAACATCTTCCATATTAAACAATGCACCGTATTGCTTTGTTAAAGCATTTTTAGGTTCATTTAAAATTTGGATCAAGGCATCTAAATCTAGTTCACCTAATGTCGCAACAACAGGTAAACGACCAATAAATTCAGGAATTAGACCAAACTTAATTAAATCTTCAGGTTGTACATCTTTTAAATTATCACTTAAGGATTTTGTCGAATCTGATGGTTTTACATCAACGCCAAAGCCTATACCTGTATTTTTGTGACCTCGCGCTTCAACAACTTTATCTAAGCCTGCAAACGCACCACCACAAATAAATAGGATTTTTGAAGTATCAACTTGCAAAAACTCTTGTTGGGGGTGTTTTCTGCCGCCTTGTGGAGGGACTGATGCAACTGTACCTTCAATTAATTTAAGTAAAGCCTGTTGAACACCTTCACCAGAAACGTCTCTGGTAATCGAAGGGTTATCTGATTTACGAGATATTTTATCGATCTCATCTACATAAACGATACCACGTTGCGCTTTTTCTACATCGTAATCACATTTTTGTAATAATTTCTGGATGATATTTTCAACATCTTCACCAACATAACCCGCTTCAGTCAAGGTTGTCGCATCTGCCATAGTAAATGGCACATCTAATAATTTAGCCAATGTTTCAGCCAAAAGTGTTTTACCGCTGCCTGTAGGACCAATAAGTAATATATTACTTTTACCTAACTCAACAGATGCAGCTGTTGTTGACTGGTTTTTTAAACGTTTATAGTGATTATATACAGCAACTGACAATACTTTTTTAGCATGCTCTTGACCAATAACATAGTCATCCAAGTGCGCACGTATTTCTTTTGGCACAGGTAATTTTTCAGATGCTATATGTTTAGGTGCGATATCTTGGACTTCTTCCCTGATAATATCGTTACAAAGTTCTACACACTCATCACAAACATAAACAGATGGTCCTGCTATTAGTTTGCGAACTTCATGCTGACTTTTACCACAGAAGGAACAGTATAAAAGTTTACTATTCTTATCGCCGTCATTATTGTCGGACATTAAGTTACCTCTTCTAAAGTGCGTTCCTAAATGTTTTTATACTAAAATATTAGTCAAAAAAGCTTAGCTTCGCACACTTATTAAGTTTTCGTTTATTACGTTTTAGTCTCGTTGCGTTAGTACAGCATCAACTATGCCATATTCTACCGCCTGCTCCGCATTCATAAAATTATCGCGGTCAGTATCTTTTGAAATCACATCAATTTCTTGTCCAGTATGATCTGCAAGTAAACGATTTAACTTCTCTTTAATAGACAATATCTCTTGAGCATGAATTGCAAAATCAGATGCCTGCCCCTGAAAACCACCTAAAGGTTGATGTATCATGACACGTGCGTTCGGTAAACAAAAACGCTTTCCTTTAGTGCCTCCTGAAAGCAAAAATGACCCCATGCTCGCAGCTTGACCAATACATAAAGTACTGATATCTGGTTTAATAAATTTCATCGTATCATATATAGCCATACCAGCAGTTACTGAACCACCTGGTGAATTGATATAAATGAAAATATCTTTTTCTGGGTTTTCTGATTCTAAAAATAATAATTGAGCAACAATTAAGTCAGCCATATTATCTTCAACTTGACCAGTAAGAAATATAACTCGCTCTTTTAGTAATCGAGAATATATATCATATGAGCGCTCTCCCTTAGGTGTCTGCTCAACAACCATAGGAACTAATGCGTCTGAAGGAGCCGTTATATTATTAAACATTAAATCAATTTCCTTATTCGCTTTTTTTATTAAGATAAAATTGTAGGGTTAAATGTAAAATGGCCCGAGTATCAAGTGATATAACACCGATACACGAGCCATTTAAACTTTAGCAGAGTTTTAAGTCAATGACTTTATGCTAAGGTAAATATTATTGAGCCGCTTGTGGGTTCATAATATCATCAAAAGCAGTATCAACATCTGAAATTTCAGCTTGAGAAAGAAGCGCTTCTACTGCTTGTTCTTCCATAGCAACATTTCGCATTTGCTGCATCATTTTCTCATCAGACTTGTAGTATTCAACAACTTCTGTTGGATCTTCATAAGCTGAAGCCATAGTTGCGATAAGTTCTTCAACTTTAGCATCATCAACTTTAATTTCATTTGATTTGATCACTTCGCCTAATAGCAGGCCAGTTTTAACACGTTTTTCAGCCTGCTCTTTGAAGAGTTCAGCTGGAAGTTCAGGCATGTTCTTAGCGTCGCCGCCAAAACGTTGTGCTGCTTGCTGACGTAGTGTTTCAACTTCTTGAGAAACTAATGCACTTGGTACGTCAACATCGTTAGTTGATAAAAGACCATCAATTACTTGCTCTTTTACTTTTGCTTTAACAGCTTGCTCAAGTTCGCGAGCCATGTTCTTTTTAACTTCAACTTTAAGTGCGTCAACACCACCTTCAGCAACACCAAATACAACAGCAAATTCATCGTTTAATTCTGGTAACTCTTGAACTTCAACTTTTTTAACTGTGATAGCAAATTCAGCATCTTTACCTTTAAGGTTTTCTGCATGATATTCTTCAGGGAAAGTTACAGAGGCAACTAACTCTTCGCCCGCTTTTTTACCTATGATATTATCTTCAAAACCTGGGATCATACGACCTTGACCAAGTTCTAGAGGGAAATCTTCAGATTTACCACCTTCAAACTCTTCACCGTCAACTTTACCGATAAAATCAATAGTAACACGTGCACTTTCAGATGCAGCTTCTTCAGATTCAGTCCAAGTCGCATGCTGTTTACGTAGCGTTTCTAGCATATTATCAAGATCACCCTCAGTTACTTTAACTGCAGGCTTCTCAATTTTAATTGTTTCTAAATCTTTTAGTGCAACTTCAGGATAAACTTCTAAAGTTGCAGCAAATTCTAAATCTTTACCTGATTCTAATGCTTTAGGTGCAAAAGTAGGTGCGCCAGCAGGATTTAATTTTTCAGCAACAACAGCATCGATGTAATGACGTTGCATAAGTTCACCTGCAACTTCTTGGTGCACTGCTGCGCCGTAACGTTTTTTAATTACAGAAGCTGGTACTTTACCTGGACGAAAACCATCAATACGTTGAGTTTTTGATAATTGTTGTAAGCGTTTATTTACTTCAGTATCTATGTTCTCAGCTGGAACAGTGATAGTTAAACGGCGCTCTAGGCCTTGAGTCGTCTCAACAGAAACTTGCATGATTTACCTCAATCTATATATTTTGGCGTTCAATACGCCTTCCTTTCAAACAGTAACAATTACTGCTCGATCGTCCGTAGACGTTTTTTTATTTAATATTAGTCGCGGCATTATAGCGTAAAAATTTAGATAGTCGAGTAGCCACAAGAGTTTTTTAACTAAGAGTGACATTTAAATGTATCGGTTGATACGTACTTCGAAGTAATAAAGTCAAAATAAAGAATAAAAATAGATAAACTGAATTATTTATTAAATGAACGCTTTTAATAAATTGATGACAAAATTGATGATAAGGATGATTTTAAATGAAGTGAAAAATATAATAAATGGTCGGCGATGCAGGATTTGAACCTGCGACCCCTTGGACCCAAACCAAGTGCGCTACCAAACTGCGCTAATCGCCG
>NZ_FOLO01000043.1:0-14463 GCF_900112265.1 Pseudoalteromonas denitrificans DSM 6059 | reverse complement strand
AAAGTGGTCGGCGATGCAGGATTTGAACCTGCGACCCCTTGGACCCAAACCAAGTGCGCTACCAAACTGCGCTAATCGCCGAATATTCAGTTACTTTCGAGTGTGACTCGTTGGCAACGGGGTGCATAATAGAGATTTGCTTTATGCAGGTCAAACTTTTTTTCAATAAATTATTCTAAGTGCCTAAAATTAACTCACACTGACTGTTTTTTAAGTTTATTGCTTATTCTTTGTTAAATTCAGTAGATAAAAATCTTTTATCTTGGAGATCTGAAGCTGAGTTACTTGGCGCTTCACTCGATTCATGAGAAAATAGCATGTAACAAAGTCCTATAACCCCAATTTTTAAAGGTCTCCCATGACGGCAAACATCATAGATGGTAAAGCAATTGCTAAACAAGTAAGAAATGCAGTTGCGTCGAAAGTTTCGCAACGCATTGAAAATGGCTTACGCGCCCCAGGCTTAGCTGTTGTACTTGTTGGATTAGATCCTGCTAGTCAGGTATATGTAGGCTCCAAACGAAAAGCCTGTGAAGAAGTTGGATTTGTATCTAAATCTTTTGACTTACCAGCGGACTCAACCGAGCAACAAATTTTAGACCTTGTTGATTCATTAAATAACGATCCTGAAGTTGATGGAATTCTTGTTCAATTGCCTTTACCTGAAGGGTTAAATGCTGAAAAAGTTTTAGAGCGCATTACTCCGAATAAAGATGTAGATGGTTTTCATCCCTATAATATAGGTCGATTAGCACAACGTATGCCAGCCCTTCGTCCTTGTACACCAAAAGGAATAATTACTTTACTTGATTCAACAGGTATAAAATATCGCGGTATGCATGCTGTTGTTGTTGGTGCATCAAATATCGTTGGTCGCCCAATGTCTTTAGAATTATTACTTGCTGGCTGTACAACAACAGTGTGCCACAAATTCACAAAAGATCTTGAAGCACATGTTCGTCGTGCTGATTTAGTTGTTGTTGCAGTAGGTAAACCAGCCTTCATTCCTGGAGAATGGATCAAAGAAGGCGCTATTGTCATTGATGTTGGCATTAACCGTTTAGATTCAGGTAAATTAGTGGGTGACGTTGAATATAGTATTGCACAAAATCGAGCCAGTTTTATTACGCCAGTGCCTGGTGGTGTAGGTCCTATGACAGTTGCTAGTTTAATTGAAAATACACTTGAAGCTTGCGAAAAATATCATAGTTAAGCGCTATTACTTAGCTTTTATATTCAGTAAGTGGCAAATATAAAATAGTAAATAAAAAAACCGCATTTAATGCGGTTTTTTATTATATGTTTTCTTGCTAGCAGCTAGAATATTAATTTTATTAGAACACCTTAGCTATTTTCTATGCTTTTCGCCAAGTTGTTCCGGTCGCACTATCTTCTAAAATAATTTCTAATTCATTTAGTTTATCTCTGGCTTCATCAGCAAGTGCCCAGTTTTTATCTAAACGAGCTTGATTTCGTTGTTTGATCAAGGATTCAATCACTGCAACTTCATCATCTTGTTGATCACCTTGTAAAAACTCACTTGGATTTTGTTGTGCAATGCCTAAGACTTCACATAATTGACGTAACACATAACCAAGTTCAGCGGCTTTATTTTCATCTGACTCTTTAATTCGATTTATCTCTTTTGCTAATTCAAATATGACAGATAAAGCTTCAGGCGTATTGAAGTCATCATTCATCGCTTTTTTAAATTTAACGACATAATCGTTTTCACTTAAATCAACAGCGACAAGTTTTAGGCCTCTTAAAGCGGTATAAATACGCTCTAAAGATGAACGCGCTTGATCTAAATTATCTTGAGAATAATTTAATTGGCTACGATAGTGGCCGGAAATCAAAAAATAACGCACAGATTCTGCATCATATTTTTTTAATACATCTCTTACAGTAAAAAAGTTGCCTAAAGATTTTGACATTTTTTCTTTATTTACTTGGACCATACCAGTATGGATCCAGGTATCTGCATACTCCCCATTGTTTGCACAACATGATTGTGCAATTTCATTTTCATGATGCGGGAATTGAAGATCTGAGCCGCCGCCATGAATATCAAAGTGATCACCTAAATGCTTGCTACTCATAGCTGAACATTCTATGTGCCAACCTGGTCGACCTGCGCCCCAAGGAGAGTCCCATGAAGGCTCATCAACTTTTGCTTTTTTCCATAGAACAAAGTCAAGTGGTGAATTTTTATTTTCATCAACTTCCACACGAGAACCTGCCTGAAGCATATCTAAGTCTTGTTGTGATAATTGTCCATATTGTTCAAAACTTGAGACATTAAAAAGCACATCTCCATTTTCAGCAATATATGCATGCTCTTTTTGAATTAAGCGTTGAACCATTTCAATAATTTCAGGAATATGATCTGTAACTGTCGGCTCAACATCAGGACGTAGCATGCCTAAATTATCAAAATCTTGATGCATTGCTTTGGTCATGCGCTTAGTAAGCGTATTTATTGACTCACCATTTTCATTTGCACGATTAATTATTTTGTCATCAACATCAGTGATATTTCGAACAAACTTTAAATCGTATCCAATATGACGTAAATACCGAACAATTACATCAAAACTTACGAAAGTTCTCGCATGACCAATATGGCAATAATCATAAATAGTGATACCACACACATACATATCAATTTTACCATCTACTCTAGGTTTAAATGTTTCTTTTTGTCTTGTGAGTGTGTTGTATATTTGAACCATTTACTGAAAATCCTTCACTTTTTGAAATAAAGTTTATTTGTACTATATCTTATCACTTGCAATAAACTTGCTCTAGAGGCTTTTATAAAAGCTGCGTTATTATGATGACGATTTACTCACTTTTAACTAAAATTTTAAATTTATCACTTTGTGGTCCATGAAGAACTTCGTTAGAATACTCCTAATATTTAAACTCAATTCAAGTTAGGAAATTTCATGGTCACTTTACATACCAACTTCGGTGATATTAAAATTGCATTAAACGCAGATAAAGCACCAAAAACAGTAGAAAACTTTTTAAGTTATGCAAATTCAGGTTTCTACGAAGGTACTATTTTTCATCGTGTAATTGATGGTTTCATGGTCCAAGGTGGTGGTTTTTTACCTGGTATGGAGCAAAAAGAAGTTCAAGATCCAATTCAAAATGAAGCAACGAATGGCCTGAAAAATACAAAAGGTACACTCGCAATGGCACGTACGCCAGATCCTCATTCTGCCACAGCGCAATTTTTTATTAATGTTGGAGATAATGGTTTCCTTGATTTTACAAGCGAAACCTCTCAAGGTTGGGGATACTGTGTTTTTGCTGAAGTTATTGAAGGCATGGACATCGTTGAAAAAATTAAAAATGTTGCAACTGGTAGTGAAGGTTTTCACCAAGATGTACCACTTGATGATGTGATCATTAATAAAGTTACAGTAGAAGCTTAAGGTTTCAATTAGGGTTAAATATAATTTAACCCTAATTTGTCACAAAGAGGCCTTGAAAATGATGCGAAGCAAATTTATTTTATGAACAAAACCCTATTTATTTCAGATTTACACTTAACAGAAGCTCGCCCAGATATCAGTAAGGCTTTTTTTGATTTTTTAAACACTCAAGTTACTGAACAATTAGATGCTCTTTATATCTTGGGTGATTTTTTTGAGGTTTGGGTTGGGGATGATTATCAAACTGAACTCACAATCAAAATAGCCAACAAATTAAGCGCTATTAAAGATTCTGGCATTCCCATCTATTTTATCCATGGTAATCGCGATTTTTTAGTCAGTAATAGGTATGCAAAACTTGCAGGTCTAATTTTATTACCTGAAAAATCAATTATCGACTTATACGGTACTAAAACATTAATACTCCATGGTGATGAAATGTGTACTCAAGATATTGAATATCAGAAGTTCAGAAAAAAGGCTCGGGGTTGGTGGTGGCCAAAACTCATTTTAGCCATGCCTTTATGGTATCGCCAAAGTGTTGCTAAAAAAGCCAGAGAACGTAGTAAGCTTTCGCAAAGAGATAAAAACCCTGAAATACTTGATGTTACTGATGAAGCTGTCATTGATACTTTCAAAAAGTATAGTACTTCGTTAATGATACATGGTCACACCCATAGACCAAAAATACATCAACATAATATTAAAGGTCAAACAGCTACACGAATTGTTTTAGGGGATTGGTATACACAAGGCTCTTACCTTGAAGTTACCGCTAATTCTTATGACTTGATATTTACCGATTTTAAATAGTTTTATTTATTACTTAAATAAAACTACACAACCCCCCTTCCATGGGTTGAGTAAAATTATTATTTATTCAATGTATAAATTCCAAGATAAAAAGTGGATTGAATAATGATTAAATTGTTGGAATGCCAGAGTGAAATTTAAAATCTGTATCTGGTGTCGAAATAAGTTTTGCCTCTATTTCACCAAAAAATTTAACTCTATCACTTATATCACACCCTGCAACTTTTTGCGCCAAGCTCAAATAGTCTTGGTAATGTCTAGCTTCTGAACGTAATAAAGAAACATAAAAGCTATTTAATTCATCATCTAATAGTGGGGCTATTTTAGCAAAACGTTCGCATGAACGTGCTTCTATGTAAGCACCACAAATAAGCTTATCAATTAAAATAGCAGGCTCATGCGTTCGAACATGCTGCATCATGCCTTTTGCATAGCGTCCGGCTGTAATGTTCTCATATGCAATACCTCTGTTTGTCATGATTTCTAGCACCTGATAAAAGTGATGTAATTCTTCTTTAATTAACAATACCATCTTATCAATTAAATCTTGACCAAATATAGAGTTACTTTTAGGTACAATTGCTTTAGATAATTTATAATGTTCAGCTAAACTCGCTAAATTACCTTCTTTTTTATATACAAATTTTTCGTATGGCTGAAACCACTCCAACAGCGCTTTACCACTTTCTTTATCTACAGCATATTTTCGAATGAGCCACATTGCAGTTTGACCTGCTTTTAGCTCACAAATAAGATGGTCTAATAATAATACTTTTAAATTTTCAGGCTTTTTAGCTTCGTTGATCCATTCATCGGGTGTAACACATTGTAAAAATGATTTAATTGGTGCTAATAACTGGTCGCTAGTCATGAAATTCTCATATTTAAAAGCTAAATTTAAAAATACATTTTATCATAATCAGACTTCGACATCTTGATCTCTATCGTTTTGAATACCTAAATAAAAAATATATTTAGTCTATAAACTCAGATTAAAGTATTTAGAAACTTGACAAAATATTAACATTCAACAATACCTTAAAGGGAAGACTAATAAAAATAACTTAAAATAATTAAAAAGGACGCATAGATTATGATATTAAATCACCTTTGGGGTATATATGCTCATCCAAAAGATGAATGGCAAACCATTGATAAACGTCATGAAAGTTTAAAGTATAGTGTTTCTCATATTTTGTTAATTGCTTTGATCCCTTCTATTATGGGCTATTATTCATCTGTATACTTAGGTTGGAGCATAGGAACTGGCGATCCGATTCATTTAACGGAATCAAGTGCTATGTTTATTGCAGTCGCAATGTACTTTGCATTAATTGGGGGGGTATGTGCATTAGGTTTATTAGCACATTGGATGGCCAAAACTTTCGGAGCAGATCCGACTTACACTCAAACGCTAGAGCTTGCCGCTTATACTGCAACTCCTATTTTTATGACCGCATTTGCAGCTTTCTACCCTGTACTTTGGTTTATAGTCATTGTAGGTTGTGTAGCTTTAGCCTATTCCGTATATTTACTTTACACTGGCGTTCCTATTTTGATGCACATTCCTGAAGAACGTGGCTTCATATATGCAAGTTCAGTTGTTACAACAGGTTTAATTTTACTTGTTTGTATTTTAGCTTTAACTGCAATGATGTGGACCACAGGGTACGGCCCAACATTTAATTAGATAAAATTTATTAACCTCAAAACAAAAAGGAGCCTTAGGCTCCTTTTTTATATTTAATTAAAAAGAATTAATCAACAGAGTCCTGATTATGTAACTCTAAACCAGATGACATTGCTTGTTCGTTATCTGATTTTGCTGAATCATTTCTTAAATCATTAATTCGATTTAAATATGCTTGATCTATATCTCCAGCCACATAATGTCCATCAAATACTGACGTTTCAAACGTTTTAATTTCAGGGTTTTCTTTTGCAACAGCTTCAATTAGGTCTGGTAATGACTGAAATATTAAGCCATCTGCACCTATGCTTTCATTAATATCTTCAACTTCACGACCATGGGCAATCAATTCTGTTACTGATGGCATATCAATACCATAAACATTCGGAAAACGAATTTCTGGAGCTGCTGATGCAAAATAAACATTTTTGGCACCTGACTCTCTTGCCATTTCAACTATTTGGGCTGATGTTGTACCACGTACAATTGAATCATCAACTAATAATACATTTTTACCTTTAAACTCACGCCCTATCGCATTTAATTTTTGACGTACTGATTTTTTTCGCATTTCTTGGCCAGGCATAATAAACGTTCTGCCAATATATCTATTTTTAACAAAACCTTGACGGTAAGGTATATTAAGCACTGTCGCCATTTCAAGCGCAATATCACATGAAGTTTCAGGAATAGGAATAACAACATCAATATCTTTATCAGCCCAGTCTTTTGCTACCTTTTCTCCTAACTTAGTGCCCATATTGACACGAGCAGCATAAACTGAAACATTGTCTAAAGTAGAATCAGGGCGTGCAAAGTAAACAAATTCAAATATACAAGGTGAATAAGATGCATGCTCTGAACATTGTTGAGAAAATAACTGACCATCATTGCTAACAAAAATGCTTTCGCCAGGGGCAACGTCGCGAATAAATTCAAAACCACAACTATCTAAGGCAACACTTTCTGAAGCAAACATATATTCGGTGCCTTTGCTAGAGTCACGTTTACCAAAAACTAATGGGCGAATACCATTTGGATCTCTAAAAGCAAGCATGCCTTGACCTATAATCATGGCAATTGCAGCATACCCACCTACCGCTTTATTATTTACAGCAGTTACCGCTTTAAAGATATCTTCTGGATCTAAAGTTAATTTTTCAGTTAAAGCGATTTCATGCGCTAATACATTTAAAAGAACTTCAGAATCTGAAGTCGTATTCACATGACGTCTAGCGACAGAAAATAGCTCTTCTTTTAGTTGCTCTGCATTCGTTAGGTTACCATTATGGGCTAAAGAAATACCAAAAGGCGAGTTAACGTAAAATGGCTGAGCTTCAGCAGAACTGGATGAGCCTGCTGTAGGGTAACGAACATGGCCTATACCCATATTACCTTGTAACCGTTTCATATGACGAGTGTGAAATACATCTTTCACTAAGCCATTATCTTTACGTAAGCTAAAGGTATGATTGTTTATGGTGATGATTCCGGCCGCGTCTTGACCTCGATGTTGTAACACAGTTAAGCCATCATAAATCGCCTGATTTACAGAAGAATTTCCGACTATACCAACAATACCGCACATGTTATTTATCCTTGCCGACTAAGGGTTTACTGAAGTTAAAAAGCTAGAGTTATTTTCCAGGTATGCAAAAAACCATTCTATAACAAAGCCAAATTCAGGGATTAACGTTGAAGTCTCCCACCACTGCGTTTTTGGCGCACTGGTAAAAGCATCTAGAAAAAAGAGTATAGCGCTTACAACTAGTACACCTCTAAGTGCACCAAATACAAGACCAATGACACGATCAGTGCCTGACAAACCAGTATGTTCTACCAATTTGCCTAAAATAAAGTTAAATAATCCGCCTAAAAAAAGTGTTGCAACAAATAAAATTGAAATTGCAGCGGCGTTACGTAATAAAGGTTCAGATAGGGAGGTAAGAAAAGCAGCTAAATGTTCATAGAAAAAACTAGAGATAAAAAATGCAGCAACCCAAATAGCCAAAGAAATTGCTTCTTTAATAAAACCTCTGATCAAACTGATCATAGTAGAAAGTGCAACAATGCCAAAAATGGCATAATCAACCCAAATCATAAAAATTAGCCTTTGTTAATTTCGGGCGCATTTTATAAGAGAGGCGCCCAAATAGCCAGATCATTTTGTAACATCAAATATTGTTACTTTACCGTTAAGCCCCGTAAGTGCTTTTAACTTAGGTAATTTAGCTTCTAGGGCTATTTTTTTTATTTCAGGTCCAACAAATACTTTAGTTAATTTTCCTGAGGGAGTATAAACAGGTTTTGTGAATGTCGTAAAACCCGCTTTTTTTAATTTTGCCAATAAAGTGGCAACATTAGCTTTATGCGAAAAGCTACCTAACTGAATAACGTAAGCAAAGTCAGTTAAGTTTGAGGTATCAGCACGTTTAATATTTTGTGTTTTTTCATCCTTAAGTGAACTCTTTTTTACAGTATCATTTTTTTCGACAATTGGCTTTTTATTATCAACAATGCTTGTTTCAGTTTTTATATTTGATAAATCCGCTAACTTAGGTTCTGCCTTCACATCAATTGCAATATCATTCGTTAACTTTACTGCATTATCTGGGAGTTTAGATTCAAGACTTGATTGTGCTTCTTCTAAATTTAAATCAACCGTTTTAAATTCAGGGCGATCAGGTATTGTTTTAAAGCCTTCTTTAAATTTAACTTTCTCACCATCTAAAATGTTTGGAATAAAAACTATCGCTGCTATTACAACAATAGTTGTACCTACTAATCTATTTATAAACCCTGAATTCACCTAAATTTCCTCTTACTTTTGTAGATAAAGCATTGCATCAGCTACAGTGTAAAATGAACCAAAAATAATCAAAAGTTGTTTTTTATCTTTTTTAGCAGTTACGTCCATTTGAGCCAAAATAATATCTAACGCATCTTTAACCGATATAAAACTCTTAAAATTATTAACCTGTAAGCCTTCCAATTTATTTGCCAGTACTTCTGAATTAGCTCCCCGAAAACAATTTAATGTTGTAATTGACCAGTGATCGACAACTTGGGTTAATTCCGATAAAGCTGCTTTTTGGTCTTTATCTTCCAACATACCAGTAAGAGCATGAATTGTAACACCTTGAGCTTTAAAGTTTTGTAACTGTTTTGCAAGATATCTTGCTGATTCGGGGTTATGCGCGACATCAACATAAATAAGCGGAGATTGGCTTAAACATTCAAACCGCCCTTCTACTTTCAAATTTTGTAAAACATGCGTTATTTTATTTTCATCTGGTAACAAGTCTAAACTTTTCAGTGTCGTTAACGCTGTTGCTACATTTTGTGCAGGGATAGCTGGTTGACTATATTTATATATTTCATCTTTATATTGCCAAACAAATGACGAGTTTTTATCTTCAAAAATAAAATCTTTTTTTGACAAAATCATATCTGCGGATATATTTTCTCCATGTTCTATAACCGACTGTGGAATATTAAGATCGCCCACAATAGCTGGAATATTTTTTCTGAAAATGCCGGCTTTTTCAAAACCAACCAATTCCCGGGTATCACCTAAATAATCTTTATGGTCAAGATCAATTGTTGTAATAACAGATGCGATAGGAGAAACAATATTTGTCGCATCAAGTCGGCCACCTAACCCCACTTCTAAAAGAATATAATCAACCTGATAGCGTTTAAATATTTCTAATGCAGCTAAAGTTGCATATTCAAAGTAGGTTAGGCTTGTTTCACCTCGGCCTTTTTCCAAGGCATAGAATGCATCAACATGCTTTTGATTATCTAGCTTCTTACCATTGACTCTAACACGTTCATTATAATGAAATATGTGTGGTGAGGCGTAGGTACCAACACTATATCCTTGGCAAAGTAATAAAGCTTCTAAACATCGCGCTGTGGTACCTTTACCATTAGTGCCTGCAATAAGAATAATTTTACCTGAAAAAGATAATAAACCTTGTTGTTGTGCAACTTTAGTAACTCTAGTTAAGCCCATTTCTATATCAGCGGGGTGAATGCTTTCTAAATAACAAAGCCAATCATCAAGACTTGATGATTGGCTTAAAATACATTGTGACATAACTTCACTTTAATTATTTAATGTAATTCAAGCCATAATGAATACAGCTTGAAATAAGTTAATTATTGAAACTAAGCTACTCTATGCTCTTGCTCTGTTGAGGGCAAGTTCATATATTTAGCGACTATTCTTGCTATCGTATCACGCATTTCACGGCGATCGACTATCATATCAATTGCACCATGCTCTAATAAAAACTCACTGCGTTGGAAACCTTCAGGAAGTGTTTCACGCACAGTTTGCTCAATAACACGCGGGCCAGCAAAACCGATTAAAGCTTTAGGTTCACCAATGTTTACATCGCCTAACATTGCAAGTGAAGCAGAAACACCTCCCATAGTTGGGTCAGTTAATACTGAGATATATGGCAAACCTTTTTCACTCATTTTAGCCAATGCAGCACTTGTTTTTGCCATTTGCATTAAAGACATAAGTGCCTCTTGCATTCTAGCGCCACCTGAAGAAGAAAAACACACTAATGGCATATCATTTTCTAGGCACTTGTTAACTGCTTCAACAAAACGTGCACCAACAACAGATGCCATAGAACCGCCCATAAAAGAGAATTCAAATGCAACGACAGCAACAGGGATCCCTTTTAAGCGCCCAGTCATAGCAACTAGTGCATCTTTTTCACCACTTACTTTTTTAGCTGATGAAATACGATCTACATATTTTTTTGAATCTTTAAACTTTAGTAAATCTTGCGGCTCAAAATCGACACCTAACTCAACTCTATCGGCAGAGTCTAAGAAAGTCTCAATGCGACCACGCGCACTTTGTCGCATATGATGGTCACATTTAGGACAAACATTTAGTGATTTTTCTAATTCAGCTTTATATAAAATAGCATCACAATCGCCACACTTAGCCCATACACCTTCAGGGATTTCTTTACGGCCAGATGATTTTGTTTTCGGTAAGATTCTTTCTAACCAACTCATGCGCAATTCTCTTAGTTTTTATCAATTTAGTCTATTCACTGCCTATATAGACAGAGAAATTTTGTCAATTAAAACATGATTTCTACAACTTAGGTATAAAAAACTGGTCGTAGCTCTTTTCTTTGTACATTTAAATTAAAAGTCTGGTAAAAATAAGGGCCCAGGGTGAGTTTTCTCAATACTCCATTTTTCAGGATATTCAACATCAACTAAATATAATCCGCCAGCTTTCGCTGTTGGGCTTGCTTTAGACCTGTCTTTTAACTCTAATATTTCTTTCATCCATATTGGTTTCTGTTTATTTAAACCAATATCAATTAAACACCCTGTAATATTTCTAACCATATGATGTAAAAAAGCATTTGCTTTCACATCAATAACAATAAAGTCACCATAGCGATCAACTTTTAAATGAATGATTTTTCTATTAGGTGTATTTGCCTGGCAATGAATCGCTCTAAAAGAAGTAAAATCATGCTCTCCCACTATATATGGGCAAGCTTGTTTCATTTTATCAACATCTAGAGGTTGATAATAATGACTCACCCCATTTTTTAAAATTCCCGGACGTAGTGGACTATTATATATAACATAGCGATAACGTCTTGCTACAGCGCTATATCTAGCGTGAAAATCAAAAGGGATCTCTTTAGCCCAACGAACAGCAACGGTATCAGGTAATAAGGAATTCATACCTAAGGTAAATGCACTTAAGTCTCTTTGCGCTGTTGTTTCAAAGTGCACAACTTGCCCAGTTCCATGAACACCAGCATCAGTTCTTCCAGCACAAAAAACGACTACCTTTTGATTGCATATCTTAGATAATGCGGTTTCAACTTCTTGTTGAACACTATTCACATTATCTTGACGTTGCCAACCATAATATTCGGAGCCATCGTACTCTACACCAAGCGCTATTCGCATATTCATCCAAAGAAGCTAATTAAAGCGCCGTATTATACTTAAATGGCTTTAAAATGCGAGTTTCACATCCATGAAGGGTAACGAAATAGCAATAAACTCAATATATTTATTTAATTTCTTAAACATTAAAAATACCGCAATTTTGCGGTATCAAACTTGAATTTATAACACTAATTTTTTTGAATGATTTTTTGCTTTAGTTGCTCAGCTTCTTTTTGAACTTCTGCTGGACCATTATCTATGACATCCTGCACAGCTTTTGAAGCACTTTCAAAATCTTCAATCTCTAAATAGGCAAGCGCCAAGTCTAATTTAGCAGAATACCCTCCACTTTGTGCATCAACATCTAAACTTTCTTCACCAGCAAGAAGTTCATCATAATCACTTAACCCCACATCCATATTTGCATTATCATATGGTTCATCTGTGAGTTCTTCATCATCACTTTGTTCAATTAAATCATCTATTTCTACAAAATCACTTTCTAAGTCATCATCTAAGCTATCGTTAGTCTCAATCGCTTCTTCGAGCATATTTTCTTCTGATAATAAACTATCAAAATCAATTTCAAATTCTTGATGGTCAACATCAGGTAAATTATCAGGTTCTGCTAACTCATTAAGTAAAGCATCAAAATCTGTATTTTCTAAATCACTTAAAGAATCACTGACTTCTGATGTTACATTATCAACTTCTAATAGTGCATCATCACTATTTTCATCTATTAAATTGTCAAGTTCTACTGCAACATCTTTAATCTCATTATCAGGAATAGGATCTGAAAGTCTTTGATCTGTCCCAACTAAATCAGCCTCCAGCTCAGTTAATTTATCTTCATGGTCATTAGCAGATAACTTCATGAGATCATCGTCATCATCAAAATCTGATAAATCATTTGTCTCAATATTTTCCAATAGATCTTCTTTTAAACCAAAATCATCTTCTATTTCTGTAGAAGTTGATTTCATTGATTCAGCTAACTCCATCTCAGCTTGAGATAGTTGCATTGGCGCTTCGTTTATATCTAGCTCAGCTAAAGCTTCATCTAATGCCAACTCAGGATATTCTTCAAGTTCTTCACTTGGCGAGTCAACATGTTCTTGCTCTGGGTCTATAGTAATATCAGTTAGAGTTTCATCATCAATTTCTAAATCAACATTATCTTCAGATAGAGGGTCATCCCCCAAATCTATTTCCGAGTTATCAAAATCAGCATCAAAATTATCTAAATTTTGATGCACAATATCTTCATCCGATTCTAAATGATTAGATTCACTCTCTAACTCATCATTATTTAAGCCTGATTCTGCTATAGTATCTAGACTTTCAGAACCAACCAATTCCGGCCTATCATCTAAAGTTTCTAAAACCTCTGAGTCTGCCGCTTCAAGTTCTATTTCATTGGATATTTCACTTAAATCGTCAGTTTCACTATTTAAATCATCAATATGATCTAAAGTATCTGCTTCAGAGGATACGTCATCCAAAATATCTATCGTATTATCAACCTCATCGATTAAACCATCAATATCGCTTAAATCTGCTGCAATGTCTAAGTCGCCAATGTCAGTACTATCAGGTTCAACGTCTAAACTATCTATTTCATCGAGTAAATCATCACCTAATTCATCAAGCTCTGGGTTAATGGAAATTTCATGAGCTTCTATAGGGGGACTTTCCTCATCAGACAAGTTTTCTAACGCAATATCTAATGAAGCATCCATATCTTCAGAGTCAATATCTAAATCAATTGCGGTTTCTAAGTTATCAACATCTGAATCAAGATCTAAGTCGGCTGCACCTTCTGTGTCATCAACATCAGGTATATCTATCTCATCACTCACGCCATCTAACAAAGTATCGATATCATCAGATTCAGTGCCTAAATCGGCTGCAACTTCTGTATCATCAATATCAGCTATATCCGTCTCATCACTCACGCCATCTAATAAAGCATCGATATCATCAGATTCAACGTCTAAATCGGAAGCAACTTCTGTGTCCTCAGTATCAGGTATATCTGACTCATCACTCACGCCATCTAACAAAGTATCGATATCATCAGATTCAGTGCCTAAATCGGCTGCAACTTCTGTATCATCAATATCAGCTATATCCGTCTCATCACTCACGCCATCTAATAAAGCATCGATATCATCAGATTCAACGTCTAAATCGGAAGCAACTTCTGTGTCCTCAGTATCAGGTATATCTGACTCATCACTCACGCCATCTAACAAAGTATCGATATCATCAGATTCAGTGCCTAAGTCGGCTACACCTCCTGTGTCATCAACATCAGGTATATCTACCTCATCACTCACTCCATCTAATAAAGCATCATCAGATTCAGTGCCTAAATCGGCTGCACCTTCTGTGTCATCAATATCAGGTATATCCGTCTCATCACTCACGCCATCTAACAAAGCATCGATATCATCAGATTCAGTGCCTAAATCGGCTGCAACTTCTGTATCATCAACATCAGGTATATCTGCCTCATCACTCACGCCATCTAATAAAGCATCGATATCATCAGATTCA
>NZ_FOLO01000004.1:122682-211297 GCF_900112265.1 Pseudoalteromonas denitrificans DSM 6059 | reverse complement strand
CTTGGTATTGATATCAGCCCAAATGGAGTGCGCAGTGTATGGCTAAGAAACAATATGAATACCACTGCGTTGAGAGTTGAAAAATCACAATCCTTACAAAAGTCAGCATAAACAATAGCCAGTTTAGTAACTGGCTGATATGCTACTTACGACAAAGTCGCTCGGTAATTAGACCGACAGTTTCCCTTGGTAATCACACTAAAATTGGAAAGTGTCAGATTAGATATGAGCTACTACACATAATGATGTTAACACCAAGCGACTTTGTCCAGCGCTGACAAACAGTTTAGCTAACTGTTCTCCTACGTTTAAATCCCACCTGTGCCAAGTTTTCAATGTGCATACATTTATATCTGGATTTATAGATTGGAAAAGGCAATGTAATGTTCAATCTCGTGGGTTTCACAACTAGCATTGAACTTGTCACTCTTAGCGGTAAACCCATGAATTAAACTTCCTAGGGTTTAATTATTACCTATCATTCTTAAAATACCTGTGTGCTGAATTCGTTAAGTTTAGCGATTGATTTATCTGATATAACCAAATGCTCAAATCCATCAATTTCAAGTTCTGTATGATTGAATTGACCAAAGATCCCCATGATCTTTTCGGTTGTTACAGGTTTTTCACCCTTTGGAGTGTCATCAATAGGTTTTGGTATTTCATCAGTATCAACATCTGGAGTTTCATTTGTATCAGTGATCGTGTCTCCAATATCTAAAATGGGCTTATTCGTTGAAGTATCAGTTGAATCTCCATCATCAATAATGGGTTCACCTTCGATTTTTATATCAACTTCAGCTGTTATTTCTTCAGCCATAGGAACAAACTTAACTTTTGACAGAGCATCAGGAATGTCTTGAGCCACACGGTAGGCATATTTAACAAGTTTTGGTTCTGCTGGCATAAAGAGAAAAGCTTGCTGATTTGGCGCATCGGTAAAACGCAATATACGACCACTCACTTGACGGTAATTCATTTCAGTTTTTACATTCGAAAGGTAACAACATACCTGAAGGCGGGGAATATTAGTGCCTTCGGAGATCATTCCAACACTAATTATCCATTTTTCTTGACTGTTCCTAAAAGATGTAATTAGGTTGTTTGCGCTGTCCTCATCACTTGTAACAACAACAGCGGTTTCCCCTATAGTCTTCTCTAAAATTAGTTTTATTTGCTTTGCATGTACAATAGAGGACGCAACAATTAGACCCCCAGCATCTTTATTGAAGCAACGAAGCTTATCTAATTTAGTATTTGAATGTCTTAATAATTGCTCAATAACTTTTGGATTAGTAACAATATCACTATAGGGAATAATATCTTGTGATAAAAGATCATAAAAACTTGTAAAATAACTAGTCTCATCACCTTTTTTAACTGATATTTGGTCATTATCTAACGCTATTACTTGAGGTATACGGCATACATTATCTCGTATTGCTTCTTGCAACCCGTAAACATAATCACATTGTATTTTTCCTGATTTATTGCAGTAATCTGCAAGTACAATTGGTAACGCATCTGAACGCCAAGGCGTTCCCGTTAATGCAATTGTATAAGCAGCTTTATTTTTTATGTTAGTGATGATCTGCTCACCCCAAGCATTTGCATTTTTTATATTTGAACCAGCACAGTGATGAATTTCATCAAAAATAACAAATACTCTGTAACGCTTTAATAATCGCCATACTGTTTCATCAAGACTACTTAATCCTTGATAGGTATATGAATTTCCCATTGCGTCAATGTTGCCATCAAAATGGGTTTTAAACTGCTCACTTAATGCACCACTAAAATCGTGAGCCACGATAGATGATGGGGAAAAGCACAGTACAAGATCGATTTTATCTTGATCATAAAGCATTTTAGCTAAGGTCGATGCCATCATGGTTTTGCCTGCACCTGGGGTTGCAAGTGCTAAAAAGTGTTTTTTAAACTCATATTTAGAAATTGCGGAGTTGATACACTCCGACTGCCAATTTCGTAGTTTCATTAATTATGTCTCTTTAAGTGATGTTATTAATTTCTCAATCGCTCTTATCTTCCCTTTTAAAATGTGATTGTTCTCATTTACTTCCATATATTCTGTTTTAATTTTATCTGTCATTTCAGGATGCTTTTTTCTCGCTTCATCATAAAACATCATCTCTCCAAGCCCTTTAAGTAGCTGGGATTTGTAAGTATTTAAATCTGCATATAGTTGTTCAACTCTCTGAACATTTTTAAAATCAACTGAAGATGTGCTTTGTGATATCTGTGCTTCTAGAACATTGCGGTCAAATAACTCGGTTTTTTTAAAACGTGTAATATCTTTTATTTCTGATGTCAGTTTTGTTAGCCAACCTCGCTTAACTAACTTAGTTAATTCACCATAAACATATTTACGAGTAACAGCGCGACTGAGCGTTTCATCATTTGCTAACGTGATATATGCAGTTCTGATCTCAACAGCCATAAAATGGTCAATATTTGTCATGCAAATGACTCGGCAAACTAACGGATCTACTTTCATTAGGTCTCTTTTTGACATTAAATTACAAAATTTGATATATATGTTAAAAACATTCATTATATGTCATAGGTTGAAACTCCGCAATGTGGGAAAATTTTCCTTTTAATTGCGGAAGTGATAGATGGAGCCTGTACAAAAGTTAATAGGCATGAATATTAAACTGACTCGCATAAGCCGTTCTGTGGCTCAAGGTGAGCTGGCAAGCAAGTTATCAATAGAGCAAAGCTACTTAAGCCGCATCGAAAAAGGTTCCGTACCAGTGTCTTGCGAAAGGCTTTATGAAATCATTCATATACTAAAGTGTGACGTTACAGATATTTTCCCAACGCCTTTAGAAGTAGAAACAAAATTTAATCAATCTGATAAAGAATAACTAACACCCTTTTAAAAAGGTGGTTAAACAAGGATTTAAAATGACATCAAGTCAAATCAATCAAGACCCAATTATTCAAAGTGACGTAAATAGTGCGGTATGGGCCGCATGTGATACTTTTAGAGGTACGGTAGACCCATCAATTTATAAAGATTTCATCTTAACTATGTTGTTTTTAAAATATATTTCTGATGTATATCAAGATGAATACGATAACCTTGTTGCACAATACGGTGATAATCCAGCACTCATCCAAGCTATGATGGCTAAGCAACGTTTTGTATTACCTAAAGGTGCTAGTTTTTGGGATTGTTATGAAAAACGCCATGAAGCGGGTAATGGGCAACGTATTGATCAAGCTCTTCATGCGATTGAAGAAGCCAACGGTACTAAGTTAAAAAACGTGTTCCAAGATATTAGTTTTAACACCGACAAACTTGGTCAAGAAAAACAAAAAAATGAAATACTACGTCATATATTAGAAGACTTTGGTAAAGACGTTTTAAATTTACGCCCAAGCCGAGTAGGTTCGCTCGATATTATCGGTAATGCGTATGAATACCTAATCAAACACTTTGCTGCGGGTAGTGGCAAATCAGCAGGTGAATTCTATACACCACCTGAAGTATCAGATTTATTAGCGGCTATTTTAGAGCCGAAGGAAGGCGATGAAATATGCGATCCTGCTTGTGGTTCAGGTTCATTATTAATGAAATGTGGCCGTATGGTACGCAATAATTTTGATGGTTCTAAAAAGTACGCTCTATATGGGCAAGAAGCTATAGGCTCTACTTGGGCACTCGCCAAAATGAACATGTTCCTACATGGTGAAGACAATCACCGCATAGAATGGGGCGATACCATCCGCCACCCAATGCTATTGGAAAAAGATACTAGTGGTTTATTGCACTTTGACATAGTAACTGCAAACCCACCATTCTCGCTTGATAAATGGGGTCATGAAGGTGCCGCTGATGATGAATTTGGTCGTTTTCGCCGTGGCGTGCCACCAAAAACTAAAGGCGACTACGCTTTTATCAGCCACATGATCGAAACCCTTAAACCAGAGTCAGGTCGTATGGGTGTTGTTGTACCACATGGTGTGTTATTTCGCGCATCATCTGAAGGTAAAATTCGAAAGCAGCTAATTGAAGAAAACTTATTAGATACAGTGATAGGTTTACCTGAAAAACTATTCTTTGGTACAGGTATTCCGGCAGCAATATTATTATTTAAAAAAAATAAAACCGATAACAATGTATTGTTTATTGATGCCAGTCGAGAGTTTAAATCGGGCAAAAACCAAAACCAATTAACAACTGATAATATCCAAAAAATTATCAACACTTATAAAGCTCGTGAAACAACAGATAAGTATTCATATTTAGCGACCTTTGATGAGATTAAAGAAAACGACTTTAACCTTAATATCCCGCGTTATGTTGATACCTTCGAAGAAGAAGCCGAGATTGACTTAGTGGCTGTGCGTACTGAGCGTGTGCAACTTCAAAATGAACTGCAAACTCTTGAAGTCGAAATGCAAGGTTACTTAAAGGAGTTAGGTTATGGTGCCTAATGGTTGGAAACAGAAAACACTAAAAGAAGTTTCCATCGGGCGTATTAGTAATGGAATATTTAACGACCCTCAATTTGTAGGTTCTGGCTACAAGCTAATAAATGTCGTCGATATTTATGAGCCAAGGGAAGTTAACACAAAAAAATTGCGTAGATTAAATGCCAATACAAAAGACTTTGAAAAATTTCGAGTAGAAAAAGGCGATTTATTCTTTACAAGATCTTCTTTAAAGTTAGATGGAATTGCTCATTGCACTCGTTTTCGTTCAAATGAAGAGGATGTCATGTGGGAGTGCCATATCATGCGCTCTAAACCAAACAAAGCTCTAGTTGATTCAGACTTCCTATATGAATACTGTCATAGCTATGATGCGAAAAAACATTTTATGAGTCATGCAAAAACAGGGACGATGACCACTATTGATCAACAAGGTATAGGGGGGCTTAAAGTTGCTGTTCCTCCACTCCCTGAACAACGAAAAATTGCCAATATCCTTGGGGCTTGGGATAAAGCAATTAGTACCACAGAGCGGCTAATCGACAACAGCAAAAAGCAAAAAAAAGCTCTAATGCAACAACTGCTCACAGGTAAGAAACGTCTACTTGATGATTCAGGTAAACCATTTGAAGGGAAGTGGATTCATGGAGTGATTGAAGATATAGCAAAAGTAACTTCAGGGGGTACACCTAGCAGAAAAATTGACTCATATTGGAACGGCAATATTCCTTGGGTCACTACGACAGAAATAAAGTTTGGTCTTATTACTGACGCCGAACAAAAAATTACAATCGAAGGGTTAAGTAATTCTTCTGCAAAGTTATTCCCTAAAGGAACGATTTTAATAGCTATGTACGGCCAAGGAAAAACTCGTGGTCAAGTCGCTAGGTTAGGATTAGAGGCTGCAACAAACCAAGCCTGTGGAGCATTGTTATTAAAAGATGACTTTGAGATAGATTTTTACTACCAGTACCTCTCTAGTCAGTATGAAAATATTAGAGGTTTGGCAAATAGTGGTGGGCAACAAAATTTAAGTTCTGGAATTATAAAATCAATTCAAGTTCCAATTCCATCGCAATCAGAGCAATGCAAAATAGCCGAAGTCTTAAAAAATGCAGATAAAGAAATCGAGCTATTAGAACAAAAACTTGCAGGTTTAAAGCAAGAGAAAAAAGCTTTAATGCAGCAGTTGTTAACAGGTAAGCGCAGGGTTAAGGTAGATGGAGTTGAAGCGGCATAAACCGCTTTAGTTACTTTATGGAACTAACAAAAATAAAAGCATTACTAAATAAAGCAACCGCGTATCACTATGATAATAACCGTGAGAGCACGTTATTTGATATTGGCATGCGCGGGCACTTTGAAAATCCGACCACTGAAGTTTTAGCCTTTTTCTGTAATGCTAAAGCCGAACATGGCATGGGCGCTTTAGTTGTAGACAGCTTTCTGACGATTATTGCCAATAAAACTGGCAAAACTATCCCATACGAAGAAAATAGCCTAACGCCACCTCAACGCGAAGTGAGCACCGAAAGTGGCAAACGCATTGACTTAATGTTTGGCTCAGATACTTGGTTAATGGCGATTGAAAACAAAATTTACCACACGCAGGCTAACCCCTTTAAAGAGTATGAGTCGTTCATTCATCAACAAATTAAAAATGATAGTTTCACTCAGCAAGAACCTTTATTTGTATTGTTATCACCTGACGGCAAAGTAACCCAAGCAGAGAAACATAAAGAATGGTGTGGTATCTCTTACCCTGAACTTGTGACAGAAATAAAAAGTAGGCTAAAAGATCATTTTTACGACCAGCCTTTTAATAAATGGGTGATCATCCTAAAAGACTTTTTATTACATCTGGAAAATATGATGACTAAAAATAAAATAAATAGCGAGCAAGAGAAGTTTGTTTTTGAAAACATTAGTGGAATTTCAAAAACATGGGAATTATTGATTAATTCTTTTTCAGAATTAGATAAGCAATTCATAAAACAGATTAAAGGTAGCGAAGAAGTAAGTGCTGATATTCGCGTTAAGTATCAACATTGGTTCCAAAAATTACCAACCTTTATTTATTCAGTGCCAAACAGTCAAATTGAATTAGTGCTATTTATGATTAATGATGGAGCTAGTTTCAAGAAAGCTAATGATACGAGAAATGAAAATAAAAGCATTTTTATTCAAATACATATAGCGAAAAAAGAAGGTGGCGACCTACATGATAGAGTACAAGAAGAATTCAAAGGCAAATCAGTAAATACATGGTGGGAGAAAAATAAATTGTATATTCGCTGGCCCGCACAAGAGCTAACAACTGAAGGGTTACTCAAAGATTTGACAGAATCATTTATAAAACTGAATCAAATAGAGTTTGGTTCTGGTAGTTATGAATAAGTAAATTAACAAATGTAATACATAAATGAACCTAAGTTATTGTTATATTCTGTTCAAATTTTAGATATATAAAAGATATCGACAATTTAAATGGTTAATACAGCTTAAAAAAACATCAATAAATAGCTGTAAACAGGTCATTGCTAAAAATAAATTAAAGATAAGGAAATTATATGCTAGCTCCTGCAAGAGTTGAATTAGGTTATAAGTATTTAAAAAGCTATGCTTATTTTGAAAATATAAATCTATTTTTAAAAGCTAGAGTTGCAGAATTTGAATCACAGACAATAAGGGATAACACTTTATTTCAAAAACTGTCTGAAACAATTTTTAGTGGTGAAACAGAAAATAATGACGCCCTAACTGAGTTAATAAATAACGTTGACTTCAAATTAATTGCTAAAGGATTTGAAAACAATAGTTCCAGTGCTGAACCTAACTATGTAACAAATTTCAGAAGCGCAGAATCATATAAAGTTAGTAAAGTTAATTATTTTTTCGATGGGCCTGCCGAGCTTTGGTTGATAGATATATTATGGACTCTTTACGTAGGGCCTTTATTTGATAACGCTTTATCAAAGGATTGCTATGGCAATAGGCTTAAAGCTAAGTGTTTAAGCTTAGTTGAACCTTCAAATAGTAGCGACTCTAAGGATGTGTTTGTTAGTTACATTAGTCAATACAATGATTGGCGAAATGGAGCGATTGAAACAGCTAAACGAGTGACAACTGAAGGTGATAATGTTGCAGTCGTTGCTTTAGATATTAAACAGTATTTTTATAATATCGATTTGAAATTTCAAAAAATCACTGCTGAAATAGAATCATTGATAGATGATAAAGAAGCATTAGAATTAGCGTTATTCTTGACTAACCTTTTGGAAAAAATTTACAAAGAATACAGGGAAAAAATAAAGCCTCAATTAAAATATACCCATAAAGGCTGTGAGAATAACGTAGGTTTACCAATAGGGTTAACATCCTCGACTGTATTAGCAAACTGGTATTTGAGTGGTTTTGATAGAGAAGTCTCTGATATTGTTCGACCAGCATACTACGGTCGGTATGTTGACGATATTCTTTTTGTTTTTAAACGTCCTAAGCTTCAACAAACTAAAGTAGTTAAAAGCTTCATTGAGGATTACCTCTCATCAGCAATTAGTATTGAGGATAAAAAGTTTGAAGTTATTTCAGAGTTTGGCAACTTAGAAGTCCAGCAAGAAAAGATCCAGCTTCACCAATACCACTCTAACCACAGCACAGCCGGACTTGATGTCATTATTGAAGCGCTCCAAAAGCAAAGTAGCGAGTACAGATTATTACCTGACGGCTCAAGTAAGATAAATCTGAGTAACTATGCCAACGAATTTCTTTACGATGGACATGAAAGTAACTTAAAAAATGTATTAAAAGCTTCCGAAAATGAAGGTGGTTTATCCCAATTTTTGTCTAAGCAAATAGCTTTAGCTCAAGGGTCACGTCAAAACCATCATAGGGATTTATTAATTGATATAACAAAGCTTTTTAAAGGGCAAAACATATTGCGATTTTTTAGGCTTTGGGAAAAGGTTTATCAATTTGCAATTATTTTAAAAGAATACGACATTGCTGCAAAGTTTTACCAGAATCTTCAGTTTGAAATTAGTCTCATTAATAGTGCGAGTATTCGATACACCAGAAAACGACAGGCTTTTGTAGAAACTCTAAGGGAGCACATTAACGAATACAATAATATTTCGTTTAGTATGGTAATAGCTGCTTTAGACATAAGATTGCCACAGCAGGGGTTTAGTGGCTTTCAAATGATGCAAGAGCTAGGTTCAAACTTTATAAAGCCGAAAGCATCTTTAGATAAAATAATTGACGAAAACCGTCTGAAACTGCCAACTCAAAAGATTCGTTCTGCTAATTTATTTAAGCACTACTTATCAGCTTGGCCGTTAGCTAATTATACTGATTATGAGGGGGATTTAACCTGCCAGAGAGCCTTCTTGGGCGAAAGAAGTATTAGACTAAACCAAACTAAAGTTAATTATACCCCTCGATATATCCATTTTGATGAATGGCAAACTTTTGATTTATTCAGACTATTGAATGAAGATTCAAATCTACCAGATTGGATAAAAGACTCTGAAACTAATTACTTTCGACAAACAGGTAACTCAATTAGTAACTTTGATGTGTATGAAAAGTCAAATCAAGAGGACAAAGTTACAACTCACCATATTGTTGTTGGTCAAAACTCTAGGCGAGCAGAGCTAAAAATAGGGTTAGCTAATTTTGTTGTAGCAGATAATGATATTGCTTCAGCGTTAAGAGCTGATACACCTACAAATTTAAGTAACGAGCGTCAATACTCATTAAATTCAATGCTTAACTCAGCAGTGAGAGATAATGTTGATGTTTTAGTTTTTCCTGAAGTTTCAGTTCCCGTTGAGTGGTTACCAAATATGATACACTTTGCAAGGCTAAATCGAATAGGTTTAATTTTTGGTTTAGAGCATTGGGTTGTAGGCGGAAATGCTCATAATCTAATTGTTGAGGTGCTGCCATTTCAATCTAATGGTAAATACAACTCTTGTGCGATCCTACCTAGACTAAAGAACCACTATGCACCTGCTGAGCAAAAGTTGCTTCATTCATTGAGACTTTATCAGCCCCAAATCCAGAAACCTGCATATCATAGAGTTAGTTGGAATGGAACGAGTCTGTCTACATACAATTGCTTTGAGCTTTCAGATATTAGTCATCGGGTGCTATTCAAATCCCAGTTAGATTTACTTGTAGCATGTGTTTGGAACCGAGATACCAATTACTACCAACACATATTAGAGTCAACTGTACGAGATTTGCATTGTTATACAGTCCAATCAAACACGTCTCAATATGGTGGTTCGTGTGTACTTCAACCAAGCAGAACCGAAAATAAAACTCTGTTGTATGTGAAAGGTGGAGAAAATAGCTCAATTCTATCTACGAAACTTAACATTAAAAAATTGAGGCAGTTTCATTATCAGTCAAGCCCAACTGAAGCTGATAAAGGCGGATTTAAACCACTTCCTCCTGGTTTTGATCACAATGAACTAAATAACCGATAATTGGGAGAGCCAGATGACAAATATTATCCCAAATTTTAAAGAAGAGTTTAGCTCTAAAATACCTGCATTAACCATGCTAAGTATGCTTGGGTATTCTTTTATACCACCAAGTGAATGCGAGAAATATCGTGGTAATAGTTATTCGGGCAAGGCAACTAGCCAAGTTATGCTGTTATCAGTAATGAGAGAGTTTTTAAGCAATCAAACATTCCCGTTTGCAGGCAAAGAACACAAGCTATCAGCTGCCGCTATCGATAAAATTATGCATGAACTTAACCCTGCGATGAATGAAGGGTTAAAAAGTGCTAATGAAAAACTCTATAACGCTTTGATGTATGGCGTGGGTGTTACAGAATTTATTGATGGTAAAAAAGCATCACCTACGATTCAGTTAATTGATTGGCAAAATATTAAGAACAATCATTTTCACTTTACTGAAGAAATGGTGGTACAAAACAGTGAAGGTACAGGTGTTCGAATTCCTGATATTGTATGTTTTGTAAATGGTCTGCCTTGGGTCGTAGTTGAAGCTAAACGACCTGATTCTTCTACTGAGGGAAAATCGACATTAAGTGAAGCTGTATCACAACAAATACGTAACCAAGGCCAGGCAGAAATTCCACATTTGTTTGCGTATAGTCAGTTGTTGATTTCGGTTAATGGTCATGATGGTTTGTATGGCACTTGCGGTACTCCAGAGAAGTTTTGGGCTAAATGGGTCGAGGAAGACATTATTGAAGCTGAGTTTGTTCGTTTGAAAAACAAAACTTTAAATGAACAACAGCTTGATGGCATTTTCGGCCACCGACCAGCCGCTGCAAAAGATGAATATTTATCCTTGTTAGCTGGAGGTGAACTCACTGTAACTGCTCAAGATAGATTATTAGTAAGTTTGTTAAGACCCGACCGATTATTAGATATGACCCGTTTGTATACCTTGTTTGATAAAAAGGCTGGAAAGATAGTTGCGCGTTATCAGCAAGTTTTTGGTATTAAAGCCTTAATAGAACGTATTACTAGTTTTGATGAGATTAAAAGACCTGGTGCACGTAATGGTGGGGTTATTTGGCATACTACAGGAAGTGGTAAATCATTTACTATGGTGTTTTTGTCAAAAGCGCTTATATGGCTTCAGGAGCTTGCTCAGTGCCGCGTAATAATAGTAACTGATAGAGTTGACCTAGAAGACCAATTGAGCCGTACATTTGCATCTGGTGGCGTTTTAAGCGAACGCGATAAAAGAGATGCAATGGCTACATCGGGTAAACGTTTAGCTGAACAAATTGGCAAAGGTAACGAACGTGTTATTTTTTCTATTATTAATAAATTTGGTTCAGCTATTAAATATGATGAATGTTATAACGATAGCCCGAATATTTTAGTATTAGTTGATGAAGGTCATCGAAGTCAAAATGGTGAGAACAATATTCGTATGTTACAAACCCTGCCAAAGGCGGCGTTTATTGCATTCACGGGTACGCCATTACTTAAAGATGATAAAACTGAAAATAAATTCGGTTCGATAATTCACTCTTACACTATGCAGCAAGCTGTTGAAGATAAGACAGTAACACCATTGTTGTACGAAGAACGCATTCCTGAGCTAAACGTAAACGATAAGGCAATTGATGCTTGGTTTGATCGGATCACAGAAAAACTAACTGAAAAGCAAAGAACAGATCTAAAAAAGAAGTTTTCGCAAAAAGGTCAGATATACCAAACCGAAGGTCGTATTGAGTTGATAGCTCATGATATTTCAGATCACTTTCAGAACTTTAAACAACAAGGGTTAAAAGGGCAGCTAGCTTGTGACTCTAAAGCCTCTGCAATTCGTTATAAGGAAATTTTAGACAAAATAGGCAAAGTTACATCTGTAGTAGCAATGTCGTCTCCAGATACTCGTGAAGGCCATGAGGTAGTAGATCAAGATAGCAAAGACATTGTTCAAAATTGGTGGAAAGCTAATGTTGGCAATGTTGATGAAAAAACCTATACCAAAGATATCATTAATGCCTTTAGTCAAGATGAAGGGCCAGACTTGATGATAGTGGTTGATAAACTACTAACAGGCTTTGATGAACCTAAAAATACGGTTTTGTATATTGATAAACCACTTAAAGAACATAATTTAATTCAAGCTATAGCTCGTGTAAACCGTTTACATAGCAAAAAGCAATTTGGTTATTTAATTGATTATCGCGGTATTTTAAAAGAACTCGATATGACAATTGAAAAGTATCAAGAGTTGGCTGAGCGTAATCAAAATGGCTTTGATGTTGATGATCTTAAAGGATTATACAACCGCATGGATACTGAATATAAAAAGTTACCAGGTTTATATAATGATTTGTGGGCTATATTCGCTGATGTTAAAAATAAGCAAGACCATGCTGCATTGCGTCAAGCACTCACGCCCAAAGTTGAAGATGTACATGGTCAATTTATTGATAAAAACATAAAAAAACGAGATGAGTTTTATACAGCACTCACTGCATTTTTAAACTGTATGAAAGTGGCTTTACAATCGGCTAGCTTTTTTGAAGACAAAAGCTTTGATGACAAACGAGATCATTATAAAGAAACATTAAAGATGTTTGTCAACTTGCGTAAACAAGTGCGTGAAGATGCAAATGAAACTGTTGATTATGATGAATATGCAGAAGATGTTCGTCAGTTATTAGATAAACATATTGCTGGTATTGAAGTAAGAGAACCCGATGGTGCATATTTGGTTGGTAATCTTGGGAAAGATGTTAAACCACAAGATTTAACTGATGATGAAGCCCGTAATCAAACAGATAAAATCACTGGGCGAATTACCAAAATGATTGAGCAAGACTTAGCTGATGATCCATATGCTCAAGAATACTTTTCTAATTTACTTAAAAAAGCGATTGATGAAGCTAAAGCGATGTTTGATGCGCCAGTGAAACAGTACATGCTTTTTGCTGACTTTGAACAAGAAGTTAAACAACGAAAAGTTGAAGGCATTCAAGATATGTTTACTGATGGTGAAGGTAAACAAAATAAACACGCACAAGCTTATTTTGGTTTATTTAAACATTTATTCCCAGATGTTAATCAAACAGAAGATAAGCTGGTTCAATATGCTTTTGATATTGATGGCGTTGTAAAAACAGCGGTTGCCGAGTTTTCAATTAATCCAAGTGAAATTGAAAATGCAATTAGTATGAAACTCCTACCTATGCTGTTTGCAGAGTTGGGCCTTGAAAATGCGCAAAGCTTAATTGAAGAAGTGCTTAAGATTACTCGATTGGGTTTATCTCGTGGTTAAAGCTCGTGGAATATATAGTTAATGAGTGAGATAAAAAAAACAACTCAAGAGCAAGGTATTTTAGCTTACGGCGAGGAGATTATTCATTACGATATAATCAGACAAGTCGTAAGTGAAGATGATGCCGAAAAAGCAAAGAACAAACGTAAAGTTGTGATAAAAGTTCACCCTGATCAGCGTGTAGTTGCAACAGTGCCATATGATGCTGCAACTCAAGTGATCCAAGAAGCTATGACTAAACGCGCACGTTGGATCTGGGAGAGCATTAGTGAGTTTGCTTCACAACATGAATACGTTATGCCAAGACAGTATGTAAGCGGCGAAACGCAATTTTACCTTGGTAGGCGCTATGTTTTAAAAGTGTTAATAGATGCTAAACAAACCTCAAATGTGAAACTTACCCGTGGAAAACTCAATGTAACGCTTAAACATGATAGTGATGATCGGGTGGCTAAAATAAAACCACTTTTAGATAAGTGGTATACCCGAAAAGCCAATGCCATTTTTCATGATAGATTACATGAAATGCTGACAAAAGCGACTTGGGTAGAAGGCTTACCTTCATTTCGTATCATGGCTATGAAAAAACAATGGGGCAGCTGTTCTACTAAAGGTAGCTTGATGCTCAACCCTCATTTGATTAAAGCTCCAAAAGAGTGCATTGACTATGTGATTCTCCACGAACTTTGTCACATAGCCGAGCATAACCACAGTGACAAATTTTGGCGATTGTTAACACAGGTAATGCCTAACTGGAAAGAAGTTAAGGCTAAGTTGGATGACATGGCAGAGTTGTATTTGAATGAGTAAGGCGACTAACATCGTCGCCTTATAAATTTATTAATGAATAGCGGGAGTCTGATTCTCAGTTAACACTGAAGTAGTCTGCGGTGTGGGAACCGTCAAATCATCAGATTTTGCATTAGCTTTATTTAAAGCATAATTCAGGGTATCAGTAATGATTGAATCCATGCCTCCAGACTTTGATATTCTAACATTTCTAGCAGCCCCGCCTGAAATCTTTTTCTTACCTTCACGAATCAATGGTGCTGTCCAAGAATCTCTATATTTCATAACTTAGTTCCAATTTTAAATATAATTATTGTAAGACTCATGAGTCATTAACTTCCATGCTCTTTTGTCTTCCGAGATAAGCCTGTATCTCCTTCCTACATTCAATACATAGCGTAAGCCATATTTTGTTTTAATCTTCCTTGGGTAAAGCTCTTTATTACTTGATAAATGAAGGATACATTTAGTCTTGTCTAAGATTTTTACAGGTAAATTGTTCCAATAATCCACTCTATAGTTAGTCAGCACTTAAGTATCTCCTCTTTTATCTGTAATCAGAATATGGCAAAGTATCAGCCAAATCCCCCCCCATTTCCGATGAGACAACGTTTCAGCTTTCAAATTAAAAGGATTAAAAGTGCGTTTACCGACAATTGCAGAATTAGTAGACTTCGAATCGAAGATTTTAGATTTAGAATGTTCTCAGGATAAGCTAAAAAAACTATCTGATTTCCAGGTGCAATCACAATTATATAGACATAAAAGACTTCTGATTGCTGAAGAGCTAGGCAATGTTTTAGATAGAGGAAATGAACCTCTAAAGCTATGGCTTGATAGCCATTATTTAAGCTCTTTTGAGCAGGTATATAAAGACATAAAGGATTTGTTAGCAAATGAATTTAACGGCTATCTTACAGAAGTACAAATGATATCTTTGATCAATCTCTTTTACATACCTTTTGTCATAGCTAGTATAAGTAAATTAGAAGAGTCTATTAAGGTTACTTTTGAGATAAAGTTACTTAAGTCTTGGCTCATCGAAATTCTAACGGGTAGTGAAGCTGTTGATAAGTCAATTAAATTAAAATCAAAGGATGTTGACGCCTTTGTGAGGAAAAAATTTTTAGATGTTATACCTAGGGGAGTAGCAACCACGATTAAAGATGCTTTATCAAAAGATAGAAAGTGGAGTCATTTTTCACCGAATCCTAAAAAATACAAACCTTTAATTCAAGAAATTGAAGCCGATGCAGAAGTTAAAGGCATCAGTATTGATTCTAAACAAATATCGGCTGTACTTGTGATTGGAGGAATTATTAGAAAGGCACTTAGTAATACTTCTTTCACTCTCATTTCTGGAAAGACATCTCTAGCTGGAGTTAAAATAATTGAAGAAATGCTTATGACTCCAAATCAAATTGATGAATTTTATTCTCGTATAAATCCACTAGTAGATAAGACAACTGAATTTGAAGAGTTCAGTCAATTTATACTGAAAAGTTTGCCTAAATTTGATTTTTACAATATTCCAGATGAGGTGAAAGTTCAAAAGGAAGCTCTAACTATGTTCTGTAATTACTTAGAAAAAGCTTTATGTACTAATATTCCAAAGCGAGAGATCCTCCTTTTTCTTTGGGAAAAATCGAGATATTTTCTGGAGAGTGCTTCCGAGTTGAGTATATATAGCAAAAGTATCAGTTCAAAAGAGGATGTGGCATATGAGCAAATTAAACAAAACCTTTTGGCGCTATTGAATGAAGTCGAAAATAATACAAATGATGTAGACCTACTGATACAAGTTGCTTGCTTAACACTTTCACTATCTATTTTTTCTATGGATCAAGTAAAGAACAATCAAATGAACAGGTTAATTAGTTTGATCCAGCGCAACTTACCATCAGATGGGGAGTTTACTTTACTCCCACGTTTTTATACATGCTTTGATAGAAAGAACCTTCAAACGATAGATATAGAGCGTTTTACAGAAAATTCTCAAATAATTACTTTTAGTATAAAAATATTTAATGTCCTTTCTTATCAAATTTCAAAAAAAGCTGGTAACCCAAAAATTCATAACTTGAACTTATTGAATGACTTGGATTTACTTCTAGTCAAATTAATCAATACTAAAAAGCGGGTTCAAATATGTAGTAATACGGCTGAAAAAATAAAAAAAACAGCTCCTATTTGGAGAGGTGATAGCTCTGATGCTTATGAGTTAATCCGAGATATTGATTTTTATTTAGAAATAATGCAAATCATAGTGAGTGAGATCAACACACCTGGGTTATTTAAGTATCTGAAATTAAAAGATATTGAAAAAAAGAACGTTTTGAAGGCTATTGATTTAGAAAAGTTCGAAGCGGACGAGCTGGCTCGAAAAAGAGCTATTAAAGCTCGAAATCTTGGAGAAACAAGGTATATGTGAGCCGATGGCTTACCAGTATTTCTTAAGAAAGTGAAGGGTGCCTAATACACTCTTTTATATGATGAATAACTTAAAATATTATTTTATAAAAATTAAGTAAATATCGCTTTTGTAACAGTTCTAAAACTACAAGTTATAAAATAAAAATATAATATTCAATATTTTAGATTATTCTATTTATGTCTAAAACCTGGTTTAAAGTTAAATTTACCATCTCGAATAACATGAGGCGAACATGTCATAAAAGTAGAGTCCGATCACATCGCACTTTACGATAAATACCTGAGGAATAAAAAAAGCTAAGTTCATGAATTAGCCAATCCAAAATACTGAATCAGCGTAGTACCCTCGAAAAAGGTGATTCTATGATTGAATTGAAAGCAAATAAACCTTGAGTACATCTCAAGTGCTCATAATGTTGAGCTTCTTATAATACTTGGTTTTATGAAACAGAAATAAAGTTTAAGGGTAAAAAAGTTAATGATAAGGCAATTTCCAAAAGCAGAGAAGCGAGTGGTTTAAAAATTTGGAATAGGTCAAAATGGTTGCTTCTTTTATAACTAACCGGAGCAAACATGCTTAACTTGAACAATTTTTTTAAGAGTGAGCTTGAAGTAATAGAGCAAGCATTAGAGTTGTTAAAACCTCAAGATTGTACGTTGCTTTATTTTGATGCTAATAAACTTGAATATGCTGTTTTGAGCAACTCTCAACACTACATTAGTAACCCAGAACTTGACGTGAGTGATTTAGCCGTTAGTCATATTGGTTATTATTCAAAAGGTAGTGACTTTTTAATGGACTATAAAGGTATTGCTGAAGCTTTAATTAAAGATTTGCATGAACTTGATTGTCGTTAGTACAGGCTAGTTATTGTTAAATTTTGGTGTACGTTAATGAAAGTTTAGAGTGTGTATACCAAGGCTTTAATTTAGCTTGTACATTGAGTGATAACAAAAACTAGTGTTAAACATGTGCTCCTCCTATATTTTTATGTATTGATGTTAGTGTATACCGTTTAGCTAATTTATACTGATTTCCCTAAATTAGGATAACTTGCCATTAAATTATTGCCTTAAAGAGATCCAGATCCATTAGCATCGCGTAATGCCAACTAAAGGGAACATATTCTTGGTAAAATAAGTCGGTTCAGACGACTAGACCTACCTCTAGCATGATTTTATTTTAGTCATTAATGTAGTAAAACTAACATCCAGAGATAAACACCACTGGCAGCGATGAGCCTGACATTAACTGAATTAGAGTTCAATATGGTTTTCTCAGAAAATGAAGGTCAGTTTTCTGATTATATAGATGATACATCCTTCTAAATTGCTATCTCGCAATGGGGCACAAATCGAGATATAAATAGTTGTGCCACTGTTGTTTTAAGGATTAGTTTTGGTATGGAAACTTGTTAACAGTTGCTACTTCTGAGTGATTCCCAACAATTACCATCTGACCACTTACTTTCAGCCTGTTCAAACGACTCCATATGTTCGCTATTGGAAGCTTGCTTTACTTTGATATATCCACGCGTCCCTGCTTGAGTCCAAAAATGACCTTCTAACAGCTTATTAATTTCTGTCTCGACTAGATCTAACTCCGCAGCTCCCTGTCTTGTGCCATGTTCACCACTCCCTGAACGTTTTTCAGAAAATAGATATGCAAGGAGCTTTGTCCCTTTCATATCATCTAGCATCAATGTTTCAACATAAGACTCTGTTTTCTGAATATTCGTAAATGCTCGCACTGACATAGTAAACCAGTGTTGTCGAATAACGAGCACGAATCTTTTTGGCGGATTTACTTGCCCCTGATTATTCGTCCAGTCAGATTCGAATTCCCCTAGCCATGTACCATTTAAGTTGGGGCGATATAGGACTTTTCTTACATAACTCCATTTCCACGCCCACTTAAAATAAGAAAGCCAAAATAGACCAGCTACAGAGATTCCTAAGTTAATATATTTCAGACTATCAAGTGAAAGCACATCAAAACTATTAATTCCAAAGAACGTAAGCCAAACAATGGCTCCAATTACAATTGATCCGGTCACAAGGATCTTCACTTCTGTTTGATTCATTTATCTAACAACTCCACAAATCCATTTTTAGCTACAGAAACTTCACCTTTTTGGCTAATTACAATGACTGAAGGTACATTTTTATATAATGAACCATATTGAGCAGTTCGATAACGCGCTCCTACATCGAATACAGTTCCATTGAACCCAGAGGGAATCATAGGACTAAAATATTGTGATATTTTTAAAATCCCAGTTTTTAAACTGACCACATGAAACCCGTCATGACGATTATCGCTAACATTAGAAATACCAAATAGGAAATTGATAATTTCTTGTTCATTTTGCTGTTCTGAGTAGCAGTCTTTTTCACTTAAAAGAGGTGATATTGGCAGCGTTCCTATATCATCGTCTACTAATATAATGCCAAGGCCAGTAAACCCAATCGGCACTTCCTGTATGGCAATATCGCCAATTGCTTTCAAAAATAGTTCTTGCTTCATGAATTAACTCTGTTCTTAGTTCTTTGTTAGTTGCCAATTTCGCGATCAGCTTGCTCATAAGTATCGTAAAGTGTTTTAACTTTGCTTTCTAGCTTCATCCCACCCTTCGTACCTCGATCAGTCCAATAATGACCTTGCAATTCGTAAACTGGATAACCATGAACCTCTAGCGCAAATGACCCATGATGCATCTCACTACGAACACCCTGAAGTTCTATTTTAGGTTCATTTCGATATACACCAACAAGTTTAAAAAGGTCATCATCTTCTTGTTGATCAATACTATGTGCGACTAGTATCGACCTAGATTCTTTTGTCATAAGCCTCACACTTAAGAATGTTAAGGATTGGCGAATAACAGCGTAACCATATATTGGGTCAATACATTTACCTGTTTCAGGATCAACCCAGCTACTTTTTAACTCAACTTTCCATGTACCTCTAAGGTCAGGTCTTTTTACGTACCAGCCTTTAAAAATTTTCCAAGACCATA
Organism: Pseudoalteromonas denitrificans DSM 6059; assembly: GCF_900112265.1. GTDB lineage: Bacteria > Pseudomonadota > Gammaproteobacteria > Enterobacterales > Alteromonadaceae > Pseudoalteromonas > Pseudoalteromonas denitrificans. The sequence continues at coordinate 191,804 of NZ_FOLO01000004.1, read as the reverse complement.
GGTATTTATTAAACATGGTTACGGCGAAGGTCATAATACCAACAACGGTTCCGAATGGTTTAATAAAGTCCGCACTTAAAACAGGCATTCCTTGAAACCACAATGCCAAGAGCCAGACCGCTATTGTCAGCCCTATAAATGATGATATATGTAGTCTTGTTAACATTAGCTATACCCTATGTAATCCCATGCATCACTTAAAAATTGATGAGCACTTTGCCTTGTCCAAGGCTGAGATGCTCTGAAAAGGTATTTTAATTCATTTACCTCGCCCCATTCTGAACATTTGTCATCAGATAAGGTGTTATTGAAAAGCTCTGCTAGTACAGCTCTCACTATGCGCTTAAAAGTTTGATCTTCAAAACAAGATGTTGAGGCATTAAACACTAAACATTCAATGAGAAAGCTTGGGGCGTCTTTCGCAGATTGAATATCTTTTGACGCCATTTCGTTCGACAACTTCTTTAATACACGAACAATTCTTTTATATCTTCTTGTGGTTGTGTCATTTTTGGAAACGCCATTTTGGTAATGTTGATCCGGCCAATTCTTAACACGAGGGGGTTTAAAATCATCAGGTATCATTTCGACACCTGAATGATGGGACGTTGCAGTTACATACCTCCTGTGCTCGAAAAATGCTGCTACATCCGATTCAACACGATATGTGTTGGCCTTGATGTCGAATGCTTTACAGCCACGAGTAACGGCCGCTCTTCCAAATCTAGCTACAAGCGCTTCTTCCAGTTCGTCTTTAAAAGTTGCGTATTCGTAAGTTGCGGGAATGAAACTTTTGGCAAGTTCCATTTTCACATTATCATCAGGATACTCAGGGAAATATGTATCGGAGCAGAGAACACCTACATCTACATCACTATCCTGCCTTACGTTTACCCTATTTCTGTAAGAGCCTTGTGTGAAGACTTTGATATTCCTATTTTTCAACTTTTCACTAGCCTGAATAGCCTGCCTAATTTGCTTTTCTGCGTTTTCAGCGCGTTCCAGCTCTGTTTTGCTCGGCCCTTGTGACCATGTTGTGAAAACTGACTCCCAATCCCTGCTCATTATTTACTCCATACTTTGAAAGAAAACTAACAGTGTAATAATCGAAAATATTAATAAACTAGATATAATATTTAATAATAACACGCATCATATCTAATTTAACATATTTAAAATCAATATATTAACAAGTTGCATGTCCGATGTTCTTTTTTACGTTTTAGGAAGTTGCCTCAATAGAAAAGCGATAATAAGCGTATATGCCGATTAGAAAATGTATTATGAACTAACGAAAACTAACATTATTAAAGATGGACAGTCAAAGGCGCTTTTGTACGTTAGCGCTTTAGAAGTAATACTCTATTTCACCTATATTTTCAAAAAGGTTAATGATTATATTGCCGGATGAGCTGCCGTAATTTATATCAAAACAAATGCTATTTTCCGTGAGGCAGATTAATATAATTTCCTGCTGTTACACCCACATTATGGCAAAAGTGATCAAACATTATTGTCAATTAGAAGTAGGTAAGATGAGGGGGGAATTTTCCCGCAATTAAATGATCAAGCTTTATTTGGCTATAAGATTTTTAGGGGTGAGATATAGCTATATTTTTATCAATCTTTATTGTCTGCTGACAGCAGTAATAATTCCATTGAAGGAAATAGGTTTTGAAGTGTTCACTTTGTGTCAAAAGAGCTAGTCATTTGGCAAGTTATGCTATATTCATAATAGTGGTATTGATCGGTTGGTAAGTTGATAGTTCTAGATATAAAAAGTTACCTTCCATTGTTTTGTATAAAGGTTTTTAAGTAGCTTTAATGGTACAAACGTTAGACTGAAATTGTTACCTATAGGTATTTTAAGTGGAAAATCTGATGGTAACTTTTTGTGCTTCAAATATCCTTTCTATCTACGTTTTAATAGTTGCCTGTTTTAAAGTGACATATTAGAATGTGTTCAATTTAAAATTAAACACTTAGGTTACTCTTGGTTATTAGGTGAGTTTAATACTTTTGATGGTAATTTTAGTTATGATGGCAAAACACCTGACAATGCAAAAATTAATATAGAAATAGATACAAAAAGTTTAGACTCAAACCATGCTGAACGTGATAAGCATCTAAAAGGGAAAGATTTCCTTAATGTGAGTCAGTTTCCAAAGGCTAGTTTTAAAAGTAAAAATATTAAATTTACAGATGAAACTAATGCGATTGTAACGGGTGACTTAACATTAAAAGGCATTACAAAGTCGATTTCATTTCCTATAAGCAAAGTAGGCGAAGGCAAAGATCCTTGGGGTGGTTACCGTGTTGGATTTACTGGGGAAACCAGTTTGAAATTGACTGATTATGGCATTGATTATAATTTAGGGCCTGCATCAACTCATGTTGAAATGGCATTGCATATTGAAGGCGTTAGACTTTAAAATTTATTGCATATATAAGTTAAATAAAAAAGACACTTATGGTAACTCTTAGTGTCTTTTTTATTTCTGTTTATCGGTCTGACAGAGTTATTAATTTTGATATAGCGTGTCAAAATCAGGAATTGAATGTTCCCAAATGGGTTTGTTTTTGCCTAAATAGTCACGTACAGCATCAAAAAATAGCCGTGTTCTGACAGGTAAGTCTCGATGTGGATATACTGCATACATGGCGCTGTAATCCATTAGTTTTATATCTGTTAATAGTGGCACTAATCGACCCTCTTGTATTTCGTTTTTAACAATAAATGCAGGCGTTAAGAAGTAAGCTGTGCCAGATAGTATTTTCATTAATAAAACTTCTCCATCATTGGCTCTAAAAATACTTTTTATTCTTTGCTCTTTTAGCTCTCCATTTTTGTTAATATAACGAATGCCTTCAACCCGTAATGAAGTGCTTGAATAACTGGCTGCAGGTAAATTAGCTAAATCTTCTATTGTTTTGGGCATACCGTAGGTATCAATAAATTCAGGTGAAGCTAATATCAGTAAACGGTTACGTGCTATTTTTCGTGCAATTAAGGATGAGTCTTTTGGTTCACCAATGCGAAAGGCTAAGTCGAAACCCTCAGATACAATATCGGTTAAACGATCGTCTAATCTGAGTTCAACTTCTACTTGTGGGAAGCGTTTTTGAAAATCAATAATAACAGGCTGCAGATACCGTCTACCTATGATAGTTGAGGCGGTAATTTTTAAAGTGCCTTGCGGTTCTTGATGATAGTTTTCTGCTATACGTATGGTTTCACCTAACAGCGCTCGTAATTCACTCGCTTTTTTTACCATTTCAGCGCCTGCTGCTGTAAGTGAAAATGAACGTGTGGTTCGATTAAGTAACCTTACCCCTAAATCATCTTCTAAACGACTGATTTGTTTTGAAATAACAGAACGGTCAATATTACGTAGTTCAGAAGCTTTAACAAATGAACCTTGTTCTACAACTTCAAGCAGCATTAATAATCGACTTGTTGTATCCATTTTTCACCATTAATAAATATATTGGTGCTATTTTGGCATTAATTAAGTGTCAATTCTATGCTTTTTGTCAGCAGGTATGTTTTGTAAAATCATTCTCAATAAATAAGGAGTATGTGATGAACAAACATTTGATTGCAGTGGCGTTAGCAGCAGCAAGTTTAACTTTAGTGGCCTGTACTGAAGAGCAAGTAAAAGAAACAAGTAAACAGCAATTACAAGTAATAGATGTAGCCGAAGTCTTAGTAAAACCAGTACAAAATTGGCATACCTATACAACACGTATAGAGTCTCCAGAACAAGTCGCGCTAATGCCACGTGTATCGGGTGTGATTGAACACATTGCATTTAATGAAGGTGATAACGTAAAGCAAGGCGACCTATTATTTAAACTTGATGAGCGCCCATTTTTGGCTGTCGTTGCAAGTTTAGAGGCCCAAATTGTCAGTGCAAAAGCAACATTAAAACAAGCCAAAAATGAAGCTGATCGTGCATTGCGTTTAACGGTAAGTAAAGCAATCTCGGCAGAACAAGCTGAGTCACGCACTTCAACATTGCGTCAACGTGAAGCGCAAGTGTCAGCATTACAAGCACAATTGAAAACGGCTCAGCTTGATTTGGAATTTAGTTCGGTACGATCTCCTATTAATGGCGTTATTTCACGTGCAAACATTACAAAAGGTAATAATGTACGTGCTGGTCAAAGTATTTTAACGTCTATCGTATCGGATAAAGCTATGTACGCATATTTTGATGTTGATGAGCGTACATGGAATAGCGCATTTGAAAATGTGACAGCAGCAAGTAAACAGCAAGTTATTATGCAAAAAGTTGGGCAAACAGATTTTGCCTATCAAGGATATATAAACTTTATTGATAATCAAATTAACCCAGCTACTGGCACTTTACGTGTACGCGCAATTTTTAATGAAGAAAATAATAAGTTAAGGGCTGGTTCATTTGCACGAATTAGACTTGCTTCGAATGCTATAACAAAGCAAGTCATTGTGCCTGATCGTGCCATAGGTACTGATTTGAAGAATCGTTTCATCCTGATTGTGGATGAAAATAATAAATTACAATATAAGTTAGTAACTGTAGGTGAGCGTTATGGTAATTTGCGCACTATCACATCAGGTTTACAGCAAGGGGATATTATAGCTGTTAATGGACCAGCACGAGTAGGACCAGGTATGCCAATTACGCCAAATTCGGTCACAATTGATAGTAAAAATGTCGCATTCACTTTGTCACCAATAGACAATATTAATTTAATTGCAAAGCAATAAGAGGTTCTGATGAAATTTTCTCATTTTTTTATTCAACGACCTATATTTGCGGCCATGTTGTCATTGGTAATTTTAATTGCTGGTGGTATTTCTTTGTTTCAATTGCCTGTAAGTGAATACCCAGAGGTTGTACCGCCGACTGTGGTTGTGACTGCCAATTATCCAGGTGCTAATCCAACTATCATAGCGCAAACAGTGGCAACACCACTTGAGCAGGAAATTAACGGTACAGAAAACATGTTGTATATGTTTTCTCAAGCAACCAGTGATGGTCGTATGACATTGACTGTGACTTTTGCGTTAGGCACAGATCTTGATAGAGCGCAGGTACAGGTGCAAAACCGAGTAAATAGTGCGTTACCCCGTTTACCTCAAGAAGTACAACGTTTAGGTGTGGTTGCAGAAAAATCATCACCTGATCTAACTATGGTTGTGCATCTGTATTCTCCAGAAAAAACCCATGATACTGCTTATTTATCTAACTATGCAGATTTATATGTTAAAGACCAAATTGCGCGCTTAGATGGTGTTGGAGATGTTAAATTATTTGGAGGTGGGCAATATGCAATGCGTGTTTGGCTTAATCCTGACGCATTAGCTTCCCGTGAATTAACCGCGACAGATGTTGTAAGTGCATTACGTGCGCAAAACCAGCAAGTTGCCGCCGGTAGTCTTGGCGCACAGCCAACTTCCAATGATAATCAATTTCAAATTTTGTTAAATGTAAAAGGTCGACTAAATAACATTGAAGAATTTGAGCAAGTAATTATTAAAGTTGGTGAACAAGGACAATTAACTCGGTTAAAAGATGTCGCACGATTAGAGTTAGGCCAGAACTCATATGCTCTTAGAGCCTTGTTAGATGGTCAACCAGCTTTAGCGATGCCGATTTTTCAACGCCCAGGTTCTAATGCGATAGAATTATCAGATCAAGTCCGTGACACTATGGCGACTTTATCTAAAAATTTCCCAACTGGAGTTGAATATGACATCGTTTATGATCCAACTATTTTTGTTCGTGATTCTATTGATGCTGTAATCACAACTTTACTGGAAGCCATTGTTTTAGTTGTTATTGTCGTTATATTGTTTTTACAAACTTGGCGAGCTTCCATTATTCCACTGATTGCGGTGCCAATTTCACTCATAGGCACGTTTGCAATAATGCAATGGCTTGGTGTATCAATTAATACCTTGTCGTTATTTGGTTTGGTATTAGCTATAGGTATCGTTGTTGATGATGCAATTGTAGTTGTAGAAAATGTTGAGCGTAATATTGAGCAAGGTTTATCACCATTAGAAGCTACGCGTGTTGCAATGAATGAAGTAACAGGTCCAATTATTGCGATTGCTTTAGTTTTGTGTGCTGTATTTATTCCCACAGCGTTTATTAGTGGCTTGTCTGGTCAGTTTTATAAGCAATTTGCGTTAACAATTACTATTTCAACTGTGATCTCTGCGTTTAATTCATTAACTTTATCACCTGCTTTATCAGCATTATTGTTAAAACCCCATAATACCGAACCGGATAAATTGACTCGCTTTTTAAATGCAATATTTGGTCGTTGGTTGTTTATTCCGTTTAATCGTATATTTGATCGAGGTGCTAATGGTTATCAAAAACTCGTTAAAAAATTAATGCGTATGAGTACCGTGATGATTCTGGCATATATTGTTTTATTTAGCGGAACTATTAAGTTGTTTGATCTTGTACCTGGTGGCTTTATTCCATCTCAAGATAAGCAATATCTAGTTGCAATTGCACAGTTACCAGATGCTGCGAGTTTAGATCGTACGCAAGCTGTTGTTCAAGAAATGGAAAAAATTGCATTACAAGTACCAGGGGTCGCTCATACTGTTTCATTTCCAGGTTTATCTGTGAATGGTTTTACCAATAGTCCAAATAGTGCAATCGTATTTACGCCATTGGATGCATTTTCAGATAGGCAGGACGCGAGTAAGTCAGCCATGGCCATTGCTGCGCAATTAAATCAGAGGTTTGCTGCAATAGATGAAGCGTTTGTTGCGGTTTTTCCACCCCCTCCAATTCAAGGTTTAGGCACGACAGGTGGTTTTAAACTGCAGATTGAAGATCGTGGAAATAAAGGGTTTGAAGCACTTTTTAATGCGCTACAAAGTGTTATAACTAAAGCACGCCAAGAGCCAGCATTAATGGGGTTGTACTCTAGTTTTCGAATTCAGGTGCCACAAATGGATATTGATATTGATCGTGAGCAAGCTTTGATCCAAGGGATCCCGCTGGAAGCAGTATTTAATACATTACAAGTGTATTTGGGTTCTGTGTATGTCAACGATTTTAATTTATTTGGCCGAACTTATCAGGTTAAAGCGCAAGCTGATGCTGATTATCGTCAAGATCCTGCACAAATTTTGAATTTAAAAGTACGAAACCGTGCGGGGGAAATGGTGCCTCTTGGTTCTGTATTAACCGTGACACCAACCACTGGGCCTGATCGTGTTATGCACTATAACGGCTACCCAAGTGCAGAATTAAATGGCAGTCCATCGCCTGGTTACAGTTCGGATCAAGCACAACAAGCAATTGAGTTGATATTGGCTGATACCTTACCAGCAGATATTAGCTATGAGTGGACAGACGTCACTTACCAGCAGATACTTGCAGGTAATACTATGGTGTATGTTTTTCCGTTAGTTGTGTTATTAGTGTTTATGGTGTTGGCTGCACAATATGAAAGTTTACGTTTACCATTGGCTATTATTCTTATTGTGCCAATGACGATATTTTCAGCGCTTTTAGGTGTGTGGCTGGTTGGTTCAGATAATAATATCTTTACGCAAATTGCATTGATAGTCCTAGTTGCTCTAGCATCAAAGAATGCCATTTTAATGGTCGAATTTGCTAAAGATCAAAATCAGCAAGGGTTATCACATTTTGATGCCATAATTGCAGCATGTCGCATGCGCCTACGTCCGATACTCATGACTTCAATTGCTTTTACAGCTGGTGTTATTCCGCTCGTTTTAGCAACTGGTGCCGGAGCTGAAATGCGCCATGCTATGGGTAATGCGGTATTTTCAGGCATGATAGGAGTTACGGTTTTTGGATTATTATTTACGCCTGTTTTTTATATTGTGATAACAACTGGCAGGATAAAAAATTAAAGAGATTTGTAAGTTCTTTTTTGGTCAAAATGTCATTTTATAAGTAACTCAGCAAGATGGGGGAGCTTCATTATTAACGAGTTGGGTTTAATGCCAATAGTGAAAGTGAACTCCTTTACAGTTTTTATTAAGTAATAACCAACCTCAGCGCAATCCTGATAAAAGTTTTACATAAGTAAAACTATATTTTTAGAAATAGAAACCATGTGTGAAAAGCGACAAAATACTGTGTTATGGTTGTGAGATCTCAGACTGAGTGTTTTAATAGTGCAAGACAATGTTGCTGATACGCGTACTTTTTTGTTATGGCCTTAAATAAGAAAATGAAATGTTTAATGGTCGTGAGAATTAGACATTAAAAGTCCAATATGAATAGAGTTTATTAATGCCTCAGATTGATTTATTACAACGACACAATATACCGCTGCTAATGCGATCTATTGTGCTGGAAAACCCCAATGATCGCATGTACTTATCAGACGTGCAATTGCCTGTGCCTGATTACAGTGATAATGATTTGCTCGTTAAAGTTGAATATGTTGGTTTGAACCCAGCAGATGGTCACTTTGCTAAAACAGGTTTTGATAAATGGCAATACCCACACATTTTGGGTTTAGATGCGGTTGGAGTTGTGGTCAAAGCTAATAAAGGTGTTTTTCCAAATGTTGGTGAGCGTGTAATGTGGCATGCGAACTTAGGTGAACAAGGCGTTTTGAGTGAATATGCTAAAGTGCCAAATTATGCCGTTTCCGCTGTGCCTGATAACTTACCTGCAAGCAAAGCTGCTACCTTGCCTTGTGCTGGAATGTCGGCTTTGATAGCACTTGAGAAATTAAAAATAGAACAAGGAGATTCTATTTTAATTGAGGCCGGAGCCGGTGCAGTAGGGCAATTTGCTATTCAATTTGCAAAAGCACGAGGGGCAGATGTTTTTACAACAGCATCAAAACGTAATCACAAATTAGTTAAACAGTTAGGAGCTGATGTTGTTTTTGATTATGCAGACAATAAATTGTATGAAAAAATAAGCCGTGAACTAGGTTCTCAAGGGTTTGATGCTGTTCTTGACTCAGTAGGGGGTGACTCTACGATACGTAATATTGAACTAATGCGCTTTTGTGGTCGTATAGCGTGTTTAAAGCCATTACCAAAGTTTGAAGATGAATTAATGTATAGGAAAGCACCTAATATTGGCATTGTTTCTTTAAGTGGTGCTTGGTTGGCAAATAGTTTGTGCGCACAGCAAAAAATGAGTTTTATGAGTAAACTATTACTCGAAAGTGTTGCTAAAAATACAGTAAAAGTACCTGAAGTAAATATGGTTGAGTTTTCAGCTACCAAAGTATCTGAAGCATTGCATAAACAACTCAATGGTGGTTTTACGGGAAAGCAAATTGTAAATATTATTTCAGAGTAAAGGGTCTTTAAAATTATCTTTAGACCTTGGAAGAAATAACTTAATTGTTTAATTAAGTTTCAGGTTTTTAATATGCATGCTTACTTTGACTATCAGTGTACATAGCATGAAGTATGTTTTAAAAACTAATCTGATTATTTTGCATACAAAAATTAAATTTATAATATGTTTAGACGGGTTTGTTGACTTAAATCGATGACCTTAGAGGTAATTTTTGCTATGTTCTTAACATTAATAAATTAAGCCTGCAAAAAGGGTACAGTCAGTGCGTAATGATTTTTGGAAAAATACAGCTGCTTTTGGATTAAAAGCTGATGCGGTAAACATTTTATCGAGTGCAAGAGACTTTAAAGCACAATTATTGGATCATATAGCTAAAGCAGAAAAAAGAATCATAATCACAGCACTTTATCTTGAAGATGATGATGCCGGGCGAGAAGTTTTAACTGCACTACACCAGGCCTCTTTAAATAAACCAAGTTTAAAAGTGACAGTATTAGTGGATTACCACAGAGCACGGCGTGGAAGAATTGGTGAAAGTAAAAGCGAAGGAAATGCTAAGTTATACTGTGAATATAATGAAAAGTTTAGCTCAAACGTTAAAGTATTTGGTGTGCCGATTAAGGCCAAAGAGCTTTTTGGTGTTTTACATTTAAAAGGTTTCGTTTTTGATAATACTTTAATTTATAGCGGTGCAAGTATTAACGATGTCTATTTACAACAGCATGAGAGATACAGGCTCGATAGATATTTTGTTTTAAATCAGCAAGGTTTATGTGACAGTATTGAAACATTTTTAAATGAGGTCATGTTAGTGTCGCAAGCTACTCCAAGGCTAGATAGTCGTCCAATCTCAGATTATGGTCAAATAAAGTTAGCGCACAGGCAATTAATGCGCACTTTAAAAATAGCAAAATACAAGCAATCAAGTGGAAATAGTAAAAGTGTACTGACTGCCAGGTTATTTTTAGGTTTTGGCCGCAGAAAGAATGATCTTAATAAATTGATTAAAAATTTATTTGATCAGACAAAAGAAGAGCTTGTTCTGTATACACCCTATTTTAATTTTCCTACGCCCTTAATGCGTTCACTGAAAAAATTATTAAAACATGGTAAAAAAGTGACCATAGTCGTGGGTGATAAAACAGCAAATGACTTTTATATTTCTCCAGAGAAACCTTTTAATACTATTGGAGGTTTACCTTATTTATATGAAACAATTTTGCAAAAATTTTTAAAAAGTCAGAATAAGTATTTAAAACAAGGTTTACTTGAAGTGTATTTGTGGAAAGATAATGACAATTCTTTTCATTTAAAAGGGGTGTGTGCCGATGGAAAGCGTCATTTATTATCTGGTCACAATCTGAATCCTAGAGCTTGGAGTCTAGACATAGAAAATGGTATTTTATTAGATGACCCAAATAAAACATTGGCAAGTGCAATTGAAGATGAAAAAATACAAGTATTGAAACACTGCACTCAAATAACAAGCTTTGATGAATTAGAAACAATGAAAGATTATCCTGCCCCAGTTCAAAAGATTTTAGGGAAAATAAAAAGAGTGAAGGGTGACTTTATTCTTAAGAGGTTTATTTAAGCCGTCATTAATCTCAAATTTCAGTATATTTTATGTAAAAGCAGCTGTTAGCTGCTTTTATTTTTCATATTAAAAAGTGCCCCAAACAGAAAGTTTTATCTCAGGTTTTCGTTTTCTTTTGGCTATTTTGCTCCCATTAAAGTTACCACTTCTATCATTTTCATAAAAATACCTAGAGCGTGTATATTCACCTGTATTGAAGTGCTCTATTTCAAGTTGTGTTTTTAAACCGGTAAAATAAGTTGTTTCAACAAAAAATAATAAGCGATTATTACCACTAAAGGTTTGAATTTCATCTACTAAATAAGACGTATCTGTATAATGTCCAGAATATTCAACACCCCATGAAAAATTGTACTGTACTAAGTCTTGTCTTAGTAGAAATGAGAGTGCTTTAGGTGTGTAGTCATCGACTTTACGATCAGCCTGAATGATATCATCGTAAAATTTGGAACGATTATATTGATATGAAATATCTAGTAAACCATTATTGAGAATTTTATCTAAAGGTAAGTTGATGTTTGATTCGAATCCCCAAAAAGTTGCATCACCAGCATTACCTAAACCATGGCTTTGAACGTTATTATCAGAAGGTAAAATAATATTTTCTAAAATATCTTTATGCCATCGATAGAAGGTTTTGACTTTTAAACTACCACGTTCACTAAATCGCCAATCAAGTGTTGTACTGAGCTCAGTTGTTTGATCTGGCACTAAGTTGGGATTACCTGCTGTGCTGCGATCATCTGCAGCTTGGTTACTGGCCGCAAAATCATTGAAGTTCAACTGTCCAACAGTATGTTCTGCTAAAAAATTTAATTGAGTGGAAGGGGTGATATTATAATTTGCAGATAATCTAGGCTTTAAAAATTTAAATGTTTGCTTATTCTTTGCATCTCCAGATACTTTTATTTGGGACATTTCAGCAGTTAAACCACCTTCAAAGGATAATTTATCTGTTTTTGTATATACAAAAGTAATAAAAGCTTCGCCTCTGAACTCTTCAACAATAACATTTGCTGTATCAAGTACAACTTCAACATTATTCTCGAAGTTTTCAAGTTGTGTATCTAACTTATTATTTGCAAATTCAAATCCATATTCAGGTTTAAATTTATCACTGCCTACATTTCCATATGTATTTCGAATGATGTATTCAGTTTTAAACCTGTCTTGTTTGAATTGCTCATCGTAAATATTGGCAGTTACAAAGTCTTGGCTATAAAAGTGAGTTTCATATGTTTCATCGTTAATGACAGCGAGTGAAAGGAAATGCCACTTCCAATTATCGGTAATGCTTAGCCAGTCAATGCCAAATTCAAATTCGTTTTCAATTTCATCTTCGTTAAGTTGCCAAAATTTGTCAGGTTGAGAAGTTGAAGCAGAAACTTGGTATATGTCTCGCGTTGTATCTCCTTGCCATTTATCTCCACCAATTCGTCCATTAATGGTTAGTTTTCCAGTTCGGTAGTTTTTTTCACCTAGCCCATTAATATAAAGCCAATTATTTTTCTCATCTAAAATCTCATTTGCACTTTGTGTAGGCATATTTTCACTGTTTTTATTGGTCACTTTTGCTGTTCTATAACCAACCCAACCACCGATATCAGTGTCAAATGCTGTATTCCAACCGTCGAGTTGTGTGGTGAAAGCAGCTTCAATATTCGGTCGTAAATCATTATCGGGTGCACGCCTGAGTTTTAAAGCCCAAGTACCAGTTGTAATATTTGATTTTCGTATGATATTTGCAATAATTGATTGGCCTGCGGTTTCACTTGAACCTTTGCCACCTCGTAAAATTTCAATCTTTTCAACTTGTTCGGCTGGAATACGGATAAGAGCACCTTTTAAACCACCCGATTTTGATGTTGGTCTGGTTCCATCAATCAATACATTACCTGCATTACCACCAAAACCACGCTCATCAGAACCACCATCAAAAGAAAACCCGGGTAATCTGTCTACCATGTCATACGCATTTTGTGGGTGATATTGTGAAAAAAAAGATGCTGGATAATGACTACTACTTTGGGGTTCTTGGCTTGGTGCACTTATTGAAGGTAAAGGGGATAAGGTCAGTAAACTAATAAAACTTGTTTTAACGAAAGGTGAACCTTTAAAAATCATAATTTAAGTAAGAATATTTTTCTAAGAAATATTTAACAATTGTAACTTATTTGTTTCTATTGCTTTAAGGTAAACTGTTTCAAAATGTGTCTAAATATTTAAAATAATTTCAATATAAGGCAAGGTATTGAATTAATTTATTTTTGAGCTGTCGCTTTGTTATGTATCACACTTAGAATCGCTTTTATTCCATTGCCTCGTGATGGGCTCAGGTGTTTTAAAAGGGACATATCTTCGAATTCTTTTTCTGGGTTTATAGATAAAATCTCACTTGGGGTGAGGTCTGAATATAAATTAATAATGATGCAAAGTAATCCTTTTACTATTCGGGTATCTGAGTTGGCATTGATAAATAGTGTATTTTCTTGTAAACCTATTTTGAATTCAAGGTGTAACCAAACTTTGCTTTCACAGCCATCAACTAAAGCAGAATCGATTTTGAGTTCATTTGATAGCTGCGGTAGTGTTTTCCCTAACAGCATTATTTCACGGTATTTTTCTTGCCAAGTGTTTGCATTGGAAATTTTATTTTTAATATTGATATATGTATCATTCATAATTGTGTTCTTTAGTTAATCTAATAATGATAAACACTGCTTTAAGTGTTTTATAAAGACTTCTATTTCAGTTTTAGTATTGTAAAAGGCTAAACTTACTCTGACAGTGCCTTCTATATTTAGCGAACTCATTAATGGTTGAGTACAATGGTTTCCCACTCTTACAGCGATACCATATTGATCCAATAAAGTAGCTATATCAAATGGGTGTTCATTTTTATAATTAAAACTAATAGTGCCTATATTCTGGTCTAAATCACCATAAAGTTTAATACCTGAAATATTTTCAAGTTGATTTCTTAAAGATAGAAAAAGGGCTTTTTCGTATATTAATTGCGCATTAAAATTTATTTTATCTAAATAATCAATCGCACTACCGAATGCTATCACACCAGCGATATTAGGTGTACCTGCTTCAAATTTACTTGGGGCCTCAGAAAATATAGTTTCTTCAAATGACACTGTTTTTATCATTTCTCCGCCAGTTTGATAAACTGGCAAGGTATTCAAAACTTCATATTTACCATATAAACACCCCAAACCTGTAGGGCCCAAGGCTTTATGAGCAGAAAAAACATAAAAATCACAGTCTAGATTTTTCATATCAGGTCTTAAATGCATAAAAGCTTGAGCACCATCTATGATGGTAATTGATTGATATTTTTTGCTATATTCTATTATTTCTTTAACTGGTTGTATGTTTCCTAATGCATTAGAAGCATGGGAGAGGCTTATAATTTTAGGTTTGTAGATATCAATTAATTTAAACGTTTCACTTAATGTTATTTTTTGCAGTGTTTCATCCAGTGGGATCACTTTTAAAATTGCACCGGTTTGAGCACAGACTTGCTGCCAAGGCACAATGTTTGCGTGATGTTCTAAGGCACTAATTAAAATAATATCCCTAGGTTTTAATGATTGTGATAAACCATACGCTAGGATATTAAGAGACTCGGTAGCACCTTTTGTCCAGACTATTTCTTTAGGAACTGCATTGATAAATTGAGCAACTTTTTCACGGGTATTTTCGTAAGACGTGGTGGCTTGGTCACCTAAAGTGTGGATCCCACGGTGTACATTTGAATTTGAGTTGGTATAAAAATGATTAAGAGAATCTATGACACATTGCGGCTTTTGGCTAGTGGCTCCTGAGTCTAAATAGATCAAGGGCTGATCATTTACGATTTTATTTAGAATTGGAAAGTCATGTCTTAGAATATCAATATTGCACATTTAAAAGATCAGGTTATCAAAAGAGGGCGGTATTTTAAGGGATTTAATAATGAAAAGCGAGATACAAATGAACATGAAAAAGCTTGCAAAGCAGACCGAAAGTCTCCTTTGCAATAATGACTAATAATTATCTTTTATTAGCATCAGCGTAATCACGTTTTGTATAACCTGTATACAATTGGCGAGGACGACCGATTTTTTGACCTGGTTGAGATAACATTTCATCCCAGTGTGAGACCCAGCCAACCGTACGTGCCATAGCAAAGATAACAGTGAACATGCTTGTTGGAATACCAATTGCTTTTAAGATAATACCCGAGTAAAAATCTACATTAGGGTATAATTTTTTCTCAATAAAATAAGGGTCTTCTAATGCTATTTTTTCTAATCCCATTGCAACTTCAAGTAATGGGTCTTGAATATTAAGCTCTTTTAGCACTTCGTGACATGTTTGACGCATAACTGTTGCACGTGGATCGAAATTTTTGTATACACGATGACCAAAACCCATCAAACGGAAAGGGTCACTTTTATCTTTTGCTTTTGCAACATATTCTTCGATACGATCTGCAGTTCCAATTTCTTCTAGCATAGTTAAACATGCTTCATTAGCGCCGCCATGTGCTGGACCCCATAAAGATGCGACACCTGCAGCGATACAAGCATATGGATTTGCACCAGAAGAACCCGCAATACGTACTGTAGAAGTTGATGCATTTTGCTCGTGATCTGCATGAAGCATGAAGATTCGGTCCATTGCTTTAGCAAGTACTGGACTTACTTTGTATTCTTCAGCCGGTACAGAAAACATCATATGTAAAAAGTTTTCTGCGTAGCTTAAATCATTCTTAGGATATACAAATGGTTGGCCAATTGTATATTTATAGGCCATTGCTGAGATAGTGGGTAATTTAGCTACAAGTTTAATCGCGCTGCGCTTACGTTGCTCAGGATCTGTGATATCTAAGTCATCATGATAAAAAGAAGATAATGCACCTACTACACCACATAACATTGCCATAGGATGTGCATCTACACGGAAACCTTGAAAGAATGCACCAATTTTTTCATGCATCATAGTATTCGTCGTGATTTCATTTTCAAAATTAGCCATTTGTTCTTTGTTAGGTAATTCACCTTCAAGAAGCAAGTAACATAACTCAAGGTAGTTAGACTGTTCTGCAAGTTGGTCAATTGGGTAGCCGCGGTGTAAAAGAACACCTTTAGCACCATCGATGAAAGTGATAGCTGATTCACAAGAACCAGTAGACATGAAGCCTGGGTCGTATGTGAAATGGTTATGAGCACCTAATGAACGTACATCGATTACATCTTGACCCGCTGTGCCTGAATAAATAGGTAAGTCAATTGCGTCTTGGCCATCGATATGTAGTACTGCTTTCTTGTCTGCCATCTAAATCATCTCCTGTTATAACAAATCAATTTGTTATGATTTTAAGTCTATTGTTAAGCAAATTAGCACCATTTTAACGTATAAATGGGGATAAAAGTCAATATTAATGAAAATTAATGCAAAAAAGCATGATATATATTCTGAAAAGATTAAATAGTATACTAAAGGCTAATTTGCAAGGCATTCTAATTAAACAAAAATTGTAAATTGCTCAGGGGGAATATATACTGTGCAAGGTTTATTCTTATGAATTAAACCTACTGCGTCTGAAGTAAACGTGTAGTACCTTTTTTGGCTCGTCACCATTCTAGGTTTGTTTATTTTGATGGTTCCATTTGAATTTATTTAAACGAATAAAATTAGATGGGTGTATAAAAACAATAGTTGGGTCCTAAATGGGCCAGATGGGCAAGTAACTGTGAAAAAGCAAAGACCTGTAAATCTCGATTTATCGACTATTTCTATGCCAGCAACTGCAAAGGCTTCTATTCTTCACCGTATTACCGGTGTTGCATTATTTTTTGCCTTAACATTTGTAATTTGGGCTTGGTCAGAGTCTCTTTCATCACCTGAAGGGTTTGAATTCGTCAAGGGCCTATTTAGTGGGTTCGTTGCCAAATTCATTGCATGGGGTACTGTCACTGTGTTGGCATATCACATTATTGGTGGTATCCGTCATATCATAATGGATATGGGATATTGGGAAGAACTTGAATCAGGCAATAGCAGCGCAACAATCTCACTTGGATTGTGGGCTGTAGCAGCAGTATTGGCAGGGGTATGGATATGGTTGTAAATCAAGCATCTCTAAAACGTAATGGCGTACAAGATTTTGTATCTTTACGTGCAACAGCATTAATATTAACGGCATATTCGTTATTCATTATTGGTTATTTCTTAACAACTCCACAAGTCACTTTTGAGGCTTGGCAAGGATTATTTTCAAACTTAGCGGTTAAAGTTTTTACATTTGCAGCTTTAGTTAGCATGATGATCCATACACAAATTGGTTTATGGCAAGTACTTACTGATTACGTTAAATGTGCAAAATTACGTTCAGTATTAGGCTTTTTATTAAATCTAATGTCATTTGTGTATGTTGCAGTTGGTTTATTTGTATTGTGGGGTGTGTAAGTGAAATATTCTGTTCGTGAATTTGACTCGGTTGTAATTGGTGCTGGTGGTGCGGGTATGCGCGCAGCGCTTGCAATTACAGAATCAGGTAAAACGTGTGCATTAATTTCTAAAGTTTTCCCTACACGTTCTCATACAGTATCTGCTCAAGGTGGTATCACTGTTGCTTTAGGCAACAGCCATGAAGACCATTGGGAACAGCACATGTACGATACAGTGAAAGGTTCCGATTTTATCGGTGATCAAGATGCTATCGAATATATGTGTAAAACGGGTCCTGAAGCAATTATTGAATTAGATAAGATGGGTCTTCCTTTTTCTCGTTTTGAAAATGGTACTATCTATCAGCGTCCATTCGGTGGCCAATCAAGAAACTTTGGTGGCGAACAAGCAGCGCGTACTGCAGCAGCAGCTGACCGTACAGGTCATGCTTTACTTCATTGTTTGTACCAGCAAAATGTAAAAAATAAAACAAACGTATTCTCTGAATGGTATGCACTTGATTTAGTTAAAAACCAAGAAGGTGCTGTAGTAGGTTGTACTGCAATTGATATCGAGTCTGGCGAAGTTGTATTCTTCAAATCTCGTGCAACTGTTTTAGCAACAGGTGGCGCGGGTCGTATTTTTGCTTCTACGACAAATGCACACATTAATACGGGTGACGGTGTTGGTATGTCACTTCGTGCTGGCATTCAAATGCAAGATATGGAAATGTGGCAGTTCCACCCGACTGGTATTGCTGGTGCGGGTGTACTTGTTACAGAAGGTTGTCGTGGTGAAGGTGGTTATCTATTAAATAAAGATGGCGAACGCTTCATGGAGCGTTATGCTCCAAACGCTAAAGATCTTGCTGGCCGTGATGTTGTTGCACGCTCAATGATGACTGAAATCCGTGAAGGTCGTGGTTGTGATGGTCCTTGGGGTCCACATATCAAACTTAAACTTGATCACTTAGGTCAAGAAACACTAGAAAAACGTTTACCAGGTGTATGTGACTTATCTCGTACATTTGCTCACGTTGATCCAGTTAAAGAACCAATTCCAGTAATTCCTACATGTCATTACCAAATGGGTGGTGTACCTTGTAATGTTAATGGTCAAGCATTATCAATTGATCATAACGGTAATGAAACTATTGTCGACGGCTTATTTGCTGTAGGTGAAATTGCATGTGTATCTGTACATGGTGCAAACCGCTTAGGTGGTAACTCATTATTAGATTTGGTTGTATTTGGTCGTGCTGCTGGTAATTTCTTAGGTGAATACCTTAATGATACTCAGTCTTCAGATCATGCTGACTCAGACGTTGAAGCTGCGTTATCACGCTTTAATCGCTGGGAAACATCTAAGTCTGGTCAAGGTGAAGATCCTGTTCAAATCAAGAAAGACTTACAGCAGTGTATGCAATTAAACTTCTCGGTATTCCGTGAAGGTGATGCTATGGCACAAGGTATGAAAGAGTTAACTGAAATTCGTGAACGTTTACAACATGCACGTCTTGATGATAAATCAACAGAATTTAATACGCAGCGTATTGAGTGTTTAGAATTAGATAACTTAATGGAAACTGCTTTCTGTTCAGCTAAAGCGGCTAACTTCCGTACTGAATCTCGTGGTGCACATGCGCGTCAAGATTTCACTGAACGTGATGATAAGAATTGGTTATGCCATTCAATCTATACACCTTCTACTGAAGAAATGACTAAACGTGATGTAAATATGAAACCAGTGCATCGCGAAGCTTTCCCACCTAAAGCACGTACATACTAGGAGTCAGATGATGGCAAAATTAGCATTTTCAATTTACCGTTATAATCCTGATGTGGACACAGCACCGCGTATGCAGGATTACTCTCTTGAACTTGAAGAGGGTAGCGATATCATGATACTGGATGCATTAATCCTGTTGAAAGAACAAGATCCAACTTTATCTTTTAGACGTTCATGTCGTGAAGGTGTATGTGGTTCTGATGGACTTAACATGAATGGTAAAAATGGTTTGGCGTGTATCACACCTTTATCGACTCTTAAAAGAGGCAATAAAGCAATCGTGATCCGTCCACTTCCAGGTTTACCAGTAGTACGTGATTTAGTCATTGATATGACTCAATTCTATACTCAGTACGAAAAAGTAAAACCTTATTTGATCAATAATGATACAAACCCTCCGGCTAGAGAGCATCTTCAAAGTATCGAAGAGCGTGATAAGCTAGATGGTTTGTACGAATGTATTTTATGTGCATGTTGTTCAACGTCTTGTCCATCATTTTGGTGGAATCCAGACAAGTTTATCGGACCTGCTGGTCTTCTTCATGCGTATCGTTTCCTTGTAGATTCACGCGATACTGCAACTGAAGAACGCTTAGCAGATCTTGATGACGCATTTAGTGTTTTCCGTTGTCACGGGATCATGAATTGTGTCAGTGTTTGTCCAAAAGGTCTTAATCCAACTAAGGCTATTGGTAATATCAAATCTATGTTACTTAACCGTTCTATCTAAGTAACCAGATTTATCAATATTTAGATGGCCATATCTTAATGTTATGGCTATCTTTGTGTTTAAACTATTTCTGCGCTAGAAGAAAAGGGCTTATAAATGCACGAAGGTGTAATGAAGGCATGGTTAGATTCGTCTCACATGAATGGCGGAAACGTCGCTTATGTAGAAGACCTATATGAAGCGTATTTAGATGATGCGTCTTCGGTGCCAAATGAATGGCGTGAAGTGTTCGACCGTTTACCTAAAGTAGATGGTGTTGATGTTGAGAGTAAGCACTCTGAGATCAGGACACAATTTGAAACGCTTGCAAAAAACAAACATAAAGAAGTTGTTGTAGCTACGGGTGGAGCAGGTGATGCAAAGCAAGTTAAAGTATTACAACTGATTAATGCATTCCGATTCCGAGGCCATCAAAGTGCCAATCTTGATCCACTGAATTTGTGGAAACGGGACAAAATTCGTGAGTTAGAGCTTTCTCACCACGACTTATCAGAATCAGATCTTGACCGCGAATTTAATGTAGGTTCTTTTGCCATCGGCAAAGAAACCATGCCTTTAGGTGAGCTGTATAAAGCACTAAAAACGACTTATTGTGGTTCTATTGGTGTTGAATACATGCACATTACCTCGACAGAAGAAAAGCGTTGGTTACAACAACGTTTTGAGTCGGTCCAGTCTACACCAAACTTCACCAAAGAAAATAAGCTACGTATTCTTAAAGGATTAACTGCAGCTGATGGTCTAGAAAAATATTTAGGTGCTAAGTTCCCTGGCGCTAAACGTTTTTCATTGGAAGGTGGTGATTCTTTAGTTCCAATGTTAAAAGAACTTGTTCACCGTGCTGGCGAAAGCGGCCAAAAAGAAGTTGTTATTGGTATGGCTCACCGTGGCCGTCTTAATGTGCTTCTAAATGTGCTAGGCAAAAACCCATCAGACTTATTTGATGAGTTTGCTGGTAAAACACAAGTTAACTTGGGTTCTGGTGATGTGAAATATCATATGGGTTATTCATGTGATTTTGCTACTAAAGGTGGCAATGTTCATATGGCACTGTCATTTAACCCATCTCACTTAGAAATCGTAAATCCTGTTGTTATGGGTTCAGTTCGTGCTCGTCTTGACCGTTTAGGTTGTACAGATGGTTCAAAAGCATTACCTATTACATTACATGGCGACTCTGCAATCGCAGGTCAAGGTGTTGTCCAAGAAACTTTCAATTTATCACAGACTCGCGCATTTAGTGTGGGCGGTACAATTCGTATTGTGGTAAATAACCAAGTTGGTTTCACGACATCTAAGCAAGAAGATGTACGCTCTACAGAATACTGTACTGATATTGCTAAAATGGTACAAGCACCAATATTTCATGTTAATTCTGATGATCCAGAAGCTGTTACCCTTGTAACTCAAATTGCTTTGGATTACAGAAACAAATTTAAGCGTGATATTGTAATTGATTTAGTTTGTTATCGCCGTCACGGCCATAATGAAGCTGATGAGCCTAATGCAACTCAGCCTATTATGTATCAGAAAATTAAAAAACATCCAGTTCCTCGTCAATTATATGCTGAGCAATTAGCAGCAGAAGGTATTGTATCTCTTGATGAATCGAAACAGATTGCCAATGAGTATCGTACTAGTTTAGATGCAGGAAAATGTGTTGTTGAAGAAAAGCGACCTGAAACGTCACATTCGTCAGATTGGAGCAAGTTTGTTGGTCATGATTGGGATGTAGAATACGATGGTAGTTTATCTGTTGAAAAACTCAAAGCCTTGGCTGCTAACATCTCAATATATCCAGATGAACATAAAGCACAATCACGTGTAGCAAAGATTTACGGCGATCGTAAATTAATGGCTACTGGTGAAAAGCCTTTAGATTGGGGCATGGCTGAAAACTTAGCTTATGCATCAATTGTAAATGATGGCACTGATATTCGTATGACAGGTCAAGACTCTGGTCGAGGTACATTCTTCCATCGTCATGCTGTTGTACATAATCAAAAAGATGGTTCTACTTTCACACCTTTAGAAAATATATCTGAGGGTCAAGGTAAATTTGAAGTTTATGATTCTGTTTTATCTGAAGTTGCGGTACTTGCATTTGAGTATGGTTATGCAACTGCAGAACCAACTACATTAGTGATGTGGGAAGCGCAGTTTGGTGATTTTGCAAATGGTGCTCAGGTTGTATTTGATCAATTTTTAAGTTCTGGTGAACAAAAGTGGGGTCGCTTATGTGGTTTAACATGTATGCTACCGCATGGTTATGAAGGTCAAGGTCCAGAGCATTCATCGGCCCGTTTAGAACGATTCTTACAGTTATGTGCTGATCACAATATGCAAGTGTGTGTACCATCAACACCTGCTCAAGTATATGCTATGCTACGTCGTCAGTCAGTAAGACCACTTCGTCGTCCTTTAATTGTAATGACACCCAAATCACTTTTACGTCACCCATTAGCTGTTTCTTCTTTAGAAGAGCTATCTGAAGGTGTTTTTCACAACGTAATTGATGAAATTGATGATATTAAGCCTGAAAATATAGAACGAGTTGTATTTTGTAGTGGTAAAGTTTACTACGAGTTATTACAAGAACGCCGTAAACAAGAGCTTGATAATATTGCAATTATACGTTTAGAACAGCTATATCCTTTTCCGCATAAAGAAATGGATGAAATTATGCAGCAGTATAGCCACGTTAAAGACTTTGTCTGGTGTCAGGAAGAACCTCAAAACCAAGGTGCTTGGTATTGTTCTCAACATCAATTTAGACAAGCAATTCCAGCAGGTACTTATCTAGAGTATGCTGGACGTCCAGCATCTGCGGCGCCAGCATGTGGATACAAAGCTTTGCATGATATTGAACAAGCAGCATTAGTTGCTGACGCTCTAACAATTAAAAAATAAAAGGATCTGATGAGATGACAACCGAAATTAAGGTTCCAGTTCTTCCTGAATCTGTAGCAGACGCAACAATTGCAACTTGGCATGTTAAAGTTGGCGATACAGTAAGCCGCGATCAGAACTTAGTAGATATCGAAACAGATAAAGTTGTACTTGAAGTTGTTTCACCGGAAGATGGTGTTGTAACTGAAATTAGTCAAGAAGAAGGTGCAACCGTTTTAGGTGAGCAACTTATCGCATTAGTTGGTGCAGCCGGTGCTGTAGCAACTCCAGCAAATACTCAAGCGCCTGCAACTGCAGCGCCAGCATCAGAAGGTAACCCAGTGGATATTAACGTTCCAGTACTTCCAGAATCAGTTGCAGATGCAACAATAGCAGCTTGGCATGTTCAACCAGGTGAGGCTGTTTCACGCGATCAAAACTTAGTTGATATTGAAACAGATAAAGTTGTTCTTGAAGTTGTTGCACCTGAAGATGGTGTTATGGGTGAGCATATTCACGCTGAAGGTGATACAGTTCTAGGTGAACAGTTAATCGGTAAGATTATTGCTGGTGCAGCTCCTGCTGCAGCGTCAGTAGCACCTGCTAGCCCAGCTGCTTCAGACGAAAGTTCTGATGTATTAACACCATCAGTACGCCGTTTAATCGCAGAGAAAGGCCTTGATGCTGCTAAAATTAACGGTACTGGAAAAAATGGTCGTGTAACTAAAGAAGATGTAGATAACTTCTTAAAAGCACCAGCTCCAGCGGCTAAGTCAGCACCAGTAGCTGCCACTCCTGCACCTGTTGGCGAGCGTACTCAAAAACGTGTACCTATGACACGTTTACGTAAAACAATCGCGACACGTTTACTTGAAGCTAAAAACTCAACTGCAATGTTAACGACATTTAATGAAGTTAATATGAAGCCAATCATGGACCTTCGTAAGCAGTACAAAGATGCGTTCGAAAAACGCCATGATATCCGTTTAGGTTTTATGTCTTTTTATGTTAAAGCTGTAACTGAAGCGCTTAAGCGTTTCCCTGCAGTAAATGCATCAATTGATGGCGATGATATCGTATACCATAATTTCTTCGATATGAGCATCGCAGTATCTACTCCACGTGGCTTGGTTACACCTGTTTTACGTGATTGCGATAAAATGTCTTGTGCAGAAATAGAAAAAAATATTCGTGAGCTTGCTCTTAAAGGTCGTGATGGTAAATTAACTATCGATGACATGACAGGTGGTAACTTTACTATCACTAATGGTGGTGTATTTGGTTCTTTACTTTCAACGCCTATCTTAAACTTGCCACAAGCTGCAATTCTTGGAATGCATAAAATCCAAGACAGACCTATGGCAGTTAACGGTAAAGTTGAGATTTTACCTATGATGTATTTAGCGCTTTCTTACGATCATAGATTAATTGATGGTAAAGAGTCTGTTGGTTTCTTAGTGACAATAAAAGAGTTGCTTGAAGATCCAACGCGTTTACTGTTAGATGTTTAATAGATTAATTTAATATTTAAGCTGCACCTTAAGGTTGCAGCTTTTTTTTGGTTGATTTTTAACTCGTATTTAGATTAAAAATTAACAACTGCGAATAAATATTAGTTCTATTGTAATTTTATTGGCAATTCTTGATACAGGGTATTTCTTTGTATCGTGCGTAGATCTATACTATCCGCGCAATTTGGGAAGTTGAATAAAAATTCAGCTTGATTAGTACAAAAAAATTGGATAAAGCATCATGAATTTGCATGAGTACCAGGCAAAACAACTTTTTGCCGAATATGGTTTACCAGTATCTGAGGGTTTCGCTTGTGATACTCCTCAAGAAGCTGCTGAAGCGGCGGATAAAATCGGCGGTGATATGTGGGTTGTTAAAACTCAAGTACACGCAGGTGGTCGTGGTAAAGCTGGCGGTGTTAAGCTAGTAAAGACTAAAGAAGAAATCAAAGATTTCGCACAAAACTGGTTAGGTAAGAACTTAGTTACTTACCAAACAGATGAAAACGGTCAACCGGTTTCAAAAATTTTAGTTGAAAGCTGTACAGATATCGCTAACGAGTTATACCTAGGTGCAGTTGTTGACCGTGGTACTCGTAAAGTTGTATTCATGGCATCTACTGAAGGTGGTGTTGAAATCGAAACTGTTGCTGAAGAGACTCCTGAGTTAATTCATAAAGCGGAAATCGATCCACTTGTAGGCCCTCAAGCTTATCAAGCACGTGAGCTTGGCTTTAAACTTGGTTTAAACCCAACTCAAATGAAGCAGTTTGTTAAGATCTTTATGGGTCTTGCAAAAATGTTCAATGATTTTGATTTTGCATTATTAGAAATTAACCCATTAGTAATCACTGATGAAGGTAATTTACATTGTCTTGACGGTAAAATAGGTATCGATGGTAATGCTTTATACCGTCAACCTAAAATCCGTGAAATGCATGATCCATCTCAAGAAGATGAGCGTGAAGCACAAGCTGCACAGTGGGAACTAAACTACGTTGCGCTTGATGGCAATGTTGGTTGTATGGTTAATGGTGCAGGCCTAGCAATGGGTACAATGGACATCGTAAACTTACACGGCGGCAAGCCAGCTAACTTCCTAGATGTTGGTGGCGGTGCTACTAAAGAGCGTGTAGCTGAAGCATTTAAAATCATTCTTTCTGACGAAAACGTTAAAGCTGTTTTAGTAAACATCTTTGGTGGTATCGTTCGTTGTGACATGATCGCTGAAGGTATCATTGGTGCAGTTAAAGAAGTTGGTGTAAATGTACCTGTAGTTGTACGTTTAGAAGGTACTAACGCTGAAGCTGGTCGTGAAGTATTAGCTAACTCTGATGTTGATATCATTGCAGCTGAATCTCTAACAGATGCTGCTGAGAAAGTAGTAGCTGCTGCGGAGGGCAAATAATGTCTGTATTAATTAATAAAGATACAAAAGTAATCTGTCAAGGTTTCACTGGCGGCCAAGGTACTTTCCACTCAGAGCAAGCGCTTGAGTACGGTACACAAATGGTAGGTGGTGTTTCTCCTGGTAAAGGTGGTCAAACTCACCTTGGTTTACCTGTATTCAACACAGTTCGTGATGCTGTAAAAGAAACAGGTGCAACTGCATCTGTAATCTATGTACCAGCTCCTTTCTGTAAAGATGCAATCTTAGAAGCTATCGATGCTGGCATCGAGCTAATTGTTTGTATCACTGAAGGTATTCCTACATTAGATATGGTTGACGTTAAAGTTAAACTAGATACTTCTGGTGTTCGTATGATCGGTCCTAACTGTCCAGGTGTTATCACTCCTGGCGAGACTAAGATTGGTATCATGCCTGGTCATATCCATAAGCCTGGTAAAGTAGGTATCGTATCACGTTCTGGTACTTTAACTTATGAAGCAGTAAAACAAACGACTGATGCTGGTTTTGGTCAATCTACTTGTGTTGGTATTGGTGGTGATCCAATCCCAGGTACTAACTTTATCGACGTTCTAGAAATGTTCGAAAAAGATGACCAAACTGAAGCAATCGTGATGATTGGTGAAATTGGTGGTACTGCAGAAGAAGAAGCTGCTGAATACATCAAGCATAATGTTACTAAACCTGTAGTATCTTACATTGCTGGTGTTACTGCACCAGAAGGTAAGCGTATGGGTCATGCTGGTGCAATTATCGCTGGCGGTAAAGGTACTGCAGAAGAGAAGTTTGCTGCTCTTGAAGCTGCTGGTGTTAAAACTGTACGCTCACTAGCTGAGATCGGTAAAGCACTTACAGAAAAAACTGGCTGGTAGTCTAGCAAGTTAGTTTATTCTAATAAAAGGCCACTTAGGTGGCTTTTTTTATGTCTAAATTTATATATCAAAAACGACAATCGTTTTTCCTTTTGCAGATATTAATCCTTGTTGCTCTAAGTTTTTTAATACTCTTCCTGCGACTTCTCGTGTACAGCCTACTAAGTGAGAGATTTCTTGTCTCGTAATTTTTATTTGCATACCTTTAGGGTGTGTTAAAGCGTCTGGTTCTTTACATAGTTGCAGTAACGTACTTGCAATGCGCCCACTGACATCCATAAATGCAAGTTCTCGAACTTTAACGGTTGTATTACTGAGTCTTTTTACTATTTGAGAAGTGATTGTAAACATTAATTTAGGGAATTTTTGTATAATAGATTCAAATTTTTTATAGCTGATCTCAGCAATGATACATTGTGTTTTTGCTCTTACCCAAGCTGTGCGGATTGGATGCTCATCAAATAAACCCATTTCACCAAAAAATTCGCCAGAATTTAAATAGGCAACAATAATTTCATGCCCGTCTTCATCTTCAATGATAACACTTGCAGACCCTTCGATAAGATAAAATAACGATTTACTTGCTTCACCTGTATTGACAATAGAGCTTTTTGCGGAATAAGTTTTTTTATGACAATACGTCAAAAAGTTACCTAAGTTTTCAAATTCTATTTTTGAATGTTCAGTAGTCAATTATTAGCCTAAATACTGCCTGTTGTTATGCATAATTATGGTATGACACTGAGACTTTAGCTAATTACAACTTTGTAAGATTAGAAAAAAATATAATTTATTTCTAATTGTGTGAGCTTGCTCACAGTTTTATTTTAAAATGGTAGCTATTGTATGAATATAGAGAATCAAAATAAAAAATAGATTAGGTAACCAATTTGTAGAAATAGATATAAAAGCATCCCGATCTGAAAATTAAAAGCCCTTTGGAGAAGAAGGGCTTTTATGTATCCATTTAAAACTAATTTAGTTCCTTAAAGTAAAACAATCTTTACAAAATTGTTACTTTGTAAAATGTAATTTCAATTAACAATTTGCTAACATTGTTTTTTTGTTTATTATTCTTAGAACCTATTTCAGGTAATAAATAATAAGAGATAATAATGAAAAAAACCTTAATAAGTTTAGCAATGTTTGCTACCGTAAATGTTAATGCACAGCAGGCTTTATTTGAAGTAAAGTCATTTAATTCACCGATTGCATTAAAAATTCATCAAAAAAGCCAAGTGGTTTTATCAAGTACACAATTCTCAGTTACTCAAAAGACGTTAACTTTATCTATCCCTATAGATGGTAAACAAGTTGAGTTTAGTAAACAAACAGCATCTATTAGTAATAGTGGTAATATAGTGTGGTTAGGGGAAACTCAAAAAGGGGGACGCGCAACGTTAATTCAAGCAGGGTCTGGTGTAACAGGTACGGTTAAATTAGAGAATCGTTTATTTAAAATTAGACCAATAGAAAATAATAACCACAGTATCACTGAGATTGATGAAATAAATGCACCAAAAGAACATCATGAAGGTTTTAATGGCTCCGTAAAGAATTCAATACAAGAGCTAAGTGCGAATAGCTTATTAAATCCAGTACAAAATACGATTGCCACAGTTGCTTCTGCAGATATTAAACTTTTAGTCGTGTACACAGCAGCCGCAAAATCAAAGGTTGCTGATATAAATAGCTTGATTGACTTAGCTGTTGTAGAAACAAATACAGGCTATGCTAATTCTGCAATAAATGCACAAGTATCTGTTGTTCATAAAGCGCAAGTGACTTATACAGAGGCAAGCAATTCAAGTACAGATTTGACTCGTTTAGCTGCTACTAATGACGGTTATATGGACGAAGTACATACATTAAGAGATCAATATGGCGCAGATGTTGTTGTTCTAGTAAATGATGTCAATGGTTATTGCGGTCAAGCTGATGCGATTGGTGCGAATGCATCATCTGCATTTGTAATTGTAGATTACGACTGTGCGACGGGTTACTATTCATTTGGTCATGAAATTGGACATTTACAAGGTGCACGCCATAATCCTGAAAATGATCCAACAACAACTCCTTATGATTATGGCCATGGTTATCAAGACCCACAATCACGCTGGCGAACAGTGATGGCATACAATTGTACTTCTGGTTGCACTCGTATTAATTATTGGTCTAACCCCGATAAATCATATGCTGGAGATGTTATGGGAACAAACTCTGATAGCAACAATGCAAGAGTTTTAAATTTAACTTCTAATGCTATGGCCAATTTTAGAAGTGGTCCTGTTACACCACCTGAAGTGATTGTACTTGAAAACAACCAAAATATAGTCGTTTCAGCTGATAAAGGAAGTGAAAAATTTTATAGCTTTAATGTGCCTTCCGGTGCATCAAATATCTCAGTTTCAACTTCTGGCGGAACTGGAGATGCAGATCTATATGTAAAGCTAGGAGAAAAAGCAAGTTCAAGTATTTATGATTGTCGTTCTAGAGAAAATGATAATACTGAGCACTGTGCATTAACGCAAAGTGGTGAATATTCAATAATGGTTTCGGCTTATGCTGCTTACTCTAATATGAATTTGATAGGTTCGTATACTTTAGGGGGGAGTACACTACCAATTACAGTAACAAAAACAGATCTTTCCGGTGAAAAAGATGTATGGCAGTTTTTTTCTGTTGATGTACCAGTTGATGCTAAAAATATTAGTGTAACGCTTTCTGGTGGTACAGGAGACGCTGATATGTATCTGAGAAAAGGTAGTAAACCTACAGCATCATTGTATGATTGCCGCCCATGGAAAAATGGTAACTCAGAAGCTTGTAATGAAACTATAACTAATGCGGATACTTGGCATGTAGGTCTTAAGGGCTATGCTGCTTATACTGGGGTAAAATTAGAAATAATAGTCAAATAACTATTTTTAAATGATTCCCTAAATTTAACTATTTTTTTTTTAGGGGATCATGTTAGTATCAAATTTATGAAATTAAATATTATAAAAATTAAACATAATAAACTTTGCTGCTGTTTTATATTACAGCGGTTATTTTTTATTTAAATTTCAATCTAATTTGAATAAGGCCGTTGACTCACATCAACGGCTTTTTTTATATCTGAATATCAACTATTTATTAAAGCTAAGAGATAAAATGAGCAATATTATTAATAAGTTAAGAGTTTTCGATACCTATAAACGTGAAGTCGTTGAGTTTAATGCTATCAATAATAACGAAGCAAGCTTATATGCATGTGGACCAACGGTGTATGATTATGCTCATATTGGTAATTTACGAACTTATATTTTTAGTGATTTATTGCGTAGAGCATTAGAGCTGAATAATTATGCTGTTAATCATGTAATGAATATAACAGATGTTGGTCACTTAGTTTCAGATGGAGATACTGGTGAAGATAAAATGGAAAAAGGTGCCAGAAAACAAAATAAGTCAGCGTGGGATATTGCACTTTATTTTGAAAAAGCTTTTTTATCTGATACGGATAAGCTAAACATCATTAGGCCAACAACTATCTGTCGGGCTACAGACCATATTCAAGAGCAAATTGATTATATTCTTGATGTTGAAAAAAATGGGTTCACTTATAAAACAACGGATGGAATATATTTTGATACACAAAAACTTGCCGATAATAATTTTGAATATGGACAATTAGCCAGATTAGATATTAAAGGTCTTCAAGCTGGTTCACGTGTAGAGATAGCAGATAAAAAAAATGTGACAGACTTTGCATTATGGAAGTTTAGTAATGTAACCGATAATACATTAGAGAAAAGGCAGATGCAGTGGGAAAGTCCTTGGGGGACAGGATTTCCAGGGTGGCATATAGAATGCTCAGCTATGAGTGAAAAATATTTAGGTAAAATCTTTGATATACATGTTGGGGGAGAAGACCATATTCCGGTGCATCATTCAAATGAGATTGCACAATGTCAGGCACGTAATGGTGATAAACCAGCAAATTATTGGATGCACGGCTATTTTTTGCAATTAAATAAAGAAAAAATATCAAAATCAGGAAAGTCTTTATTGCTCAAAAGCATTATTAATGAAGGTATCGATCCTTTGGCATATAGATATTTAACATTAACAAGTCATTATAGAAGTCAATTAAGTTTTAGCTGGGATGCACTTGAAAGTGCAAGTATTGCATTAAAACGGTTAAAAAAGACGATTAGTCAATTACCTGATGGCGGCCATATTGTTGAGCAATACCAAATAGAGTTCATTAATAAAGTAAATAATGATTTAAACTTACCGCAAGCATTAACCGTTTTATGGGCGCTCCTTCAAAGTGATATATCTGATAAAGATAAAAAAGCTACTGCAAAATATTTTGATCGTATTTTAGGCTTATCTCTAGATGTTTTACCTAAATTAGAAGAGGCTCCTCAAGAAGTAATCTCATTGGCAGAGCTTAGGGTTGAAGCAAGAAAGTCTAAAAATTGGCTAGAATCCGATAAGTTGCGAGAAAAAATCAGTAAGCTGGGTTATGAAATTAAAGATGAAAAGAATGGGTATTCTTTAATAAAACAATAAATAAATTAGGATTGAATACCATGAATAAAAACAATTTATATCAAAAGATGATTGCGGTACATAATAAAGACTTTAATACATGTTTTTATTGTGGTTGCATTGCAACTGAATTTGACTTTGCCCCACCACAAAAATATGCGGATTATTATTTACAAACACGAGATGAAGCCGATTTTTACCAAGTTCCTTCGTGTAAAGAGTGTTTTATTGCTTTAAAACAGGAAAAGTCACCTTTAATCGGTGAGCGAGCTGATATTGCGAAAAGAAAAATTGCAAAAAAATATAGTAAAGCGATTAATGTATATGAAATGTGGGATACAAAAGAAGCACTTGAACTTGATTACAATTTACAAAAATGTGTTCAAGCAGGTATAGAACTTGGGGAGGAATCCTCTAGGCGAAGCCAGTTCATTGGTTTCGAATTTGAAGTCAATGGTGAAAAACTTAAAGTTGCTCACATTCCTGTCGTTATGATAAGTGTATTTGAACATGAATTTTCAAATTTTAAAGCTGCGCTTGATTTTGCAAGCAAAACATACCGTGTGCCAAAGGCAAAATTGAAGGACTTATATTTGGAAAAAGGAAATAGTTTTAATATTGCAATTGAAGCATATCATTCAAAAATGGATAAAAGTTTGTTTGATAAAAAATTAAAACAATTAGGGAAAGCATTTTCAAAAGAGCATAAGCAAAATGTAGATTTTGTTATGAGAACCGTTATATATTATATGAAACAAGATGATTCCTTATCGATTGAACTTGCTCTAAATAAGTTATATCAAGAGCGAATTGCTTAAGAGATATCTACCTCCAGTCAAACCAGTATTGATATGAAATACGTTCAGAGTTATCCAACGTATTATGATACTGTTCACTTGGCTGGGATAAACATTGATTAGATAAAGCTTCGGGTTCTGACCATCCTGTCATACCGCCCATATATTCACGTTCAAACCCCCAAGTACCACAAGATAGAATACTATCAAACAGCTCTGAACGTTGACATACAATGCAAGTTTAAAATTTTACTTTAATATCTTTCCCTTCATGGCCATAACTGTCAGACACAAAAGGGGTATCGTAAATAGCAACAGTGGATGCGCGCATAACTTGCGCTTTCCAAGGCTTATCTTGGCTGTCAATCGGGGATTTATGTGTGCCATAACCAAATTCAAGTAAATGGTTATCATAAAAAGGTTCAGTTGACTGGTTTGGTACATCAATTTCAATTTCATTATGTTTTTTTGATAACTTAGCATTTGTTTTACGTATTTGTACCATTCTATATTTTTGGCATTTTGCAATATTTTTACCTTTAATTTGACCTTGGTTATTAGAAAAAAAATGAATTTCAATACCTATGCCAGTTGCATTATCTTTTGCTATGTAGGCTGCATCACTGCCGCTATTATGAAACCAAGGAAATGAAAAGACTAAAATGCCAACCGGACTCTGGTTGAAAGTAACAGGGCATGATTTTGCCACAAGTAAATCATGTGCTGAAGAATTGAAGTGTATTAATGCAAAATATAAGACGATAAAATGTATTCTTATCATAGATAAATTTAAGTCTATATGTGTACTTTTAATTATAGTGTGGATTATTGTATTTGAAGTTTTATCTTGTGATCCGGTATATTTTAGGTATTTTATGCTGTAAATATATTTTAATGGTAATGGTGTTTAATGATCCTTGAAGTGGCTGTACTTGATGTAAAAAAAGGGCATGAAGAAGAGTTTGAGTTAACTTTTGAATCAGCTCAAAAAATAATAATATCTATGCAAGGATATGTATCACATCAGTTACAAAAATGTATTGAGCAACCAAATAAGTATATTTTATTAGTTAACTGGGTAACACTTGAGGATCATACGGTAGGTTTTAGAGAGTCTATGGAGTATCAACAATGGCGTAAACTATTGCATCACTTTTATGACCCTTTTCCAGTTGTTGAACATTTTGAGTCAGTTTATGAAAATGAGACCTAGCAGGTCTCATTTTATCTGATTTTTAAGCTTAAACTGACCAACGACATACACCTTTGATATTCACTTGTGCTCCTAGGCGTTGATAAAATTTAATGGCTTTATGGTTATCTTTCTCAACTTCCCATTTTATTCTACTATATCCTTGATTTTGACACTCATCTTTACATTTTAGCATTAAAGCTTGACCTACTTTTTGACTTCTAAACCTCTCCCAAACAAACACATCATCAATATTCATATATGATGAACCTAACCAAATAGAATAATTCCATGTATAGGATGCATATCCTGCAACTTCTCCATTTATTTTAGCAAGTAATACACCAAATTTTGCTCCGTCAGTAAAACCTGAATTTAATAATTCAGACTTGTTTGTAAGAACATGATGTGCTTCATTATGGTGTTTGGCAATTGCAATTATTAAATCATATACAATATCAATATCACCTGTTGTTGCTTTTCTTATTGTTAGCATTTTTGTTCCAAAACTTATAAATTTCACTTTAATATTTTAATAAAAGTGAAATGGTGGAGGAAAATAGTGAATCAATTTTTTATAGACTTTTGTCGTATTTTATAATTAATACATATTGATCAACACTAAATATAGTAAAACTATTTAGGACTTAATTATGGCTAGTATTGTATTAAATAAAAAAAATAAATGTAAAGTATTTGTAGATAAAAAAGCAGTATCGAACAGTATTTTATTTTCTTTACTTTCACCTTTGTTAATAGGTGTTTTAATTGGTTTGTATTATACCTTAGTATCAGAAAATGCCAATTCTAAGCTATTTGTTTCTATCATTATGACTGCAATTTCGAATGCACATATAGTTGGGTTATCTATGGGATTGGGTGTTCTGCCTGGGTATTTATTGTTGCATAAATTTAACAAAATAAATTATGGCACTATTTTGACAATTTCGTTACTCGCAGGTGCATTATTTTCTTACACTTTTAGTGCTATGGGGGGGATGATTTTTTTAGTGAATACCTTAATGTCTTTAACTGCAGGAGGGATTTTTTTATTTTCTCTTCGTAAGCAAATAAATTGACCATAATTGAAGCTAAGTTAGCTGGGCTTGTTTATTATATAAGCAAGTGTTTTGTTTTTTGTGCCTTAAGTCGCATTTTTGAATGATAAAGGTTTCATTTAAGGCGCACAAAGAGTACCTTTGCTTATTATTGTATTTTAAAAAGTAGCTAATTTATAAATATGAACAAGCAAGCGTTTTATCAGTCATTAGTTGAGCAAGGAAAATGTTTAATTGAGGACGAGTCAAACATCATTGCAAATATGGCAAATTTAAGTGCACTACTATTTATGTCGTTAGATGATATTAATTGGGCTGGATTTTATTTAGTAGATGGACCAGACGAACTTGTACTTGGACCATTTCAAGGTAACCCCGCTTGTATACGGATCCCTATAGGAAAGGGTGTTTGTGGTACTGCAGCGTTATTAAAGCAGACACAATTGGTTGATGATGTTCATGCATTTACCGGACATATAGCATGTGATGCTGCATCAAATTCAGAAATAGTTGTTCCTATAATTAAAAATGGTAAAATATTTGCTGTGTTAGATATTGATAGTCCAAAACTTGCGCGTTTTGATGAACAAGATAAGGCAGGATTGGAAGCACTGATAAATCAGTTTGAGATCCAATTGTAATGAAAGATTTAATGAATGTTCAAGATTTTCTAGTTTCTGATTGTGATGTAGGTGATTGGGAAGGAAATGAAGAACAAGTCGCAGAAAATTTAAATGAATTGATCCACATTGCTTGGGATCAATTACCTGATGATTTATCATGTGACAAAATAGAAAATATAATTAATAGTATTTGGCAACATCTTCGTGGCGATACCGCTATCATAGAGACTGACTTCGAAGAGTTGATCGACTGGGTTAATCAACATGTCCTGACATCATTAGATGAGCAGATGGAATAAAAGGTTTAGAAATGA
Organism: Pseudoalteromonas denitrificans DSM 6059; assembly: GCF_900112265.1. GTDB lineage: Bacteria > Pseudomonadota > Gammaproteobacteria > Enterobacterales > Alteromonadaceae > Pseudoalteromonas > Pseudoalteromonas denitrificans. Next base: position 156,722 of record NZ_FOLO01000004.1, on the reverse strand, counting down.
GTACCACTGGCAATCAAGAAATCGCAGATATCAAACAAGAAGTATCTGATATTGAACAAACAACAGCACAAGTAGTGCAAGAAAACCCTGATAAGTTAAAAGATATCAATGCAGTTCTTGCTTTTTTATATAAAGAATTTTCAATATGCTTCAAAGAAAAAGAGGGAATTAAACCTCTTAAGGTCGGTATTTTTAAAGATATCGCACAAAGAATTGAAGACAACGAAAATGTGAGTAAAACTCAAATACGTCAAGCATTACGTAAATATACATCTCATTGGCGCTATCTTGAAGCTGTCAGTAAAGTTGAGTTTCGTATTGATCTTGATGGTAATGACTGTGAAAAAGTTGAGCAAGAACATATCGACCATGCGGTTAAGGCACTCGAAGAGAGCCGTGCTAAATTTGCTAAACGAAAAAAACAACAACGTCCTCGTACCGATGGTGCTAAAAAACCATTTAAGCAAGCATCAAGAAATAAATCTGGGGATAAAGGAACTAAACCTACACCAGCTAAGCCTAAGAACGAAAATGCGCCTCGTCGTTCTGGAAAAATAGTTGCTTTAACTGCGGAACAAATTAAATTAGATGCTAAAGTTAAAGTAAAACTAGGTCAGACATTAGTAAATGGAACAATTACAGAAATCAATAAAGATGATATTCATGTTGTAATTGTTACCGGTATGCTGGTTAAGACTAAGGCTGAAAGTCTGTTCACTATCTAAGGAGATGGTCTATGAGTAAATGTTTTAATCTCATTCCTCTTGCAGCTGCGTTTATCGCAGCAAATGCGTTTGCTAAAATAGAAACAATCACACTAGAAGATTTACCTGTTTTAAAACAAGAAAGTCAACATAGTACTGCTAGCAAAAGGGTGACTAATTTTTTTACTCGCGCCCATTATAAGCTCATTGATTTAAATGATGAGCTTTCTACAAAAATATTCGACCGTTATATTGAATCATTAGATTTTGGTAAACGTATTTTTTTAAAATCTGATATCGAAGAGTTCGAAAAATATCGATATACCGTTGATAATGCTTTAAGTACTGGCAAGTTAGATTTTGCTTTTAATATTTTTAATATCAGTATGAAACGCCGGTTTGATAGCTATCAATATTCTATTTCTTTATTAGAAAAAGAAATGCAGTTTGAAAAAGAAGATGCTTATAACTTTGATCGTGAAGAAGCTGAATGGGCTACTAACCAATCTGAACTAAATGAAATTTGGCGTCAACGTGTAAAATATGATGCATTACGACTTAAAATGACGGGCAAAAAATGGCCTGATATTAAAGACGTTCTGACAAAGCGTTATAGTTATACTTTAAAAAGACTTGTTCAAACAAATAGTGAAGATGCTTTTCAAATTGCAATGAATGCCTTTGCGCGAAGTATTGAAGCACATACTTCATATTTATCTCCAAGGCGTGCAGAACAGTTTAAAATGGACATGGATCTTGAACTTGAAGGTATAGGTGCTGTACTAGGTTATGACGAAGATTATACTGTTATACGCAGCTTAGTGCCTGGCGGACCAGCCGATAAGTCAGAAAAAATAAAATCTAATGACCGTATTATTGGTGTGGCGCAAGGTAGCGAAGATTTTGTTGATGTGATTGGATGGCGTTTAGATGATGTTGTTGAATTAATTAAAGGCCCAAAAGGCACTTTAGTCCGCCTGCAATATCTAAAAGGTGCTGATACGCACGGCAAACCTTTAATAGTAGATATTACGAGAGATAAAATACGTCTTGAGGATAGAGCTGCAAAGTCAGAAGTTTTTAAGCCTATTTATTCCGATATTGATACTAAAATTGGTGTAATTGATATCCCTGGCTTTTATAACAATTTATCCGGTGATGTTAAAAAAGAATTAGCCAAATTAAAAGAACAGAATGTTGATGGCATCATAATTGATTTAAGACAAAATGGTGGTGGTTCATTATACGAAGCAACCCAACTATCAGGCTTGTTCTTTAATGAAGGTCCAGTTGTTCAAATACATAATCTTAATGGGCGCGTAGAACAACAAAAAGACGTTGATGGTATTACATATTATGACGGCCCACTCACTATTTTAGTTGATAGGTATAGTGCATCCGCTTCAGAGATTTTTGCCGCAGCAATGCAAGATTATGGCAGAGCTGTAGTTATTGGCGAACAAACATTTGGTAAAGGTACAGTTCAGCAGCATAGAGGACTTGGTCGTAACTACGATTTATATGAAAATAGCTTAGGTAGTATCCAATACACTATTGCAAAATTCTATCGTATTAATGGCGGTAGTACCCAACATAAAGGTGTTATTCCAGATATCTCATTTCCGTCAGCAATTGACCCTGCCGAATGGGGAGAGTCACAAGAAGATAATGCGCTTCCTTGGGATAGCATAAGAAATGCAAAATATACTTCTATGGCTGATTTAGCTGAGTCTATTAAATTTTTGCAAAAGAAACATGATGAAAGAATTAAAATTGAACCTGAATTTAATTATGTTTTCAAAGATATTGCACGCTACAAAAAAGAAAATGATCGTAAATCAATTTCATTAATCGAAGCAAGTCGTATTGCTGAAAGAGATAAAAACGAAAATCGTTCTTTGGCCAGAGTGAATAAGCGTTTATTACGTTTAGGTAAAAAAGCGGTAACTTCACTTGAAGATCTTCCAGATATATTAAGTGAAATGGATCCGTTTTTAGAAGAAACGGCATTAATTACGTCTGACTATATAAAGTTTGGGCGCTACGTTAAAAAATAATATTTGTTGTTTTAAAAAAAAGCGCTTAGGCGCTTTTTTTTATGCATATTAAAGATGTTTCTATTCATTTATATAGATTTAGATATTTAAACTTAGTCATTAATTTATTGAAAATAAAAGAAATAAATTTAGACTTTTAAAACCAAGCCATTTTATATTTATGCTCAATAATATGGATTGAGGTTTGTTATACTCAAAACAGCGTTATTCAAATATTGAATAAATGCTATAAAAATAAAGTGCAATGTAAATATAAATATCACTTTTATTTAAATTATGTTGCCAATAACTTTTGTTAGAGGAATACACGTGAAGCAAATTAAGCAAGCACAGTTTTATGATGCATTATTACCAATTACGATGTTAATTATTTTACTCAGTGCATCGGTATATTTTTTTGGTGATAATTCATCATATGGTCCAAATCAAATCGCATTGTTATTTTCTGCCGGAATTGCGGTTCTGATTGGTTTAAAAAATGGGCATAAATGGGCTGATTTAGAAAGTGCGATGATCAAGGGGATTACCTTGTCACTTGGTGCGATATTGATTTTATTTATGGTAGGTGCATTAATTGGCACTTGGCTGTTATCTGGTACCGTACCTACACTTATTTACTACGGTTTGCAGCTTATCAACCCAAGTTGGTTTTATGCTGCAAGTTGCATTTTATGTGGCATCGTTGCTATGAGTATAGGTAGTTCTTGGACTACAGCTGCGACTATTGGTGTTGCGTTATTAGGTGTTGCAGCAGGTCTAGGTTTAGATGAAGCTGTAACGGCTGGTGCTGTAATATCTGGTGCATATTTTGGTGATAAACTTAGCCCATTATCTGAAACGACTAATCTAGCACCCGCAGTCGCAGGTTCAAACTTATTTGCACATATTCATCATATGATGTGGACAACTGTACCAAGCTTTGCAATTGCCTTGGTTATCTTTACTTTTATGGGCTTTAATGCAGGAAATGTCACTGATAGTACAAGAATTACAGAAATAAACGAGATTCTTTTAACTAATTTCAATATTGGTTTAGAAATGTTAGTGCCATTGATTGTTTTATTAACCTTAGCTTTAAAAAGAATGCCGGCTTTTCCTGCTGTTGCGATTGGTGCTTTATTAGGTGCTATTTGGGCTTTAATTTTTCAACAAGATTTAATTGCTTCACAGGTAAGTAATAACCAAAATGTACTAATAGAAACCATTAAACTTGTATGGAGCGCATTTTTTGATGGTTTTAGTGTTATAACGGGTGATGAAAAAATGGATAAATTGCTCAGTGGCGGTGGTATGTCAAGCATGCTAAATACAACATGGCTAATTATGATGGCATTAATGTTTGGTGCTGTTATGGAAAAAGTAGGACTGTTAGAGGTTTTTGTTCGTGGTATTTTGAAAATAGCCAAAAGTACTGGTTCTTTGATCACGTCAACAATTGCAACATGTATTGGCACAAATATGATTGCTGCAGATCAGTATATGGCAATTGTTATGCCTGGACGTATGTTTAAAGAAGAATATGAAAGAAGAGGTTTAAAAAGTGTCAATCTGTCTCGAACGCTTGAAGATGGAGGCACAATTACAAGTCCATTGATCCCTTGGAACACATGTGGTGCGTATATGCACTCAGTATTATTAGTCAATCCTTTAGATTATGCGATATATGCGTTCTTTAATTTAATTAACCCAATTTTAGCTATTATTTACGCATATTTAGGCATTAAGATCCTTAAAATAGAGCCTAAGCATTTACAACAGGAACAAACTTCTTAAAATCAACTTATCTTAATTTATTAAAATTTTAAACAACTCCTTATTAAGGAGTTGTTTTTATTTAAATTCACTTTGGACTTTTTATGAATCTAACAAATACAAATCCTCCCAGTGCAAAATATTTAAAAGACTATACTAAACCCGCTTTTTCAATCTATGATATTTATCTTGAGTTCGACCTTAAAGCGACACAAACACAAGTGCACGCGACTTCAAAAGTGAAACGTAATTTCAGTGATAATAAACCTATCCTTGGTGCACTTGTATTAGATGGCATAGACCTTGATTTATTGTCTATAAATATTGACGGTCAAGCATTTGATGACTTCCAGTTGTTAAATGAGCAATTGATAATCAATATTGATCGAGATGAGTTTGAGCTATGTATAGTGACAGAAATATCACCAGCTACTAACTCTTCTTTAGAAGGGTTATATTTATCTGGAGGGGCGTATTGTACGCAATGTGAAGCTGAAGGTTTTAGAAAAATAACATACTATCAAGACAGACCGGATGTATTAGCAACATTTACTGTCAAAATTACTGCTGATAAAAAATACCCCTATCTGCTTTCAAATGGCAATAAAATAGAGCAAGGTGAATTAGAAGATGGCCGTCATTATACCGTTTGGCAAGACCCATTCAAAAAGCCCGCATATTTATTTGCCTTAGTTGCAGGTGATTTTGATGTTTTAAAAGATAGTTATAAAACGATGTCAGGACGGGAAGTTGAGTTAGCACTTTTTGTTGATAAAGGAAATTTAAATAAAGCGTCTCATGCATTAACATCTTTGAAAAAATCAATGAAATGGGACGAAGATACGTTTGGGTTAGAATATGACCTTGATATTTATATGATAGTTGCCGTTGACTTTTTTAATATGGGGGCAATGGAGAATAAAGGCCTAAATGTTTTTAATAGTAAATGTGTTTTAGCAAATCAAGCAACGGCTACAGATAGTGATTATCACATGATTGAATCAATCATAGGTCATGAATACTTTCATAATTGGACTGGTAATCGCGTAACTTGTAGAGACTGGTTTCAATTATCACTTAAAGAGGGTTTGACAGTTTTTAGAGATCAGGAATTTAGTTCTGATTTGGGCTCTCGCGCAATTAATAGAATCGCCGCTGTAAAAGCGATGCGTACTCATCAGTTTGCTGAAGATGCAGGCCCTATGGCACATCCGATCAGGCCTGAACAAGTAATAGAAATGAATAACTTTTATACTGTTACTGTTTATAATAAAGGTGCTGAAGTGATCCGCATGATGCATACTTTATTAGGCAAAGAAAACTTTAGAAAAGGAATGGATCTTTATTTTGAACGCCATGATGGTCAGGCCGTGACCTGTGATGATTTTGTAAATGCAATGATGCAGGCATCTTCAATTGATTTAACGCAATTTAAACACTGGTATAGCCAATCTGGAACGCCAAAACTTGTAGTAAAAGAAAAGTTTGATAAAACTTCTGGTGTATATCAACTTGAAATTAACCAAGTCCATACTGCAACTGCAGATCAAGATAAAAAACACAATTTACATATTCCATTTTCAATTGAACTTCTAGACCAAGATGGCAAGGTATTACAATTAACTTATGAGGGTAATGTTATTTGTAAAGTTTTAAATGTTACTCAAGGTAAGCAAGTGTTTAGCTTTGATAATATAAAGACTAAACCAACTCCAATATTACTAGAAGATTTTTCAGCGCCTTGTCAATTAGATTTCAATTACTCTGATGAACAATTGTGCCATATTGTACGCCATGCAAGTTCTGACTTTTCTCGTTGGGATGCGCAGCAAATGTTGCTGATAAAGAATATAAAAGCAGCGGTGAAAAATGACAATATTGATTTACCTAAAAATATCACTGAGTTAATAAGTGATATTTTATTAGATAATACAATTGATTTAGAGCTGGCTGCTCAATTAATAAAACTGCCTAGTTATGATGTTATTGCAGCGGAATATGAAGAAGTTCCGATAAATAGCATAATTGAGGCAATAGATAGCTTTGAGCAACAAATTGCGCAGACTTTAAACACAGTGCTTTTTGATGTTTATAATAAACTAAATGAAAATAGTGTGAATGAATGCGAAAACCTTAGCACAGAAGTGGTGGGTAAACGTGCACTGAAAAATGCATGTTTGCATTATTTAGCAAAACAAAATGAAATTTGCATGGTTGAAGCATTAAATGCACAGCTTGAAATGATTAATATGACAGACTCATTAGCTGCATTAAGTTCAGCAGTACATGCTAATCATGAGCTATCACAGAGCATGCTAATTGCGTTTGAATCTAAATGGGAAAAAGATGCTCTAGTGATGGACAAATGGTTTGGACTGCAGGCTATGCAAGATAAACCTGATATTGTTGCGCATTTACAATCTTTATATTCACATTCACATTTTGATTATGCAAATCCAAATCGTGTTCGTGCATTAATTGGCAGTTTTACCCATTTTAATATTAAACAGTTTCATAATGAAAATGGCTCAGGTTATAAATTATTAACTGACTTACTCATAAAACTGAATGACATTAATCCACAAAATGCATCGCGCATGATCACGCCTTTAATGTCATGGCAAAAATATAATGTAAAAAGGCAAAAACTTATAAAACAACAGCTAGAGAGATTAGCTGACATTGAAGATTTGAGCTCAGATCTTTATGAAAAAGTATCAAAGGCATTAAACTAAGTATTATTGTTATAATTTTAATAATGTGTCATTTACGCATGGTAATAAATGGCACATTATTTATAATGCTGACAAATTGATTTATGATTAAAAAAATTTTTTAATATACAGATAATGAAACAGTTTCTTTTTTATTTAGATTTAAATTATGAGCAATGTGAGCAAATATACACAGGGAAAGTAAAATCAGTTCAAGTTACTTCTCAATTAGGGAAAAAAATTCGTATTCCAGCTCATAGGTTTCGCTCATTTATCACGCCATCGGGCATTAAAGAACAATTTAAACTATGTTTAACCGAAAATAATCGCTTTATTTCATTAGAAAAATTGTTTTGAAATATCTCTCAATCCCTAGTTTTAAAGGGGTTGAGCTCGTTCCGTTGAATTTTTGTTAATTTTTTAGCGTATTTGCTTTAAAAGAGTGTAATTTTACTGGTAAGATGTCTTACCAATGAGGACGAGTATTAACTTTTATTAATTTACATTAGTTTCTTGCATCAAATGTAAATTGCTGTAATGCTTTGATTCAGTAGCAGTATACTAATAACAATAACTCGATCACAAAGTGACCCGCCACAAGAGGGAAGACAACATGATAAAAAGGCCTCTTTTTGTCAAAAAGAAATTAGCGCTCGGTATTACCTGTGCGTTTTTTGCTCTTAGTAGCCAACAAGTTTCAGCCAAAAGTTTTGAATTGGGTGGATTTGAGGTGAATTTTGATTCAACATTTTCAGCTGGTAGCAGCTGGCGCATAGAAGACCGTGATTTCGAAAACCAAATAGGTAAAAGTAATCACCCTAGTTTTAATTGGAATGGCTATAATCCATCCCTTAATCCAATTTATTCATCTAGTGATGTTTGGTCTAAGCCAGGCACATATTCAAATAATGGCGATGCTGGTAATTTAAATTTTGACTCTGGAGATACTTTTTCAAAGTTGATTAAAGGTACTCATGAGCTAGATATTCGAAAAGATAATTTTGGTATATTTACACGCTTTATGTATTTTTACGATTTTGAATTGATGGATGAAAGTAGACCTTACGATAATCCAACTTCAGGAAATCAAGTTGATCCTTGTGCAGATGAAAAATCTAAAGATCAAGTTTGTAGAGACCTTAGATTATTAGATGCATTTATTTATGCAGATTTTGATTTAAATGATGGCAATAACCCGCTTTCAATTCGCTTAGGTCAGCAAGTTGTTAACTGGGGCGAAAGTACGCTTATATCTCATGGTATCAATGTAAACCCTGTTGATATTGATAGACTAAAAGCACCTGGTGCTGATTTAAAAGAGGCGTTTATTCCTGTTGGTATGCTATGGGCATCACTAGGAATCACAGAAAATATTTCTGTTGAAGCATTTTATCAATATGAATGGCAGGAGACTCGTTTGCCTGTTGCAGGTAGTTATTTTTCTACCAATGACTTCGCATCTGAGAATGGCTATATGAACAATGTTCAATTAGGATTTACATCTAATCCTGATATGGACTTAGCGTCTGTTACATCTGGTTTAAACAATTTGTATGCTGATTGGATGTCTGTACTTGCAGCACAAAATATCGATCAAAATAGTGCTGAAGCATCTACTTTATTGGGTAATATGTATCTTAAATATCCAACAAAAGTTGCGCTAAAAGGTAAAGGCTCAAAAGGCATGACAAAACCTAAAGACTCAGGCCAATATGGTTTGAAATTCTCTTGGTATGTGCCTGAATTAAATGAAACAGAATTTAGTTTGTATCATGTTAATTATCATAGTCGTCGTCCTTTAATCTCAGCAAATGCTTCTAATTTTACAGCTGCTAGTGTAGGTAAAGATTTAGGGTATATTAAACAAAATGAAATTACCGAAGATAATATCTTAGAATTAGGTGCTTTCAGTAATGGTGCTCTTGTATATCCGGAAGATATTAAACTTTATGGTTTAAGTTTTAATACTGTTTTAGGTGAAACTTCGTTTGCGGGTGAGTTTGCATACCGCGAAGATGAACCACTTCAAATTGATGATGTTGAAATATTATATGGTGTAATGCCTGAACAACTTGCTGTTGCAAATATACGTCCAGATTTTGCTGGTATTTCTCAACTCGATACTGTTGCACCTGGTGCACCTATTCAGGGTTATGTTACTAGCGATACTATGCAATTACAATTTACAGCAACACACTTGTTTGGCCCATCTTTAGGTGCTGATAGCTGGGTACTTCTTGGTGAGGTAGGGGGGGTTACAATTAATGACATGCCTGATCCTGATGAACTTAGATTAAATGTGTCTGGTACAGGTCGTACAGGAAAAATGTATGGTGTTGAAGGTAAAGATTATACTTTACTTCATCAAGCGCTTTCAAATGGACCTGAAACAAACCCATTTCCATCAGCTTCTGCTTGGGGTTACCGTTTAGTTGCTAAAGGTGATTACAACAATGTCTTTGCAGGGGTCAATATTTCTCCAAGAGTGGTTTTTTCACATGATGTAAATGGTATCACACCTGATCCTATGTATTTATTCATCGAAGATAGAAAATCACTGGGTTTAAATCTTAACTTCAATTATCAAAATGCATGGTCACTTGATATGAGCTACAACAAATTTTGGGGCGGCGGTCAAACAAATAATTTCTCAGACCGTGATTATGTTTCTTTAAATATTAAATATTCTATATAAGGGTAAAATGATGACTAAAAAACCTACCCTAATAGCACTTGCCCTTTGTGGTGTATTTGCTACGGGCAGTGCTTTTGCAAAAACATCAGTTGAAAATGTTGCAAAGCTAGGTACTGAATTAACACCAATTGGTGCGATAAAAGCAGGTAATGCAGACGGTTCTATTCCTGCATGGGATGGCGGTATTAAAAAAGCCCCTGATGGTTATACACCAGGAATGCACCATCCAGATCCATTTGCAAGTGATGCGGTTAAACTTGCAATTGATAAAAGTAATTTAGATAAATACAAAGCAAATCTATCTCCAGGTCAGATTGCCTTGTTTGATACTTATCCAGACACTTTTAAAATGAATATTTACCCAACACGTCGTAGTGCGTCATATCCTGATTTTATATATGAAGCAACTAAAAAATATGCGCCAACTGCTGAATTAGTAAAAGATGGCAATGGCATAAAAAATACGGCAATTGGTATTCCATTTCCAATTCCTGAAACTGGTTTAGAAGTTATTTGGAACCATATTTTAAGATATCGTGGATTGTCTATTTCGCGTTTTGGTGGTCAAGCAGCTCCAACGGCGAGTGGGTCATATAATGTTGTTGGCTTTGATGAAAAGCTGCTTGTGAAGTACTCAGAAAAGGATGCAACACCTGAGTCATTACAAGAGTCTAATATTTTGTTTAAGTTTAAACAAAAGGTAACGCAACCAGCACGTTTGGCTGGTACAGCGCTTTTGGTTCATGAAACAATGGATCAAATTTTAACACCGCGCCAAGCGTGGACTTATAATACCGGTCAACGCCGTGTTCGTCGTGCTCCTAACGTTGCATATGATGCACCAGGTACAGCATCTGACAGTTTACGTACTACTGATGATTTTGATATGTTTAATGGTTCACCTAATCGTTATACATGGGAATTAAAAGGTAAGACTGAACTTTATATTCCATACAATAGTTATAAGCTGCACAGTGATAACTTGAAGTATGATGATATTTTAAAAGCTGGTCATATTAATCCAGAACATGTGAGATATGAAAAGCACAGAGTTTGGGTTGTTGAAGCAAACTTAAAAGAGGGAACGCGTCATATTTATAAAAAGCGTGTTTTTTATATAGATGAAGATAGCTGGCAAATACATGTAGCCGATATTTATGATAACCGAGATCAATTATATCGTGTTGCTATGGCACATGGCTTAAATTATTACGAAGTACAAACACATTGGAGTACTTTAGATGTATATCATGATTTAAACTCTCGTCGATATTTGGCGATAGGTTTAGATAATGAAGAGAAAATGTATGATTTCTCAAAGCCATTCAAAAATGTTGAATTTACCTCGAACGCATTAAAACGCGATGGACGTAGATAACAAACACATTTCATATAAGGCCCTTAACGGGCCTTTTTTAACTAACTGATAAAACGAAGTCTCTCATGAAATTTTTTATATACAGCTTGCTATTTACGTGCATTTTATTATTTACGAATAAGCCTCAGGCAGCTGTGGAACCTAAAGCCTTAGAATCATTAACTCCAGCAGTAATGGCTTCAAAAGCACAAAAGGCCTTATTAACGGATATAACGGACAATGGACAATATATCGTTGCAGTAGGTAAAAGAGGGATAATTTTGCACAGCAATGATGCCATTGAGTGGAAACAATCTTCAGTACCTTTACAAGTACTATTGACATCTGTGTTTTTCATTGATCAAAATATAGGTTGGGCAGTGGGTCACGATGCAACAATTTTGCACACACTTGATGGTGGTGTTAAATGGTCAGTCCAAAACTACCAGCCAGAGTTAGATAAACCGTTTTTAGATATTCAATTTAAAGATAAACTTAACGGTTTTGCCATAGGTGCATATGGTTTATTTTATCGTACATCAGATGGTGGAATAAATTGGAAAAATGAATTTTTGAGTAGTTTGCTATTTAGTGAAGATGCAGATTATTTGGCTGAACTTAAAGCTGAGGATCCCGAAGGTTATGTAATAGAAACTCAGTCTATTTTACCTCATTTTAATCAAATTCTGATATCAAAAAACAAACTTATTATGGCCGGTGAACAAGGTTTTTTAGCCATGAGTGAAGATGGCGGCAAACACTGGAACCGCTTAGATGAGATTTATACAGGCTCATTTTTTGATATTAAAATATTAAAAAATGGCACTTGGATCACCGCAGGTTTAAGAGGTAATGCATTTACGTCAACGGATAGCGGTAAAAACTGGAAAAAAGTACAGACGCATTCACAAGCAACAATAAACCAGATTTTAGTAACAGATGATGGTGCTGTTTTATCTTCTAATAACGGAATTTTGTTAACTTATAAAGCTGGAAGTGTCACAAAACTTGAATTATCAGATGGCAAAGCAATATTGGCAACACTCATAAAAGATCAAAAATTAATATTTGCTTCTGAGGTAGGTATTAAGAGTCAGGAGTTGAAATAACAAAATGAGTAGTTTATTAACACAATTTGAATTAATTATTTTTAGGCACCGTTTAGCGGTGATCATTGCATTTATACTAACAACTGTTTTTTTGGCGTTTAGTGCAACAAATATAAAATTGGATGCATCATTTAACAAAAATATTCCACTAAATCATGATTACATGAAGTTGTATTTAAAACATGAAAAACAATTTGGTGGTGCTAACAGTATTCTTATATCTGTATGTGATGAAAGCGGAGATATCTTCAATCCTGAATTTTTTACTCAGTTAAAATCAGTACATGACCAGCTATATTTTATCCCAGGTGTAAATCGGTCTTTGGTTCAGTCAATTTTCTCTCCCAGTGCCCGGTTTGTTGAAGTTGTAGAAGATGGATTTGCTGGCGGGCCAATTATTCCAGCTGATTTCAAAGCCGATAAAGCGGGACTTGCAAAGGTTAAAGAAAACATTGAAAAAGCGAATATTGTTGGGCGTAAAATAGCCAATGATTATTCTTGTGCAATGGTTTCAGCGCAGTTAATGGAAATTGACCCAACAACGCAAGATAAACTAGATACTTTAGCTTTTGCTGAAAAACTAGAAACACAAGTAAGAGCACCTTTCAGTACAGATACTGTGTCTATCCATATTATTGGTTTTGCTAAAATGGCAGGTGATATTGCTGATGGTGCAAAAGGTGTTGTCTTATTTTTTGTGATCGCGATTATTTTTACTTTCATTATGGTTTGGTTCTTTTGTAAAAGCTTAAAACTGACGCTTTTACCTATTGCTTGTTCTTTGATTGCGGTTGTATGGCAGCTTGGATTGTTATCACAATTAGGTTTTGGCCTTGATCCTATGTCTATTTTGATACCATTTTTAGTTTTTGCAATTGGTGTGAGCCATGGGATTCAAATGGTCAATGCAATTGGTAAAAAAACACTAGAAGGGCTTGCTTGCAAAATGGCTGCAGAAACTTGCTTTAGAAGTTTACTGATCCCAGGTGGCATTGCTCTTTTATCAGATACAGTTGGCTTTTTAACTTTATTATCAATTGATATAGGTATAATTCGTGAGTTAGCTATTACGGCGAGTTTAGGTGTCGCAGTAATCATTTTTACTAATTTAATTTTGCTTCCTGTGATAGCGTCTTATTTTAATACTGCAACGGCGAAAGGGAAAAATAAAGGTGAATGCTCACCAGATGCATTTAAAAACTTAATTGAAATTTTAGTTTGTGCAACGGACCCTAAAATTGCTAAAAAAATTATATTCGTTGTTGCTCTTCTATTTGGTTTCAGTTTTTGGCAATCACAGCAAATGCAAATAGGTGATTTGCATCCAGGAGCGCCGTCATTACATTCAGATGCTGCTTACAATCAGGATACTTTTCTAATTACCGATAAATACTCAATTTCTGTTGATATTCTTAAAGTCATTGTTGAAGGACCTGCAGAGGCTTGTACTTTTCATGATTTGATGTCTCGAGTAGACAGGTTTCAATGGAATATAGAAAATGTAGAAGGTGTGCAATCTGCAATTTCTTTAACTTCTGTTTCTCAAGCTGTTAATGCAGGGTATAACGAGGGAAATTTAAAATGGCAAACAATACCTCGTAATACTTCAAGTTTGGTACAGGCTACAGCTCGAGTTGAAACAAGCACAGGCTTATTAAATGGTAACTGTAGTGTAATGCCTATCATTATTTTTATGGAAGATCATAAAGCACAAACAATTGAACGTGTCATTGCTGCTGTTGAAAAGTTTGGAAAATTAGAACAAACAGATGAACTTAAATTTCGCTTAGCCACAGGTCCTGTGGGCGTGATGGCTGCAACAAATCAAACTGTTGCACAAGCACAACTGCCTATGATGTTATATGTATATGGTGCTGTTACCTTATTATGTTTGATTAGTTTCCGCTCTGTAAGAGCCACAATTGCTGTTGTTTTACCGCTTTATGTTGTATCTACCATGGCACAAGCTTTGATGGTTTTCTTACAAATCGGTTTAACTGTATCAACCTTACCTGTTATTGCTTTAGGTGTGGGTATAGGTGTGGATTATGGTATTTATATTCTATCTTCCATGAGCGCACAACTAAAAAATGGTGTGCAACTATCTCAAGCCTATAGAAATGCATTGCTTGAAAGAGGGAGTGCTGTGTTATTCACTGGGATCACTTTAGCATTAGGAGTGAGTACCTGGGTTTTCTCTGCATTAAAATTTCAGGTTGATATGGGGATATTATTAACTTTTATGTTTTTAGTGAATATGCTTGGTGCTGTTCTATTACTTCCCGCAATAGGTACGATTTTATGGCCTGTTAAAAAAGGATATAAAAAAAGTTGAATTAATAGTGAATAATTGTTCTTAAAAATGGCCATTATTGGCCATTTTTATCTATATTTTGTGAATAGATGTCCAACCGTTTGAAATTTATACTGCATTGATATAAAAAAACGGTTTAATTACTAGCTAAAAGAGTTAGAATTCACCCCGACTCCACGCTAATAAACACCTGTACATTAATTACTCGTTTATAGAAGTAATAGATAAGGAACACACAATGACACAAAACGATAGTCGCACTTCAGTTCTGTTGGATAATGTTTGTAAATTAATACATCAGAAAGTACATGCAGATAATGTGTCACTCGTTGAAAAGTTTGCCAAAACCTTATACAGCAATATGTCTAAAGAAGATTTGGCAAATCGCAATGACAGTGACTTATATGGTGCTGTACTAAGTTTATGGAATTCACTCGAAAATCAAATATCTGATGATGTATTGGTAAGAGTTGTAAATCCTGAGCTTGCAAAACATGGTTGGCAATCCTCTCACACGATTGTTGAAATAATTGTTAAAGATATGCCATTTTTAGTTGACTCAGTTCGTATGGCATTAACACGCGAAAATATCGCATCTCACCTTTTATTACATTCTCCACTTAAAATTCAAAGAGATACTGAAAATAAAATTTCTGCTATTTCGAATTTAAAAGGTGAACAGGCTTCATCTTCTACCAAAACAGTTTTTTTTATTGAAATAGACCGTCAAACTGATGCAACTGTAATCGAATCATTAAAAGAAGAATTAAGCTCAGTTTTACGAGACGTCTCTGTTGCAGTTGAAGATTGGTTGCCTATTAAAGATAAACTAAAACAAATTTCGTCTGAAATCCCAAATCGTGAAGGTGTTAAAAATAAATCTGAAATAAAAGAGACCGTAGATTTCCTTCAATGGTTAAGTAAAGACAATTTTACTTTAATGGGTTATCGTCAATACGAGCTAACGGCTGTAAAAGGTGATTACGAATTAAAGGGCATTAAAGGCACAAGCCTAGGTATGATGAAGAATTCTGAAGAAGAAAAAATAAGACTTCTTTCAGACTTACCTGAAATTGCAAGAAAAGAAGCACGTAATGAGCACTTATTAATACTGACGAAAACAAATTCCATCTCTCGTGTTCATCGCCCAGCATATATCGATTACATTGGCATTAAACGTTTTGACAAAAAAGGTAACGTGATTGGAGAAGATAGATTTATCGGTTTATTTTCTTCAAATTTTTACAATAATAGTGCTGGTGATATTCCTGTATTACGTTCTAAAATTAATCGTATAATGGATAAGTGTGACTTTGCTAAAGGAACACATGCTTATAAAGCGGTATTAAATGTATTAGAAACTTACCCGCGTGATGAATTAGTACAAGCTCAAGAGCAAGAGTTATTAGAAGTTGCTATGGGTGTTTTACAAATGCAAGAACGCGATATGTGTCGCTCGTTTGTGCGAAAAGATATATATGGTCGTTTTTTCTCTTGTATGGTTTACGTACCACGAGAACGTTACAACACAGCACTACGCCGTGAAACACAACAAATACTTGCAAAAGAATTTGGCTCTCAAGAAAAAGTAGAATTTACTACATTTTTCTCAGAATCTATCCTGGCTAGAACACATTACACTGTTCGTGTAGCCGACAACAATATCGAATTTAATGTGAAAGACATAGAAAGAAACTTAATTGAAGCTGCGCGTACATGGGAAGACAAGCTACAGTCTGTATTACTTGAAAGAGCAGGCGAAGCAACAGGGAACGAATTAAACCGTAAATATAGCCATGCATTTGCCCGTGCTTATAAAGACCAAGTATTACCAAGTGCTGCTGTAGTTGATATTGAAAAACTTGAATTACTCAGCGATGATAATCAACTTCAAATGCTATTTTATCGTCCACAAGAAGCAAATGGTAATGAAGTCAGTTTAAGCTTATATCACAAAGATGAACCAATTCATTTATCAGCTATTATGCCTATGCTTGAAAACTTCGGTTTACGTGTTATTGGTGAGACACCTTACTCAGTTAAAACATCTGATGGTCAAGTAAATTGGATCATGGATTTTACGATGTTACTTGGAAACACAGCTGAAGGTGACTTTAATGCAAGCTCTGAACGTTTTCAAAATGCCTTAACAGATGTTTGGCAAAACCGTTTAGAAAATGATGGATTTAATCGTTTAATTTTATCAGCGGGACTGGGTGGTCGTGAAGCATCAGTTTTACGTGCTTATGCAAAATATATTCGTCAAATTGGTGTTACTTTCTCACAAAGTTATATTGAGAGTACATTTGAGCGTTATCCTGCTTTAGCGCAACAACTTGTAGCATTGTTTGAGAAAAAATTCTCACCAAAAGCAAATTACTCTGAAAAAGCGTTTAATAAAATTGTCGCAAAAATACATGCCGACTTAGATAATGTGGCTAATCTAGATGATGACCGAATTATTCGTGTTTATTTAGATATGATCAATGCAACACTCAGAACCAATTATTATCAGTTAACATCTGATGGTGCGCATAAATCATCTATCTCTTTTAAAGTACAGCCAACACTTATTCCTGATATGCCATTACCAAGACCGGCATTTGAAATTTTTGTTTATTCACCAAGAGTTGAAGGTGTTCATTTACGTTTTGGTAAAGTTGCTCGCGGTGGATTACGTTGGTCAGATAGACGTGAAGATTTTAGAACGGAAGTTTTAGGATTAGTAAAAGCGCAACAAGTTAAAAATACTGTAATTGTGCCTGTTGGTTCAAAGGGGGGTTTTGTTTGTAAACAACTACCAAGTGGCAGAGATGAATTTTTTGCCGAAGGCCAGGCATGTTACCGTATCTTCATTCGTGGTTTACTTGATATAACAGATAACATTGTTGCAGGTGAAATTGTACCGCCACAAAATGTTGTACGCCATGATGCTGATGATGCTTATCTTGTTGTAGCAGCTGATAAAGGTACTGCTACTTTTTCTGATATATCTAATAGCATTTCAGAAGAATATGGCTTTTGGCTAGGCGATGCGTTTGCATCGGGTGGTTCGATTGGCTATGACCATAAAAAAATGGGCATAACTGCAAAAGGTGCATGGGAGTCTGTGAAACGTCACTTCCGTGAAACGGGTATTGATTGTCAAACCACAGATTTTACTTGTGTGGCAGTTGGCGATATGGCTGGGGATGTATTTGGTAATGGTATGCTGTTATCTAAGCATATTCGTTTACAAGTTGCTTTTAACCATATGCATATATTCATCGATCCTAACCCTGATTCAGCTAAAACGTATCCTGAACGTGCTCGTTTATTTGAATTACCACGTTCAAGTTGGGAAGATTACGATAAATCACTTATATCTGAAGGTGGTGGCATATTCTCTCGTGCCGCAAAATCAATTTCATTAACCCCTGAAATTAAAAAGATGCTTGGTACTAAAAAAGCAAGCATGACACCAAACGAATTAATTCGTACTGTGTTAAAAATGCAGGTTGATTTAATCTGGAATGGCGGCATTGGTACTTATGTAAAAGCCACCAGTGAAACTGATGCAGATGTGGGCGATCGTGCAAATGATGCTTTACGTATTAATGGCTCAGAGCTAAACGCAAAAATGTTTGGTGAAGGCGGCAACTTAGGTTGTACTCAGTTAGGTCGTATTGAATTTGCACAAAATGGTGGTCGTATAAATACCGACTTCATTGATAATGTAGGTGGTGTTGCTTGTTCTGATACCGAAGTAAATATTAAAATTTTACTTAATAGTTTAGTTGCCCAAGGTGATTTAACTAAGAAGCAACGTGATGAGTTATTATACTCAATGACAGATGAAGTCTCTGTTGATGTATTAAATGACTGTTACCGTCAAACACATACTATCTCAGTAACACAATTAAAAAGTACTTCTACATTAAAAGAGCAAATTCGCTTTATTCATGCTCTTGAAAAAGAAGGTAAACTTGACCGTGAAATTGAATTTTTACCTTCTGATGAAGAGCTATCAGAAAGACTTGCTGCTGGTAAAGGCCTTAGCAGACCAGAACTTTCAGTATTAGTATCATATGCAAAAATGGTTCTAAAAGAGTCTTTAGTTACACCTGAATTGACTGATAACCCTTATTATCGCCAACTACTGGTGACTGCTTTCCCTGTACCATTAAGAGAAAGATTTAATGATGCGATGGATAATCACCCACTTCGTGCTGAAATTATCGCAACTAAACTTGCTAATAATATTATTAATGATATGGGCTTTAATTTTGTAGCGCGTATGATGGAAGAAACAGGCGCTCAAGTTGCTGAAATTGCATTATGTTACTCAATGGCTGCAGAAGTATTCCAAATGTCTGACATTTGGTCGCAAATTGAAGCATTGGATAATAAAGTGCCTGCAATTGTTCAAACTGAAATGTTATATCAGTTACGCCGTACAATTCGTAGAGCAACTCGATGGTTCTTACGTCATCGTAATAAAGCACTTAACATTGAACAAACAATTGCATTCTTTGCGCCGGCATTTGAAGATTTAAGTGCAAACTTAACGACTTACATGAATAAAGAAGAAGCTGAGAAGTTGACGCTTGAAGCACAGTCTCTTCAATCTGAAGGGATAGATAAAAAACTTGCTGCGCGAATTGCACAGTTATCTAGCTTATTCTCAGTAATGGATTTAGCACAAGTTGCAGATCATGCACATCGTGATATGGATATTGTTGCAAATACATACTTTAAACTTGGTGCAAGAATGGGACTGCATTGGTTCTTAGATCAAATCACAAATCAACCAGTTGCAAATCATTGGCAAGCACTAGCACGTGCATCCTTTAGAGAAGAGTTAGATTGGCAGCAACGTTCAATATCAGCTGTTGTATTAAATAGTTGTCCTGATACTGAATGTAATGTTGATGCAATTGTTGATTCTTGGATGCAAGATCATGACGTTTTATTAGAGCGTTGGTTACATATGCTTGCTGAATTTAAAACCTCTCAAAGTCATGACTTTGCAAAATTCTCGGTTGCTTTAAGAGAATTAATGTTACTAAGCCATACGTGTGATACATCTAAATAAATAAACAAGTTACTTGTTCATATTGGGCATGTGTTATTGATTTATTTGTTATAAAATACCCCCGTTTGACCATCTTGGTCGCTGGGGTATTTTTTTGGGAGAAGTTTATGTTTTATGATTTAGCACGCCGCTTTATGTTTACACAAGATGCGGAGTGGGCTCACAATTTTGCATTAAATAATTTAAAACGATTTGCGCATACCCCATTAAACGCTATGTGGGCACAATCTATAGCGGATAAACCGGTTGAGTTTTTAGGTTTGGAATTCAAAAATTTATTAGGTTTGGCTGCGGGCCTTGATAAAAATGCTGAATGTATTGATGCATTTGGTCAAATGGGCTTTGGTTTTATTGAAGTAGGTACTGTTACACCACGTCCACAAGTGGGGAATGATAAACCTCGTATATTTAGATTACCTCAATCAAACGCCATTATTAATCGCATGGGATTTAATAATAAAGGTGTTGACTATCTTTTAGGGAATGTTAAATCGTCTAAATACAATGGTATTTTGGGGATCAATATTGGTAAAAATAAAGATACGCCAAATGAGAAAGGTAAAGATGACTATATTCATTGTATGCGAAAAGTATTTACAAGTGCCTCATATATCACTGTAAATATATCTTCACCCAATACGCCAGGTTTACGTGATTTACAATACGGAGAAGCACTTGATGATTTACTATCAAGTTTGAAAAATGAGCAAGATGATTTATCAGCAAAACATGGAAAACATGTACCTATGCTTGTTAAAATTGCCCCTGACTTAGATCAGATACAAATAGAACAAGTTGCGGGATCTTTACTAAATAATAATATTGATGGTGTGATCGCTACAAATACCACATTAGATCGTTCTTTAGTTCAAGGACAAAAATATTGTGATGAAATGGGGGGGTTATCTGGTCAACCTGTCAGACAAAAATCTACCCATGTTGTCAGTGAGCTAAAACGATTAACTGGTAATAAACTACCTATAATTGGTGTAGGCGGCATAGACAGTGCGCAATCAGCAAAAGAAAAGTTAAATGCAGGTGCTGATTTATTACAAGTTTATACTGGATTTATATACCAAGGTCCTCCTTTGGTTAAAAAGATCTTAACGGGTTTGTAGAGATCATTTTTTACGTTATAAGGATCAGTAATATAAAAAAATGATCCTTCGTAAAATATTATTAAAAATATTTCAATAATCTGTTGAATTTATCTATAATCCTCAAAATCAGTGTGTTTCGGGGATTTTTTATGTTACAAGCTTCAAAACAATGGAGTTGGTTTGCTTGTTCTAAAACAAAATGTCTTTTACTCGATATGGGTAATGAGATGGTTTTTTGCACTCCCTATAAAATTCGTAATTTAACAAATGATGTTTTATTAAATCCGGCGTTTAGTTTAACTGATGCGAATTTTTACCAGCAAGTTTATACTTATCTGTCAGGTTTTAATCTATGGAATGATGCTCAAATATGTCAGGTGGCTCTCAATGCGACTGCTGTGAAGCATTACCTTAAACCTGTTTTAACAAAAAGTTGGTTTTTTGAGTTTTATAATGGTCAACAGCCAAGTGTAGATGCAATTGTACAATTAAAATCAAAAAATCAAGTTGGGCAGTTTTTAATTGTTGATCATAGCGAGCATGGATCTGTTTGTATTTGTTTAGAGGCTGAGTTTAAATTAGATGAAAATTTTAGTTTAAAGCAATTTGAAGTTATTAAAGTATTAAATGATAGAATTCATCCCCTCATAATAAATAATATTCAGAAAAAATTAGCATAAGTAAGGTGAGAAATTTTCTCACCTTATATTAATTATTAAAATTTTATTCAACTCTTTCTTTTGCATCTTCAGCTAAATGCGCAGAAAGCTTAGTTATTTCAGCTAAGTTTGCAGATACAACCTTTTTAGGTAACTTCCCAATTAAAAACTCTCCTGTATCTAAAGATTGTTTAGTTGCTGCAAAAATTAATAAATTTTTACCATTACATTCAATTTTTTTGAATATATTTCTAACTTTTAATTTTTTATTTTTCAAAAATGAACGTAAACGCGTTTTATCATTTACAGAAATATACTCACAAACACGAAGTGAAATATCATCTGCACTGGCTGTAGGTACATTTAACGCAGCAACAGCAAGTAAGCTAGTTAAGATCAATACTTTTTTCATATTTTACCCTTATAGAATTATTACATTTACATTCTGTGGAAATTTATACTTTTCAGTATTTAATCAGTGTAGTGTGATGTGTGATAAAAACCAGTAGTTTATTGATATAAATGCAATTATTTAATATTTTGATTAAAAACCGCCACATAATTGTGTGTTTTTTAACTAAGTTAAGAAAAAATGATTAGACAGAGGTTTGATGCTAACTTGATTCATTTATTATATAAGGTTGCTTATCGTTAATTTAGCCTGTTTAACTATGGTAAAGTTAAAAGCAAAATCATATCTTTTTGATTTATTTAAAATATTCCTTTATTAGGGAAAAGAAGGTTATTATGCACTACCAACATATCCGAGTTCCAGAAACGGGCTCAAAGATCACTGTCAATGCTGATGGTACATTAGCAGTACCAAATAATCCTATCATAGCGTATATAGAAGGAGATGGTGTTGGCGTTGATATTACGCCTGTTATGTTAGATGTTGTAAATGCAGCTGTTGCTAAAGCTTATGGTAATAAAAATAAAATTCATTGGATGGAAGTGTTTAACGGTGAAAAAGCAGCTCAAATGTATGATGGTGACTGGTTTCCTCAAGAAACACTTGAAGCCGTTCGTGATCACTGTGTGGCCATCAAAGGACCATTAACAACACCGATTGGTGGTGGTTTCAGGTCACTAAATGTCGCATTGCGTCAAGAAATGGATTTATATGTCAATATGCGACCTGTAAAATGGTTTAAAGGTGTGCCTTCGCCACTAAAAAATCCTGAAAAAACAAATATGGTGGTATTTAGGGATAACTCTGAAGATATATATTCAGGTATTGAGTTTAAAGCAGGCTCAGTTGATTCAGAGAAGTTAATTGAATTTTTACAATATGAAATGGGTGTTACACGAATACGTTTTTCTGAAAATTGTGGAATAGGTATAAAACATATATCTGAAGAGGGATCTAAAAGGTTAATTCGCCAAGCTATTAACTTTGCGCTGTTAAATAATCGAGAGTCCGT
Source organism: Pseudoalteromonas denitrificans DSM 6059 (assembly GCF_900112265.1). Classification (GTDB taxonomy): domain Bacteria; phylum Pseudomonadota; class Gammaproteobacteria; order Enterobacterales; family Alteromonadaceae; genus Pseudoalteromonas; species Pseudoalteromonas denitrificans. The sequence continues at coordinate 133,763 of NZ_FOLO01000004.1, read as the reverse complement.
TACTTTAGTGCACAAAGGTAACATTATGAAGTTTACCGAAGGCGCATTTAAGCAATGGGGCTATCAGATTGCTAAAGATGAATTTGGTGCCATAATGCATGAAAATGGCCGTTGGATGACAATTAAGCATAAAAAGAGTGAGAATAACTTAATTATAAAAGATGTCATTGCCGATAGCATGTTACAACAAATTATTTTACGTCCTCAAATGTATGATGTTATTGCGACAATGAACCTTAATGGAGATTTTATAGCTGATGCATTGGCTGCACAGGTTGGTGGCGTTGGTATTGCACCAGGTGCTAATTTAAATGATGAACTTGCTTTTTTTGAACCGACACATGGCACAGTACCAAAGTTTGCAGGCTTGGATAAGGTTAATCCAAGTTCAATTTTATTATGTGCGCAAATGATGTTGGAACATATTGGTTGGCATGAGGCTGCTCAGTTAATCAGTCGTGGTCTCGAAGGTGCAATAGCCACAAAAAAAGTGACCTATGATTTTGCTTCTTTGATAGATGGTGCAATTGAAGTTAAGTGTTCTGAATTTGGATTAATGGTCATTGAAAATATGTAATGAATAATTTTAAAATTGTAAATATCTGATAGTGAGATACTTACAATTTAATGAATATATTTGTATTTAAATTTTGCATTAGGCGACTTTATAATTATTTATATTAGAAGTTTCAATAATACTTAATTGGTCTTTTATAGTGCTTTTTATTGATGGCAATAACTGTGAAATTCTTTCTATCATTTTATTAATGTGAGTGTTTTTTAAATCTTCACCGTGTTCTTGACGTAAAATACTCGATATTAAACATAAAATGATGCTTTTAGGAATTTCACAACAATGTTCATCTAATATTACAGATGAAATTACTTTATCATGAACCTTAAGTTCATTTTTTTGACGCGTGACATAATTATCTTTTCTAAGTTTAGAGCCAAATTCGGCTACTAGAATTGAAAGTACTTCATAGAAGTTTTCTTTAGAAATAGATGTTGAAACTAAAATTTCGTCTTCAATAAAATGACGTAAAGGACTATCGATAAAAATTTTTTCTCTACGTTTAAAGCCTTGATCTGCATTTATTTGTGGTTTCATTATTAACTCTCTCATTCCCAGTATTTATTTTCATTAAGAATTTATTATCTTCTTAATGCCTAGGTTTAAATTAGCCTTTTTATGAATATAAATGAAATTGTTGTTTTCAATATTTGATATTGATTAAATCAATAGAATGGTTTTAATTATCTATCTTGAACTGTTTTTGCATAATCGCCCAAGGCTCTACGTAACCATTGATGCGCTTTAGAGTGGTGCAATAATGGACTCCAAATCATTTTTATCTCAACAGGAACAATTTGAAAAGGGACTTTTAAAGTGACTAAATTAGGATCATTTTTGTATAGCATAGCTTGTCGTCTGGGTATGGTCGCTATTAATTCAGATTGTGCTAATAGTAGCTGTGTCATCATATAATGTCGTGTAAATACTCTAATATTTCTTGTTTTATCATTTTGCCACAAGGCTTCATCTACCCAGCCTAATTTTTGAGAACCTGACTTGTTGGTAACTGCAGTTTCAGCGCCCCAACCGGAACGGTTGATCCATATATGATCAGTATTTAAATAAGTATCTAAATCTGTTTTTTTTGCGTATGAATTATTTTTATGGGTTAAGCAACAAAAGTTATCACGCCAAATTTTTGCCTGATGGAAAGACTTTGGTAAAAATGTAAAACGATTAATTGCCAAGTCTATCAATCCTTTTTCCATATCTTGCAAATCAATATCACCTGGTGTCAAAATATCAAAATTAATATGTGGTGATGTCTTTAGAATTGATGCAATGAAAGGCGCAATTAATGTTGCTTCAATGTAATCATTTGTCATTATTCTAAAAGTCACTTTGCTTTGCTGTGGTGAAAATGCTTTATCTGGTTGGGTAATTTGTTCAGCCATAGATAAAAACAGCACTATTTCAGGTTTGATCTTTTTGGCTTTTTCTGTTGGGCTCATTCCTTGTGCTGTTCTGACAAGTAAAGGATCATCAAATAAAGTTCTGAGTCTACTTAATGCATTGCTCATTGCAGGCTGTGTTAACGCAACTTTGTTTGCTGCTTTAGAAACACTGCGCTCTTCTATTAATACGTTTAAATATACTAAGAGGTTAAGGTCTATATTTCTAATATTCATTGCATCAATGTTACTTATTCAATATATAAATTATTTCAATTAAACCCTGATTGTTAAGGTGAGTAAATATTCATACGAAAATAGTCGATATAGGTAAGGTTTATAGTGGCAAATAGAATAATTGATCACGCAGAGGATAATAAGTCCATTAATCATGTCATTAGTGTAAAAATTTCACGTGCTATTTTAGCTGGTTTTGAATCTATGTTTGCTGACTTTTTAAACATTACTTTAGCGGCACAATCTCGTTTTGAGCGTGCTGCCTGGCATGAAGTACAAGATGCCATGAAGTTAAGGTTGAAAATTTATGAAAATAAAGTAGAAAATACAGCTCATGCAATTAAAAGTATTGCATATGAAGAATATATGGAAACATCACTTTGGCATGAAGCTAAACATCAATTTGCGACTTTGATCATAAATCATGAAAATGCATTAATAGGGCAAACATTCTTTAATTCTGTATTTGGAAGTATTAAAGGGGATGAAAATAAACGCGATGTTCATTTATTTATTTTACAAGAACAATTTAAGCCAAAAACAAGATCTACAAATGAAATATTGTGTCATTTAGATAGTGCTACGGGTGTTATTAGTGCACTAGAGCAACTTTTAAATTATTTTAAATTTAGAATACCCTTTGAAGATATTCAAAGAGATATCAGCTCTATTAATCAAATTTTACGTAAATTTGATGGTGATATGCTCAGTATTGAAAATTGCCATATAGAGTTTGCAAAGTCTTTATTTTTTAGAAATAAAGCAACCTACATTATTGGAAGAATAATTGATGATGACGATAATCGATGTGTGCCATTTGCTTTGCCTATTTTAAATAATGACAATGGTGAATTATTTGTAGATGCCTTTATTATTGGAGAAGGGCAGCTAAGTATGTTATTTGGTTTTGCTCGTGCTTATTTTATGGTAGATACAGATCAACCTGTACGATATGTTGATTATTTATGTCAATTATTACCTCGTAAACAGCGCTTTGAGCTATTTAATGCAATTGGATTTATCAAACATGCAAAAACAGAGTTTTATAGATATAAAGTTGACTCTACAAAAGACATGCCTACAGGTGAGAAATATATTAGTGCTCCTGGTATTAAAGGCATGGTGATGTTGGTATTTACAACTCAAAACTCAGAATATGTTTATAAAATTATAAAAGATACATTTACCCCGCCAAAAAATATAACGCGAAAAGGTGTGATGGAAAAATATGATTTTGTAAAAAATGCTGATCGTATTGGTCGTTTGGTTGATACACAAGAGTTTAGGTATCTCGCATTTGATTTATCTCGTTTTAGTCAAGAAATATTAATCGAATTAAAACAAAAGGCTGGCAATAATATTATTATTAGTGGTAATGCTTTGATATTAAAACATGTTTATGTAGAACGAAAAATGCTACCGCTTAATCTATTTGTAAAACAAAGCGATGATATTGAGCTGAAAAATGTCATGTTCGAATATGGTAATGCAATAAAGCAATTGGCGGCAGCAAATATTTTTCCTGGAGATATGTTAATGAAAAACTTTGGAGTGACACGTTGGGGGAGAGTCGTTTTTTATGATTATGATGAAATTTGCCCTTTACTTGAATGTCATTTTAAGTCTATTCCACAAGCCGATAATACATTTGATGAATTATCCAATGAACCTTGGTTTGATATTGAACCAAATGATGTTTTTCCTGAGCAATTTTCAATATTTTTATCTTCCAACTTAAAAGCAAAAAAATATTTTGAGTTTTATCATAGTGACCTATTTGATGCGGTTTATTGGCAAAAACTGCAAAAAAGTATTCAAGATGGCGAAATTGCAGATGTATTTCCATATAAAGATAAATGGCGTTTTAATCGTAATTGATAGTTTTATTGTATAACTCCCTTTATACTGCAATTTAGCTGCGCCCCTTGTGTCAAGATAGTTAAAGCATATTGAAAAAATAATTATTGCAGCCAGAAAAATTATAATAAAGGGATAAAAATGCAAAAAAATCATTCAGATGAACACATTCCAAGTATCGTATTAGAAAAAGAAGATATAAAACATAAAAGACAAAGTAATGTCCCTGATATAAAAAAAACACTTCCTGAGTCATCAAATATACAAACGACTAAAAAGTCGCCATTGCCTATTTTATTAACATTAGCTTTATTTTCAGGCACATCTTGGTTTATGTACCAACAGAATGTGGTTTTGAAAGCATCACAAAACCGAATTCAGGTTTTAGAAAATGCGTTATCGGCGACAGATGAGGAAATGGGGTCTTCAGCTATTGCAATGCAAACAAGAGTGAAAGACTTATCTGAACAAACATCACAACTTTCAGATAAAACCTCTGAATTATGGAAGCAAATGGATAAATTATGGGCTTCAGCATGGCGTAAAAATCAAAAAGATATCACAGCGCTCACTAATACAGTGCAGGAGCAAACGAAACAACAAAAGGTGCAGCTTAATGAACAGTTAGCTTCCATTAATGCGATATCAATAGAGCAGAATCAAATAACTGAAAATTTTAATAAACAAATATCCCTAAGAAATAATAACATTCAAGGATTCAAAGAAACCTTGCTTGAATTTGAAATGAAAGCATCAGAAAAAGAACGAAAATTAGCTGCTTTAAAAGTACAGTTGACACAGTTAAAGCAGCAAAATGATCATTTGAATACGCGATTAAATGAACTTGAATTGAATATGTCTCAAGTGAAAAATACAGCTGATACACCACAACTTTAATGAATCACCATGTAGTCATTGATAAAAAACGAAAATCTAATAAGGGAAGCCATTGACTCAACTTGAACAAATCTTGATTTTAGCATTTGTGATTCTTGTATTTAGCATTGTTTTTGTATTTTTTAATTTAAAAAATAAATTGACTAAATATAAAAATCAAAATGCAACTTTGTTAGAAACAATCGATGCATTTAAGCAAACAGAAAAGCAAATTGAACATAACTCTAATAGATACAAAGATCAGTATTTAGTTACCAAAACACGCCTTGAAGCTAAATTTGATGAAATACATACTATGCAAAATAGTTTAAGGGTTTTAGAAGATAGACTTGAGATCACACAAGATAAATTATCTGAACAAAAAGCATTAGTTGCTAAACAAGACGAATCAACAACCGCTTATATCGATAAAATTGCTTTATTAGAAAAGTCAGAAGAAAGGCTTTCAGCACAGTTTGAAAATATTGCAAACAAAATTTTTACTGAAAAAACATCTAATTTTGCACAACAAAATAAAAGTGGATTGGATCTTTTATTAACCCCCCTTAAAGACCAATTATCAAGTTTTAGTAAACAAGTCAGTGATGTTTATACAAGTGAAGCGAAAGAACGTCATGCACTAAAATCAGAAATTTCTGGTTTAAAAGAACTTAATTTAAAAATGAGTTTAGATGCAAATGCATTAACACAAGCATTAAAAGGGGATAATAAAAAACAAGGAACTTGGGGGGAGGTTGTACTCGAGCGTGTTTTGCAAGGCTCAGGACTTCGAGAAGGACATGAATATGAAACGCAATTACACCTTAAAAATGAAATAGGAAAAGCATATAAACCAGATGTTGTCATTCATTTACCACAAGGTAAAGATGTTGTTGTTGATTCTAAAATGGTTTTAGTGGCGTATGAACGTTACCACAATGCACAAATAGAAGCCGAACAAACAACGGCATTAAAAGATCATATAAACGCAATCAAAAACCATATCAAAGAATTAAGTGCAAAAGATTATCAAATGCTACACGGAATAAAAAGTTTAGACTATGTACTGATGTTTATTCCTGTTGAACCAGCTTTTAATGCTGCTTTAGAGCATGAGCCCACCTTAGTACAATTTGCGCTTGAAAAAAATATTATGCTAGTAAGTCCTAATAATTTAATGGTTGCTTTGAGAACAATCAATAATATGTGGCGAATGGAATATCAAAATAGAAATGCACAAGAGATAGCTGAAAAAGCGGGCAGTATTTATGATAAACTTGTAGGTTTTGTTGATGATATGAAAAAAGTAGGCATCAATATTGAGCGAGCAGAAACAAGTTACAGTGATGCAATGAAAAAATTAAGCGAAGGACGCGGAAATTTAGTAAAAAAAGCCGAGGAAATGAAATCGCTCAATATTAAGGTTAAAAAACCATTACCGCAAGAAATGGTTGAAAAGTCACAAATTAGTTTTTGTGAGGAAAATGATTCAATACCAAAGCTACAATAGAAAAAATAACTTGATTGCATTATTAAAGTACTGCAATTACTACGCAGATTTGTAATAATGCTTTGCAATATTAAATAAAAATGTAGCACTTATTTTAGAGGATATATATTCCATGGCGGAGATTGAAAATCGCCCAAGCAACTTCATTCGTACAATAATTGACGATGACCTTGCATCAGGAAAACATTCAGCAACACATACGCGTTTTCCACCAGAGCCAAATGGTTTTTTACATATAGGTCATGCAAAATCAATTTGCTTAAACTTTGGCATTGCACAAGATTATAATGGTTTATGTAATTTACGTTTTGACGATACAAATCCAGAAAAAGAAGATGTTGATTACGTAAATGCAATTCAAGAAGATGTAAAGTGGTTAGGTTTTCAATGGCACGGTGAAATCAATTATTCATCAAACTATTTTGATAAATTACACGCTTATGCTGTAGAGCTAATAGAAAAAGGTTTGGCTTATGTGTGTTTTTTAAGTCCAGAACAAGCAAGAGAGTATCGCGGTACACTTACTGAGCCAGGTAAAAATAGTCCTTATCGTGAAACGTCTGTTGAAGAAAACTTAGCTTTATTTACCAAAATGAAAAATGGTGAATTTAAAGAAGGCGAGTGTGTACTTCGCGCTAAAATTGATATGGCCAGTTCTTTCATGGTATTGCGCGACCCTATTATTTATCGAATTCGTTTTGTTGAACATCATCAAACTGGTGATAAATGGTGTATTTATCCTATGTACGATTTTACCCATTGTATCTCAGATGCATTGGAAGGGATCACACACTCTTTATGTACACTCGAATTCCAAGATAACCGACGTTTATATGATTGGGTATTAGAAAATATCTCAATAGCGTGTAAACCTCAGCAAATAGAGTTTTCACGTTTAAATCTTGAATACACATTAATGTCTAAACGTAAGTTAAACGACTTAGTCGAAAATAACTTAGTTGAAGGCTGGGATGATCCGCGTATGCCTACAATTGCAGGTTTACGACGACGCGGTTATACACCTGCTTCAATTCGTGAGTTTAGCAGCCGCATTGGTGTTACCAAACAACAAAACACAGTTGAAATGGGGATGTTAGAAGCGTGTATTCGTGAAGACTTAAACGATAATGCACCTCGTGCTATGGCTGTTCTAGATCCTATTAAAGTTATCATTGAAAACTTTGATGAGAACAATGTAGAAGAACTAAATGCCCCTAATCATCCTAATAAAGAAGAAATGGGTAAGCGTATATTGCCTTTCACGCGTGAGTTGTACATAGAGCGTGAAGACTTTAGAATTGAAGCTAACAAAAAATTTAAGCGTTTAGTTCTTGAAAAAGAAGTGCGTTTACGTAATGCATATGTGATCAAAGCAAATCGCTATGATGAAGATGCTGATGGTAACATAACAACCGTTTATTGTAGTTATGATCCTGAAACATTAGGTAAAAATCCAAGTGATGGCAGAAAAGTTAAAGGTGTGATCCATTGGGTATCAGCATCTAAAGGCATAAAAGCACAAGTCAGACTTTATGACAGACTTTTTAATGTTGCAAATCCAGATGCAGACAGCGAATTAAACCCGGACTCTTTGACAATTGCCAATAACGCGGTTTTAGAGCCATCTTTGGTGGATGCCCAGAAAGAACAGAGCTTTCAGTTTGAGCGTACAGGATATTTTTGTCGTGACAACAAGCATGACGATTTAGTCTTTAACCAAACTGTGGGTCTGCGTGATTCATGGGGTAAGGTAGAAGGTAAATAATATATTTAAGACTAAAGCAGTTTCATTAGAAACTGCTTTATATTTTTTAATATATTAATCGTTAAAACCAACAACTTGAATATTTGACACTAATGCAGGGATCTTTAGAGTGATATTATTCAGCATTTCAAAATTCAATATCGTTATAAACTTTCCTTTAGTTTGAATGATGTTTTCTTTTTGTAATTTACTCAACAATCTACAAACAGTTTCAACTGTTAATCCTAAATAGTTACCAATTTCACCTCTTGTCATAGTTAAAATAATGTCCTTATCAGAAAACCCTCTTTGTCCAAATCGCTTAGATAAATTAGAAATGTAAATTGCAAGTCGTTGTTCTGCGGTGTTTTTATTCAATTGAAGTAACATTTTTTGTCCTTCATTGATTTCTTTACTCATTATCCTTAATACTTGACGTCTTAGATGCGGTATTTTATTTGATAATGTATCTAAAGTATCAAGTGGGATTTCACAGATCATCCCTGTTTCCATGGCTTGGCTATAACTTTTATGTTTCATGTCAGCAAGACTATCAAAGCCGAGTAAATCTCCTGCGAGGTGAAAATTTGTTATTTGCTCTTCACCTTCATCGGTAATAATATATGACTTAAATGAACCTGATCGAATCGCAAAAATTGATTCAACTTTACTTCCTGCTTTATATAAAAAATCGCCCTTATGATAAGGTTTTTTTCGACCTATAATATCGTCGAGCCTACCCATTTCATCTTCATTGAACATAACAGGTAAACAGAGTTGGCTGATATTGCAGTTATTACAGCTAATTTGAAAGTTGCTTCTTATTTTGGTTATATTTTTAAAATTCATTGAAACTCCACTCATTTAATAAAGCAAAAAGCATTCTTTTATTTTTTGGTACTGAGAAAGTGCGAGGTATGTTAGCAAGCTTAATTGAAGCTAAATAGGTGCATATTCGGGAGGATCTCCCGATTTTTAAATAAAATTGATTGATAATAAATGAATTAAAAAATATTCTTGTGGTTATTATAGGTGCAGATGTGTATAGTAAGCAATTGAAAAGTAATAGTTAAAATATAAATGGAATTATATAATGATACTACGCGCTAAATTTTTAGTTGCTCTGACCTGCTTGGTAATTCAAACTGGTTGTGGAGGAGATAAAAGCCCAAGTGAAAAAAATGAACAAGAAACAGTAATAGTTACTGATCCCCCCCCAGCTTCTAAAATAGAAACACCTAATCAAATGATTAAGGAATCATCTACTTTTGTGCCTCTAAGGCAGGAAATAAGTTCTGGTCGTTTTGATATCTCAGCTCAAACGACTGTCCAACCAGCTTTAACTGTAAGCAACCGATTTCAACTTAAAAGTCAAGCGCTGGTATTGTCACCTTCGAATTAAAAACTATTTAATCACTTTACCAAAACAACCTGCTCAGATAGCGAGTTAGTTGCTTATTTTAATAAAAAATATACATGGAATAATTACAATGAAAAAAACTACATTGGCAGTTTTACTCTCTCTTGCCTCAATGTCTGGATTTTCCGCTGAACTAAATCATCAAGGAACTTTAACTAATAGTAACTCTCAAGAGCCAGTAGAAGGTACTTTTAATGTAACTTTTAGCCTTTACGATGAAGAACTATTACTTTGGCAGTCTATTCGAAATGTTGAATTTATAGCTGGGGTATATCAAATTAACTTGGGCTCAGTAAACCCTATTAATGAATCTATATTTTCACGTTCAAACATCAATTTGGGCATTAAAATAGAAGATGATACTGAGATGTCACCACGACTGTCTATTGATACTTTCCCTAAAGCTTACCATGCTAAAGTTGCAAGTTCAGTAAAAGGTCAAGTTGATGCATCAAGTATATTTGTTGCTGGAGAAATGATAATAAATGAGTTTGGAGAGTGGGTTGGTTCACCTTCTGGACTTGAAGGGAAAGCTGGAGTAGATGGAAAAGATGGTGTAAATGGATTAGATGGTAAAGACGGTGTAAATGGATTAGATGGTAAAGACGGTGTTAATGGATTAGATGGTAAAGACGGTGTTAATGGATTAGATGGTAAAGACGGTGTTAATGGATTAGATGGTAAAGACGGTATTAATGGATTAGATGGTAAAAGTGGTTTTGAATCAAAAGGTTTATGGGATCAAAACTCCCAATATATAAAAAATGATTTTGTAACTTATCAAGGAAGTGTTTTTATAGCTTTAAATAATTTACAAAGTAGCAGTGAAAGTCTAACCCCAAAACTTGATAGTAGTAATTGGCAACTATTAGTTTCTAAAGGAGATAAGGGCCTAGATGGAAAAAATGGAGTTGACGGTATAGCTGGTAAAGACGGTTTAGATGGAAAAAATGGAGTTGACGGTATAGCTGGTAAAGACGGTTTAGATGGAAAAAACGGGGTTGACGGTATAGCTGGTAAAGACGGTTTAGCTGGAAAAAATGGGGTTGACGGTACAGCTGGTAAAGACGGTTTAGATGGAACAAACGGGGTTGACGGTATAGCTGGTAAAGACGGTAAAGATGGGTTGAGATTTAGAGGTGTATGGGATCAAAATACGGAATATGTAAAAAATGATTTTGTAACTTATCAAGGTAATACTTATATAACTTTAAATAATTTACAAAGTGATAATGAAAGTAAAATGCCTGAACTGGATAGTCAAAATTGGAAATTATTTGTTGCTAAGGGTGACAAAGGCCTAGATGGCAAAGACGGTATAGCAGGAAGAGATGGCACTAACGGTTCAAATGGCAAAGACGGTATAGCAGGAATAGATGGCGCTAACGGTTTAGATGGTAAAGACGGTATAGCAGGAAAAGATGGTGCTAACGGTTTAGATGGCAAAGACGGTATAGCAGGAAAAGATG
>NZ_FOLO01000004.1:0-122482 GCF_900112265.1 Pseudoalteromonas denitrificans DSM 6059 | reverse complement strand
AAAGACGGTATAGCAGGAAAAGATGGCACTAACGGTCTAGATGGCAAAGACGGTATAGCAGGAAGAGATGGTGCTAACGGTTTAGATGGCAAAGATGGTACAGCAGGAAGAGATGGTGCTAACGGTTTTAATGGAAATGATGGTTTAAATGGAAAAAATGGTATTAATGGAATTGCAGGAAAAGACGGTATTAATGGCATCGACGGTACTAACGGTTTAAATGGTCGAGACGGGGCACCAGGCATTAATGGGAAAGATGGGCGAAGTTACTTGCCTGCTAAACTGGCTGCTTTGCTACAGAAGGTCATATTTGTTACATCACAAACCTACTCTGGTAATTTAGGCGGAATATCAGGTGCTAATCAAATTTGTCAAACGGTTGCTAATAGTCCCTATTCAATCGCACCTTCAGCTTCTTATAAAGCACTACTCGCCGATGATGTACAAGAAATTACCGCTGCATTACATGAATCTAATACTTTGTATGTTGATACTTTTCTCCAGCCGTTAACCACTTCTGCTAGGCTGAAAAATGGTATAGAAAAGCTTGCAGCGCCAAATGGAGGGCATTTAATGAATGAATATGGTGCGATACAAATTGGAGTTGAACATAAAACTTGGACTGGCAGTGATGCAATGTACAGAAGTAATAAGAACTGTGAGAATTGGTCAACAGAATCCGAGTCTGCCCTAGGAGATGCTAGTTCTCATATTGATTTGTTGGATTTAGTAGAACGATCGTATTTTAGCTTCGATTATTGCAGTGTGAAAAAATCACTTCTTTGTATTGAGCAGTAGTAAAATATTAATTTAACAATAAAACGTGCGTTTATTACTTTAAACGCACGTTTTTGATAATAAAAATTAAATAAACCTACATACATTAAATAATATCTATTTTTCCTTTTGGTACAAATAAATACCCATAAAAATCATAAGTTACAATGATATCATTAGGATCATCTTGTTTCATTGGACCTTGGTTTACAACCCAATTAGCTTCTTGAGGGTTAACAATTGCATTACCTGCAAAGTCAAAATTAGTCACTTGATCGCCTCCATCTTTTTGTGACCAGGTATTTAGGCTCACGTTATCATCACAGCGCACCCAGTGATAATCACCCGGCCAACCAACGGACTGATCTGCCGGGGATATTAGAAGTGCAACGTAATGGCCTTCGGGAGCATTAGATGCATGGTCCCTCACTTGTGACAGACAATTACCAACATACTCTAAACCATCCTGACGAGCACCATCAACCACCCATTCACCTGTAGGTGCACCTAAAAATAACCCGTGCTTTCTCCCTGGTTGTGCAAATGAATTAGTAGCAACATTACAGGAGTAGTTATAACAATTATTATGTACTTGAAACTTATAAGACATAAAACTGCCTTGACAGTTTTTTGCAGGGTCATAGTCAATTGACTCACCTTGGACTGTAGGTGCGTATTGTGCGATATGTTTACCTCCCGGAACAGTGATATAACTTGGTGCTATGGATTCAATTTGCTCATTTAAAGGGTGATGAAATTGATTGTCGCTATGAACCATGCCTTTAAATTTGAATGCACTTTTAATATTTTTCATTGGATTTCCTTTTCAACTTTTAAATAATTAAGATTGGTTCGTAAAGAGTGTTTTAGTCACAACATTTTTTGCGTAGTAATACACGTACAAAGAAACACCTGAAGTGCTGTCACCAGATAAAATTAATTTAGAGGTCGCAGGGGAGGTTTGCACTGTATCAGATGCGTAAGTCGCAGTGTTAGAGCTATTATAAAAGACTAAATTACCATCAGATTGCATAATTAATCGTCCGGGCATATCGTCTGCAATAGGATTATCTATTGCTTGCCATAATGTATTATTACCTGAGTCTAATAATAATGGGCCTTTGTCGTAATCATTGATTAAGGTTATACCACCGTCAAGCGTACTAATAGACTCTCCGGCAATAAGCGTACTGTTTTCTCTGCAATCTAAAACATTTACATTCATGATTTCACCGGCAATATTACTTTGCAATAAAGTTTCAATATCTGCTTGTTGCCAGTTGTTCGTACTGTAATTTTTTAATGCATCTAAGATTATGAGCTTGGTTAAACCTGCAATAGGTGTCATGTCATAACTACCAACGCTGCCAACAGAGCTTAACCAGGAACCAGACTCATAAGCGGTAGAATTAACTGTACCAGCAATCACTTGAGTACAATCTAAAATAACAGTATTATTTTCATGCGCTTGCTCAAGCGCCTGATATATTGCACCATCAGTTGGACTATCTGGGTTACCTGATGGGAAATTCCCTTCACCATATGACTCTAAAACCAAGCCATTAACGCCTTGATCGATACATGCATTTAGCATATTTGCCAGTATGCTGGTATTTGGAGAACTGGTATCATCATAAAAAGCGGGGTAAGAATTAAAAGGAATGACAGTAGAGTTATTTATGTTACTGGTGATATAAGTGAGCTGCTCGCTTAATAATGCCTGAACACTTGTTTGTTCTAATGACACAGCCTGAGTAACAGGGGCTGGCTTTATATATTGATTATTTAATTTAAACTCAACACCATATTCCCCCAAAGCAGATAAATTAGGTGTAGAAAAGGCATCAAATTCACTGGCATTTGTTTTGATTGTACGATTACCTCGCAGTAATTTATTATCAAAATACAACCCAACTTCAGGCACGCCAGAATAAATAGATTCTATTGCACCACATACATTTTGAAAAGCATCGGTATTATACAGTAAGCTCAAGTCTGAAATATCCGCGCCTTCACAAAATAATGGTAACTGTGCGCCTGTCACAATAACCGGTTTACTTAAAACTGCATTTGCATTGCCACTACTATCTAATCCGGTTAATAAAAATGATAAAGCCGATGCTGTCCAGGCCATGGTATCTGTACCATGTAAAACCATAAACCCACCATAAGTATCATAATTTTCAAGTATATCTTTTGCCATGTCACACCAATTACTTGGTTGTAAATTAGTGCTATCGAGTGATGAACCAAAATCAATAAAGTCGACCTCAAAGTCACTATGTTCACTGATAATGATAGGGGTGATAATATTATTAAATGCTGTTTTAAATTCACTTAATGTCATAGGTGATAAAGGATTACCGATACAGCCAATGGTGCCACCTGTGTATAAAATGCCAAGTTTCATATTTATTACTCCATGTATTAAATTAGATTTTAAAAAGTATCCGTTATTGAATTAAAGCTTTACTTGCTTGTTCTTTATTTAAGTCAAATGTTGTTTTACTTTGACCAAATACATCATTTATGACGGTATAAAAATTGGTATTTGGATTACCGTTTAATTGATATGCACAACTAACTGTTTTTCCATCAGCATAAAAAATGGCCGTAGCTTGTGTAAAATAAGGAGCTTCTTGTACTGGGGTTTGTTCGTTTACTCGGCAAACAGATAATACCGTTTTACCAAAATATTGGTCGCTTAAAACATTAAATACTCCTGAATTAGTGGGAGTATGTTCTAAAATTGATTCAGCTCTTTGTAATCTTAAATAAGTACTATGATTTTGCTGATAATCTACAGCGTCAGGTAATATTCTAAAATGGTTTGTTGATGCAAAGTGACCTTGTTTACGTTCTATACATTCAACTGAACCTTGATTAGCTTCGATGAAATAACTCGATTGCGCATCACTTATTAATAAAATATCAGGCTGCATAAAAGTTTTGTAAAAACTGACCATATATTCAGCGGCATCTTTTGCTGTTTTATACTGAGAAATAATTTTGGTGTATGCTGCAAAAATATCCTGATCAACTGATGTTAATAAACCATTTTTTGCTAAGTAAGAATCCGCAGCAACAAATGATACACCAAAATTATTTACTCCTGCCCAAGCACCTTTACTGCCAGTGCGAGTAAATGGTAAATAAAGAATATCACCCGAACCGTTACAGATTTCGGGTTGAATAAAGTCAGTTAATACTTCTAAATCGCATTGCTTAAAACTGATATTTGTGTGGTTATTTATAATTGTGCCAATAGTACACATAGTTTAAATCCTTTTAAGTGAATTATTGTTGGAAGTTTTTTACATACAGTGCTGAATCTCTTAAGCTTGAAAAAAACCAAGGGGCTTCATATTGAGGCGTGGATGAATATTTATTCAGCACTTCATCTTTGGTCATATACAAAATGTCGGTCCATTGTTCAGAGTGTGCTTTAGCAACTAATAAATTGAGTTGTGCTTGCGTAAAGCTGCTCCCTGCTTCTGGTAATATAACTTGAGGCTCTACTTTTAAGCCAAAAACACAAAATAATGTTTGACTGCCACCTGAGGGATCACGTTCTAAATCTGTCATTAAAAACCTTTGGTTACTGACAGTCATATTTGATAAATTAATACCAAAACAACCTCTGTCATCTTCTTGAGGGTTGCCTTGCCCAACAGATAAACTGACTTGTTCGATAAACCATTGCTGCGTTGCTTTATTTTGTTTATTTTCATTAACCCAAGAGATTAAAGTTAAAGCGTTTTCAATGGAAGCAGGTGCATTTGCCGGATTTGCACCTTGTGCAAATACTGATGTTTTTCCATAAAAAGATGTGGATACTTTTTCAAAAAAAGCTAAAAATCTTTCTTTGCGACTTAAGTGTGCCATTGCAACTAATGGATTGTTATCTTTATCTTTTCCTTCAACAATTACAATAATGCATGAGGTTGCACTGTCAGAAAAAAGGTAATTAATGGGTGGTGTCGTGTCTTGATTATTAAGGTTGGCGATATAAAAATTATCTTGGCTTATGTATTTAAAGCCTGGGGGTAAAACTTTTATTGCAGATGTTGCTGTGAAATCAAATTTCATTTTAATATTCCTTTATAAATTTTTAAAAGAAACGCTTTCGTCCCCAAAAAAGTAGACGTAAATATGGATAAATCAAGTGCATTGAGTGATTAATTTTATAGTTTTTATATTGTATTTTTGTTGTTCCCGTTATAGCGTGTTGTTTCTGTAGTCGGTATGAATAAAATTTAAAAATGTATTATTAAAAATAAATAGGAATTAAATATGGCACAAATGTCTATGGTGACATTTATGAGATTTGTTAATGCGGCTGATAGAAGTTTTAGACAATCTGCATCGAGTCTTAACAATATTATTTTGCTTTTAGGTGGAAATGAAAATGGATCAACTGCATTTAGAAATATAAATGCAGTAACTACAACCAATATTGAGAATTTAGTTATTGCATTACCTACACCAAAATTAACTAAATATAGACAGGCACTTGAATATCTAGGAACTGCATTAGATATTGACAGCTTTGCACGGCCAAGTGGTTGCGTTATGAATTATCGTGGATTCTCAGTAGAAACAACCGGTTTTAGGGGGACTAATGGTCATGTAATGGTGCCAAATGGTAGGTATTTATTCAATCATGAATTTACAATGAATAGTACAAATGGCGAACGCAGTGCAGTATTAGATAATCATTGCTTAACAAGAGAACGTGTTTGGTATCCAGGTTCTCGTGCGCATATGCCTCCTTTTAATAATTTATTAGCAAATGTTCCCCAAGATTTTTATCAGCCCCAAGATGGTACAACAGGGTGCGAAATAGGTGATGAACATTCAACCAATAATCCTGTTTATATTGTCCGATGGCCTTTATCTATGGGCAATACAATAAATATCAGGCAAAGATACCAATATAAAAATCCAAATCGTGTTTGGAAAAATATTCCTGGAGCTTCATTTGAATTACAAAAAGGTGTTCGGTGGGGAGCTGGAGGCAGTCCTGTTTTTTTCTTTTCTAAAAAAAATCACGCGCCTGAAAATCCGGACCGATTTCATTTTGAGGTTGAAATTGATATAGGTAATCAACCGCTAGAGGTGCCTAATAGCCTTCCTCGCAGAATTGGTTTTGCACGAACAAATATTAGCTTATCTGTACATCCAGAGCTTAGGATCATCGCTGATGGCAGTTAATGTAAAAATACAGTTCCGGTTGGAGCGATTATAAACTTAAAAATGCTATATGTCAGCAAGGGCAATACGAACTCACTTTCAGTGCCCTTGATACACATTTTTAAAACTGTGTTTCATAGGGTAAACTCAAGGCAAAACAATAATAATGCTTTCCTTGGAGTTACTTAATGAAAAAAACACTGATTTCTTTATGTATGTGCACTATGTTTAGTGCAAATTTATACGCAAAAAAACAAGAAAGTACACAAAGAGTCGAAACACTCTCACATTCAATTGAACAAGATGTTATAAATTGGCGTCATCATTTTCATCAAAATCCAGAATTATCAAATCGTGAATTTAAAACTGCAAAATACATTAGTGATCACCTTAATAAACTTGGTTTAGAAGTACAAACAGGAATAGCCCATACAGGTGTTGTTGCAATATTAGATAGTGGAAAACCTGGGCCTGTGGTTGCATTACGTGCTGATATTGATGCTTTGCCTATTACTGAGCGAGCGGAAGTGCCTTTCGCTTCTACAGTAACAACACAATACAATGGTAAAGAAGTGGGTGTGATGCATGCTTGTGGCCATGATACACATGCTGCCATGTTAATGGGTGTGGCTGAAATTTTAGTAAAAATGAAAGGTGAGTTAAAAGGAAAGGTTAAATTTATTTTTCAGCCAGCTGAAGAGGGAGCACCAGCTGGAGAGTCGGGTGGGGCTGAACTTATGGTGAAAGAAGGCGTATTAAAATCACCTGATGTTGATGTTATTTTTGGTATTCATATTAATTCTCAAACAGATGTTGGTACGATAAAGTATCGTTCTGGTGGCATAATGGCTGCGGTAGATCCGTTTAAAATTACAATTAAAGGCAAGCAGTCTCATGGTGCTTACCCTTGGTTAAGTGTTGATCCTATTGTAACGTCAGCACAAATTATCATGGGGC
Organism: Pseudoalteromonas denitrificans DSM 6059; assembly: GCF_900112265.1. GTDB lineage: Bacteria > Pseudomonadota > Gammaproteobacteria > Enterobacterales > Alteromonadaceae > Pseudoalteromonas > Pseudoalteromonas denitrificans. The sequence goes on along the minus strand of NZ_FOLO01000004.1, from coordinate 115,555 downwards.
TACAAACAATAGTGAGCCGAGAGCTTAAACTTATCGATAATGCTGCGGTTATTTCAGTGGGCAGTATTCATGGTGGAAATCGCTCAAATATCATTCCTGAGGAAGTTGAATTAGTCGGCACTATCAGAACTCTAAATTCAGATATGCGCACCCATATTTTAGAGGCCGTGCGCCGTAAGGCAACGTCAATCGCACAAAGCATGAATGCCGAAGTAGATGTAAAATTACCAGATGGGTTTAATTATCCTGTTACTTATAATGATCCTAAACTTATGGATGAAATGTTACCGACATTAGTAAAGACGGCTGGCAGCGATAATATTAAATTAGTAAATGCAGTAATGGGTGCTGAAGATTTTTCATTTTTTCAAAAAGAAGTGCCTGGATTATATTTATTTGTTGGTGGCAAAACAAAAGAGACGCCAGAGTCTGAAGCGCCAGGGCACCATACACCTGATTTTGTAATAGACGATGCGGGCTTAAAACTCGGTGTTCAAGTAATGAGTAATTTAACCCTTGATTATATGAATAAAACTTCAAAATAAATTAAGTTCATGAGCTGAAAGAGAGGTTCTCGGCTCATTTATTTTTGATAATAAATAACAATTAATCCCCTATACCGTAAAGAAAAATATGCCCGAAAAAGAAGAGAAAAGTAAATCCATCTTTAGTTTATTCACGATGCCATTAAAACTTTCACTAAGTTGGAGCACCTTTTTAGGATTGATGCTCTATTTCTTAAGAGAATTTACATATAAAATAGTAACCAGTAGTTACTTTGTTGATTTATATGTGGCTAGTATAATTATAACAGCCAGTTATTGGGTGTATAAAATTGCTAAAAATTATTATAAATTTAAAGGTGAAAATGTTTTTTACACTCTATCGGATGCGATAGGTCGACTTTTATCTGTGGTGGTTTTTTTTGGAATTACATTTTATATAACAAAAGATGTGCAAAAGAAAATAGAGTCTGAACAAGCGGTACAGGCTGAACTACAAAATATAAGCGAAAGCTATAAAAATAGTATTCAAACCCTCATGCTTGAAAATAAATCTATAAAAATAGAATTAGAAAGGTTAAACAAAAAGGTTGAATTTGTTCGCCATGCTGTTATTGATTTAGAAGAACTTGAAATGCTAACGCAACACTGACTTGGTAATAAGCCAATAATTTTTAAATTGGTATTATTGCACTACATAGATATGATAAATATCAAACTATATGAAAGTAGGGTTTTCCCTTTGTTTTAATTCAGTAAAAGGACGATTGATGAACGACTATCAAAAACTCGTGTCACATTTTAAAAAAATCTCACGTTATAAACATTTAGAGGCTATTTGTGGTTGGGATCAGGCTGCTGTTATGCCAAGTGGTGGGTATCAGGCAAGAGCTGAATCAATGGCTGAACTTTCGGTGCATCTTCATCAACTACTAAATGAACCTCAACTAGCAGATTGGTTTGAAAATGCAAAAAATCAAGAGTTATCAAGTTCTCACACTGCAAGTTTAAAAGAAATGAAAAGGCAATGGCAACATGCCAGTGTATTACCTGAGAGTTTGGTACAGGCTAAATCTCTTGTAGGCTCAAAATGTGAACATGACTGGCGTATACAAAGAGGGGATAATGACTGGCAAGGCTTTTCAAAGAACTTTGCAAAAGTAGTTACATTATCTCAAGAAGAAGCACAAATTCGTGCACAAACATCAGGGTTAACACCCTATGACGCTATGCTAGATTTATATGAACCTGGTACAACAACTAAATCACTCGATATTCTATTTAATAATGTTAAAACTTGGTTGCCTGATTTAATTGAAAAAATTAATGAAAAACAACAAAGTGAGCATTTTGTAGCACCTCAAGGTGTATATCCAGAGGCGCAACAAAAGCAGCTAGGTCTTGATGTGATGAAAATGTTAGGCTTTGATTTTAATCATGGTCGGCTAGATGTCAGTATGCACCCATTTTGTGGTGGCGTACCTTCAGATGTCAGGATCACCACACGTTACGATGATCAAGATTTTGTACAATCGCTAATGGGCATAGTGCATGAAACTGGGCATGCTCGTTATGAACAAGGCTTGCCAAGTTCTACCGGAGGATTACCTGTTGACGCTGCGCGTTCAATGGGAATACATGAGTCACAAAGTTTGTTTTTTGAAATGCAGTTAGGACGAAGTAAAGCATTTATAAAACACTTAGCACCCATGGCTGGAGCTGCATTTGAACAAGCAAATTCAACTGTTTTTGAAAATGATAACTTCTATAAATTGTATACTCGAGTATCTCCTGGTTTTATTAGGGTTGATGCCGATGAAGTGACTTACCCTGCACATGTTATTTTACGTTATGAAATTGAACGTGACTTAATGAATGGAGTAATAACGTATAAAGATATACCTGACTTGTGGGATCAAAAAATGCGAGGCTATTTGGGTTTATCGACTAAAGGAAATTATACCAATGGCTGCATGCAAGATATTCATTGGACAGATGGCTCATTTGGTTATTTTCCATCGTATACCTTAGGTGCTATGTATGCGGCGCAGTTTATGTCAGCAATGAATAATGCCTGTGATGTAACATGTGCGATTGAACAAAAAGACTTCAGTCCGATATTTAAATGGTTGGGTGAAAACATTTGGTCAAAAGGCAGTTCTTTATCGACAGATGAGCTGGTTAAAAGTGCCACAGGAGAGACGCTAAACGCCAATTATTTCAAAACTCATCTAGAAAATAGATATTTATAATTAAAAACTGAATATGCTGATATTAATCAGCATGTTTTAAAGCAAACATTTAAACACCAGCTGATTCAAGTATTTATCTCAGCTTGCAGAGTTTCTAATTGCGCGATTACATGAATAAACTTTTCACCGAAAGGTGTTACTTTATATTCAACTCTTGGTGGTACCTCATTAAAAGCCAATCTTTGTAAAATGCCAAACTCTATATTTTTTTTCAAACATGCATTAAGCACTTTCGTTGTTAAACCTTCAACATTTGCAACCATTTCACCTGGTCGATTAATGTCATTTTGTAATAAATGATACACAGTTATAGACCACTTACAGCCGATAATGGTTTCTACCATACGTGCAGATTGCGCTGGTGGTGATTTTCTTGAAAATAATTTTTCTTTATTAATCATAAATATGTACCAAAAAGTGCTTACCTAACCAATTTGTGCCTACTTTTATTAAGCCCTAATTCTAATTTAATATTACTGCATCAACAAAACATTTATTTAAATAATCATTTAATTTTGGAGTAATACATTATGAACTTTAATCAAACAGGCATTGCACTTATTATTGGTGGTTCGAGCGGTATGGGTAAAGCAACTGCAAAGCAATTATTAATGCAAAATATAGAAGTTGTTATTGTTGGCCGTAATGAAGAAAAGTTAGGCAAAACACAAAACGAATTATCACAATACGGTAAAATATCTGTATTAGCAGCTGATTTATATCAACAAGCAGGTATAGATAAAATAAAAAACTTTATTGCATTATCCGATACAAAAATTGGCTATTTAGTCAATGCAGCTGGTTACTTTAGCCCTAAAGCCTTTATTGATCATGACGATAGTGACTATGAAATTTATATGGCGCTAAATAAAGCAACATTTAATATTTCGCAAGCTGTTGCAAAAAATATGATAGCGAATAATGGCGGCAATATTGTCAATATTGGTTCTATGTGGGCAAAACAGGCAATAAAAGCCACACCATCATCGGCATATTCTATGGCTAAAGCGGGTTTGCATGCTTTAACTCAACATATGGCCATGGAATTAAGTGAGCATAATATTCGTGTCAATGCTGTCTCACCTGCTGTGGTTAAAACACCGATTTATGAATCTTTTATTGATGCAAAAGAAGTAGACACTGCCTTAGCGGGGTTTAATGACTTTCACCCTATTGGCAGAATAGGATCTGCACAAGATGTTGCAAATTCAATTACCTTTTTATTATCAGAACAAGCGAGTTGGGTCACAGGCGCAATTTGGGATGTTGATGGCGGCGTGATTGCAGGGCGTAACTAAACCATTGAAAATAAACATCAATCACAGGGTAAAATCTAAAGTTCATTAGCTGTGATGTCGGGCCTGGCCCGGCGTGATAGCAAAAAATTGCTAAAATGCTTTACTAAAAGCCGCTTCAGATGAATACCCTGAGTCTTGTGCAGTGGCGAAAATGAGTGGCTGTATGAGTCAGAAGATATTATGAATTTTATATATTTAAATTCATCTAAAGTTACATGATAAGTGGATTGAAAAATGATAAAAAACAATGTTTGTCGCCTTATGTGTAAGCTGTATTTTATTAATCATCAATCAATTTGATGCATTATTTGCAAGTGCTCAAATAAAATGGATCCCTGCAATATTAACCTATTGCGTACCATTTATTGTTTTTATTGCAGGGCAGTGTCGTAAAGCAGAATCAAACAGTTAAAAGAAAAGGTGCAAAAATGTTAAACATGGACTTTGCAAAAAGAGTTGTCATAAATACACATGAGCAGGATTGGATTGCAAGTCCACATGCAGGTGTATGGCGAAAGCTTCTTGCTCGTGAAGAGGCTGAACGAGGTCATGCAACAAGCCTTGTGAAATTTGAACCTGGTGCTAAATTTTCAAGCCATGATCACCCGTTAGGTGAAGAAATTTTAGTATTAGAAGGTACATTTTCAGATGAAAGTGGTAATCACACGGCAGGGAGTTATTTCAGAAATCCCGAGGGTTTTATTCATGCGCCCTATAGTAAAGAAGGTTGTTTATTATTGGTAAAGTTACACCAATTCAAACAAGATGATACTGAACACGTCATGATCGATACGTATAATACACCTTGGTTACCTGGCAATGGTAATTTAGAAGTGATGCCTTTACATAACTTTGAAGGTGAATCTACAGCGCTAGTTCATTGGCCTCATGGTACGCATTTTACACCGCATATGCACATCGGCGGTGAAGAAATTTATGTTATAAGTGGTGAATTTATTGATGAGCATGGTCGATATCCCAAAGGCACTTGGATCAGAAGCCCTCATTTGAGCACACATAATCCATACGTTGAGCAAGACACTATCATTTTAGTAAAAGTAGGGCATCTGTAACTGAAAGTTTAGCTATTCCATTGAATAACAAACATCACTTATTATTAAAAATAATGTTTGATATTACACGTATTCAAACGGATCCCTATTAGGTATTTATAACCCACCTTTGCTGGATTAAATATTAACATAAAAGCCATTATTTATTCTGAGGGTGAACCGAGCTTTTTGAATACAGTCACTAAATGATTTAAAGGAGTTGCAGATTTAAGTGCAACTCTTGTAACTGCTGTTATCTCAGGGGGTATGTTACAAAAAAGAATAAAATGCGCATAATTCAAAATAATAAAAGAGACGGCTTTTCATGTTTCTTTATTCACAAATCTTTCCCTGTTACGTCTTTTATAAAAAGCCCCCAAAGAGGAATACAAAATGGCTGATTATAATAAGGCGTTTAATCATTTAACAACAAAAGAAATCACAACAGTATCAAACTCATATGCAACAGAAGTCAAAATAGACTCTTTAAAATGTTGGCAGTCATTATCATTACATGGCTTTAGTGAAAAAGAATTATTTTATTTATTTAAAAATCTATATTGTGTGGAGATATGGCAGCAAATTCGAGCTGATCAAATAGATGATCAAATCACGGCTCAATTGTTATTTAAAGCAGCGTTAGAAGGCCATTTAAATGTATTAATAAAAGAATTACAAACTCAATTTGAGCTTCCTGCTACTGGGGTTATGTGTTCGTTTACGCTTAATTTAATTAATCATATAGATAATAACGATTTTAAAGACTGGTTGAGTTGGGGGTTAGTTTATCAAGAAACCATTGATGCAAAAAATGACAAATTACTACCGCAATTTCGTACTCAAACAGGTTTAACCCATTCAATATTGAATAAGGAGGGTTTATGTGGTTACAAGCACTAATGAGTTTAGGTGGTTTAGTCAAAGAGGTTATTTCTGGTCATCAAAAAATAAAACAAGCTAAAACGATTGCAAAGATAAATCGCATTAATGATTGGGAAAATAGCCAAGCAGATGCGGCTAAAACGAGCTGGAAAGATGAGTGGTTCACTGTGTTATTGTCTATTCCATTTGCAATGTGTTTTATTCCTGAATTTGCCCAATATGCGCATATGGGATTTGAGCACTTGTCACAAACTCCTGACTGGTATCGTTGGATGTTTGGTTTAGCTGTTGGGGCATCATTTGGTGTTCGTATTGGGAATCAATTTATAAAATAACATCTCTTAATATCTTTTCTTCATGCCTACCTTTTCTTGTGCAAGTTATTTACTTGCTTAACGACAATTAAGGAGAGTTTGTCTCTCCTCCCTCCTAACTTGTATTTAATTATTAAGGAGATGACTTATGTCAGAACTTCAAAGTAACTCTCGGAACACTTCTCACAGTAATAGCAATACTAAAACTGTAAAAAGGAATAAGGATCATGACACAGCTCAATATAAACATATAAAAACAGACTCCAAATTTAAAATGCCGCAAGATGTTGTTATGGTGCTGGTGGGAAAATGGGCTATGCCTACAACTGTCGTTTTAGTATTAATTACATGTTTAGCTGGCTATTACCTTGAGGTTGAAGCTTTTACGCCAGTTGTGGGTATGATAGCGCCAGTTGTCATGGCATTGATTATGGTTATTAAAGAAGCTTCTGTTGGTAAAGAAGAAGATGAAGCCATTAAAGACAGAGAGCGAGAGCGCGAAGAACGTGTTAAACAATATAACATTGAAAAAGACATTAAGCTGGCGCAAATGGCGTATGAAGAAAAGCGCCATGTTCAAGAGTTGGCAGAAAAAGCCCGTCAGTTTGATATGACACAGTCTGCAACCCGTGACTTTGTTAGTTTAGCCAAAGATATGAACAATCAACTAGCCGATAGCATGAAAAAAGAAACCGAATTGGTGATGGGAGATACGCATATAAAGCTCGCCGATGGTAAAACGAGTTTGAAAAATAAAATACAAAATAAGTCAAAAAAAAAGGATTATGAAAAGAAAAAACAACTTCAATAGTAAAAATTATCAAAATGAAGCCAGACAATGTCTGGCTTTTTTTGTTTATATTTTTAGCGATGACAGATGTAAGTTATACGCAGTGATTTCATTGATCATTTTTTGCTTTGAGTGTTATTTATTAGCTGCGATTATGCATTTTTACAAAATAGAGAAAATCCATTTGGGGTGAGTTGATAATAAGATAAAACGTTAAAGTCGACAGGTAATAATCTGAGCAAGCCTTCACTTATAAGAAACTCAATAACGCTATTATGTAAGTTAATTTGCTCGTTTGTGGCAGTGCCATCTTTATGTATGTCGTCAAAGCCAATTTTTTTACTAAAGGGGTAAGCATTGCCTAATACAGTGAGAATTGATTTGGCATAATAATTAAAGTCTTGTTTTTCCACTTAATGTCCTTTGTTTTTTTATATATTAACATTGTAGATTTTGTGCTTGTATAGGTAGCTAAATTATTTTAAATAATGACAGACTACTTTTTTAATTTTATTAACCATTCTTTTGGTGATAAACCTAATTTTTTTCTAAATACGCGCGCCAGTGCTGAGCCGTGTTCATAACCTACCTTATTCGCAACTAAACCAACAGACTTATCTTGTTTTAATAAGTCTTTGGCAATGCTTAAACGTAAGTCGATTAGGTAATCATTAGGTGCTTGGCCTACGGTATCTTTAAAAGAAGCAGCAAATTTTGAACGAGACATACCCGCTAAGTGTGCCATTGAGTCTATGGTCCATGAATCTTCAGGTTGTTGTTTTAGTTGTGACATTACGTTTGATATTTGAGGGTGTGAAAGTCCAGCTAGCATACCTTGTTTTACTAAGCCTTCATTTAATACATGTCTTAAAATTTGTACTAAAAAAATATCACATAATTTATTAATGACTATTTGACGTCCACATTCATCATTAAATGCCTCTTCAAATAACCAATGTGCAGTTTTACCTATAATATCCCCTTGATTGATATCTATGCATAAAAATTTGGGTAATGTATTAATTAGTTGGGTATTACTGCCAGAATTAAAATCAATATCCACACAGACAAGTTCTGCTTCATGTGACTCTTTAGATAAAATTTTGTGTTTGGTTGGTCCGGGCATGAATAGCACACTTGGTTTATCTAAAGTGACTTTATGACCTTCTTCACACATTAGAGTGAGTGTGCCAGCTTTTAATAAATGTAGATGGCCTTTATTATTCTCAGATCCCCCTAAGTTTTGCACGCCACATAAGTTTCCAGAGAAAAAAACCTCAGCATTAAAAGATAAGCTATTAAGAATATCAGTCAGTTTATCCATGTTATTTCCAAAGATGATACGTTTTTGTTTTGATAGTTTAAACCTGGTCAATCACAAAATTCAAACATGTATTAACTAAAGACGATGTGTTTCAAGTAAAAGACGATTTGAATCATTCATAAAAATACACTTGTTAAAGTAGCTCTAACACCAAAGAGCATACTTAACTGAGTTGGGAATGTCTCATACAATTTAACAACAATGTATTTCAATTATTTAAGGATTTTTATATGAATATTTCAACAATGATCAAGTCAGTGACACTTGCAAGTGGATTACTTATGAGCAGTTTCAGTTTTGCAGCTGATATCGATGTGAATGCGGGTGTAAATGATTTAGCACTACATGGATATGATGCCGTGTCATATTTCACAAAAAATAAACCAACAAAAGGTAGCCATAGTTATACGGCAACACATAAAAGCGCGATTTATCAATTTGCATCAGAGCAAAACAGAGATAAATTTAAAGCAAATCCAGCAAAATATGCACCACAGTTTGGTGGTTTTTGTGCCATGGGCGCCGCACTTAATAAAAAATTAGATGTTGATCCTATGGCTTATCGTGTTGTTGAAGGCAAGTTATATCTTAATTTAAATAAAGCAGTACAGAAGAAATGGTTAACAGATTTATCTGGTAATTTAGAAACAGCAAACCGTGTTTGGTTTGGTATTCAAGGTGTGTCTATTGCACAGCTAAATGCTGAGTAATTAAAAAAAAGCACAGAGGCTCATATGCAAACAGAATTTTATAAATCCGAGTTTGATGCATTTGGTCTTGAGCATTCATGGGGACTCATTTATTTCAGTGCCTCATGGTGCGCACCATGCAAACACATGTTGCCGGTGATGAGAAATTAATCTGACATTTTTAATGAGCAGATAAAAATAATAAAAATAGATGTAGATGACAGACCTGACATGGTTAATAAGTTTAATGTCAGAGCTGCTCCAACACTTATTTTATTAAATAAATCATTGGAAGTTACTCGGCTAGTGGGTGCGCATAACTTTAGTGATACTCAAACTTGGTTAACAAGGCAAATACTATGATGCTAATTAAATTTTATTTTAAGGGTAAATGATGGATAACAAAAAAATGATTGCCAGTGCTGCATTAGCTGTTGCACTTAGTGCGAGTCTTTCAGCACCAGCAAGTGCTGCTGGAAAAGAGAAATGTTATGGCGTGGCGAAAGCGGCACAAAATGATTGTTCCAATTTAGCGGGTACACATTCATGCGCAGGTCAAGCTGCTGTTGATAATGATCCTGGTGAATGGAAATTAGTTGCTAAAGGTACATGTGAAAACATAGGCGGATTATTAAAAAAAGCGGCCAAAAAGAAATATAAAGAAGCAAAGGCTAATTCATAACAAATCGCATATTAAGGAGCTAATAATGTATCAGTCAAAACTTAAAAATACTTGCAAAAATTCGCCTCTTATTGGGGTTGGATTACGCCACCAGCACTTTGCTAATGTTTTAGCTGATACATCTGATATTGATTTTGTGGAAGTACACTCTGAAAACTTTTTTGCTCAAGGGGGAGCAAGCTTAAATGTATTAGAACAAGTAAGAGATAAATTAGATGTGAGCTTACATTCAACGGCTATGGGGCTTGGTTCAGCACAAGGCGTACCCGTTAAATATTTAAATAAATTAAACAATTTGGCTAAAAACATAAATCCTATATTGATGTCAGATCATGCCTGTTTTACTTGGAGCAAACTTAATGGCAAGCAAGTTCATGCAGGTGATTTATTACCCCTTATGTTTAACAAACAAAGTTTGATGGTATTGGCACATAACATAGATAAAGTGCAACAGTTTATAGGGCGTCCTTTATTAATCGAAAATTTATCAGCATATTTTCAGCCTTCAAATAAAGAAATGCCTGAAACAGAGTTTTTAACTCGGCTAACTGAAATGTCAGGATGCAATTTATTAATCGATCTGAATAATATCTTAGTGACAGGACATAATTTAAATGAGGCGAACCCATTAAGGTATGCACTTAATTGGCTAAAAGACATTCCAAAAAATTCAGTTGGTGAAATTCATTTAGCAGGTTACACACCTGTTGAAGCAGATGAATTGGTGATAGATGATCATAGCCAGCCTGTATCTAAAGAAACCTGGCATTTATATGGCGCTGCAATTAAACGTTTTGGCAATATTCCAACTTTAATAGAGTGGGATAATAACTTACCTAACTGGTCTGAATTAGTAAATGAGGCTAAAAAAGCACGCTCCATATCTACAGCTGTTTTAGGTTTGGGTGAGGAGGTAAATCTCTATGAATAAAGCATTAATTGATGCATTTGACACTGTTAAAAAGCAACAACAAGCATTAGTTTCACAAATTTTTTTGTTTCATGGCCATGATAAATCGGCTTTAAATGAAAATGACTTAGATGTATTTGATAAAAAGGGCCTAGAGGTTTTTCAGAGAAATCTAAAAGCGATGGCGCAGCATGCTTTGGCAATTAGTTTTCCTACGGTATTTAAATTAATAGGGCAAAGGTATTTTAATTATGCTGCTTTTGAACTGTTAAGAGCACATCCGCCATCAGAAGGCGATTGGGCACTATGGGGAAACGAATTTGCGCAAGTTTTATCTCAGTTACCAGAATTAAAAGAATATCCCTTTATTGCAGACATTGCGCGATTTGATTATTTAATTCACCAGAGTCAGACAAATAAAAATAATGACATTGATTTATCAAGTTTTCAATTACTGGGTGAAAAACCGCTTGATGAGATACATATAAAATTTAATCAAAGCGTTAAGTTATTTAGTTCTATTTTTCCTATTCTTCAAATCTATAAAATGCATCAGGAAGAAGGCGAAGAGGATCTCCCAGATAAATTATTTTTAGAAAATGAGCTTATAGATGCTAACGATAAACAAAGTATTTTAATTTTAAAAAGTAATTTTAAAACACAATTTATTCAATTAGATAATAGAGAATATGAATTTATTAATATGCTTTTACAAGGTAGGAGCATAGGAAAAACATTAGATAAAATGCATTCAACATTTGATTTTGCTAAATGGCTAGAGCAAGCATTAAAGCAAAATATCATCAGTCACTTAAAACATCTTTAAACTAAAACCTTTTTAGTTAGAACCCATTTATTAAATACATAATAGGAAATATCATGGACTTAACATCAAGAATCATTTTACCTTATCAAAAGGTATCAACCTTAGTTAATCTTTATTTACAACCTGTGGCGCTACTTATGGCAAGAGTTTATGTCGGCTGGGTCTTTTTTGCTGCAGGTCTTACAAAAATAAAAGAGTGGGATACGACTTTATTTTTGTTTGAAGAAGAGTATCAGGTGCCATTTATCAACTTTGAGTTAGCAGCTTATTTAGGTACGGCAGGGGAGTTGATTTTACCTATTATTCTGGTATTGGGTATTGCAAGTCGTATTGGGGCTTTAGGCTTAAGTATGGTTAATATTGTTGCTGTGATAAGCTTAGAAGAAATCGCACCTGCTGCTTTAACTTCACACTTTATTTGGGGAGTACTATTAATACAACTTGTTGTTTTTGGCGCGGGTAAAGTATCAATAGACAGTTTTATTAAGTCAAAAATAAAGGCATGATATAAAACTAACGAAGCAGTGCTAAATACAAAGGATATATATGTTATACGCTATGTTTATGATGGTACTGCTTACTTTTATTGTTGGGCTTTTTACTGTTTCAGTTAGGTTTTCAAATGTTAAAAAAGGCAATGTTAAAGCCCGTTTTTTTACACTAATGCAAGGCCAAGAAGTACCAGAAATTGTAACTAAAACAACACGAAACTTTAATAATCAATTTGAAATTCCCGTTTTGTTTTATGTTATTACATCTCTTTATTTAATGTTTGATCTAGGTAATGATACAACCGCGCTGATATTTGCATGGCTTTTTGTTATTTTAAGATATTGTCACGCGTATATTCATATTACATATAACCATGTTTTACATAGAATGCTGATATTTTTTGCCGCTTTTTTCTGTGTTTTGGCAATGTGGGTTAATTTGTTGATTCTTAAAAGCTAGGAGCAGTCGTCGAGGAGGACATCACTCATTTAGTGCCTTATTGATATAATAAACAGTCTTTGACACAAATGAACGACAAAGGTTTACAGAGCTTGAGGTCTCAATTTAATAGATAAAATTGAGACCTTTTTAGTAAATACTGAACCTGAAAATAAGACTTTGAAATAATTTTGTTAGACAAAAATAAATAGCATTTAAACTTGTGCCTGAAAATACCAGTCAGGACTGATTTTTGGCATACGCATTTTTTGTTTAATATCTTGCATGTTTTGTTTATTTGTAAGCATTTCTAATAACTTAAATGCAACTTCAAGTGCGGTACCGGGTCCTGATGAAGTAATTATATTACCGTCAATAATAATAGGTTTATCTATAAAATTAGTCCCAAAATTAACTAGCTGACTTTTTCGTTTACCGCCTATCTGATGATATGTTGTTGCTTTTTTTCCGTTTAATATATGTGCTTTACCAAGCGCTAATGATGATACACACACACTGGCAATGGGTTTGTTTTGTTTATCAAAAAACTTTATTACGTTTAAAAAATCTTCACTAAATGCATCTTTATAAAAACCAGATGGCTCAAACCCGCCAGGTAAAGCTAATGCGTCAAATTCGTTTAAATTTATATCTTTGAGTAAATAATTCGGTTCTAGTTTTAAACCAAAAGTGGTCACTATTTTTTTTCTTAGCCCAACATCTATGACTGCTATAGGGAAATCACTTAATAGAGAAGTCCAGCCAAATACATCGGTAAAAGCGGCCATTTCTAAGGGTTCAACACCCTGAGCTAATAACATTAATATCTTTTTCATTTATATATCTACTTATTTTTTGTACAGGTGAACTCTGTTGTTAAAAAGTAAGTATGGGTATATTTAACGTTAGGATAAATATCTTTGATATAGAAATAGTGTCAACAAAACATTGATAATTATTGGGATAATATGTATTTGATAGAGTTATCGTTTAAATAATTGTCTATATTTACTTGGTGTATATTGTGTAATATTTTTAAAGCTCCTTCTAAAAGATACATCATCTGAAAAACCAAGCATATTACTGATAGCACTGACTCCTTGTGTACTATGAATAAGATACTCACTTGCTTGGTGCATTTTCACAATGCGTAAAAATTGTGAGCAAGATAAGTCAGTTAATATTTTGACCTTACGAGAAAGTGTTCTAGAGGTCATGTTTAAATATTGTGCTAATAATTCTATACCGATATCCCTTGCAGCTGTATTTTCAACCCAAAGGTAAATTTTGCGTATTAAATCATTATCTATTTTCATGATGTTTATGATCTTAAATGGTTGCACTTGAGGTTCAGGCTTAGCTAATACCATTAAGTCTTGAATTTCACGTAAAACCGACTCACTATGCATTTTTTTAATTAAGCTTTGTGCTATTTGCAAATAACCATTTACACCCGATGCGGTATCGATATTTGTGTCTGAAATGTATGATTGACTAAATAGCCATTCAATTTCAGTAAATTTCTTTTGCAAATAATCAGCTAACCACCAAGTAGAGGTTGCCTGGTGTTTATTTAACTTTCCTGAAGCCGCCACTAAGCTGACCGAAGTGCAGTAACTATAAATATTGACTCTTATCGGTAACTTCTTAATGGCTGAAATTAAATTTTGATTTTGTTTTAAATAATATGGGTTAGCACAAGTAATAAATATTAATTAAATTTGTGAAATATCCCCCCATTTCATCCCAAATTTAATCAAATACTTTGTTATCGACTTGGGTTATTGTTCGACTAACATCAAATAATTATTTTCCTGCTGATACCATGCTGCTATGAAGCTGACTTGTTTTTAAAACATAGCTAAGCTGATTTTCATCGAACTTATCTAATTGTTCTACCTCTTCTTTTGGTAGGTAGTTATATAGAATTTGATATTTGATAGTTGCACTGGCGAATTCCAAGCGGTTTTAATCGTTCAAGCTTTTACACATGTGGAGCTGTTAAAACATTGTTAACAAGGCTATTAAAGTTATTTTAAAACAATAAATCCCCCAGTAACCACATAAAAAGTATTGCTATTTCATGTATATATGGCATAAATGTACTATTAGGAATAGTTCATTACGCTGAAAAGGAATCACGTTTTGAGGGAAAAGGAAAAAATCGCATTATTTATTGATGCAGATAATGCACCCGCAGCCAAAATAGATATCATATTGTCTGAACTTGCCAGGTATGGTGTTGTTAACATTCGTAAAGCTTACGGAAACTGGAAAAGCCCATGTATCAAGTCTTGGGAAGATGTTCTCCACGAATACGCCATCCAACCTATACAACAATTTGATTTGACCAAAGGAAAAAATGCCACTGATATCGCACTAGTCATTGATGCTATGGATATTCTTTATACTAAAGATGTAGATAGTATATGTTTAGTTTCCTCTGACTGTGACTTCACTCCTCTAGTAACTCGCGCTCTCGCAGATGGAAAGTTCGTGATTGGCTTTGGTGAACGTAAAGCGCCAAAGGCTTTCGTTAATAGTTGTTCTAAATTTTTATTTCTTGATGATATCGAAACAGAAGAAAAACCTACCCAAAAGAAAAAACCAAGTATTAAAAGCGATACGAAGCTTATTAATATGCTTCGTCAGGCTGTAGATGCTGCCGAAGAAGATGGCGGTTGGGCGCAATTGGGTCCTATAGGAAAACATATTTCTAACCATGCATCTTTTGATCAACGAAATTATGGTTTCAAAAAATTGAGTGACTTATTCGCTGCGATCGATTTATTTGAAATGAAACAAACCCATGGTTCTGCAACATGGGTGAGAGATAAACGTAAGCATAAAACTCAAAATAATGATTAGTAATTCGTACAAATTTCAACATTCTAAATACAAAGGTTTAATTATAATTTGGCCACATTTTATTGGCTTTACATAAAGTAGGAAATTCAATGGAAAATTTAGGAATTAATGCAGAAATAGCTAAAGTGTACTCTTTTGCATTTCAACAAAATCAATATCCACTTATAACATCCCTTGAGTTGAATTCTTCTAAAGTAATTGCACCTGAAAATTCTCACATAAAACATACAAATTTAAAGCTTGTTTTAACTTCTGATCCAGAAGTGTTTTCTCCTGAAGAATGGCACGTGGACTCACTTGAGGCAGGTCATTCACTTTTATTACAGAAACGACTTTTAAAAATATCAAATGAATATTTAGATGCATTGACTGAGCAAATTGAAATTAATTTGAACTTCACCCTCTATAGTTCTGATGAAGTATTAGCAACACAATCGTACCAAACTAATCTACTGCCTAAAAATTTCTGGGGTGGCGAGGAACGTATGGCTGAGCTATTAGCCGCTTTTTCTACCCCTAACGCAAATTATATAGCGGAACTTGTAAAAAAAGCGTCCGATGTGATGAAATCCGCAGGGTACGAGTCCAAATTAGATGGCTATCAATCAGAAACGAGGGAAAGACCCTACTTGATGGCCGCAGCATTATGGAATGTGATCTCAAATGAATCTATAGCCTACGTTAACCCACCTGCTAGCTTCGCTTATGAAGGGCAACGTATTAGGTTACCAAATGACATTAAAACCCTTAAAACAGGTGCATGTTTAGATTTGTCTTTATTGTTTACAGCTTGTCTGGAGCACATAGGGCTAAATTCAATAATAGCCGTAACTGATGAACATGCGTGTTGTGGCCTTTGGTTAATCAATGAATGCTTTCCTTTATTGACTAATGACGACTCAATGGACATTCGTAAACGTATCGCATCTAAAGACATAGTGCTATTTGAAACTACTTTGGCGACTTCTGATTCACCTATTACTTTTGGTCAAGCAATAGAATATGCGGATCAGATAATCTCAGAGGAATCAGAAGATACATTTGTGTATGCAATAGATTTAACACAAGCAAGAAAAAGACAAATTAAGCCTATTCCGACCATTGGCGAAAGTAGTATTGAGATAGAAAACAATGAAGCAGAAACTACCATTCAAATTTTACCTGTTGCTCCAGCATTACCTCCAGTTAGAAAAGAAGAGCTTCCTATAACTGATACGCCAGATGGACGCGTTGAACAATGGCAAAGGAAACTACTGGATCTTACAAAACGAAATAGGTTATTAAATTTATCTAAAACTGCTGTAGCTATTAAGTTATTTTGCCCTGACATTGCATTATTAGAGGATGAATTAGCATCGAATCAAAGTTTTAATTTTATTACTGCTGGCGATACGCTTTATGCAAATGAAGCACGAGATAAGGAACTTTTTAAATTTAAAGTTGGAAATGACTTACAAACAGAGTTTGCAAAAGAACAATTAAAAAGTAATACCTTAATTGCCAACGACTCTTCTAAAAAACTAGAAAGAAATTTACTTTCTTTATACCGGAAAGCAAAAACTGACCTTGAAGAAGGTGGCTCTAATACACTTTTCCTTGCTGTTGGCATGCTCAAATGGAAGGAAACCCCTGACAGTGATAGAACTTATCAGGCACCACTAATCCTTTTACCTGCTGAGTTAAAAAGAAGTAGTGCGCGTTCTAAAATAAAAATTAAGCAACGAGATGGGGAAGAGCCTATTTTCAACGCTACTTTGATTGAGTTTTTACAAAACGATTATGAAGTTGATTTATCCCAATTTAACGAAGCATTACCAACAGATGAAAGCGGTATTGATGTAGATTTAATTTGGTCAGTTGTCAGAGACAAAATCAAAGATATCAAAGGATTTGAGGTTGTAGAAGAACTGACTTTAAGTACATTTTCATTCGCTAAATATTTAATGTGGAAAGACTTAAAAGACAGAGTTAACGATTTAAAGTCTAACCCCTTTGTTGAACATTTAGTCGAACATCCACAAAAAACGTATGAACAAGATGTTCAATTTGAAGATCAAAATAATATCGATAATACGTTAAAACCTTCAGATGTTTTTGCACCATTAAATGCTGATAGCTCTCAGTTAGTTGCTATAGATGCCTCTACAAAAAACCAAGATTTTGTTCTGGAAGGTCCACCAGGTACTGGTAAGTCCGAAACGATAGCAAATATTATTTGCCATAACCTAGCTAAAGGTAAAAAAGTTCTATTTGTGGCAGAAAAAATGGCTGCATTAAACGTTGTGTATAGCCGCCTTCATAAGATTGGTTTAGATCACTTATGCTTAGAGCTTCATAGTAATAAAGCCAATAAACGAGCAATATTAGAGCAACTGAAAAAATCATGGACCACACGAGAAACGGCTTCTAGTAGTGAATGGAATGAGAATGCAGATAAACTGTTTAACATACGGAAAAGTTTAAATGCATACGTTAATGAACTTCATCAAGAATCGGCCTTAGGCATAACCCCAAGGCAAGCTATATCGAGATATGTTAGGTATAAAGATATAACAAAGGTAGATCTAGGTTGGGGGCACTCTTATGAAAACTCTCCTGTTGGCTCAAAGGAAGATTTGAAAGATTTATATGAAACAGCTAAAACACTAGGCTTAGCCTTTTCAGATATAGAGGATTTAAACCTTTCAGATATTTCCATTGTTCAAAATACTGACTGGTCAAATGCTTGGCAATCAGAATTAATTTCAACCATTAAAACAGTGAGAAACTCATCACTAGTAATGAGCAAACACTTTGGAGAGTTGGTTGAGTTATTACAATTAGCAGATTTAAATGAATACAACGAAAACTATGCAGAAATATATGATTTAGTCATCTTCCTAATTAAACAAAAAGACACTCGACTAAGCTTTATTTATAAGCCAAGTGCTAGAGATGAGTTAGAAAAGCTAAATTCATTAGCCGAATTTAAAGCAGTAATAGATGAACAAGTGAGAAGTTCGAAATTAACATTCTCACTAGAAACAATATCTAATTACCCTACCTCAGATTGGCTTACATCACTTAAAATAGCACAACAAAAAATTTGGCCGTTGAAATGGTTTGCCAAAAGAAAAGTCATAAAAACGTTAAGTGCTGTTGGTGTGCATGGTGAAATAACACTTGAAGAATTATCATTATTAGATGAAATCAATCGTACAGCTAAAAAAGTTACTGAGAATATTAGTGACTTCGAACAAGATAAAATATGGCAAGGTTGGGATACTTCTAGTGAGCAATTAACTTCTAAATATCAAGAATCTAAGGGATTGTTTGATATCACCAGAAAAATAGCAGGAAGGCTCTCCAATCCCTCAGCACTTATTAATAATTTAAATGAGAAAGTTGTAGAAAACTTTGAATTCTACCTGTCATCGGCTTTAGCTATGGCCTGTGATAATTATTCAAAAAGCTATACTGAATTTAAAAATGATATTGATATTTTCATTACTCTTGGAGGGGATGTTCCAGCGGGTAAAACTATAGCTGAATTTATCCACTCTTGTGATGAAGTTATTGCCTTAGAGCCAAAAATAAATGCTTGGTGTAATTGGCTTGAAGCTAAAAAGGTGGCAAGCAATAAAGGTCTCCATAATGTTATTACATGTTTGGAAGGTCGAGAAATCAAAGGCGAAGATACAGTTCACCAAACAACTAATGCAGTATGTGCTTGGTTAGCGCCTATTCTTATTGACCGCTCTGATGCTTTAAGGACTTTTAGAACATCACAGCATGAAAATTTGATTGAAGAATTTAGGGATCTTGATGAATTAGTCGCAAAAACTACAGCGGAGTATATTTCTTCGATAGTTGCCTCTGGTACACCTGATCCAAATTCGCCACAATCTCCTTCTGAGTATGGAGTTCTTTCTAGAGAATTTAATAAAAAAAGTAATCATAAACCTATCAGGCAACTGATTAATGAAATGGGTGAAAACCTGCTTCACCTTACACCATGTTTTATGATGTCACCGCTTTCTGTTTCTCAGTTTTTACCAGCACACTTTAATGCTTTTGATTTAGTAGTTTTTGATGAAGCCTCTCAAATAACAGTTTGGGATGCTGTTGGAACTATTGCCAGAGGTAAAAATGTTATTATTGTTGGCGATCCTAAACAGATGCCACCAACCAATTTCTTCTCAAAAAGCAGCACAGACGATTTAACTGATGAAGCAGATCTAGAAAGTATTTTAGATCAGGCATTATCAGCACGATTACCGCACCACCGCTTAACTGGTCATTATCGAAGCCGTCATGAAAGCTTAATTGCCTTTTCAAACAGTCACTATTATGAAAATTCTTTAGTAACATTCCCTTGTGCTGAAACTAAAGAAAGTGCTGTCAGCCTGCACAAAGTAGATGGGTTGTATGCAAAAGGAAAAGAGCGAAATAATATTAAAGAAGCTAATGCTGTTGCTGATTATATTGTTGAAAGATTATCGGATAAACGTAAGAAATACACTATTGGTGTTGTTACGTTAAATTCAGAGCAGCAGAGGTGTATAGAAGATTGCTTAGATGATCGTAGACGCAAGCATCCTCATCTAGAGCCATTTTTCCAAGGTAATAAAAATTACGATCCTATCTTTATTAAAAACCTAGAGTCCGTACAAGGTGATGAGCGAGACATTATCATTCTAAGCCTAGGGTATGGGCTTGTAGAGCCTTTAGCCAAAACAATGAGTATGAATTTTGGGCCTCTTAATAAACAAGGTGGAGAAAGACGTCTAAATGTTGCAATTACTAGGGCGACCACTGAAATACATGTATTCGCAAGCTTTGATTATACAATGATCGATTTAAGCCGAACCAGCGCTCTTGCAGTGAAGCACCTTAAATACTTTTTGGAGTACGCAGAAAAAGGTCCTATTGCACTGCCTGAAACCGCAGAAGCAAACTACGGAGTTGACCAATTTGACAGTTATTTTGAGGAAAGCGTAGCTTTCGCCTTAAGAGAAAAAGGTTGGATAGTACAAACTCAAATAGGCGTCAGTAAATTTAGAATCGATCTCGGAGTTATTCATCCTGATAAACCCGGTCAATTTTTGGCTGGAATAGAATGTGATGGCGCAACCTATCATGGCTCGCCTGCCGCAAGGGATAGAGATCGTGTAAGGCATTTAATATTAGAAAATCTTGGTTGGAAATTATTACGAATATGGTCAACTGATTACTTTATTGATGAAAATTCAATTATAGAAAGAATCCATGACCAACTAAATGAACTCTTAGCTTTAGATTTAGCTCAAGAAGAAGAGGAAGACGAGTTAGAAGATATAACTCTAATTGAACCAGAAGAGATCGAAGAAGAAACTAGTCTGACAAGTATTAATCCTGATAAGTATTTCCATGATAGTTACAAAGTGGCTTTAGAGGGTATGGCTAAAGAAATTTTACATGAGAAAAGTGCAATTTCTCTGCATGAGTTGGCATCTGATATTGGCTGGAAGCACAATTTAGCAAGAACAACTAAAAAACAACTCGACCATATCGAATCAATTATTAGCCCTTGGGCGGGAATTTCGAAACACCACTCTGGAGAAGTAACCGTATGGAAATCAACAGATGATATTGAAGATTTGGTGCAGTGGCGTGGTGTAAATGCCTTTGGTATCCCTAGAGAGTGGAATACTATCGCTTACCCTGAAAGGCTTGGTTTGGTACAAGATGCTTTAGAAAAATCGCCCAATGACCCCGTTGATCATATTTTTAACGAGTTCAGTTTAAACAGGCGAACTAAGAACACTACAAATAAGTTTGAGTCTTGGGTGCAGGAATATCAAACATCAATAGTAAATAATTAGGGATAACTTTTATGAAACTCAATCAAGTTCTTTCATCTATCAATCAAGTAGAAAAATCCAAATTTATCTCTTGTTTGGATAAATTATGCTCAGGTGCTATGCACGATGACAAGCAATTAGCAAAATCTGTTAGTAAAATTGATGGCCAAATTAAAAATGCGTCTGGTAGTGAAATTACTGCTTTATTTTCCTTAGTATCATCATATTTCAAAAAGGAAATACAAGATCAAATTGCTATGTCTGGTGCGCAAATTGGCTTGTTAATTAACATTCTAACAAGGGATGGTAATAGCATTGCCAGAACATCTTGGATTGAGACGTTATACAACAAAGAATGGAGCAACTTAAAAAAATCATCAAAAGAGCTGCAAGTAGAAATTGACTCAAGTGAAAACTCAGATGAATTCGATAGAGGAATGCAACTAAGCATTTATCGAGACTGCTTAAAAGTAGCATTTCTCAATGATGAAAAAATAAATCGTGAAGCCAAAATAACTGATGATGAAAGAAGTATTCTCAATGTATTGGCTGATAGATTAAATATTTCAATGGATGAAGCGTCAGCAATAGAGCATATTATTGACCCAGTACCACAAAACAATGCGTTAGATGGCTTAAATGTCCTTAGAGAAATGGGGGTTTTATTTATTAACCGTAAACGCTCGGAAGTATTTGTTGCTGATGAGGTCGTTGCTATTCTGAATGAATTACAAGGTAAAGAACTGGCTGACAAACATACCTTGCGTATTCTTCGTAGCTTAAGTGATGCAGAACTTTCAAATATATTGAAACACTATGGAAAGAAAGTACGAGGTATTGAAAGAACAGAGAAAATTCACGAAATCATCCATTCTCGTGTTGCTATTCGTCACATATTACATCGTGATATTTTTGGTTCAAATGAAACTCAAAACCAAAGAAAAGAAAGACTTAAAGCTTTGATAACTGACTTAGATTTGAGTGTGGATAAAATCGGAACAACACTTGGCGATAGAATAGATGTCATCATCAATACGCTAAATAAATCTGCTAATGATGAGTTTGAAGCGCTGAGTGCTGCTGGCTTTAAAGAACTATATTCAACCTTGCAAATCCACTTTCCAAAGCTAGAAAAATTATTAAAAAGTGAATTTGAACTTGAGGATTCTGAAGAGCTTGATACAGATAAACTTCGAGCATTAAGCATAACCCCTGTTGATATTTTATATTTGTTAAGTAATGACCAAATTAAAGTTGTACGAGACAAGATGTCGTTATCAAAAAGAGGTAATGCTCGTCAGTTGATTTTAGAATCTTTTGCAAATGCTAATGATAAGTTAATCGAAAACTATCCAGCACTTGCCAAAAGAAATTTAGCAAGCTTAAAATCTGCTGGTATTGAAATAGCAGAAGCTGAAATTGGCGTTAAGTTTGAAGAAATAACTAAAGAAATATTTGAAACATTAAACCTTGTTGTTGATGAGGATATTCGTAAGGTTATTAATACTGCTAAAGATAAAGCAGATATTATTATTTCGTTAAGCGATAACGATGTAATTATTGGGGAAGCTAAAACCTGTAAAAATGGTGACTTCGCCAAATACTCTACAACATCGCGCCAAGTTAAAGCATACGTAACTAGATGCGAAAATCAAGGTAAACGAGTTGCACAAGTATTAATTATAGCGCCAAGTTTCTCTAATGACTTTGTTGAAAGTGCTGAAATGGATACCGAAGTCAATATTTCGTTGCTTGAAGCACAGGGGCTAAAGCTTATTTATGATGCTTTCAAAGCTAGACGTCATCCTAAATTTTCTGCAAGGCTATTAACTAAGGGGGGTTTGCTAAAAGCAGAATTAATAGCAAAGAATATTTAATAATTATTAAAAAAAATGCCTGTTGAACATCTTCAAAAGGCATGTTTTTATCTGGTAAATTTGGCTAAAAACCAATATTCCTTGAGAGATTAAAATGAAATGGATTTTTATTGGTTTGGTGATGATTGTGTTGCCTGCTCAGGCAGCACAACAATACACTGAATCCTCGTGTATATTGCTCAAACAGCAAGTTAATGACTATAAACAAAGACTAGGAACAAACTCCTCTCTCTATACCCAAACATGATCAAATTTTGATACTAATTGCCAGAACCCCATAACAGCTAAATCTAGTAATGTTGTTTTACTTTCTAATGAACAAGTACAGTCTTCAACAAAAGCAGTACCAATCAAAATTGAGTCAGTGCCTCTGCGAAAAGTATCATCAACACCATCACAACCTGTGCCTAGTCAATCAAGCCCATTCACTCATCTTGCCAAAACGCAAATGCCAATGTTTTTATTATTATTTTTTGGTTTAATGGCGCTTTATTATTTCAAGAAAAACTACCAGAAATTAAAGGCCGAATTGGTGAGAAATATGTAAGAAAAGGTTTGATCAAGTACTTAGATGTAGCGAAACATACCATTATCAATGATGTAACCTTACCGCTAGAAGATGGTGGCACGACACAAATTGACCATATCCTTGTATCTAATTTTGGCGCTTTTGTTATCGAGACAAAAAACTTGAGTGGTTGGATATTTGGTAGCGAGCACCAAGCCAAATGGACACAGACTATTCATCGTTCAAAATACCCATTTCAGAACCCATTAAGACAAAACTACAAACACACTAAAACGTTGGTACACTTGCTTGATATACCACATGAGCTATTTCACTCTGTAGTGGTATTTACGCCAAACTCAGAGCTAAAAACAAAGATGCCAAACAATGTTGGTCATTTGAAAGAAATGATGCTTTATATCAAGTCTTTCAATGAGGAAGTATCTGATAATCAAACTAAATTAGAGATAATAAACCTTGTTGAAAGTATAAAGTTGCAGTAAGGTAGAGCAACAAATAAATAGCACGTAAAATATCTAAAAGAAGAGCACAAGGGTAACGTTGCTATCTAACGGCTTTCCTTTTTTAATTTAGGTTTTAATAAAAAAAAACAAGCTTTTAACTGTATACTAATCTCTAGTTAAATAATGTCGTCACAAAATAAGAAATAAAATCGATAAGAGGGAATTTAATGTCTTTTCTAAAACTATTGCTGTTAAAATTTTAAAGCCTACTTTACTGGCTTTTTTGGGCAGGTCCTAAAGCTATATTGGTAGCATTTAAAAAAGGAATAATAGCAACATGTTGGGCTGTTCTAAGATGTTTCGAGCGGCCTGTAACTACAAATTCTTCTAAGCTTCCTGATCTATGTCCGACAGATGATGCAAAGTATGTTGACTCTTATATAGATATGCTAAACGAAACCCTTATTAATAGAGAGCAAACGGTTCGAGAAATTGCTTTAACCTCACCTTATTCTGGCGGTAAAAGTTCTCTTCTAAATACCTATATAAGGAAGACTCCATTTCTAAAGTTTACATCCATATCGTTAGCATCATTTAAAGATCTGTCGCAAGGAGTTGTGGTTGATTCACCTGACGAGAACACTGCAATAATAGCTGGCGCAAATGGTAGTAATATTAATTTGGAAGCCTCACATGCACGAGAAGATCTCAGTAAAATAGAAAATAGTAAAGAATTACTGTCTAAAGTGACTCATTGCTTAATAACGCACTGTCAAAAAGGACACTTTGATCATTTAGATAGGGCAGGGAGTAAATGGCTCAAAGAAAATAACATCCCTGTTTTTTGCTCATTACAGGATGCTAAATTTATATCTAATAAAGGCATTAATGTGAGTATATTAGATGAAAATGTTAAAAATGATTTTCTTAATGGTTCAATAGACTTGATACCTTGTTTGCATGGGAAAGGTTTGATTGGTAAATTAATGGCGCATGGGTTTGGTTATTATATTCAACTTAAAAATGAACCGAGTTTATATATTACCGGAGATACGCGCTTAACAAGCGAAATATCAGGTTTTATAATGGATAAGCAACCTGAAAACATAGTATTACCTGCTGGTGGCGCACGTTTTGATTTAGGTGATGATATTATTATGGATATAGAAGAAGCATTAAAAGTTGCTGAGATCTCAAAAGGTAATATAATTGCTAATCATTTAGAAGCACTCGATCATTGCCCAGTTACAAGAAGTGATCTTAACAAATCAGTTAAAATACAAAATCTAGAAAAACGTTTTTTCATTCCACAAGATGGTGAAAGCATTATTTTATAAATAGCTTTATAAGTTGTATTTAGACTGTTATTAAAAGGAGTTTAATTTGAAAAAAATAATTATATTTGGAAACTCAGGCTCAGGTAAGTCAACCTTAGCAAAAAAGCTATGTTCAGATAATAACTTAGCTCACTTAGACTTAGATTTAATTGCCTGGGTGACAACCTCACTAGGTATGCCACAAAGAATGTCTTTAAGTGACTCTAAACGTAAAATAGATAACTTTATTGATAAAAACAATCATAAAGGCTGGGTGATTGAAGGTTGTTATGCTGATTTATTAGCAATAGTGGATGCAAACGAAGCAATTTATATGGACTTGCCAATTGGGTTATGTGTCGAAAATGCTAAAAATCGTCCATGGGAAGCACATAAATATGAAACTAAAAAAGCACAAGATGATAATTTAGATATGTTGATAAATTGGATACAGGATTACGATAAACGCCGAGATACCTTCTCAAAATTGGCACATACAGAGTTATTTGAGCAATTTAATGGTGATAAAGTTAGGTGTTTGACCAATTTAGAAGAAGGTTTTATCGAGCGACAATTTGAAAAAGAGTGAATTAAACCTCAATCAGGCTCAAGATAAATCTCCATAGGTATATCTTTAATGCCCTTTCTAATACGCACCTCTGACACAGGTGTAAAACCTAATTTTAGATAAATTTTTTGTGCGTTTAAGGCTGAGTTTACCGTAAAATAACCTGTATTTCCTTGTGTAATACTATTGTTGGCAGCTAGGAGCCATAATCTTTTTGCTAAACCTTTCCCTTGATATGTATCCGATACAAATAAGTGAAACAAGTGGCTATTATCTCGTATAGCAATAACTGCCATTATTTTGCTTTGATCTTCACACACTAGGTACTGGTAATTTGTATCTATATATCTTTGTATTGATTCAACAGACATAGACTGCATAAGTAATTTTATACCTGCTTGAGTGCAGTCAGGTGCGATATATTTTTTAGCAAGAGCAGTAATGAGTTCACTGATCCCACTCGCATCCTCAATATTTGCTTGTCTTATTTTAATATTCTTCTTTATATTTATACTTTGGTATAGCTAGACAAAATAGTGGCAGTGGATACTGACTTTTCAAAAAATTTATTTTTTACTGCAAGATATTCAGGATTTGAAAAAAAATTTTCCATTGCCGTTTTATCGGTAAAATAAATGGTAAATACGCGGTTAATATCATTATTTTCAGTTGGCACTAAGGTTTCTGATACTTTGAAGTCAGAACTAAACCCACCACCATATTGTACTAAAATTGGTTTCATGGCTACGCGGTAAGCTGTGTATATTTCATCATCAGTAACATTTAAACCCACTAGCATTTCATACATGAGATATTCCTTATAAATATTTATTGACCAAAAGGGTGGATTTTAGATAATTCAACAAGTTCTTTTCTGACGGTTTTTAATTGTTTTGCATACAAAGTTAACGCAGTAAGTCCGGTTAATACTCTAGATTGAACTTGGTTATAACGCGAATCATTATTAGGAGCCCAGTCAGTTGCTAAAAAGGTGTCGACATTTTGAATGATTGCATGCAGCGGCAACCAGGTTAAGTGGGTGTTTTTTGCAGCATAGGCTTTTAGTAAAGAGATAGGGTTACTACCCCCTGATGATGTTGAAATACCAATTGCAAATGCAGGTTTATGCCCAAGTGGTAAGCCATTTGCAGAGCCATTAGCGCATAGCAGTAATAAATTGACGAGAGCAGGAGGGATCATGCCTCCCCATTCTGGTACAACAAATACAACCGCATCACACTTGTATAACTGGCTCAATACGTCTTCTTTATTTTGGTTTAACTCACGTTTATCTTCTTTTTCAACACCATAATTATCAAGTAAAAAAGGGTACTGTGATAAATCTAAAATAGAAGAATCAATATCAGGAAGATTATTAAGCACATTAAGTTTAATAAAATTTGAAGCCTTTAAACTATTTGAGTGCGCTCTTTGACTCGCACTAATTATGAGTATTTTCATAAATCCTTTTTCTTTTTATTTGAGCAATAAAATATTAGAAATTGATATTGGCTGGACAAAGCCAGGTGATTGTTATTGGATTAGATAATACAGCTGAGTATTCCTTAATATGACTTATCATAATCTCACGATGAATTTAGTTTATAAAAAAGCGAGCCTGAACCCGCCTTTTTGATCTAAAATTTAAATCTATCTGCTAATAAACCAATTGTTAGGGCGTAACTATTAGCGCAGTTATATCGTAAAATAGTGCGGTAATTATCGTATGTTAAAAATGCTTGTCCATTTTCACCATCAGGTAATATCAGTGTTGCTTTTAAATTTACATCCGGTAAATCTTTATTATTTAAACGACGAATACCATAATCATTCCACTGTTTAAGGGATAATTTATTTGTATGTGTACGAAGTGCACGACAACCCTTTTCTGGTTTTTCAGCTTTAACTTGGGTTAACCATGATTGTGCATCTTCAGGCAAAGTAACTGGGCGGCCCCATGTTTGTTGGTCGTTCCAGCCATAATGTTTTAAATAATTTGCAATTGACGCAAAAACATCGGCTTTGTTATGCCAAATATCTTTTTTACCATCACCGTCAAAATCTTGTGCAAATCTGAGGAAGCTTGATGGCATAAATTGCCCTTGCCCCATAGCGCCACTCCAAGAGCCTTTCATATCTTTAAGTGCAATATGACCTTCATCTAGAATTATTAATGCATTAAATAACTCTTTTCTAAAATATGCTGCACGGCGTTTATCATAAGCAAGTGTTGCCAATGAACGTATGATGTCATTATTACCTGTAAAGTTGCCGTAATTAGTTTCTAAACCCCAAAACGAGAGAATAAATCTTGGCTGAACGCCATAAGCTTTACCAACTTCTTTTAATAAGTCACCGTATTGCTTTTGCATTTTAGCGCCTGTTTTTATGCGCCATGCTGATAAGCGTTTTTTACTATAATTTGCAAAGGTACGCTTAAACTCAGGTTGTGCTCTATCGCTTTTAATTGCCTTAGGGTAAAGTTTTAAATCAGTTAAGGCTGCTGTAATTATTTTGTTTGATATGCCTTTTTCTTTTGCTTCAATTTTTAAATTAACAAGCCATTGGTCAAAGGGTACTTCTTGTGCTGATACACAAAAGCTTGTCGCTGTATTGATAGAAAGTGAAAGTAGCCCTACTGAGATTAATTTTGATAATTTCATAATATAAATGCCTTTAATAAGTTAAAATCAAATTGCTACGGCGATAACAATTTATAAATGCTTAAAATTTATTGCTCAAGTATTTATTGACCAAGTAATAAAGGTTTAGCCTGTAATGTGGCTTCTTTTAAATGTTGCCAAAGCTTATTGACTCTAGCTAAACGTTTTCGTTCAATGGGTGCTGCCATCCAAAAACTTCTAATAATGTTTATTTCATTTTCAAGAACCGGTACTAAGTTGTTTGCATTTGATGCTAAAAAACAGGGTAAAATAGCCAGACCTAAGCCATTTTGAACTGCTTTATATTGTGCTATAACACTGGTGCTTCTAAATACAGGTTTAACTTTTTCTAAATACCTATCAAGATAACAAAGCTGGTCGCTAAATATTAGGTCATCAACATATCCTATCGTTGCATGATTTGAAAGATCAGATAAGCAGTTTATATCCGTATTTTTTTCAAGGTAGTCCTTACTTGCATACATTTTAAGCCGATAATCACATAACTTTGTCACCACCAATGATTTGTTTTCTGGTTTTTCGATTGTAACGGCTAAATCTGCTTCATACTGAGTTAATTTTACTAATCTTTGCAGTGGTAACAAATCGATTGAAATATATTTATGTGTGTTATGAAAAGCGGTGAGTTGTTCAGTTATAAAATAACTACCAAATGCATCTGTTGTTCCAATTCTAATATTGCCTTTATTTTCTAAATTTTTGCCTTGCAAAATATCAAGGGTTGCAACTGTTTTTTGTTCAATCTCTAATGCCGTGGTGAGTAACTCATGGCCATGTTCGGTTAATAAGTGGCCTGTTACACTTCGGTCAAAAAGTTGCGTTCCAAGTTCATTTTCTAATTTATGAATTCGCCTTGAAACCGTGGATGGATCAATATTTAAACGTTTTGATGCCATAGTTAAAGTTTCGCTTCTAGCGACTTCTAAAAATACTTTTAAGTCATCCCAGTTCATAATAATAATTTAATAAATTCATCCTTTGCATATATGCAAGGCTGCCTTGCGCTGAGGTCTCTTGTCAAGTATATTCATTCGCTCTATGCTATTTAAAATTATTTTTTACAAATTTACTTTAAATTTTAAAAAATCTAGCGAAAAGATAAGGAAAGACAATGTCAGTACGCCGCGTTCCAATGATCCTAAATGGTGAAAAAATTGAATCAACTTCTGGGAAATGGGTTGATGTTTTAAACCCTGCAACACAAGAAGTTGTTGCTCAGGTACCATTTGCCACAATTGAAGAAGTCGATGCTGCCATTGAAAATGCACATGAAGCGTTTCAAACGTGGAAATTAGTGCCGCTTGGTAAACGTATGCGCATCATGCTTAAACTTCAAAATCTTATTCGTGAAAATACAACTAAATTAGCTGAAATGATCACGCTTGAACATGGTAAAACATTACCAGATGCTGAAGGTGAAGTAGCACGTGGTTTAGAGGTAGTTGAACATGCATGTTCAATAACCACTTTACAAATGGGTGAAATGGCCAATAACGTAGCGGGTAATGTTGATGTACATACTTTACAAAAACCGCTAGGTGTTGGTGCAGGTATTACGGCATTTAATTTTCCAATTATGCTTCCGTGTTTTATGTTCCCATTAGCACTTGCAACGGGTAATACATTTGTTTTAAAACCTTCTGAGCAAGACCCATCTTCATCGGTATTTTTAGTTGAGTTAGCACTAGAAGCAGGTATTCCACCAGGCGTATTGAATGTTGTTCATGGTGGCCCTGATGTGGCAAATCGTTTATGTGATCATCCTTTAATTAAAGCTGTGTCATTTATTGGTTCTACTCATGTAGGTCAACATATTTATGAACGAGCCAGTCAACACGGCAAACGTGCACAGTCTATGGTAGGTGCAAAAAATCACGCAATCGTGATGCCTGATTGTGATAAAGACCAAGCAATCAATAATATTTTAGGTGCTGCTTATGGTGCTGCTGGTCAACGTTGTATGGCAAACTCAGTTGTTATTTTAGTGGGAGAAACGCGTAGTTGGGTTGATGAAATTGCGACACGTAGCCATGAAATGAAAATTGGACCTGGCACTGATCGTACAGCTGACTTAGGCCCTGTAGTCAATCCGCAAGCTAAAGAGCGTATTATTAAACTTATTAACTCTGGTGTTGAACAAGGTGCAACTTTATTAGTGGATGGCCGTGATTGTGTGGTTGAAGGTTACGAAAAAGGTAACTTTGTTGGTCCTACCATGTTCACTGATGTTAAAACTGATATGGATATTTATACGCAGGAAATCTTTGGTCCTGCGTTATTGATATTAGAAGCCGAAACATTTGAAGATGCGATAAAACTTATTAACGATAATCCATTTGGTAATGGTGCTTCAATATTCACTAATTCTGGTTATTATGCACGTCGTTTTGAAAATGAAGCAGATGCAGGCCAATTAGGTATTAATTTACCAATTCCAGTGCCTGTTGCTTACTTTAGCTTTACGGGTTCTCGAGGTTCTAAATTAGGTGATTTAGGCCCTAATGGTAAACAAGCTATTTCATTCTGGACACAAACTAAAACAGTATCAACACGTTGGTTTGCACCAGATCATCAAGCAGGTGAAGTAAATACAACGATTTCTATGAAATAAATCTCGTTTTTCAGACAATTTAATATTGATACTTACTTAAGTATCAATTATTCAAAATTTAGTACTGCCCATAAAAAACCGCTAATTTAGCGGTTTTTTTATTTTATAAATTTTAGGTATTGAATTAGATTACGTAACGTACTCACCGATATTTTACAGTCGAATATTCAACATTTGTATTATTGGCAAAACCATTTTTATTTAGTCGGTATCTTAGGTTCCACAAAGCGATATGAGGTTCCGGTACTTTTGGACCTATTACAATTTTTGTATTTTCGCCTAAAAACAAAAACGGGTTTGTTTCACAATAAAGTCTACCAGGGTTGCGCTCATCCATTTTAACTTCGTTAAGTGGCATGGTTTGAAATGCTCTTACTTCTCGCTCGGTAGAATATTGTTCATCTTTATATAAATACATCACTTCCATCAATACCGCATATAAAATATGATTGACTTCAGTCTTTATTTTAGGTACTGCAGATTCTAATGCTTTTTCAATATTTAAAAGGGCTAAATTTAATTCTCGAATTGTTTTTTTCTTACTTTTATCATCATATTTCACTTCAAATAATAGTGGCTTAGTTGTATCTAAGTGTTTTTCTGTTTTATCTTTAATAGAATTAAAACTTTGTTTTAATGTCGGATTTCTATGCAGGTGAAAAGCATTCACAGAAGCATTTTCAAAAGTATCATCGTCTTCTTGTTTGTCAAAATACGTCACAATGCAAAAACCATTTCCATCGTTAGCATAAGCACGCCAAAGATCTAATCTATCTGAAGAGTGTGTAAATGAAACTGAATAAACAGACGGGAGAGTCTCTATAACGCTATTGTATTTTAAACTATCACGATAATTAAATATTTTTTCTAATAGTGGACAGGCGTTATTGGTATTATTGATTACGTTTGATAGTGCAAGGCCTTCATTAGGATCATTCATATAATCTACATGATATAGCCTTAATAAATTTGTATTTTTATTTTGCTCTAAAGGTAAAAGGCTCTCAATTGCAGGCCATGTTGTAAAATGAGATAAAGGGTCACTTCCATTATAAATATGTCTTTTTTTAATAATACGTATTGTGTTATCTAAAGTAATAAAAGCATCATTTAACGCAATAGAAAACTTATGTTTTTGAAGTAAATCTATAGCTAACTTATTGGGTAAATTGTATTTTGCTTGCTCATAACCTAATTCAAATGATTGCTTAAATAGACTAAAAGCTTTTTTATCATTTTTTTTAACGCCAGTTCCATTTTTATATAGATTAGCTAAATTATAAAGGCCATACTCATTGTCTTGCTTCGCCGAAAGTGTATACCATTTTAAAGCTAAATTTATATCTTTCTTAATTTTACCCTGACCATTTTCAAACATGACACCTAAATTATTTTGAGACTCAGCACATCCTTGCTTTGCAGCTAATGTGTAAAATTTAGTCGCAATATTTAAGTTTTTTGTAATACCTTCTCCTTCATCATACATCCATGCTAAATTAAATTGTGCATCAGGCTGGCCTTGTTCAGCAGATAGCGTATATAGTGCTATGGCTTTTTTTAAATCTACTTCAACACCTTCGCCATTTGCATACATATTTGCTAAGTTATTCTGAGCGTCTCTATGTCCTTGTTCGGCAGATAGCGTATATAGTGCTATGGCTTTTTTTAAATCTACTTCAACACCTTCGCCATTTGCATACATATTTGCTAAGTTATTCTGAGCGTCTTTATCTCCTTGTTCGGCAGATAGTGTATATAGTGCTATGGCTTTTTTTAAATCTACTTCAACACCTTCGCCATTTTCATACATTCTAGCTAGTTTAAATTGAGAGAGTGGGTTACCTTGCTCTGCTAGTTGGGCTAATATGCTAGATGCTTTACTTAAATCTTTTGGCACACCATTACCCTCGAGAAACATAATAGCTTGCTCTAGGGTTTCGTTTGATTCCATTGTACCCATTTAGTTTAATCCTTTTTTCACTATTTTTTTGTAAACTGCTATTTATTTAAAAATTTTATATTATTCAAAAAATTAAACAACTGATTTAAATCATGTAATAATAACTTGTTTCATAAGCGAAAAGTCTTTTGAATATTTTCAATTGATAATTCAACCCAAGCCTTAAATGACCTAATGTTTTAGGTGTATTTTGCTTATAAATTAATAGACTCTAAATTTAAATGAACTATGAATCATCTGATAAATGTCATTAAAAATACTGTTGCACATAATCATTCACTTCCATTTTCCGTTTATTCTTCTATTAAAGAACAAAAGTTATTGAATGTTCCTGTGGTTAAACCTGTGTTTATTGCAGTACTTGATGGTAATAAAAAGCTAAGTCAAGGAAGTGAAATTACGTGTAATGCGGGGGATTTTATTTTTTTGTCTGCAAATCCCGCAATAAATATGCGTAATATTCCAAAAGAAAATGAATATTTTGCTTTGTTGATTGATTTTGATTATCAAGATTTTGCAGGGCTTGAAATTCAATCGACTAATCAAAAACATTTTTGTGTAGGGAAAATAACACAAACATTGGAAAAGTGCTTACAGCAATTCATTGAGTGGTCTTGCTGGGCACCTCAAGAACTTTGGTCTTTACGCAGAAAAGAGATATTACAGATATTGTATTATTTAGGTTATACAGAAATTTTATCTATGGCTGTTAATCCAAATATTACACAAAGACTACATGCTATTCTAACAAAGTTGATTGTAAAACAAAGCTCACAAGAGATAACAATGGAGTATATTTGCCAACAACTAGCAATGAGTGAGTCTACCTTAAGGCGTAAATTGAAAAGTGAAGGTACCACAATACAAGATATAAAAGATCAGGTAAAACTGGGGTTAGGTTTACATTTGTTGCAAACAACACTTGATCCTATTGGTATGATAGCCCAAAAAAGTGGATATTATTCGCAATCGAAATTTACCGAGCGCTTTAAAAGGCGTTTTGGTTTAACACCTTCAGAACTCAGAAAAACAAGAATGGCGGGTTAGGGCGAATGTTTGACAGTTTTTGGACTATATATAAAATTGTCTAAGACTAAAATATAGCTTCGTTTAATAATTTACAACAGCAGGTTACTTTTTTGAAAAACAACATCGTTAAGTCACTTCCACTTATTTCTATTTTATATCTAGGGCTTTTTAGCAGTGTTTCAGCTGGCTCTTTTGAGTTATCTAGTCAAGATATTAGTCATGGAGAATTGATGTCTAAAACACATGAGTTTAATGGCTTTGGCTGTTCGGGTTCTGATTTATCACCACATCTTAAATGGTCAGGTGCACCTAAAGGCACTAAAAGTTTTGCTATAACAGCTTATGATCCTGATGCGCCAACAGGTAGTGGCTGGTGGCATTGGCAAATAGTTAATATTTCGAATAACATTAATGAAGTTATTACAGGGGCTGGCAACATAACAAAAGATCTTGCACCTAAAGGAAGTAATCAAATAATAAATGATTATGGCATTAGAGGTTTCGGAGGTGCTTGTCCTCCATCGGGGCATGGCATACACCATTATCGTTTTACCGTACACGCACTGTCAGTAGAAAAACTTGAAATTCCACCGAGCGCCTCAGGGGCATTAGCTGGGTATATGATTAATGCAAATACACTCGAATCACGCACGATTGAATCTTTGTATAAACGTGATTAGCTGAAAACATAGTAAGATGCTGGTCATTGGCATCTTATTAAAAAATAAATCAATTACATTATTTTATAGTCAGGATTTTAAATTTAGTTTTTTATGGGAGCCATCACATAAAGGTGCTTTTTTAGTCGACTTACAATTACAAAAATATAGTGTTTGTGTTTTTTCGGCTTTAAAAAGTACAGGTCTAAAATCAGTTTGACCATGAGAACCATCACAAAATGGTTGTTTCTTGCTTAAACCACACGCACACCACATATAGGCTTGACCAGATTCAACCTCAATGGCTAAAGGCGTGCTACCAGCTACTTTAGGTTCTGACATTACATTCTCGAAATGATTTTAAATAGATAGACTAATATTAGACCAAAATATATAGGCAAAATTAAAAAGGATTTGAAATGGCTGCACGGGACTTAAAGATTAAGTGAGGCACTCCGAGTATAAATATACTCGGAAAAAATGTGCTGACGGATGATTATTCATTCAGTAATTCTTGTTTACTTGAAAGAAGGTTATTAGAGTTAGCTTGTCCAAGAGGTTCAAATTTTATCAGTAATAAAGGGAGTAATGTGAGATTGGCAATTAAAGCCACTAACATAGAAAAACCTGTCAATACACCAAAATAAATTGAAGGCATAAAGTTAGATAAAATGAGTATTGAAAAACCAAGCGTGATAGTGATTGAGGTATAATACATGGCTCGCCCTATACTGCTATGACTTTTGATCATGGCCTGTTGATAATCACCATATAATTTAAACTCCTGTTTAAATCGGTGCACATAATGAATGGAATTATCAACTGCAATGCCGACACAAATAGACGCGATAGTAATTGTCATCATATCGAGTGGAATATTAAACCAGCCCATAATGCTTAAAACCATGCCTGCTGCAACTAAGTTAGGGATCAAGGTAATAAGAGATAAAGTTAAATTTTTATAAAGTAAAATAAACATGATTAAAATACTAAAAAATACCATACCTAAGGTTAATATTTGAGAGCTGAATAGACTTTTTAGCATATTATTATATAAAACTAACATGCCAGTGAATTGTATTTGCTCATCTTTTAATGAAAACTCTTCCATAAGACCTTGTTTTATGTCCTTTAATAACTCATCCCTTTTAAGGTTTTTATCTGACTCAAATACTCGAATACTAAAACGAATTTGATTACCATCTTCAGATAAATAAGGGTCAAATAATACTGACTTAACTGAATCGGGTAATTTTGAGTAAATAAGCGACAATTTAAAGTTATCTGTTTTAGTTTCGGGTTCAATATCGTTTATCAAGGTCATGCCTGATGCTAATGATAATATTTTGCCTGTTTGAGGTAAGCTTTCTAAAAAACTATGGTAACGTGAAATTTCTTCTAACATTGTAGGGTTAAACCAATAACTTGCAGTTATGCCTGTGGGTTTATCATGTTCGAGTTCTGTTAGGTCATCTTCTTCAAAACCAAGTTCGTCAAAAAAGTCATCATCAGTTTCGTTTTTGATTACCTCGACTGGAATGTCTTTGGGTGCATTGATCACAACATCAAGTGGCGTTGTGCCCCCTAACTCCTTATCAATTAATGACATGCCTTGGTGTATTTCTGTTGACTCTTTAAAGTAATCAATAAATCGATTTTCAACCGACAGATATTTAAAACCCAAAATACTAAAACTAATAATAATCACATACGACGTTAATACTGGTACTTGAGACTTCACGAGTTTATGAGCTACCGACAAAGTTAGCTGTTCAGTAAAGTTTTTTTGATTAACTGCCTTTCCTGGTTTCAATAACATTAGTGATGCTGGAAATAAGGTAAAAGCCATTATAAATGCAATGAGAACACCGATTGTCATCATCCATCCAAAATCAATGACAGGGCGTATATCACTGACAATTAAAGAGCCAAAAGCAACGATAGTTGTTGCTGTAGTAAAGAGGCAGGGTATAAATTTTTTTTGCATTGCTTTTGAGACTAAAGTTATTTGAGGTGCTTTTGGATATTTCCAATGTAACTCTTGATATCTGACAATTAAATGAATTGTTAAAGAGAGTGTTAAGATCAGCATTAAGGAAATAAAGTTTGATGATACAACTGTAACAGGCCAATTTACAAAGCCTAAAAATCCAACCATATTTATACCCGAAACAATACAGCATAATAGTGGTAAAACAACCCAGCGTACTCTAGCAAAAGCTATCGCTAAAGTAACAATAATAAATAACACCACAATAAAGCCAAAATTAATTAAATCATGTCGAATAAAGGCAATTGAATCAGAGGTGATCATTGGCACGCCGCCTAAATGAAGTTGTGCAACTGGGCTATGCTTTTGCATCACAGTTCTGACATCTTCAATTAAAGTTGCTTGTTTTTTTTGCATCACTTTTAAATGATTTGAATATAAGCTATTGATAATCTTAAATTGTTTTTGGTATTTTTTTTTGAGGGGGTCTTCTTGTATTTGTTGTTGAAGTTGGGCACGTTTAGTTTGCAATATTTGATAGTCAGCATCTGGTTTTATATAAAGTAAAAATGCTGTTGTTTTGCTATTACTGCTAATTAATAAATTTTTAAAAAGGGGGCTAATAAGTAATTCTTTTTTTGCCATGTTGATATTAGTTTTAGGGTCAAGCAAAGTTGGAATATGATTTTGAAGAGACTTTAAAGTGACTGGCGGACTATTAATCAAAGGGACTGTTAAAATACTGATTATTGAGTCTAACTGAGGTATTTGAGCAAGTTCATCCGACATTTTTACTAAATCGTCTAAGGTTGAATTATCAAATAAGTCTTTATTAGGTGTATATGTCATGATCAAAAAGTCGTCTGAGCCGTATTGCTTTTTGATTTGGCGGTAAAAATTAAGTGCATTGTCATTTTCAAGTACTAAGGTATCGCCTGAAGCATCTAATCTAAAGTGCTTAATTTGCATGGCAAAAAAAACAGTGATTAATAAAACGACCAAGCACACTCGCTTAGGTTTACTTAAAATTATGCGCTTATACATACTTGCTAGGTTAAAAAACATCACCATCCTTAATTTTGCTTTTTTAATAGTGATAAGTATGACAGTAAATAAAAAAAGGACTAAATTTGTTTATTGAAAAAACAAAAAAACCTGAATTTATTTAAAACTCAGGTTTTTTATAAATATATTTAATTAAATTACATCAATTGTGATCTCGTTAAAGCGGTATATTTTTCCGCCAAATTCTTTACTAAAAGCTGAGGCATCTTTTTCCTTGCTAAAACTTGCAATTGTTTCACCCATAGCACCATTTTTACTCGAACCTATGATAAACCATGCATCTGTGGCATTAATAAAAAACTCATTACTGGGTTTTTGCCAGGGGGTTTTACTCATATCATGTACATATACTTCTTTCACCTGTCGAATGTTTTCTGGTTGTAATAAAAAACCAAATAAGTCTCGGGTAGAGCAAAATTTATGAGATATGTCAGATGTTTTATTAAATAGCTGGCCTTTGGGACCAGGAAAACCACTAATAATCATACCGCATAAATGACACCCATCAGCACTTTCTATGGCAACAGCTTGACGTATGACTTGTTGTTCGTTTTCACCACAGCCTGTGAGGTTAATTGTCATTAAGGTTAAAAAAGCAATACTGGTTATTTTAATCATTTTTCTCATAATTGGGCTCATAAAGTTTTTTTCTTAAAAATAATTGAGGCGATTGATAGTGGTATTAAAATCCATCCTGCCATAATTAATGTGAGTGTCATCGGGGATAAGCTTGAATTAATCGCAACAGCGAGTACACCATTGACGTCTGATGTATCAAGTGCGCTTAGATTGATTAATCTAAATAAATCAGCAGGGTTGAACATCATAATTTGAACTAATAAGTTTTGTGATAACCCATCTTCAATGCCCACTAATATGCCTAATAAAGCTAAATCGAATACTAAAACAAAAAAGAACCAAATCATTAAAGCAATACCGGCAGCTTTAGACTTTTCATTTACTGATAAACTGATCACATATGCAATTGCCGTAAAACATAAACCTAGTAACGTTGCGGTAAGAATAAATAAACCAAAAGACGAGAATATATTTTGCACATCACTTGTTATAAATAAGAGTATGGCAGCACTGCCAAAACCTAAGCAAGTTGCCAATGTGATAATCGCGCCTTGTCCTAGAAACTTACCTAATAATAATTGTTTATGGCTTAAAGGGTAGGTGAGAAGTAGCAATAATGTACCTGACTCTTGCTCTCCTACAAAACTATCGTAACTGAGCAATAAAGCAATTAAAGGTATTAAAAATACAGCTAAACTTGATAAACTTGCGATTGTGGATGAGATAGAAATAGTGCCAATTTGACCTGAAGCTATAGAGCCATAGTAACTTAATCCTAATGATAAAATAGCAAAAATTAAGGTAATCGAAATTAACCAACGGTTACGAAGGCCATCTTGAAACTCTTTTAAGGCAACAGCAAAAATAGGGTGCATCATAACTGTGTTCCTTGTTTTGTTACGTTTTTTTGTTGGTCATGTTTATTTAAATAATGCTGATATAACTGCTCTAACGTTGGCGCATCAAGATGAATATCTGTAATATTGTCATAAGCTAATAAATGCTTTAAAACTGATATTTTATTCTGCTCTGGTACTTGTAATTGACTATTCTCAGAAGTATTTTTGATTAAATGTAAATTGAGCTTAGGATCATCTAATACAGCGCCATTCAAACCATGAGCTGCAATATTAACTGGTAAATCAGCTTGATTGCGTAAGTCATTTAAAGTGCCCAGCGCTTGCATTTTTCCCCCAGCTAAAATCATTGCCCTATCGATATGTTGTTCAACACCAGGTAAAACATGGGAGCATAAAATAACACTTGCACCCTTGCTTTTTAGATTATCGACACTCAAGTAGAACTCTTTGGTTGCAATAGGGTCGAGTCCTACCGTTGGTTCGTCTAATAATAATAATTTAGGTTCACCTAAAAATGCTTGGGCTAACCCTAAGCGTTGACGCATGCCTTTAGAATAGGTTTTAACTGGACGATTTATTGCGTGTGTTAAGCCTACTTGCTCTAATAATTGTTTTACTTGGGGTTTTGGAGATGTTTTCAATCTGGCGAAATAAGTTAAAACTTCAAGGCCAGTTAAGTGATCGTAAAAGCTGACATTTTCAGGTAAATAACCAATTTTTTTACGACTATGCCATGCTTGTTTTGACTGAGGGGCAACGTCAAAAACATTTACTGAACCTGATGATGCTTCAATAACTCCCAAGATAAGTTTCATCATGGTGGTTTTACCTGCACCATTGTGACCAAACAAACCTAATACTTCACCCGCTTTAAGATCTAAATTTATATTTTGTAAAACATCCAATCCATTGTAATTTTTGCCTAATTCTTTCAGTGAAACAATGATGTCTTTCATAGTATTACCTTAACTTCTGGCTGGTATCTTTGAGGTTGTTGAATTAGCGGAAAGCTATCCTTCACGCCGGTAGGTTTTAAAACTGGGAATTGTTTTTGTACAAATCGTAATAATAAAATAGCAGGACTATCGAGTAATACTTTTGCTTCAGGGTATTGCCATATAATCTTGTCTATAGAATCATTTGGTTCAAAAGGTGTATCGCCAGATCCATTATTATCTAAATCCCAGCCTAAATAATTACTCCAAAAGTTTCCTTTGCCATCTTTACTCCATTCTTCTTCACGATTTACGACGTATTTCACTTGTATTGGATTGTTTATAAAGCTGTTCCCATACACTTTTGTTTTTTCAGAACCCGCGGTTAAATGAATACCTATTTCAGCGGTATCAATTAAATTACCGCTGATAGTATTGTATCCAGAGTTGTAAACAAATAAGCCTTTTCCTTCGCGTCCCATGACTTTATTTTCAGGTTTAGTCCATACATTTTGAACGATATTGTTTGTAAAAGTCGAAGCGGTAATAAAGTTGAGTAGAAAACCGTAATCTTCGCTATCTCGCGTTTTATTTCCTGAGATTTCTAAGCGACGAGAACTCATTAATGCATAACCTGCACGAGTATTGTATGCACTATTATTTTTAACTTTGTTATCGTGTGAATACATATAATGTATGCCATAACGTAATTGATGCATGGTGTTTTGCTCAATCAAGTTATGTTGACTTGCAATGATGTAAATCCCATCTCGTACTTTAGCAACATCATTGTTATAAACATGGGCGTGTTGCACACTTGATAATTGTATGCCGTTTCCCCTATCGGCTGAACGTAAATTTAAATTCCCCCTAATTTTATTATGATGAATTTTGACTTGTTGCGATTTTTGTAGCCATATTCCAAAGCCGTCACCTGCTAAATTATTATTATTTAGGGTGATGTTAGTTGATTTTTTTTCAGAATAGATCCCAGCATTTTGTTCTGTGAGGTCGTCACCCCAATTTTTAATAGTAAGACCACTAATCGTAATATTGCTATGCTCAAGTGTAAGTGCTGAGCCTTTGCCTTGTGCATCTACTATGACTGGTGCACTGTTTTTATCACTTGCCTTAAGTGTAATACTCTGTGTGATCACAAAGTTACCTTTATATGTGCCTTCAGTGAGTTGTACAAGATCACCAGAGACAGCCTGACTTAAAATACTTTGTAAGTTTTGATCTGATGTTACAACAATTGTTTTCGCCAAAACATTTGATGCTAACATCAACAAAGTCAGTGAGAATAATTTAAGCATCGACTATTCATCCCTTTACTCAGTTGTAAGTGCTGAGCTAACAGCACTTTGTATATAAATATTAAGTTATAATATTTATGCTTCTACTAACATGCGACCACGCATTTCCATATGTAATGCATG
Organism: Pseudoalteromonas denitrificans DSM 6059; assembly: GCF_900112265.1. Taxonomy (GTDB): domain Bacteria; phylum Pseudomonadota; class Gammaproteobacteria; order Enterobacterales; family Alteromonadaceae; genus Pseudoalteromonas; species Pseudoalteromonas denitrificans. The sequence goes on along the minus strand of NZ_FOLO01000004.1, from coordinate 73,869 downwards.
ACAGAACCAGTTACAGTAATACCACTGCACACCAGGCTTATCTGCAATAAAAGTAATTGAAGCAGTTGCTTGAGGCCCAATTTCCATTTGAACACCATGGTTGGTTACACAAAAACCATGAGTAACATCTTCTACTTGATCTAGGTTAGTCACAATAACAGTTACTTCATTGCCTAATTTTACTTTAAACTCCGACATGCCATAATTTGGTGCAATAGATGTCATATAAACACGGACTTTATTACCATCACGGATCACTTTGTTTTGTGTCATGGGGTCAACACCGTCTTTTTTAGCTATTGCTAATGTCTCAGCAAATATCGGATCATCACGTGTCCAAAGCTTTTTAGTTTTAACTTTACTACGGTGAACCATCATGCAGTCATGTGGTTCTGCGAATGTGGGTCCATCATGAACAAGCTTCATTTCATCACCGGAAATATCAATTAACTGATCATTTTCAGGACGCAGTGGGCCTACAGGTAAGAATCTATCTTTTGAGAATTTACAAAGTGATATTAACCATTTTCCATCAGCATCACGGGTTTCACCTGCTGAAGTGTGGTTATGTCCAGGTTGATAATGCACATCCAATTTTTGACGTAAATAGTTAACTTTTTTGCCGCCATAAGCAGCGATGGCATCTTCAACATTCCATTTAGCAATCTGGCTATCGAGGAATAAAGTTGTATACGCATTACCTTTGTTATCAAATGCAGTATGCAGTGGACCTAAGCCCAATTCAGGTTCACCAACGATAGCATCACGAGGCTTGATTTTATCACTAAATAAATCATCTAGTTTTTCAATTGCAATAATTGAAACGGTTGGTGATAACTTACCATTGGCAACAAAGTACTTTCCATTTGGTGAAGTATTCATTCCATGTGGAGATTTTGGCACTGGAATATAACGTGTAAGCGAAGAGCCTTTACGACCATCAAGTACAGGAACATTGTTTCCATTATAAGTTTTAAATTTACCTGCTTTAACGGCTGCTTCACATCGTGCTAAACTGAAAACAACAACATGGTCACGCTCAGCTGAAATCATTTCACCTAAGTTCATACCCATTTCTGAGTTATAACAAGTAGATGCGAAGTATTTTCCATCGTAGTCGGCATCGGTATTATCTAAGTTACCATCAACCATAACTTGAAATGAAACTTCCATTGTTTCAGCATCAATAACGTTAAACAGTGAGCGATATGTACTAACGTCTTCTAATGATGCTTTGCCATCATTATTCATTGGAATTTCAAATTCACCGTTACAAATAACATATTTAGTATAAGGAACTTTTTGAACACGTAATCCATGTACAGCTTGAATGTTAGGTACTGTAATGATTTTATCTGTTTTCATTACATCACAGCGAATACGTGCTACACGAGAGTTCGCTTTATCGTTAATGAAAACATACTTACCATTATAACGGCCATCAGTCATACTCATATGAGGATGATGAGAGTCGCCCGCTAATAAATGTGCGCTTTCACCTTTAATACGTTTAGACTCATCTGTTAAGCCCCAACCTGTAGCACTATCAATATTAAATACAGGAATACGCATAAGCTCACGCATTGATGGCACACCCATGATACGTACTTCACCTGAGTGACCACCACTCCAAAAACCATAATATTCATCAAGTTCACCTGGGTGAACAACTGGGCTATTTGCAGCTTCTGAAGCTTTTGCTTTGGCCATAGTTGCAAACATGGCTGCAGTCATAGGTGCTGCAACAGCGCCTGCTCCTAAAATTGCTGATTTACCAAAAAAACTACGGCGGTCGGCATTTTCGGGTGCATTGCCTTGTTCAATTTGAGCTTTATCAATATTTTTGCTCATGCTATATCTCCACTTTATTTAATTATCATCTTTTTGTGTTACTTAGTTTTGAAACTAATTTGTTATCCGGCATCTACGATTTTTATTTCATTTTGTTTAAATTTTTCAATTTGTTGTGCCTTTTTACGAGCTGCTTTTTTTAAAGGAGGGCATTTATCATCTTGGTAATAAGTGACCTGGCAATCTAAGCAGTAATGACACTCACGCATATTGATACTGCCATCAGGATGGATAGCTTGAATTTCACATTCTTTAGCGCAGGTTTTACAAGGTTGGCCACATTCAGTACGACGGCGTAACCAACTAAATAAACGAATGCTGTTACTGGTAGATAATGCAGCACCTAGTGGGCATAAATATCGGCAGAAAAATTTACGGTTAAATAAGTTAATGATGAGTAGTAATAACGCCCAAGTAATGAATGGCCATTCACGGTCAAACTTTAATAAAAAGGTTGTTTTGAAAGGTTCAATCTCTGCAAACTTTTCAGCCATTGACAGAGAGTCTAGTGATAAACCAAATAAGCCTAATAAAATAAGGTATTTTATAGCCCATAACCTTTCATGAACTGCCCAAGGTAATTCTATTTGCGGTAATTTGATGTAACGTGAAAATACGTTCAATAATTCTTGTAAGGCTCCAAATGGACATAACCAACCGCAATAAACAGCGCGACCCCAAAGTAATGCCGTCACAGCAGCTGCACCCCATAAAATAAAGATTATCGGGTCAAGTAAAAATAAGTCCCAAGAGAACTGACTCATAAAGGCTTGTAAAAAAGTAAATACATTGACTACTGATAGTTGTCCACCCCAAGACCAGCCAATGAATACAACGGTGATCACTAAAAAGCCATGGCGGAAGTTATGCAAGAATTTTGGAAAACGTACCAAAACATCTTGGAAGAAAAGGGTAATTAATAATACGGTCATTAAAATAAAGAGAATTACAACTTCTACTTGGCGTTCATGCCACACTTGTTGCGTAAGTGTAAGTTCAGGTTCTGGCATAAAAGCCGGTGGTGTATCTACATAATTGTCTAATATGTCATATTCGCCTTTAAAACTTGTAAATAAACTATCTACAGGGCCTGTTTGGCGACGAACTAATAACTCTAATTGCCAGTTTGCACCGGGATCAAACTCATGGTGCGCTTGAACTTTAAAAATAGACATTTCTTTAAAGCGAGGCGAACCATCGATGAAAATATCTGTAACACGAGTATGCTCTAAATCCCTAAAGGAGATAGCATTATCATTTTGATGTACTTGTATACGATCAAATATACCGCCTCGCACATACCCTGAACCTTTAAATGAATATCCATTTCCAAATAAACCCACTAAATGTTCACCTGGCTTTAAATCCTGAACTAACCAGTTATATTCACTTTCACCTAAAAGATTTTTACCTATGGTTGGAATATCTATTAAGGTATAAAAAATTTCAGCAAACATATCTTCTTTTTGAGACGGTTTCGCTTCATCTATATGTTCGGCATCTGTATTTTTAAAGGCATCATCAATCGTTTTTCGGTCCAAATATAATTTGCGAATTGAACCATCGCCGATAAGTTGTTGCCAGGTGTTTTGGCTATAAACATCGTGTTTAATTGTTGAAAGGGGTTGAATGATGCCAAGTTTCTTTTTAATGATTTTTAGTGATTCAGCAATTTTAGTTGCTGACTTAGTTATGCCAACATTCATAACCATAACTGTAACAGTTGCACCTGATAGACCATCTATAGCAACATATCCCGCTTTATCATTACCGCCTACTTTTAAACGGTCTTTAATTTGCAGTCCTTGGTACTGATCGGTGAAATTCCATAATTTTTGCTCTGGAATACCGGCTAGAATAATGGGTTCATGGTGCTCTAATACTTTTACACCTAAATATTCTCCTTTTGGACTGATGGCAACCAGCATGTTTACGGGCTCTCCTGAATATGCTGGGATTTTAGCAATATCGTTAGTTTCAAAAGCATACCCTAAAACATCATCATTTTTGTAAATCGTCCAAAGTGGTAAGTCTCCATTTTTCTCACTTACTTTACTCGCTTGAGGAAATATTTCTTTAATGAGTGGAGCAGGATCTCTTGGGGGACTGACAAATAATGCATAGCTAGACTTTGGAACCACAATGCTACTTAATAATAAAATAATGCAAAAAATAAAAAATTGTTTGATTAATGTTTTAGAGTGAGCGTTCAGAATCATTAAAAAAATATCCCTGTTAGAACTGCATAGATGTGCGACATAATGTCGCACCTCAAATCTAAGGCATATATTAGGGGGGGATTAGAATAGGGTTATGACTCAGATCAAAGAAAACGAGTCACAACAAGGATTTAGTTGTTTACATGATTTAGATCAAAAAATAATAATATGCTGATTTTTCCTCTGTCAGAATACTTAGTTACATTTATTAAGGAATGACTTAAATAATTTTGTTGAAAATCACTCTAATAGCCCCATATTAATGAGTTCTATAGTAGATATGAGGTACCTATGAAACGTGTTGTTTTATTTTTAGTTACAAACTTGGCTGTTATGCTTGTTTTAGGCATAGTGCTTTCAATTTTAATGTCGGTATTTGGCATTGATAATCGTAGCCTAGGAGGAATATTGATGATTGCCGCTGTATTTGGTTTTGGCGGATCATTTATTTCATTATTTATGTCAAAATGGATGGCAAAAAAATCAACAGGTGCGCATGTTATTGAACAACCTCGTAACGAAACTGAAAAGTGGTTAGTTGAAACTGTTTCATCTCAGGCACAAAAAGCGGGTATCAAAATGCCTGAGGTTGCCATTTACGATAGTCCTGAAATGAATGCATTTGCAACGGGACCCAGTAAAAACAATTCCTTAATTGCAGTGAGTACAGGCTTATTACAAAACATGAGTCAAGGAGAAGCTGAAGCGGTACTTGCCCATGAAGTCTCTCATGTATCTGGCGGCGATATGGTAACGTTGACTTTAATTCAAGGTGTTGTAAATACATTTGTTATATTCTTTGCAAAAGTACTTGCAGGAATTGTTGATAACTTCCTATCAGGTGATGACGAAGAAGAGTCAGGTTACTCTTGGACATATTTTATTTTAGATATGGTTTTTCAGATTATATTTGGTATTTTAGCAAGTGTCGTCGTCGCTTACTTTAGCCGTAAGCGTGAATTTGTTGCTGATGCTGGTGCTGCCAAATTAGTTGGCGCTGATAAAATGCGTGCTGCACTAGAGCGTTTGAAATCAAATCACCCATCACAATTACAAGGTTCTATGATGGCGTTTGGTATTGCATCAGGTAAAGGTTTAGGTGACTTCTTTTCATCACACCCGCCGCTTGATGAACGTATAAATGCACTTAAATAATAATTATTATATTAAGATAAAAGCGCAGATCTCTTAACAGACTGCGCTTTTTGTATTTTAAAAAATCAAGAAAGCATGATTTATAAAATAAGGATTGAATTTATGCAAATTTTAGGGACGTTAGAGCGTATATTTATTGGTAAAGCCATACCTTTTGAAAAAAAAGGCACAGATCGTGTTTTTAAATCTGCAATTAATAAAAGTTTAATTTCAGGTCCTGTTAATGTGAATGAAATGGGCATTATCGGTGATGAAGTAGGTGATACTAAAATTCACGGTGGTATTGATAAAGCTGTGCACTTATACCCTAGTGAACATTATGAGTTTTGGAAAAGTGAATTAGAAAATTGTAACGACCTTAACCAATTTGGTGCATTTGGTGAAAATTTATCAACTTCAGGTATTTCAGAAAAAGATGTATGTTTAGGTGATGAAATAAAAATAGGCACCTGTGTTTTCGAAGTTGTTCAAACAAGACAACCTTGTTGGAAATTGAATGTAAAGTTTGAACGCAATAATATGTCTCGTTTAATGCAAGACAGCCTAAAAACAGGTTGGTATTTTAAAGTACTTCAAGTAGGAGTTATGGTGGCGGGGGATGATATTATTTTAATTAATAGACCTAATCCGTCGTGGTCATTAAACAAAGTGGTTAATTTATTATATAAAGACAAACTAAATTATAGCGATTTGAGCGAACTGGCAAAACTAAGATTAGTGCCATCATGGCAAAAAATGGTGACTAACCGCCTTAAAAATAAAAAAGTAGAAGATTGGACTGGTCGTTTAGAAGGTAAAGATTAAAAGAAAAAGCACAATGATTATTGTGCTTTTTTGGCTATTTGATTCGGGAGCAGTACTTCAACGACTTCTCTGGCATCTAAAGTGTATCTTACACCACTAAACATAACGGAAGTTTTTTCATTAATGTTTGTTATCCCAGTTAATGTCCAGCCTTCACCGCGTTCAGGGCAAAAAACCGTTGTAGTAGGGGGGACAACTTTAAATTCAGTACTCATGTATATTTGAATCTCTTTTCACTTAATCGTCAAATGATAAAAGAAATCACTTTGATAATAAAGAAATTCAGCTTAATACGTTTTAGATGGAAGATTAATGTCACATTATCCTAATTTATTGACTAAAAGACTTATATTAAAACCTATCACATATAAAGATACGGAGGCTTTATTTAATCTATTAACTGAACCTGAAGTGAGCTTGTATAATAACTTTGGTGATATTACAAATAAACATGATGTTCGAGCTCTTATTCAACAGGACCTAGAGCATAGTTATCTTAATTGTGGTATTCGTTGGTCAATTAACTCAGTTGATAACATATTCTTAGGCAGTTGTGGTGTACATGAATATGATGAAAAAAAATCATCTGCGACAATCGGTTATGAAATATCAGCTCAATATTGGCGAAATGGTTACATGTTTGAAGCATTAACAAAAATGATAGCGTATTTATTGAGTGAGGATAGTCATTTTAATGTTAAATGTATCATTGCGAATACACTTGAATTGAATATTGCATCTATTAAGTTATTAAAAAAATTAGGATTTAAACTTAAAAAAGATCATAAAAGCCCAGTTCTGACCTTTGAACTATTCAAATAAAGGCAGTATCACACTGACACAAAAACCTTTTGGAGATAAGTTACTAAATAATAGTTTTCCTTGATGAGCCTCAATAATATCACGGCACAGTGCTAACCCTAATCCTGTTCCAGTATGTTTGGTTGAATAAAACGGTAATAAAGCATATTGGAGTACTTCGTTTGACATGCCAGTGCCTGAATCAAGAATATCAATCCTTAATTTGTTATTTAATTGCTTTACCCCTAATTTAGTCATATTTTTTGGATCAGCTTCATCTGCATTCTTTAAAAGATTGACTAAAACTTGTTCAAATTGGGCTTGATCTATGTTTAATGCACAGTGTATATCAAGTTCATTGCTTAGTTTGAAAGGGTAGAGTATTTGAATTTGAGATAAAAGTTCATTTATAAAGACCTTCTTTTTTATTGGCTGTCTAAGTTTTGCTAAACTTGAATAACCTGTGACAAAATCACTTAAATGATTAATGCGTTTTGATATGGCATTAAAAACCCGATCGAGTTTAGCTTCATTGAGTTTTTCACTAATAATTTTACCGCTGTGGCACATCGAGCTTATTGGTGCGATTGAATTATTAAGCTCATGGCTCAAAACCTTGATAACTTTTTTCCAGGTATTACTTTCTTGCTTTGCAAGTTCTTCGGTCATGGTTTTTAATAAATACAAAGTATGTGTTGCTTGATTTAATCTGACGGTAGAAGTTGCAATATGCCAAGCCTGAGGTTGTCCTTGGGGATCTATGCAGCTTAAAATAGTATCTTGTGTGTGATTATTTTTATAGTTCAAACTTGTTTGAAATTCTTCTGGCAAGGTTGAAATTAAATTGCGCCAGTTTTGGCCTAATATAGAACTTCCAGTTAAAAATAATTGCTGGCTTTGTGTATTGGCAAAAATAACTTCGTCTCTATGATTTACTAAAATTGTGATCACGGGGGATGCATTTAATACTTTATCTAACAACATCTCTCTTTGATAAAGTTTCTGCCTTTCATCACGTAAGTTTTTACTCGCTAGATCAAATCTCTGATAGAGTAAAATATGCTTCTTTTCTATGATTTTTGGTAAGCTGGCAGAAAAGTCTCCATCCATAAAATTTAAAAAACCTTGCTCTAAGCTTGAAACTAAAGCGGTTTGTTTTTTATATTCTTTATAACCAATTATTAAGTTCATAAGTAACAAAAAGCAGCCACTGAAAATAACGATAAAGTTGCTTTGTGGCAATAAGAAATAACATAAAGTGAAAAATGTCATATTGCTGATAAATAAGAGTATGAAATTCATATTTAGATATCTTGTTTTAATTCATATTTTTCAATGCGACGATAAAGTGCTTGCCTGCTAAAACCTAACTCATTGGCAGCACGCGATATTACCCAGTTATATTTATTTAAAGTATGTAATATTTTATCTTTCTCTGTTTGTGCAAAATGCATTTTGTTATCACGGTTATGTGAGAGGGGGTGAAAATCAGACTCTGTAATACAAGCGTCTGATGCAAAAACTAAAGCCCGTTTACAGCTATTTTCTAGCTCGCGTACATTGCCAGACCATTTTTGGTTAAGTAAATAGGTTTTAGCTGACTGCGATAATGAATTATCATGACCAATAAAATGTGCTGCTAAAGGAATAATATCTTCTTTTCTGTTTATTAAGGGGGCTAATTTTAATTCAACAATATTAAGACGATAATACAAGTCTTCTCTAAATGTTTGTTCGCCAATTGCTTGTATTAAATTACTATTAGTTGCGCTAATGACTCTGACATTTACTTTTAATGTTTTACTTGAACCTAATCGTTCGAATTCACCTGTTTGCAATACGCGTAACAGCTTCATTTGACCTGATAAACTTAAGTTACCTATTTCATCTAGAAATAATGTACCTTCGTCTGCTGCTTCAAATCGACCAATTCGTTCTGCATTGGCGCCGGTAAATGCGCCTTTCTCAGCACCAAATAATTCGGCTTCCATTAAATCATGGGGAAGCGCGCCCATATTCACTTTAATAAAAGCATTATGACACCGACTTGAACATTGATGAATATAATCTGCAAGTTTCTCTTTACCAGAACCATTAGGACCGGTAATTAAAACATTGATATCTGAACCCGCAATTTTTTGTGCCATCTGCACTAAATGTTGCATTTGTGCGCTTTTAAAAATGAATGAACTTGGGGCTGATGTTATTGGATTTTCTTTGGCCAAGTTTGCATTTATAGCATCTAATAGCTTTTCATCATTCCAAGGTTTGGGAAGATAGTCTGTAGCACCAGCTTTAACCAATTCAATGGCAGTTTCTAATTGGCTCCAGGCTGTGATGATAATGACCGCTAGATTTGGATTTATTGCTCGAATACTATGAAATAAATTTTTTCCTTCTTCTCCGGAAGTGGTACCTTCACTGAAATTCATGTCCTGGATCACAAGGTCAATATTTTGATGGGATACAGCCATTATAGCTTCTTTTACTGTACTGACAGTGAGCACATCAAAGTGATAAAGACTGAGCAATAAATCAAGCGCATCTAAAATGTCAGGGTTATCATCAACAACTAAAATACGCTTCATTATTATATTTTTTCCTTGCTAATTCTTTGTCTAAAAGTAGGGCGTTTAGCCCCACTTTTATCTTAATCATAATGTATGGGTTGCAATCACAGGCGATATTTTTGTGGTTTTATATGCAGGTAACCAAGTTGCGATTGTGCCTGATACAAATATAACTGCTACAGCCATGAAATATAACTCAATATCAGGTTTTTCTATAGTAATAACTTGGCTCAACAATATATTAATGGCTATGGTTGAACCTATGCCTAAAATACAGGCAAATATACTCATTAACCAATTTTCACTAAAGACATATATCATGATATCTTTTTTTGTTGCACCTAAAGCACGGCGTATGCCGATATATTTACGTTGTTGTGAAATATGAAAATGTGCATGAGCAAAACTACTTACTATGGTTACTAATATCATCAAAATACAAAGCGTTGTAAATAACTTAGCTAAACCTGATTCTTGACTGAAAAATCGATTGTGGCGATCTTTCATACTATAAATATTGATAATGTCACGCTCTGGTTGAACTGCTAAAATAGTTTCTTCAACTTTTTCTATAATATTTTTGACTTGACCTGGCATTACATGAAGTACATAGCTTTGCGTAAAATCAGCTTGTGCAAACATAAAGTTACCAAACACAGCAAAATATTTTGATCTACCTTGCCACCTAGGGTTCACCATAAAGTCTTTTGCAATACCAACGATTCGACCATGATTTGATAATTTACCTAAAGCTGACTCATCGGGATAAACAGCCTTAGCTAAAGACTCTGTAATAACGATATTAGGCTCAATTTCATCCCTTTTACCTGCATAATAATCCTGAGTCATATCATCATCTTTTGTTAAAGCACGCCCTTGTACTATGTCTACACCTAAATTAGATAAACCAATGTGACTCGAATAAAAAATAGGAACAGTATCTAGATCTTTATCTAAAATTACATCGTCCGGTGTATTGTCATCCTTAAAATTTCCATTCCACCCTCCATTTTGTATTGGCAGTTGATTATATTGCGCCACACTTATAACACCATCAAGCTCAGTCAATTTTTTCAGGTCTTTTTTCGTAATAGCATGATAATAATCAGTTTCCCTGTAGTCACCTGAAGTAGGTAATAATTGTGCAACAACCAGATTATCTACATCAAATCGAAGAGGATTATTGAGTTTTTTACTGGCATCTAAACTTAACAAAACTGTATTGACAACTAAGCCTAATGTCAGTGCTAACTGCAGAAGTAATAAGGTTGTTGCGAACTTCCTGAGTTTCAAGGCTTTTAAAAGTGCTTTTATATTCATATCTTTCTCCTTATTTTATTTCTGAGCTGATATTTGAATTACTTGCTCGTATTAGAGGGTATAGTGCGCTGATAAAACTTGTTGCAATAGCAATACATATACCCATAATCATTAGCTGCATATCAAAGTTTGCAATATCAGTTAAATATGGAAATAAGCTCAAAGATAGTTTCAAAAATATCCAGCCTATTACTATCGAAAAAAAGGCACAAATCGTTCCGATAATAATGCTTTCAATACTACCTTGTAGAAATATTTGTTTTTTACTGGCACCTATGGCGCGTCTTAATCCTGTTTCAAATTTAGCACTATGGTAGCGTGCTAATAATAAGCTACTGGCATTAAATATACAGACAGCTAAAAAGAGCAGAGTCGCTAAGGCGAATGCCAATATTTTGTCATCAACCACTTTATTTTTAGTGAGCCATTCATTTACATTATATAGCTTGTTATTTATATCAAAGGGGTGTTCGCCGGCATCCTTAAGGCTCTGGCTATAACTATCTAAATAGTTTTGAAATTCAGTCTTTTGTTGTTGCGTGTCCAATTGAACAAAAGCTTGTAAATAAAAGACATTTTTTTCTCTGGTTTCAGATGATGCATTATACATTTCAGTTGAAGAAGCTCTTGCGCCAATTCCCCAGCTATTATCCAATGCAACTTCAATGGGGGCGAATAAGTCATCTGTTTTATTAAAGGCACGTCTTTCACTTGCGTGATAAAATAATGGCTTTAAATGCCAAGGTTTCAATACACCTACTATTCGAAATAACTTATTATCTATTTCAATATTTTTACCGACACTATTAATGCCACCAAATAGCTTTTGATTTAAATCAGCGCCTATTACCACTTCAAAGGCATTTTCGTTTTCCCAGCTCTGGCCATATTCAAAAGGGGCGTTGGTTAGTTGAAAAAATGCTTGAGTTGTAGCCCGAGTTGTTGCTCCAAAGCGGGAAAGACTTTTAGATTCAACAGCCCTAGTATAAACATTAGATTCATAATGAATTAAGCTGTAGGTTGGAATATCACTTTTGAGAATATGCATTGCATCTCTATAGCGTAGAATATGTAAAGGTTCAGAGTTATCACCTTTTGTTTCAGGCCAGGTCGTCATATTTACGCTGAAAATTTTATCGCTTTTCTGTGGGATAGGGTCACTAGACATCACTTTTAATATTGCTAAATTTGCTAACAATACTGCAATACCCAGGGCAAGGGTGGTGATCATTAAAGTGAAAAATAGTGTATGACGCTTTATGTTGTGTATGCTTAATTTGATGTAATAAATTAACATTTCCATGGGTATTCCTTAAGCTGTTTGTGCGCTTGTAAGCGGAGCATAGATACTCATATCGGTAATTTGACCATCTATTACTTGCACGTTTCTTTTAATCGCACGTGCCTGATCCGGATCATGAGTAACCATAATAATGGTACTCCCTTGCTCATTTAGTGAATGTAAAAGCTCCATTACTTGGCGAGCCATTAAAGAGTCGAGATTACCCGTAGGTTCATCAGCAAGTAATATTTTAGGTTCACCTGCTAAAGCGCGCGCTATCGCGATTCTTTGTTGTTGACCACCAGATAATTGACTTGGTAAATATTTTTGTCTACTTGCCAAACCCACAAGCTCTAATGCAGACTCAATTCTACGTTTGCGCTCTTTGGCATTAAAACCACGATAACGTAATGGCATATCGACATTGTCAAAAATATTAAAGTCGGGAATTAAATTATAACTTTGAAATATAAAGCCAATCTTTTCATTCCTTAGATGTGATAATTCATCATCGGATAAACCTTTTACGTTGACACCATCTAATTCATAGCTACCACCATCAAAGGTATCTAATAAACCAGCTACGTTTAAAAATGTTGATTTACCTGAACCTGAAGGACCTGTTACAGCGACAAACTCACCTTCAGTAACATTCAAATTAAAATCACGTAATGCATGTGTTTGAATGGTATCGGTACGAAAAATACGGCTAATTGAATTCATTTTTAACATTATAATTTCCTTTGGAGTATTCTTTTAAAGTGACATTTAATTTGTTAGTTTTATGTGTTCTTGTGCTATAAAGTCTGAATGATCTGAAATGATCAGTTCATCGTTTTCTTTTAAGCCAGATAAAATTTCAATAAACTCAACACTTGATATACCAACAGATATTGGTTGCTTCATTGCAGTATCATCAATGATTTTAAATACAGATTTAGAGCCCCCGGCTTTTAAAAATGCACCGCGTTTAACCATCAATACATTTGATTTTCTTTCAAACTCTATTGTTGCATTAACTCTTTGATTTTGTCTTAAGTTGATTGCATCAGTATCATTAATGGTTATTCTAATTTGAACCTGACTATTATTTATCTCAGGTGAAATAGCGCTCAGTTTCCCCTTGAGTTTTTTACCTGCGACAGTCAAATTAACCTTTAAACCGATCCCTAAATCATCAGCATAAAACTCAGGCACATTTAATTGCGCTTCATATTTTGATAAATCAACAATGGTCATTAAGGCTTGTGAGTCAGCGACACGTTCTTTTTGTTCTACCAACCAATTACCAACAATACCAGCCACTGAAGCTTTGATATTGAGTGAATTCTTACGGCGTATTAATTCTTCTAAAATAATCTCTTGTTGTTTAACTTCAAATTGACGGGTTTGATTTTCAAATTTAAGTCGTTTTCTAGCAAGTAATACACGTTTTTGAGCATGTTGATGTATTAAGTTTGCTTCTAATAGCTCATCTTTGGTTTTTTCGAAATCAAGTTCACTGATAACTTGTTTGTTAAATGAAAGTTGCGATCGTTTATTTTCACGTTTAGCGGCATTCAATCTCACTTTAGCTTCATCTAAGCTACGCTCTAAATCAAGTTGGGCTTCATCATCTTTTAATGCCCCTCGGCTGGCATCAATTTTTAGTTTATTTAAGTGTGATGTATTTTGTTTTATCAGGGAGATAAGTTCAGGACTTTTTAATTGTGCAACAATTTGTCCTTTTGTTACTTTATCGCCAGGTTTACTCAACATTGTAATTTCACCTATCTCAGGGCTGAATAATTGAGGTGCATTGGCTGCAATCAATTTACCTGACACTGCAACGTCTCGGATTAATTCTCCTTTAAACACTTTAGCTGTTAACAAACTCGTTTGATCAATAGATTGAATGCCAAAATACCAATTACTTAAGGATGGAAATGATAGAACTGAGATCACAAGAATAAATACACTGATAGTGAAATATTTAAATTTAAATTTTAGCTGTTTCTTTTCGACTACTTCATCCTGAGAGTATGTATTTGTAATCATGGTCATTATTTCAATTCGTATGTGGTGATTATAAATAGCAGTTAGGATGCCAACAAATAAATAAATTTAACTCATTGTAAAGTATAGTTAATTATATATTTTAGTTTTTGGAACTGTCCGCCCGGACAGATTTATTGTCCGTAACTGTCCGAAAATTTGATTAATGGACACGTGTGGACTGAGCACTTAATTTGTGACTGGTTAAGTAGTAAAAATTGACTAAACTTATCGATAATTATTACCATAAAAAATAAAGATGCTAAAAAATAGATTACTTTTCAAATACTTTTGTGCAATTTTATTGATATATCCATGTTTTGCTTTTGCTCAAAATGATGATTTATTTTCAATGGAGATTGACGAGTTATTACAAATTACTGTGATAAGCAGTAATGGTATTGAAGAAAGCCTCATTGATGCACCTGCAAGCATGGTTATTTTATCTGAGTCTGATTTTATTAAACGAGGTTACAACAACTTAGCTGAAATTTTAGTGGATTTACCAGGGTTGGATACTATTCAAACCAATGGCACAAGTTATATAACGTCGTATCAAAGAGGATATCGTACGCCATTTATGACACGTACTTTATTTATGATCAACGGCATTGTTGATAATCATTTATGGAGTCAGGATGCTTTAATTTCTCGGCAGTACCCAATTAGCATGATCAAACAAGTCGAAGTTTTATATGGTCCTTCTTCCGTAAGGTATGGGCCAAACGCTTTTTTAGGGGTGATTAATGTGATCACCAAAAAGGGTTTAGATTTAGCGGAAAATCACACTGAATTATTAATGAAAGCAGACATAGGCAGCTGGGATTCTAATGGATTGGAGTTATTCAGTCGTGGAAATTTTGAAAATGTTAGTTTTGATATCAGTGGCCGAATTTTCACTTCTAATGAAGAAGACTTGTCAGAACGATGGGGGTTTTTATCGAATAATTTATATAATAATCAAAAAGTTTGGGGGCCTTTATTGCAACACCAAAATGATGGGGAATTCTATGGAAAATATAACGACAAAACAGATGATTGGGGTTTATTTGCAAACTTCAAATATCAAGATTTAAAACTGAGTTTTATCAATTGGCAAATAGATGAAGGATATGGCACTCAATATGCCGCAGATAGAGGACAAAACAATGGCGACTGGCAACGATTATCTAAGCAAGTACTTTTGGAGCATGACTGGCAATATCGTTATAACTTAAATATAAAGAGCAATTTACTGTACAGAAAAAGTCGGGTTTGGGGGAATTGGGCTGAAGCAACACCTGATTGGAATCAAGGTATGTCAGAGTACTCATATATCAGTATCAGTAACTGGAATAGTTCAAATAATGCAATCGAGATAAAGCAAGATTTTGATTATACATATAGTGAATACTTTAGATATTTGCTTGGCTGGCGTTTAAAACGTTCTGACCTAACAAAGGCTTATGATGTTCCCGGATATTGGGGAGGTTATAGCTCTACAATTTCATCCGATGCACTTGGACCTTATGGGTTTGGAGCTGGCGTGTTTCATAGTACAGATTTAAACTATGATTTTGATAGTAAACCTATTCCTAATGTTCCAAATGATAATAGAGTTCAGTTTAATGATGCTGGAATATATTTTTCAGTTATTTATGATAGCTTTCCATGGCGTACAAATTTAGGCATTAGATATGATTATAATCAGATTTGGGGCTCGTCAACTAACCCTAGAGTGTCATCTATTTTTAAATTCAACGACAATCAATCTGCTATAAAATTAGTATATGGCGAAGCTTTTCAAGAACCTCCAGCCCTACAATTATATGGCGGTTGGTCTGGTCGATTAGCCAACCCAGATCTTGCACCTGAAAAAGCAAAAAATATTGAAGTTATACTTATGCATAATTCAGCACATTGGTTGCATGATATGTCTTTGTATCGCGCTTTTTATGATAATGTCATTCGTGAAGATGCGATTAACAATGGGAAAAGGGTTATTACTGGTTTTGAATATAAGGGGCGATTTGAATACAGTCACTTCTTACAAGGTCAAGATAATATAACCGGATATATATATTATACCTATACAAATGCTAAAACAGACCGTATTTATGACCATAATAAACAAGACTGGGTAAATCAAACAAAAAAATTAGGGGATATTTCGCCTCACAAAATCAACATGCTCATTGATATGCCTTTTTATGATAATTGGCATTTAAATATTAAAGGAAATTATTTACATAGTGCAACTTTGTACTCAAGAAACCCTTTAAATATTCAAAATATAAAAGTGGCCTCCTGCATGATTTTTGATGCTTCTCTTAGTTATAAAATTTCAAGCTGGAATTTTACTTTTAAAGCATTAAATATATTTGACCGTAAGGTATTTTCACCTGGCGTTGGAAAGGCTGACTCTGGTAATGATTTCTCTAAACGTAGTCTAGGCTTTATAAACTCATTAACTGTAGAACCTGGTCGCTCAGTTTGGTTATCTGTTCGTTATCAGTTTGATCTGAAATAAACATTCTCTTCATGGAATATGATTCATAACTGTGAGGGGGTTATCTAATTTTTATAATGCATAACTCAGCTATTTTCACAGTCTTAATAACCAAAGTCAGTCTTCATAAGTTATCCCTGTAATAGCATGTAATATTTTTATTTTTTAATGCCGTTATAATTTACCTATTAATAGAAATTGTTTTCAAAGATTTTTGATCAAATAAATGTATATAAAACAATTATTACTCATTATGGTTATACATTATGAAAAAAATATTGCTTATTGGTGGTACTGGTATTGTAGGTAATGCAATGATAGAAGCCGCTTTAGAGAAAAAATTTCATATTACAGTCATTTCAAATAATGAAAATGCGCTGCTTCCTACTGGCGTTTTACACATCTTCGCAGACAAATACAGTTCAGATTATGATTTGAAACTAAAGGCATTACCTAAGTCTGATTTTGTTTACGATATTATTGAATATGGATTAGATGATGCAAAAAAAACGCATGAAATTTTCAAAGACAAAACACCTCATATTATAGTACTCAGTACCACGCTTATATATGATAGAGAAAATGTCTTCAATGAAGCGATTTCTGAATCTAACCCAAGCATCCCCTCTAAAATGTATGGTGGTTATGTTGACTCAAAATTATTAGTTGAAGATTTTTGGTTAAACCAAACAGATGTGAACGTTACCTTATTAAGGGCCTATCATATTTTAGGAGTTGGCTCATTACTAGGTTGCCTTCCTCTTCACAACCGAGATCCTTTGATAGTAGAGAGAATTGAAAGTGGAGAAACATTACACCTATTTAATGAGGGTAATATCCCTTTGAACTTTATTCATCCCAAAGACTTAGCCAGTGCCGTACTTGGAGTAGCCAATAATCATTTGTGTTTTAATAAAGCCTATAACGCTGTAAACCCTCAAGTGTATTTTATTAAAGATTATTATCATCAACTTGCTGCATTATTGTGTAAAAAGGTGAATATTAAGGGTCTTGATTATGAAGAAGTATACGGGCGAGGTTGGGAGATGACGTTGCTGCCTCATTGCTATGATATTAGCGCTTTGCAGCGAGATTCTGGTTTTAATCCAACAATTGGTTTAGATATTGGGCTTCGTGATGCGCTAACGGGGTATCCGTTTTCGGTGACTGCGACAGATCTGATCCCCGTATTTAAGGCTATGAATAAAGGTGATGATCCTAAAAAGATCTCTTGGTTATCTACTATGCCTGATTTATTTCATGAACAAGCTCTATGATAGGAGTGGTACATTATAGTTAAAACCTCAGGTAATGTTTAGATGCATTCTCCAAGTATGACCCACTTTATATGAAAAACTATGACCTTAAATCTAGTTTTTTATTCACTATTACGCGTAATTCAAAACCTAACAAATAAATGAAAAATACTACGCAAGCGCTTTGGTTTAACATTACAGCAAAAATTAAAGTGAATTATGAAATACCAATACGCTTTTGATGAAGAGTTTATAAAGTTAGCGTTATAAATCTTTTTATTTCAAACAAGATAAATAACGCTCACTATTTTATATCACCTTTTTTAAGGCAAATTACAATTAAGCGTGTGGCTTACCACTTGTGCCATAACCCTAACCACGCTTGTAAGTCAGAAGGACCATTTTCAGGGTTTACTTGTGCTAACCCCATATCAATAGATAAGTTAGTGATACCTGTAAAACCAAAGTCATTTGTAAAATTCCCTTTAATACCGTATACATTTATTTCATCTTGTTCGCCCATTTTATGCCTTGAATAGAAAATACGACCAAATTCAAATGGTGAGAATATTTCATATTTTTTGTATTCATTGGCTGTTGCGTTATAAAAAGCAAGTTCAGGAGCAAAAACTTTATTTTGATGTGCTTTAGGCTGAATTAAAGTTGAACCATACCCACCTAAGCTTAATAAATCACCTGCGTTATTTGAGCGATTGATAGACTCAAATTCAGCGCCTAGACCTATTTTGTTAATATGTGCACTCATAGAGAGTAAAGCGTTATGTCCAGTATAATCTTGACTATCTTGTTCGCCATCTAATAAATAGACTTTAGATTTTTGTTTTATACCCCAAACTTGTTTGTCCCAAGACCAGGTTTGGTCAAAACCTAAAACAACATAGTTATTGTTGTCTTTTATGTTATTGATTTCTGCTTGCTCAAATTTGTATTGCGCAGTACCTGAAAGGTGGAATGTTTTATATTGAATAGGGTAAGTTGCTTCAAGTAATAAACCTGATTCTGAAATTATTGTATTATCCGTAAAAGCCGCTTCTTTTTGTTTGTCTATTTTTAAATCAAATTGATATCCATGGGCTAATAATTTAACAGGCCAACCTTGCCAACGGATGTTACCACTGGCACCTGAAAGCACATTTTTACTTAAGTCATGGCTAATATTCAACTGCCAATCAAAACGACTTAATATATCTCCGCTTTTATACCCTAATTCAAATAAATTATTTGAGGCTGAATAAATGCTTTGGCCCAGTGTGATAGTGCCTTGCTGAGGTCCGGTCCCATAACTTTTATTTTCACCTATGCTTTCATCTACCAACATAGATGCTTTGGCGAGTTTATGTTCTGATCTATCAATATCCATTATATTTATAAAGCCAGACTGGGTTGTTTTACTAATTAATTGTTTATTTTTATTGTTTAGCTTTAAGCTAAATACATCAGGACCTTTTGAATTGATTGATAAATGCAATAGAGAATCATCATTTTGCATAATGGGCCAGGAAATAGGGTGTTTACCTGAAGTAACTGCAAATAAGGCATCCGACTCAAAATGGTACTGATATAATTTTAACTCACCCTTTACACCTGCTACAAAATATAAGGATTTATCATCATTTGACCATTCAGGGTATGAAACAAATTGATACCCTTGAGGTAAAGGAATTATGTGCTCTGAATTAGAATCAAAAGTTTTGATTTTAATTTGCCACTTTTCATTTAGAGCACTTTGTACGTAAGCAAGTTTTGTTGAGTCAGAGTTTAATCTTGGAAAATCATAGATATTTTTTGTTGTTGCTTTATTTATATCTGATACTTTTTTGCCATCAAAGGTATACTTTACGATGCCTGAATAACCATATCTTGATTGTTCAGCAATAATATAGTTCTGATTAATATCGAAACGTCTTAAGTTTTCACCAAAGGTGAGCTGTTTCGTTTTTCCTGTTTTGATATTCCAACTAAATAAATCTTGGTGTTTTTGATTATGCCTATCAGTTGTTGACGCACCATAAATTATTGTTTCATCATCTAACCAACGTGGATCACGTAACCCCTGATGATCTATCTGATTCAATGTGAATTTCACCTCGCGTTTAAATACTTTAGGGGATTTACTGGTAATATCTAACGGGTCATTTTCTAATATTTCTTCATTTTTTTTGTTGAATTTTTTAATTGCTTTTGCGTTTTCTTGTGTACTGTAAACATTCAGTATAATTTTTCTATCTTCATCATCAATAATCGTTTCAACGATAGCCAAATGATGGTTATCTGGACTGATACTGGGGGAATTTACACGACCTTTTAAGTCTAACCATAACTTGGAGTCAGACTTTTCAAATTTACGTTCTTTAGACATCGCTTTATACGTATATTCAGCGACAAATCTTTGATATAAATGCGCTGCGGTATCTTGAAATACACCTTCAAAAGATTGATCAAATGTACGTTGTTTTACGCCACTCCAACGAGTCCAAACGGCATCTAAAGTATTTTCACCATAATTATCTTCTAACCATTTTAAATATCTAACACCAATAAGATAGGCCATCGATCCTGACATAAACCGATTGTCGGCTTTACTAAGTTGTTGATAAGTAGGCAATGCACCTTCTGTGGCAAATTGTTGAATAATAGATTCAACACCATCATGATATAAACGTCCACGACCTGTTAGTTTAGATTCTTGCAAAGTGGCATAGCCTTCAGCCACCCAGCGATCACCATTAATTAAGGATGCGTCATACACATCCCAAACTTTTGCTAATTGATTACGCCAACTACTACGGCTCTTTTGCGCTAAATGCACTAAATGAACATACTCGTGAAGCACTAATAACTGCTGCCAGCTACTTGAGTTTGCAATAATGCTATCTGACTGTGGTGGGGTCGCGTATAAAGCCATATAAGGTTTGCTGCTCAGCGGCATTGCAAACCCATTTGATGCATTAAGAGGGTCAATTATATATGCATCTACTTTTTCATCTAAAACACGACTTTGTTGTTTTTTAATGAGCTTACGGACTATTTCCATTTCTCTGGCACTTGAGAGGGCCCAATCTTTATACTCAGGGGTATAATGTACTCTAAAATTTTCTGTTTCAAAGGTTTGCCAGTTCAGTGCTGAATCGACCAATGCTGCATTTGCATTGCTTGTTAATAAAGAAGCGGCACATACTGAAAGGGCACTTACTATTTTATTTAATTTCACTTTTAAATCCCTGTTTTAAACAATTGGGAGCATGTTAAAAACATTATAGGAATTTTTTTAACAATAGTGATAAACGGTTAATAAAAGAGATAAATGGTGATAAGTAAACGGAAATTTTATGTGTGGTAGCAATTAAATGATTACTACCACAATAGGGTATTATTGTTTTATGCGTTCTACTTTATTAACCCAGCCAGCTGGACCTTGTTGTCGGCCCATTTGAATATCAGTTAATAAGGTATACATGGCTAAAGTATATTTCCCAACATTACCATCACCTACAGTGATCACGCTGTTATCTTCAAAAATATATGAACCAACAGGAGATACAACTGCTGCGGTACCAAAACCGCCAGCTTCAATAATATCACCGGATTTAACACCTTCAACAAAGTCTGAAATCTTGATCGACTCTTGTCTTACTTCACACCCTAATTGCTGGCCTAATTCTAAAATTGACCTAGAAGTAATTGATTTTAAAATTGTATCTGTGAATTTAGGAATGATCACTGTGCCATCTTTAAGTACATGGTAATGGTTCATTGCACCGGCTTCTTCGATATATTCATTTTTTGAATCAAGATATAAAACTTGAGATGCACCATAAGTTTGTGCAGTTTCAGCTGCTTTTAATGACGCACTATAATTACCTGATGCTTTTGCAGACCCAGTTCCACCCGATACAGCTCTGTGGTATTGCTTGCTTACCAATAAACGTATTGCTTTATTATTACCATCTTTGTAATAAGCACCACTGGGACTCATTAAAATACAAAAAGTATAATTCTTTGAACTTCGTACCGAAATGTGATCTTCCGTTGCAAAAACAAAAGGGCGTATATATAAACATGCGCCATCTTGCTCAGGGAACCATAATCTGTCCACATCAAGTAAGGCATGAATGGCTTCTACTTGCATTTGTTCGTCAATTGCAGGCATACATACAACTGCTGCAGAGTGATTTAATCGAGCCGCATTCATGTTTAATCTAAAAGTATGTATCTCACCATCTGTGTGTTTAAAGGCTTTTGCACCTTCAAAAATCGATTGTCCGTAATGCAATGCCATTGCGCCTGGCGGCATCGTTAATGGACCATAAGGGACAATTCTAGGTTCAATCCATTCACCATCCTTGTAATCCATTAAAAACATATGCTCTGTTCTTAAATGTCCAAACCCTATGTCATCTGTAGGCCTAAATTGTTCGCTTCGTCTTTGGTCTGCTGCTTTTAATTGGTAAGATATTTCCATTTTTATTACTACTATCTGCACGGTTATAAAATCTCTATTGCATGCATAATGAAGATCTTGTTAAGTAAATGCAAATACTTCCCCTGATTATTTACAAGTAAGAATAAATAAACTTACATAGTTGTAAAAAGAGAATTAATTAACTAATTACCCGCCTCATTTTCAAATGTTAAGTCTTCATTTTTTTTAAATAAAATGGTCATAAATGCTTGTTAATCTGTGTTTTGTTATACGAGTGCTTTTAAATAAATACAAAATTCACCTGTTAATTTGGTTAATTTAATTTAAATTTATATTCCCTTTTCAGGGACTGGGTGCTAGCATTTGTCCTGCTTTTGGAAACTTGGAGAAAGCAAGGGTTTTTTAATCGAAAAAAGTTAAATAGAAATTTTTTCAGAATAAATTTAATTTGAGCGAGTTATTTATGGATTTTGCATTATCTGATAGTCAACAAGAATTCATTGACTCTACAGTAAAGTTTGCACGAGAAGTATTAGATAAAGATGCTTCAAAGCGTATATCATCTCATCATTTTGATCGGAAAGTTTGGCAGCAAGCTGCAGATTTTGGGATCGCGGGTTTACCTGTCTCAGAATCTTTGGGCGGTATGGGATTATCAGCTTTAGATTGCATGTTAGCAATCGAGGCATTAGGTAAAGGCACAAATGATCTGGGACTGATCTTTTCTTTATCAGCACATGTCTTTGCCAGTGTTGTGCCTGTCTGGCGATTCGGTTCAGAATCAATACATCAAAAGTATTTAGAACCGCTAATTAATGGTCAATATATTGCCGCAAACGCAGTATCAGAGCCTAATGCTGGTTCTGATATCTATAATATGAAAACGACTGCCGAGGCAGTCGAAAATGGTTACATACTAAATGGACAAAAATGTTTTGTAACCAATGCGCCTGTTGCCGACCTTTTTATAGCTTACGCAAAAACTGATCCAAAACTCGGTTTTTTTGGTGTAAGTGCATTTATAGTCCATAAAGATACAGCAGGCCTAAGTGTAGGAAAGAATAGAGAAAAAGATAGCTTATGCACAAGTACATGGTCTGAAGTGTATTTTGATGATGTCTTTGTTCCTAAAGAAGATAGGTTAGGTCAAGTTGGCGCTGGTGGAGCTATTTTTCATGACTCTATGGTGTGGGAAAAAGGATGTTTATTTGCTGCATATGTCGGTGCTATGGATCGTGTATATGAACAATGTTTAGAGCATGTTAAACAACGTATTCAGTTTGCTGGCCCTATCGGAGAAAACCAATCGGTTTCTAATCGCATTATAGATATGAAATTACGCCTGGATAGTGCACGTTTGATGTTATACCGCGCAGGCTGGCTATATGATCAAGGTAAAGATAGTGAATCAGAAATAGCGTTAAGCAAAATAATGATCTCGGAAGCTGCGGTACAAACCGGACTTGATGCGATTCAACTGTTTGGAGCTTCAGCAATTGAAAATGAAATGGGCATATCTCGGTTATTGTTGGATGCTCTGCCATCTCGAATTTTTTCTGGTTCAAATGATATTCAACGAGAAATTATCGCGCGTAAACTCGGTCTAAGGAAAACATAATAATGAAAATACAACGTTTTTTTGGCATTTTATATATATTGGCAGGGATAGCGAAAGCGTTTCCACAATTAGAAGATGTGCCTGCTATTTTACAAAGTGCGGCAACGGCAAATACAGGAACTGGGGTAGAAAACTTGAGCCTTTGGCTTGCGCAATATGGGCAAACAGTCAATATAGTGATAGGGCTTGTTCTTGCGATCTCCGGCATACTTTTATTGATCAATCATAGATTAGTTAAATGGGTGATCTATGGACAAATGGCGATGATGTGTATATTTGTCACAATTTTATTTCGTTCCCAGCCGCAAGTCATTGTCTTAGATTCTGTCTTTTTCCTTGCAGCCATTTATATGTTGCGTTATCACAATCAAGTCCATATTAGTCAATCACCTTTTTTTCAAAGTTCAAAGTTTGAAAACAGAAGAAATCAACAATTAGGGAGTCATACTCAATTTAAAGATTATTATGATGTCGTTGTTGTTGGTGCTGGCGCATCAGGTTTAACAGCTGCATATGAACTGCAAGATAAAAAAGTATTATGTCTTGAAAAATCAGAGTTTTTTGGTGGAAACGCACGATTTGAAACCCAAAATGACGTGAAATACCCAACCGCTGGCGTCTGCTTTCAATTACCATATGAAGGCACTCACATTGCAAACTTACTAAATAAGCTTGGTTTAACAGATAAATGGAAAATATCAGACCAAGATACGATTGTATTTTTTGATACTAAGTTACTGATGTCATGTATTGGTGAAGTACTGATAGCAAATTTGAAACAACCAATGCAATTGTTAAATCCTGCAGTATGGAAACTCACATTTACATTAACAATTAATTGGATCACTGCAAAACGCTATGTCGTTGCGCCTAAAAAATTAGGGGATCCAATATTTGCCGACTTATATACATTTTTAGACCAATTCGGTCGTGATACAGGAAAGTTTCCCCAGATGCCTTGGAACGCTGAGTGTGGCTGGTCACGTCAAGAAATGGAATTATTAGATAGTGTGTCACTTTATGATTTTTTATTTGAACCCGGCAAAATAGAACATATTCCTAACAGACTTAAACCATCAAAGAAATTTGGCCGTTTAGTACAAAGTGCGATTGAAACAACATTACGTGTTGAATGTTTGGAAGTTAAAGATGTATCCGCTTATGTCGGCTTACACTTTTTAATCGGATATTTAAGAGGGTCACTTGTCACTTTGCCTGGCGGCAACGGCTATATCACAAACAAAATAGTAACAGAACTTCAACAGAACCCACATGTCACACTGGCTAACCAATGTGAAGTGCAAAATATAGAGTCATTAGATGAAATAGCCCATATCAGCTTTTCACAAAATGGTCGCAAGCACATTATTCAAGCAGGCAATGTTATTTGGGCTGCACCAAAACATGTAATTGGAAATATCATCCCAGATTTACCACAAATACAGCGTGATACAATAAGTCAAATTGCACACCATGATTATTGTGTTGCGAATGTCACATTATCCAAACCTGCTTTATTAAAACATTTTGGTGGATATGTTATTGAGCCAAATAAACCACAAAGTGAATATGAATGGTGTAAAACTGGGGTATGCATTGTTCCACAATGGATGGATGTTAATAAAGAACATGACACTGGTATTTTAACACTTCTAAAACCTATCGCACCTATAGATGCACAAAATAAAGTTACTTCTGAGCAGTTTGAAGCTATTCAAAATAAAACTTATGCAGAAATAAGTGAATTGTTACTGACCATCAACATAGATAAAAGTCATGTTGAAAATATTAAATTATGGTTTTGGGATAAGAGTCTTGTTGTATCAACAAAAGGACAGCTTAAAAATGATATTTTTGTAAATGCATCAAAAAGTCACAAACTCATTTCTTTTGCTAATCAAGACAGTATCGGTATAGGCAATATTGAAAGTGCTATTAGTGCAGGGAAAGCCGTTGCTGACCAAATTCGCATACAGCTTGATAGAAAAAAAGCTTCATAAAATAAAGTCTCAAATAAGTGGTTTTAAAAATGACAAGTAAAAGTTTAGTGATAGAAGTAACAGGTTGTGATGAAAACGGTGTTAATGAATTAGGAGGTAAAGCATATTCATTGAATCAAATGCTAAAAGCAGGATCACCGGTTCCACGTGCCTTTTGTATTACAGTGCCAGCATATGATTTATTTGTTGATCAAATAGACCTTATAAATGCTCAGGCTAAAGATCATAAGGCCATTAAACAAAAAATACAAAATACACATATTCCTGATTCGATAAAAACATGCATAGAAGAAGCTTACCTTTCTCTAGGAGAGAATAAGTCAGTTGCAATTCGCTCATCTGCAATAGGAGAAGACTCTAAAAGTCAATCGTTTGCGGGCCAATACCAAACATATTTGCATGTGTCTGGTTTAGAAAATGTACTCGATAAAGTAAAAGCTTGCTGGGGTTCATTATGGGATGAAGGTGCTAAAGCCTATAGCAATACAACAGATGTTAATCAAGATGAAAAGCAAGGCATCGCTGTCATTATTCAAGAGATGGTAGATGCTGACTGTGCCGGTGTGCTCTTTACACAAGACCCTGTTAATGCAAAAAACAATACGATGATCATAGATGCATGTTGGGGGTTAGGTGAAGGGGTTGTATCAGGTCAGGTTTTGACCGATACCTTCGAAATCAATAAAAGTGATTTATCAATCAAAAGCTCAGTTATTAGACGAAAAAACAAATACAGTGGCACAGATGAAATCGGTGAAATAAAACTGCTTGATACAGCCGAAACTAAAAAAGAACAGGCTTGTTTGTCAAGTGCACAACTTATGGCTTTATCACTTAAAGCTAAAGAACTTGTTGAACATTATGGTACTCAATTAGATATTGAGTGGGCATTTAAAGATAATGCGCTTTGGCTATTACAGGCGAGACCAATTACTACATTCTCTATGCCCCAACAAAAACTTGTTTATGCGAACCCATGGGATAAAGATGAAAAATGTCAAAAGAATGCGATGTTTTCTCGTATGGATACAGGAGAAATAGTTACTGGGTTAATGACTCCGTTAGGTCTGTCATTTTGTGAATTTTATCAAAAACATATTCATGGTCCAGCAATTAAAACTATGGGTTTATTAGATGAAGGTCACCCTGATAATTATATGGGTTACATACAAGGTCATGTATATCTCAATATCTCTGCATCAGCAAGCCTATTACGCCAATGTCCACCAACACGTGATGAAATGAAGTTTACAAAACGTTATGCGACAAGCGATTTAGACTTCACCGACTACAAAAATCCTTATGGTTCCGGTGTCACTGGATTTAGTTATTTTAAAAGTGCGATGTATTGGCTTAAAGGCCAAGTGGTAAATACATTTACTGCAGAAAAGTTAGTTAAAAAAATGATTGCTTTACGCGAGTGTGAAACAAAACGCTTTGAAGAGATAAACCTCAGCACTTTATCTTTGGCTGAATTGAACACTGAACTTAAACGTATTGATGGCTATTTTTTAGACTCCTGCGCTGTATATATGCCATTCTTTTTGCAATCTTTTGCATTATACGATGCACTAACTGAAACATGTGAACAGTACTTAAGTGAAAAAGGGGCCGGTTTACAAAATAGAATAAAAGCCTCGATGAATAATCTTAGAACAATTGAAGTGACCAGAGGCATAGTTACTTTAGTGACTAAAGTAAAACAACAACCCTTATTACTTGATTTATTTAATCAATACGATGCTAAAACTTTATTAGAAAAACTCCCTATTAATGATGTGAGTAAAGATTTTTGGAATACAGACTTCAAAGGTTTTTTATCTGACTTTGGTTCGAGGGGAAGACAAGAATTTGAGTTAAGTATTCCTCGTTGGAGCGATGATCCAACTTATTTACTGCAAGTCATGAAAATGTATTTGGAAAATGATGTTGATTTAGAACAAAGGTTAACTTCTATTAGTAATCTTCGTGAAAATGATACTGAAGATTTATTAAAAAACTTACCTTTTTCTGCAAAATTTAAAATTCGTTTTTTAACAAAAATTTATGGCGTGATGGCTGAAAGAAGAGAAGCCACAAGACCGACTTTTATAGCTCAAACCTGGTTTTATAGAAGGATTATTGTTGAAGTTTTACAAAGATTGTCTACAAAAAATATTGTAAATGTTGAACATCTGCCATTTATAGATTTTAACGAGTTTAGAGAGTATGTCTCGGGTAAAAAATCTGCTGAAGAGGCATTCAACTCACAATTATTAGAGAAAAACAGACATCAGCATTTGCTAAATTTACATGCCCAAGAACCTCCTATGGCAATTATTGGGGGCTATGAACCTCAAATGAAAGTTGACAACACAAGTGATAATGAAGACTTGTTAAATGGACTTGCTGCGAGTCCTGGCCAGGTCATTGCTAAGGCGCGTGTCATTACAGATTTACAACAACAAGCTGCTGAGTTTAAAAAAGGTGAGATTTTAGTAACAAAATATACAGATGCTTCATGGACCCCACTCTTTATTTTAGCTGCTGGCGTTGTCACTGATATTGGATCTGCATTATCCCATAGTTCAATTGTTGCAAGAGAATTTGGTATTCCTGCAATCGTAAACCTTAAATCTGCAACAGCACAAATCGAAACTGGTGATTTGCTTATCATCGATGGTGATAAAGGCACAGTGCAAATTAAATAATGAAATGATAAAAGGAGTTCATTATGAAAATAACAGTTGGAATAGTTGTTGTTACTAAAAACCCAGACTTTTTTGAAACAGGCCTGAGTGTACTGAGTGATATAAAAGAATATGTTTTTAATCAGGTGAATGTTGATGCTGATATAAACATCGAAGTAAAAAATGCAGTATCTGATCAGTTATATTTAGAAACTAAATTAAAAGCGATAAATTATTTACAAAGTAAAAATAAAACGATAGATATTTCTGTTTTTCAGTCAGAAAGTTTAGAAGGTGCAGCTAAAAAAATCATTCAATCGCAAACTTTAGAGGATGAGGGGGAATGTCATGTTGGCATGGTTTATTATGATCAAGCTTCTATGGGGCACCAAGATGACTCTATTGAAAAGGTAGATTACGATCTATTAACTTTTTATAGAAGCTTGAAAAGTGCTGAAATCCCCGCTTTTTATTCATCTTTTTCAGCAGCTGTTTTTCTTAAAGGTCATCATAAGAGCATTCGTTACTTACCACAGCAATTCATTGAGCAAGTGCGCTCTGAAGACTTAAGTACTTTTCAAACGCAACTTTTGTGTTTGTGGATGGACTTCTTCGAGATGAATTATGCAAATCGCAGAATAAAGCCTTTGGGTGAGGTATTTCATAATAATACTTTAGGAGAGCAATTAATTCGCTTCTTCAATCATGTTTCTCCAAATAAATGGAATATGAGCTATTACACAGGTTCAGTTATTTCAAATTTAATAGGCTACATAGATCGTGAAGCACCAAAAAATGGAGGCTTGGTACTTAGAGGCCCTTGTGAACATGCATTAGCATGTGGTGCAATGGCAAATTGGCAGTTATATAAAACGCCGTTTTTGCTTGTTGTTACAAGTGGTATGGTTGATGAGTTTAAAGGCACTTTAGCCAACCTAAAAGAAGCTGCAGCTAAAGGCTTTATTGTTGTTGCTGAAAATAAACCAAGTCATTGGTATTCTTTTCAAGGAACAATCACGCCAAGTGAAGATACCCGTGCAGTATTAGATGCAAAAAGAATCAATTATGTATATATGGAAGATACAGACCAAATAAATAATGATTTAAATAATGCATTTGAGCTTTATCATAAAGATGAAGGACCAGTAGTATTATTAGTGACACCAAATGTTTTAGATGCATCCAAGCCTGTCAATGAATTAGCCGAAAAAATTGTTTATGAAAAAATGGAAGATCACAGCAAATCAGTTTCTGATGAAGCTGAGCTTGCTAAACAATTAAATGCTGCACTTGAATTAGTAAATAATGGCCCTGAAAAAATAGTATGGCAACTTGGCCCTTTAGATGATGATGAATCTTTGCTTGTGCAAAGTATTGCTCATGAAGCGGGTATAGCATTAGTGGACTCTCTGCCTTATCCTGGTTCTGTTTCTAAATATATTAATGGCAAAAGGAATATTAATTATTTAGGCACTTTATCTATTTATGGGTTCAGTCCTCGCGTTTATAACTATTTATATACACATGATAAGTTAAACCCACCTGAAGAACAGTGTTTGTTTTTCGTAAAAAGTCGTGTTTCTCAAATATGTTCACCTTTTACTGAAGGCCGATTAAATAACAAATTAAATATTGTTCAAGTGACGCATAATCCTATTCATATTGCACCTTTTAGCGATATTGGTTTGCAAATGGATAGCAAAACATTTTTAAAGTTTATTAAAGAAAACCTTAAGGTATCTCCTGAATTAAAAAAGCGCCGCATGAGCTTAATTAACGGGTATTTTGATAGTCAATCAGATGTCATTAGTAAATTACCCAGTACACCCATGTCTCCTAATTATTTTTTCTCTGAGTTTAATCAGGTAATAGAAAAACTGATCATAAAGCAAAATTTTGATTATACGGGGATCTATGATGTAGGGCGTTGTGGTATATCGGCTATTCGAAATGTTGCAACAACACGACGCGGATTTTCTGGCTGGTATGGCCGAGCGCTTATGGGTGACGCATTACTATCATCAATTTTCCTAGCCCATACCTGCCCAACAAATATTATTGCTTTTATTGGGGATGGCGCTAAAGGCATGGTGCCGGATATTTATCCCTCTTTTATTGAAAATTTATTAACTCATCCTGAAAACTTAAATAAAAACATCACAATCATGTTTTTTTGTAATGGTGGTTTATCCGTAATAAATACGTATCAAGAACGTATTTTGATGAATAGAACGTCAAAACAAATGCGATTGATAAATTTACATCAAGATGAGTGGCAAGACACAGTAAATAACTTTGATGTTGTATCTAAAACCATTACAAAATTTGATGCAACAGAAATGGAAGCCGCTTTAACAGCACCAAGAAGACTGAATTTATTTTCTGTTGTTGTTAATCACAATAATGAAGGTGACGGTATCACTTTAGCCACAGCGAAAGGTTGGCAACGTGATCCTGTTTTGACTGAAGAGATCAAAGAACAGTTCCCATGGAATGTTACTGAACCAACCGAACAACCTATAACGGAATCTTAAATTATGAAATTTGGATTTATCGCACATCCAACATCTGTTTTGCTTAAGCGTTATGTAAAAATGCTTGATTTATTTGAACGTACTTCTTCTGATTTTATTGATGGCTATGATCGGGATTTATGGAGTAAAAAAAATACAGTGCCATTTATGAATTTTGAAAAAATAGTTTCTGCTACAGGGGCTGAGTGTGAAGGTGTCGTTAAATACATGCCTTTAACCGCAGAAGAAATGCTTAGTAGTTCAAAAGAAACGTTAGCACGTATTAAGCAAGGTGTAGATGATTTAACTGAGCAAGGCACTGAAATTGTAGGGCTAGGTGGATTTACTTCAATAGTAGGAAAGCGTGGTTTAGAAGTTGCGCAATATGCCAATATCCCCGTCACCAGTGGGAATTCTTTGACGACATTTTCTGCATATAAAGCATTAGAACAAATTTTAGAGTGGCTAGAAGTCGCTCCGCAAAATGAAACAATTTGTATCTTAGGTTATCCAGGATCAATTAGTTTAGCTTTGAGCCATTTATTGTTAAGGCGCGGATTCAAGTTATGCTTGATTCATAGAACTGAAACGACGCCTGCGGAACAATTACTGGCACATTTACCGAGTAAATATCATGGGCAAGTGACTCTTAGTGCAGATATTGAATCCTGTTATCAAAAATATAAAATCTTTGCTGGGGCAACGTCAGCAGGTGGTATTGTTGATCCTGATTTATTGCAATCAGGCTCAATATTTATAGATGTTGCGCTTCCTCGTGATATTTCAGGTGATTATAGACCAAAAAGGCAAGATATTTTGGTCATAGATGGCGGCACCGTCACAGCATCTAGTGATGTAAAATTGGGTGGTGAATCGCTGAATTTTGCAATTAAACAACAAATTAATGGCTGTCTAGCTGAAACTATGGTGCTTGCACTGGAAAACCGCAATGAAACGTTTTCAATTGGCCGCCAACTTGACCCAGATAAAGTAATTGAAATTGGTGAGCTGGCTCAAAAGCATGGCTTTTATAGCTATCCATTTTCATCCTATGGGGAAAGAGTCGAAAAAGACCATATTTTAAGTTTTAAACGGTATTTTGATCAAGATAAACGACAAGAAAACTCTCAACTTGAGTTTATTGATAGTGTTATCTCACAAAGCGTATCAGCTGAAGATACTTTTAATCGCCATCGAGATTATATAAATCCATTAATGGTCGATTTCTTAAAAATGCAACGCTGTGACAGAGTCTTTGTTAAAGGGGAAGGTACAACACTATTTGATGAAAAAAATGAACCATTTTTAGATATGGTTGCAGGTTTTGGCTGTTTAAATTTAGGTCATAGTCCAAAAGAAGTCATAGATTCAGTGACACAATATTTAAATGAACAAAAAACAAATTTTGTTCAATATGTGTCCATAGCACAAGAAACTGCAAAATTAGCCGAAGTTTTAAGCCATATTTCTCCAGGTAAATTACAACGTACATTTTTTAGTAACTCTGGTACTGAAGCGGTTGAAGCTGCAATCAAAATTGCAAAATCTGCTACTGGTAATGCCAAAATTGCTTACCTTAAAAATAGCTATCATGGGAAAACATTAGGTGCCTTATCTATTACTGGGCGTGAAAAACATAGAAAAGATTTTGAGCCCTTATTAGAACATTGCATCGAAGTGCCCTTTGGAGATATTGCTGCATTACGCCTTGTACTAACAGAACAAGATATTGGCGCATTCATTCTTGAGCCTATTCAAGGGGAAGGCGGTGTGATTGTGCCTCCTGATGGTTATTTAACGCAAGTGCAATCTCTTTGTCATCAGACTGATACGCTTTTAATGGTAGATGAAATACAAACGGGTCTTGGTCGAACAGGGCGTTTATTTGCGTGTGAATGGGAAAATATTCAACCCGATGTCTTAATGCTTTCAAAATCACTCAGTGGTGGATTAATGCCAATAGGAGCAACTTTATGTACAACCCAAGTTTGGGAAAAAGCATACGGTAGTTCTGATAAATTTTTGTTACACACGTCAACGTTTGGCGGTGGGAATTTAGCCTCTGTTGCAGCATTGTCCTCTTTACGCAGTTTAATATCTCAAGATTTAACAGCTAAAGCTTTAGAAATGGGTAATTACTTCAAACAAGAACTGCAAAGAGTCACCAAAGATTATGATTTTATTGGTGAGATCCGGGGTAAAGGTTTGATGTTGGGAATTGCATTTTCAAATAGTTTTGAAAATGCAGTTGAAGCATGTGTCAGAGAGTTTGGTACTCGATTACCGGGCGATTGGTTCACGATATACAAGTTTTTACCGGATGAAGTAAAACAACACTTAATCTCAGCAATGACAAGAATGGAAAGTAGTTTATCTGAAATGTTTTGTATGAAATTTGTCACAAAATTAGGGCAAGATCATAATATTTTAACTTTTGTAACGGCGAATAGTTCAACTGTGATCCGTGTTCAACCACCACTTGTGATCAGCAAAGCAGAAGTAGATAGATTTGTTTGTGCTTTTGCTCAAGTGTGTGAAGAAATGTCAACTTTTAATAACTAATAACTAATAACTAATAACTAATAAATATGAGGTGCAGTATGAGTAAAACAATGGAACAAACAGTTGATCACATGATGGGTTTTTTTAAAACCAAAACAATTACAGCAGCATTAGATTTAAAGATTTTTGATTATTTTAATGATCAAGCTCAAACAGTTGAATCATTAGCAACAAAATCATTATTGCCGCCAGCGGCATTAGAGCGACTTTTAATTGCTTTAGTGGCAATGGAGTATTTAAAAAAGGATGGTGAAAACTATATTTTACCACAAGAGCATAAAGACTTTTTAGTCAGCGATAAACCGCAATGGCTAGGATGGTTAGGCAGACATATTGATACTTTTTTATATCCATTATGGTCGAATTTATCGTCTGGCATTCAGCAAGACAGTCATCAAAGAGTCGCCGCTTTTGGTGATAATAGAAGCTGGTTTGACATGTTATATCACAACTTAGACGATGTGGCTGATTTTCAAGAGTTCTTAGGGAAGTTTGCACAGCCCTTTATTGATGGGTTCACATCAGAATATGATTTTTCAAAGCATAAACGATTCTTAGATATCGGGAGCGGGATTGGTACTCTACCCATCGCTGTTGCTGATAAGTTTACTGATATAGAGTTGGCGATATGTGAATTACCACAAGCAAAAAGCTTCTTGTTAGATAAATTAGGTGAACAAGGTTACGGTAATCGTATAGATGTCATTGAAGGCAATGTAATCACCGGTGAGCTGCCAGATATTGAATATGATTTAGTACATTTGGGTTGGATGCTTCATGATTATTCCCATGAAACTCAAATGGTTATTTTAAATAACATTTTTCAAGCTATGCCTGTAGGGGGACGATTCATTGCATCAGAAACGCCACTTAACGATGACAATACAGGCCCTGAATTCACTTCTTTATTATCACTTAATATGCTGGTTTCAACTGATGGTGGAATAGAAAGCGACATAAAAACCTATATTAAGCGTTTTGAAGATGCAGGGTTTTCGAATGTCAGAATTTTAGATATTCCAGGACCAAGAACGCTATTTGTAGGTGAAAAAATTTAAGGGAAGTAAATTATGTTTATAGATAATCTAAGAAAATATATTGTTGATAGTTATTTAGACGGGCAAAGCGACATGCTTTCGAACGATACGCAATTATTAGCATTAAATATTGTTGATTCAGCATCTATTTTTGATTTGGTTGATTTTATAAAAGAACAAACAGGCGTAATTGTTTCAATGATGGAAATAAACCCGATTAATTTTTCATCTATCAATGAGGTCAACGCTTTAGTGTGTCGTTTACAGGAGAAAGGAGCATGAGTGAAACAGAACAAGTAATCAACGACTTAGATTTATTATCCGTTATTTTCAATCATGTTGCACAGTTAACACAATATGACATAAAAGAGCTTGATGGCTCAAGTCATTTAGAATACGACTTAGGTGTCGACTCTATTACTTTAGCCGAAGTTTTAACTTACGTTTATGAACAAATAGGTATTTCAACTTCAGGTACTGATGCATCAATTAATGGTGATGGTGTGGAGACTATCAATGATATTTATTTTAGAGTTGAGAAACTGATTAAGAAGCAAGGTATTAACTTTTCATCTCAAAAAGAAAGTGTAGATGAATCGCCATCAAGAACTGCGATCCTTAATTATATACGTCAAATCATTTCTTCTCACAGTGGTTATTCAGTTTCTGAATTGTCTTTATCAGCAGACTTAGAAACAGAACTAGGTATAGATAGTGCAGCAAAACTTTTTGCTCTTAAGGACATTTGCAATAATTTTTTACTGGATACAGTCGAAAATGACCATACCCTTGATTCGATCGAACAAATTTTAAACTACATTTGTGAAAGCTTAGGGGATAAACTTAATGATGAGAAGTGGGTTTTAACACATGCCATTTCTGAGCTTACAAACTCAAGTGAAGTGGAAGAAGAATCGACTATTTCACAAAGCGAAGATGAGTTTGATTCTCGTACCATGATGGACTTTTCATCTATTCAAAATGATGACCTTTTTCATAAGACGCGTGAATTTTCAAAATTTTATAAGAAAAAAGAGCAAGAAGGGCATTATTGGTACGGTATGCCGCTAGAGTCAACCTGTACTAATAAAGCCATCATTTATGATGAAGTGGCCGGTAAAAGCCGTGAATTTCTCATGTTTGGCTCTAATAGCTACTTAGGTTTGTCAGCGCATCCACAAGTGATCAGCGCAATTCAAGATGCTGCAGGGCGCTATGGTGCAACAAACACTGGTTGTCGTATTATTGCTGGTAGTAATGTATTGCACTTGGAGTTAGAGCGAAAGTTAGCAAAGCTCAAAGGTAGAGAGTCATGTATTGTGTATCCTTCAGGTTATTCAGCTAACTTAGGTGCCATTTCAGCATTAGTGGGTCGAAATGATCTGGTCTTTACAGATAATATTAACCATATGAGTATTCAGGATGGCTGTAAATTATCTGGCGCATCAAGAAAACTATACGCTCATTCTCTTTCAAGTTTAGAAAAATCTTTGGCTAAGTATGCTGATCAACCTGGTGGAAAACTCATTGTGACTGATGGTGTATTTAGTATGCATGGTGACATTGTTGACTTGCCTAGACTCGTTAAATTAGCAGACCAATATGGCGCTCGAGTTTTAGTGGATGATGCGCATTCAACGGGTGTGCTCGGTGCTACAGGTTCAGGTACAACCGAGCACTTTAATATGAAAGGTCAGGTCGACCTTGAAATGGGAACTTTAAGTAAATCTCTCAGTGGCTTAGGGGGGTTTATTTGTGCTGATGAAGAGGTCGTTGAATATTTACGTTTCTACTCGAACTCTTATGTTTTTGCTGCAACCATTCCAGCTCCTGTCGCAGCGGGTGTTATTGCGTCAATTGATGTCATGATTAATGAACCGCAAAGATTAAAGCAACTGTGGCATAACATACGTTATATCCGTTCTAAATTGCTTAACCTTGGTTTTGATCTAGAAAACTCTGATAGTGCCATTATTCCAATTGTTGTTGGTAATGATCGCATTACCTTAGACTTTGGTCGAGCGGTTCGTGCGAGAGGCTTATTCTGTCAAACGGTTGTTTTTCCTGGTGTTGCTGTTGGGGATGCACGTTTAAGAATGAGTATTACCAGTGAACATACACAGGAAAACCTAGATAAAGCGTGTGAAATTCTTACTGATGCTGCTTTAGAAGTTGGTGTTAAGTTCGCACAATCGTCGTTAATTTAATTTATGCAGTGCTTTGGGAAATTTTTAGTTATTTCCCAAAGCACTTTTGTATTAATAAGGATATAGATTAATGACAGAATTTAATTCCATTATGTCTGGATTTGAGCGAAGTTGTAAGCAATTTCCTGAAAATATTGCAGTGCATTGTCTTGATGAATCTGTGAGTTATGAAACGCTAGAACAAACCGTTTTGCAATGGTCAAATGCTTTTTTAAATGAGGATCTTAAGGGTAAACGTATCCTGATCCATCTGGATAAAGGCATTGAATATGTAAAAAGTATTTATGCCTGTTTAGCTGCTGGCGCTATTTATGTACCTGTGGATGCATCTCAACCTATAGAACGTATTTTATCTATTATTTCACAAGCTCAGCCAGACTTGATTATTACAGATGAAAGCAAATGCAAAATGTTAAATGACGTTTTAGTTTCAAGATTTGTTTTAAGCCAAGAAAGTTGTTATTTCTTAAATAAAGATCAAAAACAGGTTTTTCTTGATGAGCGTCTGGACAAGAAAGCTATATTTCACAAAGCAAAACCGGATGAAGTTGCGGCAATCTTATTTACATCAGGATCGACGGGGGTGCCTAAAGGTGTTCAAATTAGTCATAAAAACCTTGCTTATTTCATTAATTGGGCGGTGGATTCATTAAATCTAACGCAAAAAGACGTCTTAAGTAATCATGCTTCATTTTCATTTGATTTAAGTACTTTTGATCTTTTTGCTGCATCCCAGGTGGGTGCCGCAACATGGGTAATAACGACCCAACAGCAAAAATTTGTGGCTGAGCTGGTAAATGGCATCAAAAAATACAATGTGAGTATCTGGTATAGCGTGCCATCAGTTTTATCTATGATGGTTGCAACAAATGCGCTAGATAAAAATACTACATCAAGACTTCGACATGTCATATTTGCGGGTGAGGTTTATCCTATTGGTGCATTGCGAACGCTTAACACTTGCCTTGCTGATACGTGTTCCTTACATAATTGGTATGGACCAACAGAAACCAATGTCTGTTTATACCATAAGATCACAAATGAAGATTTAACTAAAGATCACCCTGTACCTATAGGTAAACCACTTGCTGGTTCCGATGCTGTTATTGATTGTGATACTGGTGAACTTATTATTTATGGTCCGTCAGTTACACCTGGATATTCTAATGTTATAGATGGGCGAAATGCTAAATTGCATGAACAGTTTGGTCACGCCACAGGTGATTTAGTACGTTTTGAAAATGGTGTCTATTACTATCAAGATAGAATAGATGACATGGTTAAAATTAACGGGCATAGAATTGAGTTGGGTGAGATAAACGCATGTTTATCCACTATGCCTGAGATATATGAAGTTGTAGTACAGTGTATT
This sequence comes from Pseudoalteromonas denitrificans DSM 6059, assembly GCF_900112265.1. Classification (GTDB taxonomy): domain Bacteria; phylum Pseudomonadota; class Gammaproteobacteria; order Enterobacterales; family Alteromonadaceae; genus Pseudoalteromonas; species Pseudoalteromonas denitrificans. The sequence continues at coordinate 35,667 of NZ_FOLO01000004.1, read as the reverse complement.
ACAACAGATTTTCAACAGAAGTTGATAGCATATATAGTACCGAATACCGAAGCTAAGATTAATACTTTAGCTGTAAAACAGTTTGCTAGCGAAAAGCTACCTCGATACATGGTACCCAATAATGTGAAATGCCTTTCACAGCTCCCAAGAAATGCCAATGGAAAAGTCGATTATAAAATTTTAAGGAGTTTAGCATGAGTGATATTTGTATTATCGCTATAGGAACCTGCTTGCCCTATGCTGAAAAATACGCTCAATTTAAAACTTTGCCTGAGCATATTGCGCCAGAATTTAGTCCGTTCAGATTCTCAAATTGCCAAACCGACTTTTTGGGGCATCAATTTAGAGAAATTGAAATAGACTTTAAAAAATTTGGCATTCCGCCACTTTTTAGAAAAGCAATTGCAAGTGAAACATATTTGGCTTTGAAATCAGCAGAAGATGCGATGTCCTCAATAGATCAAAACTCATGGGAAAGAGACAAAGTAGATGTTTATTGCGGTACAAGCTTAGGCTTTGATGTGACCTATGATAATGCAACTAAAGTTTCTGCGGTTAAATCATGTGCCCAGTTAGTTGATAGTGCTCCACAAGCGCCTGCATTTGTTGATAGTTACAAAGATGAGATCAAAAAGAAGTTCGGTTGTACGTCACATGATCGTGTTGGTGAAATGGCCAGTAGTGTACCTGCTCGTATTGCGCATTTTTTAAAAGTCAGAGGTAAATGCCAGACAATTGAGGCATTAGATTTAACCGGTTTGCATTTATTACAACTAGCACAAGATGTACTTTGCCAACCAGATACGGATGTTGCAATATTAACAACTGTTCAAAGGTTTAATGATGAACTCATTTGTCAGCTCGTCAATCAAAAATATGATGTAAACAAAGATGAAGTAAACCTTTGTGAGGGGGCAATTACTTTAGTTGTAAAACGTTATGAAGATGCATGTCGAGATAAAGACCCGATCCTTGCAGTATTATCAGATATTACATTAGAACCAACAAAAAAAATAATTGCGCCAGAAAAGAGACCTTCACTGAATGCAAAAAAAATACTCTGTCAGGGGCAGTTAGGCTTTGGTTTATCAAATCATGTATTTTTAACATTAGTGAATCAAATTGCAAAACAAGAACTTGATGTTTGCATCACAGATCAGTGCATACATAATCAAAACTGGTCTTTGCAGTGTGATCGTAAAGGGTCACATCAAAAAATAAATATTAAAGAAAACCAAGATATTGCGATTATCAGTTATTCCCCTTTTGCAGGAAGCTGTTCAGATAAAGTAAATTTTTGGCATAAATTATCCCATGGTGAAGACGATATTTGTACCTTACCAAATTCAAGATTAAATCATTATGCTTTTGTAAGAACGGGTGCAGCACAAAAGCTAAGTACTTATGCCACTCAAGGAAGTTATTTACGAGACTTAGATAAGTTAGATGATTTAATGCCCATTCCCATTATGCCAATTCGTCTGCGTCAAATGGATAATATCCAAAAAATGTCAGTGATTTGTGCATCTAAGGTATTAGAAAATATAAAACCGGGCGCTAAGAATGGGGTTATTTTGGCAAGTAACTTATGTTTATCGCAAGAAAGAAACTTAATTAGCCAATCACGTTTTAGCCATATTAAAGCAATTAACACAGATATTCCTGAGCCTAAAAAAGCAGTATTAACTAACCATACATTAAATGGGTTAACAGCCAGCGGTAGTGCTGAGTTAATCTCTAAAACATTTGGATTAAATGCTCAATGTTATGCTGTTGAAGCTGCCTGTGCATCGTCTTTAGCTGCGATACATAATGGGGTGAGGGCACTGCAATCTAATCGACTTGATACAGTATTAGTGGGTGGTTTTGAATTACCGACCAACGAAAGAGATATGGTTTTATGTAGTGCTCAAATGATGTTATCGAAAAATAAAATATCTCCTTTTAGTCAAGATGCGGATGGATTTTCTCCAGGAGATGGCGGTGCACTGTTTGTATTAAAGCGTTTAAAAGATGCTGAAAAAGAAAATGATAAAGTATTTGGTGTTATTAGATCTGTATCAGGTTCGTGCGATGCTAAATCTATGACAGCACCTGATAAAGATGGTCAAGCACTTGCTATGAATAAAGCTTTATCTCTTTGTGAAGTGAATAGTGAAGACATCCAAGTTGTTGAAGCGCATGGTACAGGCACAACAGTAGGTGATGTCATTGAAATTGAATCAATCAAGCAAATTTATCAAACAACAGCACGTCAAAGGCCTTTGCAAATTGGTTCAGTAAAGTTCAATTTTGGTCATTGCTTTGCCGGTTCAGGATCATTAGGTTTAAGCAAACTGTTGTTAAGTCTTGAACATAAACAAATTCCTCCTACACCACTGCGTGGTGAAATAAATAATAAACTCTTAATTGAGGCAATTCCTGCACAGATCACACAAGCTAATACACCTTGGCTTGAACACAATCAGTTTGCTGCACTTAATTCATTTGGTACCGGTGGTCTTAATTACCACCTCATTTTACAAAAGGAAAATTAATATGAAAATTATGATCCACAAAATCAAATTAAAAGAAATCAAATCGCTGTCAGATTTTAGAGACTGGGTTTTAACAACAGATTATTTAGCATGTCACGACTTACCGAGTGTGCTGCAATTTGATGTTATTGAAGTATCTACTGATAAAAATGCGGATTTTCATTTTATTGAAGTGATCCGTTTAAGCTCTCTTGCTGAGTTTGAAAAAGATATGAATTCACCATTATTTAACTCACTTGAAAGTCGCTTTAATGAAATGGCACAAGTTGTCGAAGAAAATGAAGGTGATTTAATTGGAAATGGGTACTCAAGTTTTTAATTTATTAACAGGAAAGTCGCTAGAATTTGAGGGCATATCTTATTGTTTGAATGAACAATGTAATATGCCAATTATTCTAATTGATTTAGAGCAATACAGATCTCAATTAACGACGATGCTTTGGTCAAATTTATTGTCTTTGACAGAAATAAACGACTTAACACATACAACAGATGGCGTTGTTCAGATTTCAATTGAACGGTTAACGGGCAGATTAGCGGCCAAACTGGCTTTGGCTGTGTTAACGGGAAAGTCGATTAAACAAAGTGAAATTTTAATCACGAAATCAATTGAAAACTTTGGGCAACCATATTCAGCATGTGGCAGGTATATTTCTATAAGTCATAGCGGTAGATATGTTATCGCTGCGGCTTCTGACTTTGCGATTGGTGTTGATATCCAAAAAAAAAGGACTTTCTCTAATACCGCTTTAAATATGGCATTTAACGCAAAAGAAGTTTCAAATAAAAGTATAGGTTCGCAGACGTTAATTTGGACAATTAAAGAGTCTTTTTTGAAAGCGCTAGGTTTAGGGATTTTTCCTTACATAAAATATGTTGAGTTAAAAAAAGATGCGCAAAATTATCTTATTGAAACATCTTCAACTTATATAAATAACGCAATAGCACTACTGGGCGATAATACTCAAATTATGACCGGCACATTATCGCAGTATTGCTACTCCATAACCAAAATAGAATAAAGGATAACAGTGCTTTGAATAAAAATGAAAAATTTAATCATGATTTAAAAATGGCACTTGATATAGCGCGCCATGCGCCTTCATCACATAACTGCCAACCATGGTGCGTTAATGTAACCGATTCTGTACCAAATATTGATAGCATAAAAACAACTCAAAATAGCCGTTTTGTAACTGTGTCATTTGATGAGTCTCGTATGCTAACAAGCTTGCCCTCTTTAACAGGTGAGATGTATACCAGCTGCGGAATATTTACTGAATTATTAACTCAAGCACTTGTATTCAAAGGTTATCAGTGTGAAGAGCATTGGATTGATAATGAAGGCATCATATTAATATTACACCTATTGCCTACTGAAACAGTAAGCAATCATGCTTTTGAGCAACTTCAGGCAACAACACTGATGCGTTTTACAAATAGAGGTCCTTATGAGCAAACTAAGGTAGATACTAGGGAATATGAATCTCTTATAGAAAACCTAAATACAAAAGCTATACATAGCCAATTAATAAATAACCCAACCTTAATATCAAGTATTGCAAACTTAATTGAAGACTATGCAGGTTTAGATTTTTCAAACAAAAAAGTATGGCAAGAAACTTATAGTTTTATCAGGTTTAATGACAATGAAACTGCTGAAGACGGCTTTTATATGCGAAATTTATTTGGTCCTGTTTCGTGGGCTTTTAAACAAGCATTCAAATTTATATCCCATCCAAAAAATCATATGTTATCAAAAATAGTTGGCTTACCTAACTATATGGCTAAAGGCCTAGCTGAACTGGTTGATTCAACACCTCAGTTGATTGTTTTTACGGCAAAAAACAAGTCCAATTCATCATATTGGCATTTAGGTAAAGACCTATCGAAAGTTTGGCAAAAAGCACAAATACAAGGTTTGTCATTTCATCCGTTAAGCGTATTACTGCAAAATGAAACTCCTAGAAAAAAACTAAAAAATATATTAGGAAATAAAGAGGAAACGCTATTTATAGCTCGGCTTGGTACCGCACAGTCTCCCGCAACAAGAGCGCCGAGAAGACAAGTGGCATCAATTTTAAATTAAAACTTACAGACAACAGGGTAATCAAATGGATTTAAACTTTACAGAAGAAATAATGTATACACTGCCTTTTTATTTAGGGCCATTATTTCTATTAGCAAGTATTAACTTTTTTCGAAAACAAAAAAACTACAGACTAAATGACACATTAACTAATGCATCAATCGCTCTAGGAAATTTAGGATTATCCTTTATTTTTCTTTTAGCTGTTGTTGCTGTGTATTCACTTGTATATAGCGAATATAAATTTTTTGATCTTGACCAGTCAGATCCTTTAACTTATGTGTTAGCTTTTTTATTATATGATTTTTTATATTACTGGAATCATAGATTTCATCACATGATTGGTTTATTTTGGGCGGACCATCTTGTTCATCATACAGCAGAAAACTTCAATTTTGGCGTTTCTATTCGGATCAGTTATTTTACAGAGCTAACTATGTGGATGACATTTATTCCAATGGCTTTCCTAGGTATTTCCTTAGAAGTTTTTTTAATTGCCAGTTATGCACAAATTGTTTGGGCTTTTTGCATACATACTAAGTGGTTTAAAAGTACGCCTATCGCTGACAAGTTGTTAAATACACCATCTTTGCACAGGGTACATCATGCTAGAAATACCAAATATATAGATAAAAACTTTGGGGGTATTTTTATTATTTGGGATAGATTATTTGGTACCTATCAAACTGAACTTAATGATAACCCCGTTACTTTTGGTGTGAGAGAATCTTTTCCAAGCTTTAGCCCCTTAATCATAAATTCTTATTATTTAAAAACAATTGCCAAGAAAATCAGACTATCAAGTTCTCTTTTCGAAGTGGTATGTTCAATTTTTGGACCACCTGTTTGGCTACCTAAAAAGGCAAATAAATCTACTTTTTATTCTAAAACGTGCAAAATTGATTCTAAAAACTTTAAAGCTAAAGATCCTTATTTATCAACAAAAACAAAATGGACCTGCTTTAACCGATTTATATGTATCATTGTCGTTTTTTGTTACTTAATGATGAATTTTGGTGCCTTACCTGTATTACCATTAATTATATTATCTGTTTTGTTTTTTTGGTTATGTCATTACAACGGTATTGTATTTGACGGCTTTAAAATAGGTTGGACAACAGAAATTATTACGCAAATTCTATTCATATCATTTTTATCCTGGGCAATTACATCTAAGCAACCAGAATACTTAATATTAAGTACTGGCATTTTGGCCTGTTTATCGCTCGTAAATTATCTTATTTATAGTAATAAGAAATCTCAATATGAAGAAAATAACCTAGATATACAGCAGCAGTAATCACATTAAATTTTATATATATAAGGAATTAAAATGGAAAAAGTGAAATCAAATACGGGTGGCGTCAATCGAGAATATGGGCGTTCTGTACCTCAAAAATGGGCTTTTGTACTACTACATTTAGGCATAGTAGTATTTTGTGCTTGGCTTACATTTTTTGATGGTTGGTCAGTAATTGGTAATTTATTTGGTTTTAACTGGGCTTTTGCTGATCAAGATAGAGCTAATGTTTTATTTGCCTGTGTTGTACTTTATTGGATAAGACATACAATTACTGTGTTTTACTTACTGGCTCGTAGAGTTGACTGGGGAGAGGTGTTTGGTTTGATCAGTTTCATGGCCTTGTTTGAAATCGGCTTACTGCTAGTAGGAGGTGGAGCATTTAGAGACTATACAATCGATCTAGGCTGGCTTGATATTGTTGCACTAAGCTTGTTAGCTTTTGGATCATACCTAAATAGTTACTCTGAAATTCAGCGAAAATGGTGGAAAAGAGATAGTAGCAATAAAGGTCAGTGTTATACCGAGGGATTATTTCACTATTCCATGCATATAAATTACTTTGGTGATTTTGTTTTATTTACTGGCTGGTGTTTATTTACTTATAATTTCTGGACTTTATTACTGCCTTTATCCATGGCTTATTCTTTTATTTATTTCCATATTCCAGCTTTAGATCTTCATTTAGCTGAGCGTTATGGTGAAAAATTTAAAGATTATTCAATCGCAACAAAACGTTTTATTCCTTTTGTTTATTAACCAATAATTAAAATGAACTTTCATAATTTAAACTTACGATGAAAGTTCATTTTAATTTACTTTATCGGTTGAAAATCCCTCTCATTGGACCTAATACATGCTTAGGATCAAACCAACTTTTAAGTATTTTCATTAAAAACCATTTATTGTGATAATGTTTTTTCCAGTCTGTTCTATCCATTGGAATCGCACCCACAGGGTATTGATAACCACCAATATCTCGCGCATTTTCATAAACAGTTCTATTTGATGCTGTAAGTTCTTCAATTCGTTCCGGTGTTGGCGGAATTGCAGTTCGCATTAATGAAAAGTAAACAAAGTTTTCTTCATCTGGCAAACTTAAGAACATGCTTTTAAATGCACTTCTTTTTTGCATTGACATTAAAATGGGCCCAGCAACATCATTTGGGTTGGTATTTGCTAATGTTTCTTCAATAAATATTTTTGCTTTAGATGCAGGTATAAATAGTGGACACCAAGGATGAGGTAGTGACCAAAGACCCGCTGCTTTTAATTGTTCAATGACAGGAGTCAAACGATTTAAAAATGTAAAATAGGGCATGTCTTGTGCTGTATCACCACCTGAATTAAAATTAAGGCCATTAAGTAGCTCAGAATCAATAGGTGGAGCATCTGATTCAAAATATTTTGCCAGTTGTAATATATAGCGCCAACCACCTTCAGGAGAGGGTTCAGCCCCCCCTTGAACACCATCTAATACTGACTCATCTAACAAACGTTTACTGTCATTTAAAAAAGATTCTAAATCGTTATAAATAAGTTGATATGCTCTGACTTGAGTGGGTGCTGTTTCAAGCTTCATACTCGATTCAACGATAATACCAAATTGTCCCAATCCAGCTTTCATAGAATGGAATAACAATGGATTTTGATGCAAAGAACACGCTACTAAGCATCCATCTCCAGTAATCACTTTAAGCTGAACAATGTTATCAGCCATACATCCATGCTTATAAGATTGCGCACCAAAACCACCCACTGCAATTGAGCCTCCTATACTAAGCTCTAGAAAATCGGTCACGATAGGTAACCCTAAATTTTGTGGTACAGTTTGTTCTAATACATCAATCCAACGCGCACCTGCTTGTGCAGATACTTGAGCGTCATTTATTTCAAAAACTTCAGATAATGAAGCCATATCAATAACAACACCAGCTTGCGTTTGAGTTTCACCATTGGTTGAAAACCCTTGACCTTTGACTGCTATTTTCAAATCATAATTATTGGCAAATTTGACCATTTTTATAATATCTTGGTAAGTCGCCGGTTTTAAAATTGCCTGAGAGATATATTGGTGGATATGTCCAAAATCATCGGCTTCTTGGGTGAGTTGTGTTATATCAGTGATGAGTTCGCCTTCAAAATCTGGAAAATCTTCTGCAAAAGTATTAGATGAATAATTTTCTAAATCTTGTGTTGTTGCCCAGCTTTTGTTTTGTAGATTAAACCCTACGGCGATGCCCCCAATAGCTACTTTTTTTAAAAAGTGTCTGCGAGATAGTTTTTGAGTCATGTTTAAACCTTAAGTGTGCGAGAAATTAAAATAAACAATATCGTACCCAAATAACAAACACAATAAATATAACAAACCCTCTTTCTATTTTCTGATATAATCCCGCGCAATTAATGAATTGAGAAAAATATTACTTATGATCACAGCGAATAACATCACCATGCAATTTGGCGCTAAGCCGTTATTTGAAAATATATCTGTTAAATTTGGCGATGGAAATCGTTATGGTTTAATTGGTGCAAATGGCTGTGGTAAATCTACATTCATGAAAATTTTAAGTGGTGAACTAGAATCTTCTTCAGGTAATGTAGGCACAGATCCTAACGAACGTGTTGCAAAACTTAATCAAGATCAATTTGCATATGAAGAATATAGTGTTATTGATACCGTGATCATGGGTCACAAAGAACTTTGGGAAATTAAACAAGAACGTGATCGTATCTATTCTTTACCAGAAATGAGTGAAGAAGATGGCATGAAAGTCGCTGATCTTGAGTCTGAATTTGCTGAAATGGACGGGTATTCTGCTGAATCTAAAGCTGCAGAGTTATTATCTGGCGTAGGTATTCCTGAAGATATGCATTACGGATTAATGTCTGAAATTGCCCCCGGTCGTAAATTACGTGTACTACTGACACAAGTATTATTCTCAGATCCTGATGTGATGTTACTGGATGAGCCAACAAATAACTTAGACATTCACTCTATTAGTTGGTTAGAAGAAGTATTAAAACAACGTAACTGCACCATGATAATTATTTCTCATGACCGTCACTTTTTAAATTCAGTCTGTACGCATATGGCTGATATCGATTATGGTGAATTACGTTTATTTCCAGGTAATTATGATGAGTACATGTTTGCAGCCAACCAAGCTCGTGAACAGTTATTATCTGAAAATGCGAAGAAGAAAACACAAATTGCAGATTTACAGTCTTTTGTTGCGCGATTCTCTGCAAATGCATCTAAAGCAAAGCAAGCAACTTCTCGTGCAAAACAGTTGGATAAAATTGAATTAGCTGAAGTCAAAGCATCTAGTCGTCAAAATCCATTCTTACGTTTTGAGCAAGAAAAACCCTTATTTAGAAATGCATTAGAGCTTGAAAATTTAGCACAAGGATATGACCAAGAACTATTCTCAGGTTTAGAAGGCTTAGTTGAGGTGGGTGAGCGTATTGCTATCATAGGCCAAAATGGTGCTGGTAAAACAACACTATTAAATACATTAGCGAGTAGGAAAGCCCCGACATCAGGTTCTTTTAAATGGTCTGAAAATGCGAATATTGGCTATTACGCTCAAGATCATGCAGAAGACTTTGAAAAAGATCAAAATCTATTTCAATGGATGGAACAATGGCAGCAAGAAGGGGATGATGAGCAAGTTGTTCGTGGTTATTTAGGTCGCCTTTTATTTTCACAAAATGATATTTCTAAATCTGTAAATGTGATATCTGGTGGTGAACAAGGGCGTATGTTATTTGGTAAATTAATGATGCACAAACATAATGTATTATTAATGGATGAACCAACTAATCACATGGATATGGAGTCAATTGAGTCATTGAATACCGCACTTGAGAAATATGAAGGCACTTTGTTTTTTGTAAGTCACGACAGAATATTTGTATCATCTCTTGCAACACGTATTTGGGAAATTAAAGACGGTAAAATTATCGACTTTAGAGGTACATATGAAGAGTATTTAGTGTCTCAAGGTCTTGAAGGTTAATGTTACTTCTCAAAAGTGACACGCTTAGTGTGAACAACTAATATAGTTTCACACATCAAAATGTTTATAAACAAGGCCGAAATATTTGGCCTTTTTTATGCTCGCATTGTTTAAAAAACTGATGATTGGTAATCGAGTTTAAGTATTGGGCTAATTTATAATTAGTTACATTGATTATCCATTAAAAAAGCCATACATAGGTATGGCTTTTTTTGGCTAAATTAAATTAGCAATTAAGCATTTTTTAATTTTTCTTGTAATGCTTTATCTTTTGCAATTACTGCTTCAGCATTTGCTTGGCGATCAGCTTTAACTGCTGCAGCCATTTCATCATCAGCAACAGCTAACATTTGAGCTGCTAAGTAAGCTGCATTTTTTGCGCCTGCTTTACCAATTGCAACAGTTGCTACAGGAACACCTGCTGGCATCATTACCGTTGATAATAATGCATCATGACCTTGTAATGGACCAGCGTCCACAGGAACACCAATTACAGGGCGAGTAGTAATACCTGCAACAGCACCTGCTAAATGAGCCGCAAGACCAGCTGCACAAATAAATACTTTACAGCCACGTGCTTCAGCATCTGTTACATAAGAGTGAGTTGCTGCAGGTGTACGGTGCGCAGAAGTTACTTTAACTTCAACTGTAATGTTGAAAGATTTAAGAACGTCAATTGTATTTTGCATTACAGGTAAATCTGAATCAGATCCCATTAATATTGCAACGAATGGCTTTGTCATTTTGTAATTCCAATAGAGTTAAACATTTAAGGTCTAATAAGATAGAACGAAGAGCACCTTATTAGTAGGCGCGATTATAGCTTTTATATTTAAAAATCGCACTGACTTTATCTTTAATAAGACGAAATTATCCATGATTTAAATATAAGTAAGAGACTATTTAAGATAAAATTAGTTTGGCAGTAAATATCTATTAACTTCATTTTAAGTTAATTTTAATTAGCTTAAAAAAAGGCCTAGTATGACACTTTCGGTTTACCATCATTATAAAAAAGTGCTTTATATTTTATTATTTTTGCTAACGGCATTACCTTTTATTGGGGCTACATCAGCTTTAATCTTAGGTACAATATTTAGTTTTATATTTAATAATCCTTTTGAAAAAGGCTCTGCAACATTAAGTAAATGGTTATTAAAAGCGGCTGTGATAGGTTTAGGGTTTTCTGTAGATATAAATCAGGTCATTGAAATAGGTAAAAACTCATTATTATTAACTGCTCTGAGTATTTCTTTAATTTTGTTAATAGGACAAGCATTTGGTAAATGGCTAAAAATAAAAAATAATATTAGTATTTTAATTTCTTTTGGTACTGCAATATGTGGCGGTAGTGCAATCGCTGCTATGGCACCAGTTATTAAAGCAAAAGATGATGAGATTGCAATATCACTTGCTGTGGTATTTTTCTTAAATGCGTTGTCTTTATTGATATTTCCATATATTGGTAAATTTTTTAATTTAACCGACTATCAATTTGGTATGTGGGCTGCACTTGCTATTCATGATACAAGTAGCGTTGTAGCTGCTTCAACTATGTTTGGTGGTGCAGCAGTCACAATTGCAACAACAGTCAAATTAACACGTGCTATGTGGATCATTCCTTATACTGTATTAGCGGGTAGTTTTAGTAAATCTGAAGAAAAAGCAACGATACCACTTTTTATCATTGGATTTATTTTAGCTGCAATGATCAATACTTATTTTCCGCAATGGGATAACGTTTGGTCAAATATTAATGGCGCTTCAAAACAAATTTTAGTTATGTGCTTATTTTTAATAGGCTCAGGTTTGAGTAAGAATATCATTAAGCAGGTGGGTATTAAACCATTACTAATGGCTGTTATTTTATGGGTGGCTGTCAGTATTATCATTTTATTATTAATTATGAAAAACCTAATATAAATTTGTATCTTATGTGAACTATAAAATCAATGATAAGTCATATATGTTGAACAGTCTTTATAATGATTGTTTCAAAACTAGCGCAGAGTATTAGGCCAGCTAATTTAGTTGGCCATTTTTTGTGTTTTAAGTGAAAATTGTTCATATTATTTACCTCCAACACAGTGCTATAGTAACTCTTCAAATCATTAACGCAATTTTAAAAAATGAAAAAAAACAAAACGATAGTCGTTAAACTAGGAACTAGTGTACTCACAGGTAATGGCTATCACCTAGATACACGTCATATGGTTGAATTGGTCAGACAATGTGCTTTGATGATGGAACAAGGGCATAAAATCATTTTGGTATCCAGTGGTGCAATTGCTGCCGGTCGCTCTCAACTTATAAATCATAACGAAAATGATAACTACGATAAAGATGTACTGGCAGCTGTAGGTCAAAGTAACTTAATTCAAACATGGCAGACCCTTTTCAATTTATATAATATCCCCGTAGGGCAAATGTTGTTAACACGTGCCGACTTAGAAGATAGAGAAAGGTATTTACGCGCGAAACATACATTAAATTCATTACTTAAGCACAATATTCTACCCATCGTAAATGAAAATGATGCTGTCTGTATTGAAGAAATTAAAGTTGGAGATAACGATAACTTATCTGCATTGACTGCTATTTTAGCCCAAGCAAAAGAACTTTACCTTTTAACTGATCAACCTGGTTTATTTTCAAGTGACCCCAGAAAAAACAAAGATGCACAGCTTATAAGTACAGTCAGTAAAATTGACAATGAATTAAAATCAATTGCAGGTGGCAGTGGTAGTGATGTGGGCACGGGAGGCATGGCAACTAAGTTAGAAGCTGCTGAAATAGCAACACGTTCAGGCATTGAAGTCATAATTGCAAAAGGTCGTCAGCCAAATGTTATTATTGATTTAGCAAATGACAAACCTGTCGGTACGCGTTTTACCGTAATGGATGATATCGTAGAGGGCAGAAAGCAATGGCTATTAGCAGGTCCTGCAAGTAATGGTTGTTTAGTTGTTGATGATGGCGCCCAAAAAGCCATATTTACAACCGGATCTAGTTTACTTGCCAAAGGTATATTAGATATAAAAGGTCAATTTAATGCTTCAGAACTTGTAGAGATCAAAAACGTTAATAATGTGACCATTGCACGCGGAATTAGTTGTTATAGTTCAAATGACTTATTAAAAATTAAAGGCTTACATTCAGAAAATATAGAACAAAAGTTAGGTTACTTAAATGGTTCTGCAGTCATACACCGAGATGATTTAGTAATACTTGATGTAAATAATATAAAACAGGATTTAAAATGTTAAAGCACATTGCCGAATCGGCGCAACTTGCAAGTTTTGAGCTAATGCAAGCCTCTACAATTGAAAAAAATAATGCTTTGAAAGCAATAAAGAATCATATTTTATCTAACAAAGAAATTATTCTATCTGCCAATAGTTTAGATATGAACGCAGGTAAAACCAACGGTTTAACAGAGTCTTTGCTTGATAGACTTTTATTAACCTCTCAAAGACTTGACTTAATATGTGAAGACTTAGAAACAGTAATTAAGTTAGATGACCCTGTTGGTTCTGAATTTGATGGTAAACAATTAGAAAATGGATTATTTCTAAAAAAACGTACAGTACCTTTAGGTGTGATAGGAGTAATTTATGAAGCACGACCAAACGTGACTATAGATATTGCAAGTTTAACATTAAAAACAGGCAATGCGTGTATTTTACGCGGTGGTAAAGAAACGCTCAATTCAAATATCACATTAGTAAAAATTATAAAACAAGCCTTGAAATCGGTCGGCTTTAATGAAAATTGTGTTCAATTAATTGAAGACCCAGACCGTAATTTAGTTTTGGAACTACTTAAAATGGATAAGTATATTGATATGATTATCCCAAGAGGTGGTCAGAAACTTCAAAATATTTGCATTGAAAATAGCACGATCCCGGTGATCACGGGTGGTATAGGCATATGTCATTTATTTGTAGATAATAATGCGAATATTGATAAAGCATTAGATGTAATTGAGAATGCGAAAGTTCAACGCCCAAGCGTTTGTAATGCATTAGATACATTACTTATACATAAAAAGATTGCAAAAGACTTCATTCCAAAATTAGTCGCACGTTTAACTCAAAATGATGTATTTATTAAGGGCTGTCATCAAAGCATTGATGTAGATAATCGCATCGCACCTATTGATATTGATGGATATGATACTGAATGGTTAAGCTTAACCTTAGGTATTAAAGTGGTTGAAGACGTTAATGAGGCTATTTTACATATAAGAGCGCATTCAACATCACATTCAGATGGCATATTAACGCAAAATATCTCCAATGCTGACTTGTTTGTAATGGCAGTGAATTCAGCTGCTGTATATGTAAACGCAAGTACACGTTTTAGTGATGGTTCACAATTTGGTTTAGGAGCAGAAGTTGCAGTATCCACACAAAAACTACATGCTCGAGGCCCTATGGGGTTAGAGGCATTAACAACTTACAAATGGATTGGTCAAGGTGATAATCTCATTAGAAACTAATCTATCTTGATGTACAAAGTTAATATTGTTATAAAGACAGTAACTACTGTCTTTTTTATTTTTCTATATTAAAAATCTTCCCATGCCTGAAAAGAAAAAAATCCATAACTTTTATATTAATGAAGAACAATCTATTTACCTTTTATCTCATACCGATGCAAAAAAGCATAAGCAATGGTTAAAGATCTGTATGAAACAATTAGAATTACTTGGATATAAAAATGTAGAGGAAGTAGGTTCAGGTGCTTACGGCTTTGTTTTCTCAGGTACCGACATACATGTGAAACCACATGCGCAATGGGTTTTTAAATTCTCTAGGATCACCCTTGCACAAAGTGTAAGAGATAGACTTGAAGATGAAGCTTATATGTTATCTCAAGTTGATAATCCTTTAGTTCCTAAATTTTTTGCATTCGAACGAATAAAAAAACAAGGTATATTAATGATGGAACGTGCTCCGGGAATAAACTTGGAACAAGTCTCATTAAAATATGGCAAAATGTCAGCAAGATTTATAACTGACTTAGCCTTAAAACTTAGAAATGTATTACAAGATTTAAGAGAAAATAAACAAGGAATATCGTTAACCCCCATAGTCCACGGTGATGTTAAACCTTCTAACTTAGTTTGGTTTGAGAAATCAAATAAACTTTCATTAGTTGACTGGGGTTCATCTGTTTTTGCTCAAGAAGATGGGTATGGGAATGCCGTTGCGACTAATATCATGGACTTAATGTCATCTGATACACAAAGCTCTAATGCCAGAATGGGGGATGTTTACTTTATAGGTGATGAACAAATGGAAGGGGCTAAATCTTCTCCTCGATTTGATGAACAAGGAGTGGCATCTACTTTATATGCATTAGCATCTGCACAATCATGTCGTTTTGGAGCACAAGTCATACCCACAACGAGCTTAGGTTTGCCTATTGAGCTTGCAAAAGTCATTGATGGTATGTTGTCAAAAGATAAAAACATTCGTGATGAGGCCGGCGATTATTTTATGAATAATATGCCTAAAATGGCTAAAGCATATCTTCCTAAATTAGATTGTCAGGATATCAAATCGGCAATACCATTTTGGCATAATGAATTGATAGAATTACCCGATACTGTAGTTTATAGTTCTCGTAAATCGTTTTTACGAGAAGCAGATAAAAGTCAGGCTCTAATTGATGTAAATGACGCACAACTAGATAGATATTATCGTGAATTTTTACTTGATATGGGAGATACCGAAAAAGCATTTTTAGCATCGATCAGTCGTTTAGCTAAATTTCCAGTTGTAGGAGGTTTAAGTTTTCACTGGAAAGAGAAACAATTATTTATAGAGTCCAGCTTAATATTAAACCAAAAAGAACTAGACCACTCATTTTCAACTGCCATAAATAATACCGTTAAACTTGCTCAAGGGATCAAACAGCAAGGCTTGTTTAAATGTTGTTTATTTGATGCTAGAAAAACAATTCAAATAGAAAGAAATGATGAAGGTAAGTTCATTTTTGATGAACTACCGCAACTTGAATACCAAGTGATGAGCAGTATACAATTAAATGAAATTAATCGTCCCCACTCATATTTTGAAGATGGTAATGATCCAGATGAGCAATTAAAATTACCGAAAGAAGTTTTGAAATGTGTATTTGCATTGAATCAAATTCATCACACTGGTTGTATTATTTTTGAATCTTTACCCGATAGACTTAAAGTGCATCACTATTATCGATTATTAGATCAAGACAAAGAACAAGAGTTTTCCAATCTGCTGCAAAAAATAATGGCAAATATAATACAAATAACTTCGGTAGGTGTTGCTGGTTTTATGAAATTGCCTTATAAAAATACCCGCGAATTCGACTTATGTGAAAAACAACCTGACTATTTTTATCCAAAAAATCCGAAGAAAATAAATTGAACTTTTTGAAACTTTCGTAGAAGCAATTACTTATAAAGAGCGCAAAAAAAAGATTAAAATTTTGGTAAAAAGATCATTGATCTTGGTTAATATTTATGTTTTTCTAGAGGTCGGGCACAATAGCAATTTGGTGTTTTTGATTATTAATAAAAACCAATATAACTTAAATATCAATTGGTTATAGTTTATTTGTGTTTTAATTTTATGAGAAAGTTGAATTTAACGTATTTATTAACTATTTGTTAAACAGTGGTGTGTAAACATTACTACATATCGATAATAAGGTGAGGACGTTACCTATGAAGAGACAGAAAAGAGATCGTCTTGAGAGAGCACATACTCAAGGCTTTAAAGCGGGTTTAGCTGGACGGTCAAAAGAAATGTGTCCATATCAAAGTTTAGACCCAAGATCTCAGTGGCTCGGGGGTTGGCGAGAAGCCATAGAAAACCGTAACATGTTTAAAGTTTAATTTTATAACAATATTTAAACTAAGAGAATTGGAGAAAATGTCCCGAAAGGGACATTTTTGGTTGTACTAAAAACAAATCGCAAGGCTAGAAGTTGATATCACAGATATATTTAAACGTGATGGCACATATATCTGGTAACTTTTTAAATTATTATTATATTTATTGACTATTTATTTTTTACCACCACTTTAACAGGTATAAAACATGACCCATGTATCATGTTTACTTCAGTGACATGGCTATTAACTGCTTAACGTAAAAGTTTACAATTTATCAAGCAAAGTCTTCCCTAAAATATGTTGAATAAGGATAGAATACCCTTTACTGTGTTTCGTTTCTAAATGCTTTTAGCCAAGAATATTCTTATCATTAACTGGCTTTAGGATCCAAAGATGATTTCGAAACATTTTTTATAGTCTGAGAATTTTTATTTAAAATACGATGCATCGAATATGAACTTCATAACGATTTTGCTTTTGTCGAAATTTATTACGCTATTGAAACTCAATCAGTTACTCTAAAATGAAAAGAGGGCCTAATAAGTTGAGTCAATCCCCTGAAATCATTATTGTAAATATTTCTAATGTGTCTCAATTTAAACAATGAGTCCAAAGTGCCTTTCTTAATATACTTAGAAATTCTTGGCGTTAACCCAAATGATGATTGGTGTAATGGTCAATTTGGGAGTGATGTCACTCCAGATGGAAACCTGGTATTGAACTGAACCTTGATAAAAATTAAAAGCGAAACTGCTAACTGTTTGCTCAGTTTCACTACATTACTCAATTTTGCAAACTAAAAATAGCACTTAGTGTGGCGATAAACCAAAGAGAACCTAATTCGATGCCTGAACCTGATCCATTAAAAATCATGACATTTGTAACACCTAAAGATCTTGGCCAGTGGCTCAAGGTAAATCACGTCTGTGAAAGTGAACTTTGGGTGAAGATATACAAGAAAAATACGAGGATTGAAAGTGTGACTTGGAATGATGTCGTGATCGAGGCTCTCTGTTGGGGATGGATCGACGGAATTAAGAAGTCAATCGATGACCAAGCCTATCTCCAGCGAATTACTCCTAGAAAAACGCGAAGTAACTGGTCTAAAAGAAACACTGAGCATGCGGAACGTTTGATAAATGAGAACCGGATGATGGAAGCTGGGCTAGTACATATCCGTGCAGCAAAAGCAGACGGCCGTTGGGAAAGCGCATATGTGGTAAGCGAAATGGAAGTGCCCGCTGATTTTCTATCTAAGGTGGAGAGCAAGCCGCATGTTAAAGAGTTTTTTGACACTTTGAATAAAACCAGTCGTTATGTTATTGCGTACGGGTTGATAAGTGCGAAGAAACCTGAAACCAGATTACGACGGTTTGAAAAATTTATGAACATGCTTGTTAACAAAGAAAAACCTAAATAGTGGAATTTAAGATAAAAGTCATTTGCTGGGGAAAATTAGATTTTCGTTTATTCACTTATCAAAATAGTAAACACCTATTTGGGGCCGAATAAATTATTTCAAATAGTGAGGTTCTGTTTTTAATTGTGCATTAAAGTGGGGATGTTGACCCTTTTCAAATTTATGACTAGATAAATTATATAAAGAAGCCTCAGTGACTTCTTTATTTTACTTTTTAAAAACTAAAAATTAGAAGTATCTTGGAATAAACCTACTTTTAAATCTTTAGCTTCATAAATCACACGGCCATCAACTGAGACTGTGCCATCAGCTAGACCCATAAATAATTTACGTTTAATAACACGCTTCATATCTAAGCGGTATGTAACTTTTTTATTATTTGGTAGGATTTGACCTGTAAACTTCACTTCACCTACACCTAAAGCTCGACCAGAACCTGGTCCACCCGACCAACCTAAAAAGAAGCCAACAAGTTGCCACATAGCATCAAGTCCTAAACAACCAGGCATTACAGGGTCACCTTTAAAATGACAATCAAAGAACCAAAGAGATGGGTCTATATCGAGCTCAGCAATGATCACACCTTTTCCATGCTCACCGCCATCATCATTAATTTCAACAATGCGATCCATCATAAGCATATTATCACTTGGCAGGCGACAGTTGCCTTCACCAAATAAGTCACCATTACCACATAGGATCAACTCTTCTTTTGTATAACTATTTTTTTGTTCCATGGTCTCTTTCTTTTCAATTGATACTAAAATTGCCGCTACTTTAGCGAACACTTGTAAGCTTAACAACTCCGAACAGTTGAAATAAGCTATTTTTACGTAAAAAAATGATTAATCGAACGATAATATACGTTAAAAGTCATAAAGTTTAAGATTAATTACGAATAAAAAGTCAAATGTGTATATTAAACTTTTTTGGGTATATAATGAGAGCCTGTAATTCTCCTAAATAATTTTCATTTAAACTCTTAATTGTTGGAACCCTATGATCCTTTTTGTTAATGACCTAACCGTAATTGATTTTTCTTATTTATGTGAAAAAAGAGGTGCCGTAGGAGAAAGTTGGATTGTTGATCTCACATTACATGGTAGCTTAAATGAAGAGTCTATGATCCTTGATTTTGGTTTAGTTAAAAAACAAATTAAAAAAATAATTGATGAAAAATTAGATCATAAACTTGCATTACCAATCAATTCAAATATATCCGTTAAATCTTCAAATACTCAAACAAATATTAATTTTAGTTTTGCAGATGAAAAAGAGATAAATATTAGCGCACCCCATGAAGCTTTTTGTTCGATTAACGCAACGAATATCACAGAGCAAACAGTAATAGATTATTTAACCGCTCAAATTATGCCTCTATTACCTAAAAATATTGAAAAGATTGAATTAACATTAAGAGCTGAAGATACAAACGGATTTTATTATCACTATAGCCATGGTCTAAAAAAACATGATGGTAATTGTCAAAGAATTGTTCATGGGCATAGGTCGACTATCGGAATTTTTGAAAATGACATGAAAAGTGTACGTTTACAAAAAGAGTGGGCACTCAGGTGGGAAGATATTTATTTAGGCAGTGCTGAAGATATTATTGTTGCATCATTACTCAAGTTTGTTTCTCCCGTAGAAAATGCCTGGCATTTTGCTTATGAAGCACCACAAGGATACTTTGAACTTAGTATAAGCAAGTCACAATGTGAAATATTACCTGTAGATACAACTGTTGAGTGCATCGCACAATATATTGCCGATGAATTAAAATCTAACGCTAAGAGTAATACATATAAAGTCATTGCGTACGAAGGTGTAGGGAAAGGAGCTATCGCTTATGCATAAAGTTGTTTCAGTTATATATTTACTATTATCTGCATGGTCTGTAAATGCCCTTGAGTTAAAAGGTCATTTAATTCAAGGAGGTATGGTAACGGGTAAGTTACCAGATGCAAAATTAGTTAAATTAGATGATGCCAAAATCAAGTTGAGCAAGCAAGGAGAATTTGTTTTTGGCTTTGGTCGTGACGCAAAGTTAAATTATTTACTGACATGGGTTGATAAGTCAGGTAAGTCTTTTAACAAAAGTTTTTTGATCACTAAACGTGATTATAAAATTGATAAAATTACAGGTGTCGCTAAAAAGTATGTTTCACCGCCTAAGTCCGTTTTAAACAGAATAAAATCAGAAGCTAAAGCGGTTCGTAAAGCAAGGAGTATTTTATCAAACCGAATTGACTTTTTACAACCTGTCTATCGTCCAGCTAAAGGGCGTATATCAGGTGTTTATGGGAGCCAAAGGTATTTTAATGGCACACCTAAAAGACCACATTTTGGATTAGACATCGCCAACAAAAAAGGGACACAGGTTTATTCTCCTTTACCAGGTAAAGTTGTCTTTGCAGATCCTGATCTTTATTATTCAGGCGGTACGTTAATAATAGATCATGGCCATGGCATTACCTCGACTTATATTCACTTAAGTCAAGTAACAGCAAAATTAGGCCAAGAAATAAAAACAGGGGATAAAATTGCTAAAATTGGCGCTACGGGGCGTGTTACAGGGCCACATCTAGACTGGCGCTTAAACTGGAAACAAGTTCGATTAGATCCTGCCCTTGTGATGCAGTCGTTATCAGCAAGTAAATTCTCAAATTAAAGACTAGAAATTGCGCCTTAATTGTTCTAGTGTAAATACACTAGAACAATAAAAAGACAATATTATGAAAACGCTTACCCAATGGTTTGATTTATATGGCCAAAGCCACCAAAACAAAACAAATATAATAATTCATAAAATAGCAGTTCCTATTATTTATCTAAGCGTCATTGGATTTATATATTCAATCCCAGGGTTAATTGGTGATGTAATTTTAAGTCTTAGTATCGCAGTTGCTATGATGTTTTATTTTAAACTGAATAAACGTTTAGGTTTATATATGTGCATATATACACTTCTTTCTTTCCTAATTATTAAAAATACCATGCCTTATACCCTAGAAGTTTCAATCACAATGTTTATTATTGCTTGGGTCTTTCAATTTGTAGGCCATAAAATAGAAGGTAAAAAACCTTCCTTTTTTGATGACCTGAGTTTTTTATTAATTGGACCTGCTTGGGTTTTTAAAGATTTATTTAAATTGAAATAAATCTTTAAAAATTGTTTATTCAATTTATTTAGTGATCATCTTAATTAAATGTTTTGCTTGTTTTTGTTGTTTAACTGAGCATTCCGATTGTTTATATCTTACTTGAATATACAATGCTAACAGTTGCTCTAAAAACGGGGCCTTATTATTAAAATGCGCTATTAAATATTTAAAGTATGTTTGTGGGGTCATGCCTGTTTTTAATGGCGCATTATTTTTTTCACCCCAGCACTGCACTTGATGATATTCTTTTTCTAAGGGTTTTAAAAACTTAGGGCGTTTTTGCCAAAGAACAAAACAATAAAACCCAAACAAAAATAAAGAAATACTTCCAAGTATTGCAAGCGTTAATTTTAAAGTAATATTTTTCCCAAAAACTTCTTCTAATAACCCTTTTTGTGCTTGAGAGTCAAAACCTAGCACCCAATTTGTCCACATATAATCAATATTATTAATATTGAGTCTGATCCAATTTAGCATGGGAAATTGTTGTAAGCTTAATAATCCAAAATCAAGGTTTCTCATAAATTCTTCACTATTTTGCTGACTTTGAGATAAAGAACCATTGAGTCTATCAGGAGAAACAACTGATGTTGCATCAAAACGCGTCCAACCTTTGTCTTTAAGCCATACTTCAGTCCATGCATGTGCATCATATTGATAAACACTTAAATATTGATTATTTGGTGATATTTCTCCTCCTAAATAACCAGAAACAACTCTGGCTGGGATCCCTGCGCTTCTAAAAATAAAGGCCGATAAACTCGCATAATGGCCACAAAAACCTCTTTTTGAATTAATTAAAAATTGATCTAATTTATTCTCTCCAACTAGGCTCGGTGGCTCTAAAGTGTAAGTAAATTGATTGGTAATATAATAATTAAGCAAATTGTTGTAAAAAGATTTATCATCACTTGATTTATATTTAAGCATTTTTGCTATTTCAACGGCCTGTGGATTACTATTTTGTGGCAGTTTTAAATTGATGTTTCGTTCATATTTATTCAATTTAAGATTGTTTTTAAATGCATTGCTTGAGGCTGTATATTTAAAGGTTTGTGACAAATTTTTACTACGGGAAAGTACTCCGGCATATTTATTATTAACAAACTCGGTATTACTTTGCGCATAATCTAAACCATACAACCAATGTAAAGATGACTTTTGAGCTATCACTTCATATTGTACAGCGTCAATTTTTTTTATAATCTGTTTTTCTTCTGTCGCTCGTGCATAATTTGTAATTCTCCAAGCTTGGCTTGTAAATTCTTCGTGTACCATAGAACGCCAATAATAAGGCAGAGCAGGGGCTTCATCAGTAAAATTAACTCGAAATACCAGTTCACTAGACTTAGCTAGCTTGGAAATAGAAAATGGATCTATATTTTCATTTAAGCCTGTTTTCGCAATATTTGGCCCGGGTAAACTCCAAAATGAAGGCAACCTTGGAAGTAATAAAAATAAAATGAAAGCCAAAGGTAGACTTAATATCAATGTCTTAGCAGATAATTTAACCGCTGTTGTAAGTAGAACTTCAGGTCGAATTAAAAGATGTAAAGTGGCAAAACTGCCAATAAAAAAACAAAAAGCTAAAATACTGGTATATAAAGATTGCTGATATAAATAAACACTTGAAATCAAGAAAAGCTGTATTAAACATACAGCTTTAAAATGTAACAACTCATTGGATACGAGCTGCTTTAATGCTGTTGATAACAAAAGCATAGCTACAAATAAATTAACGGTATCGTGAATGCCAATTTCTAAAAATAAGGCCGTTGCGGTTAAAACTGCTAAAATATTTCCAGCTAAAACAGATGGTTTTTTTACTTGCTCCAACGCAATTGCAAGGCTCCATAGTGCCAATAATAGGATGACTGCAATAAAAGACATTGAAATAAATTCTGAAAATAATACAGTCACAATTAATAAAGTAATTGACTGTAGTAACTCTACTTTTTTTAAATTAATTTTAGGTAAATCTAACTTCATGAAATTTAAGCCTCACTGAGCGCCCGTAAGCAGTTTTTTAGGTGAGAAAGCCCCTGAGATGCAGGAATACTTTTGTTTGGTAATACAAGACCATAATGTAACTCATCATGGAAAGCTTGATTTACTAAATAGCTTAAGTGGCTTAATTTAGTTTCAAAATCACCTGGAATATCTTCCAAATTGAATATATAGTCTCCAGAGTTATATTCAGAAAATTCTTTTACTAATAATTCACCCGTTTTTGCATAATGTTTCCAAGATACACGAGATAATGATTCCCCAATTTCGTGCTCTCTCATAGCAAAGAACTCATCATTGCCATGCTTAAAGTCTTTTAGTTGTTCTTCCCCTTCACCAAAAAAAGTCATGTTATGAGATAATATAGGTAATGGAGTAGGGTATATGTAGACATGTTTAGGAAAAATAGCATAACTCCAAACTGTCATTAAGCCATAGGGATAACGAGAAACCATTTTAATTCTATCTATTGAATGTTTACCACGTTTTAAACCTTCAATTTGTAACTCTACAAGCTTTTTATCCGATGATATGGTGTCCACAAGGGTTATGTTATTGCCTGATTCAGCCACAAAGCTATACGTTTTATTTTGGTTCATGACTGAAAATGTCAATAAATACCCCGTTTTTTCAATACCGTCTTCAACGCCAATGAAAGATATTTGGGTATTAATTAAATTGAAATAGCTTTGTAAAATACCAATGGTAAAGATAGAAATTAAAAGGTAAGCAGTTAACAGAATGAGATTATTTTGATAATTACTGCCGAGTAAAAAAATTAAAAAAGTAAAGCATAAAAAAATCAAACCAAATTTAGATGGTAAAACATAAATGTTATGATGCTTTAATGTTAAATCAATTGACTGATGTTTTCTTTTCAATAATAACTTGTTAAGAAAAGCATTTAGCTTATGCTTTAAATTTTTGACTGAATCTAAGGTTAATTTAATCATTTATACAGGCACTTTTACTTCTTTAAGTAACTCTTGTGCTAATTCACCTTGATGAATACCTGAATTAATATTTAGTCTATGTTCAACAACACTTGGAAATATCATTTGAACATCATCTGGTGTTACAAAATCTCTACCATCAATAAATGCCCAAGCTTGTGCAGCGCGAGTTAGTGCAATGCTTGCTCTAGGAGAAAGTGGCATGGGATAACGACCAGCTAGTCTACTATGATTAACTAAAGCTAAAACATAGTCTATAACAGGATCACTTAACTTTATTGTTTTTACATGCTCTTGTAATTTACTAAATTCATTTTCTGTTAAGCGTGTACCTAAACTATTTATATTGTTATCCATGCCTAATATAATTTTTCTTTCAGCTTCCATACCTGGATAGCCTAAGGTAATACGCATTAAAAAACGATCTAGCTGGGATTCAGGTAAAGGATATGTACCAGCTTGATGAATAGGGTTTTGTGTTGCAATCACAAAAAATGGCTGTGGCAATAAATAACTATGTCCGTCGATACTGACTTGTTTTTCTTCCATAGCTTCAAGTAATGCGCTTTGGGTTTTTGGTCCAGCTCGATTTATTTCATCAGCTAAAACGACTTGACTAAACAAAGGACCTTTATGAAAACTAAAAGCCTGCGTTTTTGTATCAAAAATAGATGTTCCCAGAATATCTGACGGTAATAAATCACTTGTAAATTGAATTCTTTGATATGACAAACCTAAAGAAACAGCTAAAGCATGTGAAAGAGATGTTTTTCCCATACCTGGTAAATCTTCAATTAATAAATGACCTTGAGCCAATAAACATGAAATGGATAATTTTATTTGTTTTTCTTTACCAAAAATAATAGATGAAACATCAGCTAAAACAGAATTAATTATAGAATTCATAAATATGCATATTAAAATTATTGTAATTAGATAGTAAGCTAAGAAATTAATGAGCTCAAGAATTCAAATGTAATATTTTAAGTATGTCCGATACTGACTAGTACTGGACATATATACAGTACACCATAAAAACAGCAATAGTGTCTAAAAGTAATTTAATTACCCCAAATCTACATATATTTAAATAGCCCATAAATGATATTATGTTAAATACGGTTTGAGTGTGATTGTGTTAATGTAAGGGGGTGTAAGGGGGTGTTCATTTCTAGAATTAAACAAAGGATAGGATTTTAGATTTTAAACCTCTGGACGCCCTACTTTTACTGACTTCTTCGTGTTTAAACGCCATCTTTAAAAAATCACTTCGGACATTGGAATTTAGAATAATTTGTTCATTCTGACCCATTTTACACTCATTTTCGTTCATTCGACGTTTAAAATTAGATTAAAACCGATCATTTTAAAATCTTTAAACGATGTTTAAACACCGTTTAAAGCCTGTTTAAATCTGGTTTAAACATCTTACTGTCAATTATGGTCCTTAGAATTTAGAATAAAATACATTGGATATTGTGATTGTGTTAAAAGGCTCTGATATTTTAACTTTAATATCTGTATCCATAATTTCTAACATGCCATTGCGATATTTATATAAGTTAGCATCATGCAATGTATTCATCAACTGGGTTAAAACTTCAAGCCGAACACCAGATTTTAATAATGAGGCAATTTCAGCTGAGCTTATTGTGATCAAACTATTTAATATGGGTTTAGCTTTATTTAATAACTTCGTAATTTCTTCACTGGCAATATAGCCCAGTGTAAAAACCTTTTGATCATCTTTAAATTTATCTAATGCGACTTTGGCTGCAATTTCATTTACTACATTTATATAGTGAGGTTTAGATTTCAAGATGCTTTTATTAAATTCTGGTATTGCGATGTCTCTTATATTAGCTGGCATTTCAATAAGTGATTTTCCAAGTACAATGTCTGGACCCAACCAAGCTTTACCAGGATTATAATCCCAACCTAAATCAATTCCTGTTAAGCCTCCCGTTTTTTCATCAACTGTAACCACATCAATCAATTTATCCTGATCGGTTATTTTTACATTTAATCGTTTAATGTCACGGCTATTTAATGAGACGACTTTACATCTGCAACCCCAGCCATTGGGTGGATAATGTGAAAACCAGAATTCATGATCAATGTGCAATACAATTTTATGCCATGAACCATGTTCAGGTCTTACGCGCAAATCTCCCGCAGTTAAATACATTAAATATGGCCGTCTTTGTTTTAATCTTTCTTGTTGTTGCCATCTACCAGCGGCCCGTGCCGTATTTTTGTTATTCTGATAAATAACGTGGGTTCGCCAGCCGCGTTTACCTTTATATGACCAACCATGATCCTTTACGATTTCATCAAAACGCTTTCTAAACTGCGTGATGGTTTCACCACTGGTTATGGCTTTGTCTATTGCTTGATTAAAATCATTGAGTAATTGAGTTTTGTTAGCACCCGCAACTGTAAAGGCTTTTGAATGGATCATGCCTTGTAAATCACGCCAGGTGTCTGTGGGTATTTGTACTTTTTGGCGAAAATAAAAAATGGCTTCCTGAAACTGTATCAGGTCGCCATATTGTAGGTTTGTGTTAGGCATAAATTGTTAAACCTTGCTTAAAACGTCTTGTAAGTCGAGACTTTCAGTACGTTTTTCATTGCCTGAGCTACTACCAAAAAAGAAATTAATAATAGTCGCAATTACAGTGCCAAGGATAAAACCTAAGATAGTATCCGCAAATCTGACAGAATCTTGAGGTATGGAGACAAAGGTAATACAAACAATATATACAACAGAAAATATAGACCAAAAAGCAGCAAAATAATAAATAAATCTTTTAGAAAATTTATCATTTTGCGCCAAAGCCTGAATTTGCATGGCTCTGGCATCCTGGGTATTTTCAAAAGCGAGTTTATTTAACTCTTTTTCAGACGTTATCAGTGCCTGTGTTAATTGCTTTTGAAATTGTTCAGACTTTTGAATTTCTTGTAGGGCATATTCAGGTGATTTTGCACCTGTAATTATTTGCGCCATATCAACGACAGAGCTTGCAACTTCTTCGCCATTATCACCCCCAAGCCAGCGCCCTACTTGCTTATCAAACCCTGTTAATTTAGCCAATGCTAACGCAATTGAAATCGGTTCCATTATTCAGTTTCCTTTTTTGGGATAAGTTCTAAACCTTCGATTTTCTTGAACTGGCGAACTAATATGCTGGCTTTTGAAAAGTATGGTAAGTGATACGTTATTTTATCGTGTAAATTGGTAAATTCTTTTTTAGCAAGGCGTTTACCCCAAGCCTTTTCAATTTCTTTAATGCGTTTAGGGCTATAAATTGCTTTTGTTTTCTTTTTCCAAACCTGCTCAATACACGCTGGGCGTACTTTTTCGCCGAGATACCAGTCACCTTTAATGTCTCCATTGATGAACACCCCTAATTCAAATTTATTCTCTGATGCTCTGACTTTTGAAATATTGATTTCATCATCACCCAGCTTAAAATTTACAGTCGGCAGAAAGCCTTTCAATTCGGTTTCTATTGCTGCCCATTGCGCTTTCGTAATTGACATAATTAACCCCTAAAGTTTGGCAATATCGAGTGAAATTGGCTGCTCTTTACCGTTTTCATCTGTCTCATAAAAGCGAATAAAACGACATGAATCCACCACATCAACTGACTCTGCGATTAAATCCATGGCTTTTTGCCATTTACCAGAGTTATCCGTGATTTCATATTTGCGTAGGCTTAAAATCCGCTGCGGGTTTATCGTGCCTTCTTTGTCGGTATTAAAGACATTATTAACAATGATTTGAATATTCTGATTTCCATCTTGTGTCCAGGTCTCTAAGCATTCATCAATTAATTGTTTAGCGATTATCAGCTGTGGGCCAAGTTCAATTCGTTCTTGATTTTGTAGTGTGACTTTGAGCTTGTGGTCAAATGAGCGAAGTGTAATATTGCCTTTTTTACCGCCCAGTTTAACGTCATGCTCTTGGGCTAATAATTCTATGAACTCATCGGCTTCAGACATTTGGTTTTCTTTAAATTGTGCCAGTTCAAGTTGCATTTTTTTAGCTTGTGCTATGGCTTTATATACAAATTCATCCCGTATTAAGTCGGTTTGTTTTATATTAGCCAGTGCCACTAAATTACCTTTACCATCCTTTTTAAAGCCTTGGGGTATAGCATTTATGTCAGTCATTGTTTATCTCCACATCGTCGATTGTTACTGTTTTATTTTCGTCATCCATACCTTGTAAAAACTCAAGTTCAAAAGCTGATT
Source organism: Pseudoalteromonas denitrificans DSM 6059 (assembly GCF_900112265.1). Lineage (GTDB taxonomy): Bacteria > Pseudomonadota > Gammaproteobacteria > Enterobacterales > Alteromonadaceae > Pseudoalteromonas > Pseudoalteromonas denitrificans. The sequence continues at coordinate 7,032 of NZ_FOLO01000004.1, read as the reverse complement.
TTGTGATATCAACTAAGGCACCTTGGGTTATTTCAGGGAATGCTTCGGTTATTTTGATTTTTAAATCTGTTAATGAATCTGCGTTTTTGGCGTACTGCCAAATTTTATCTATCTCAACTTCAGTTGCTCGGTCGAATTCATCAAATTGTGCTTGTGAGCCTTGATTACTCTGGTTACTTTGATTATTTGGATTTGATTCATACTTTGAAAAGTCCGATTTTGCAGGGGTTGCAATGCCTTTTTCCTCCTCTTTAATTTCAAGAATTTCCTCGCCGTCTTTAGGGGCAGGCACGCCCAATTCTTGATATGCCCAATCAACGCTAATTGGCACAATACGGGCTGTTTCTTTTACCCGATTTACCGTCTCTAAATTGATTTCTTTTTTATCTTTGTAGATGTATTTAGGCGCAACGCCACTATCAAAATTGACATCATGAATGGCTGATAAAATCTGGTTTCTGGCAGATGCCACAAGCGCCCTATCAGCACGCTGATTTTCACCTGCGCGTTTTGCATGGGTTTCACTGGCAGCCCTGGCACCGCCATTTTTTTGCTCGGTTGCGAGTGTTTGACTAGTGAGTATTTTACTGATTTCACTATTACATAAGTTAATCAGTTGCAGTGGTACAGGCTCACCACTTAACTTACTTTCTAAGATTTCAACACGGGTATCATCAGGTATGGCAGCCACACCATCTTGTACTAAATTCGTGAGTCCCTCTAACAATGCTTCAATGTCTTTATCTTGTGCACCAACGGGATATTTTCCTATGGGAAATGGAATACCAAAGCGTTCAGTTAATTGTACAAAAAACTTAAACCCGCCATGTTTAAAGGTCCACGGCCAAAAACAACTGCTTAATAATGCAATGCCATACGGATTTTTCGCGGTGGGCATATGCCTGACACACGTCCATCGGGTGGGGTCTGTTTCCTCGCCTCTAGGTGCTTCCTTGGTTTTCACTAATAAGTTGTGTTCACCATCAAAAGCAAAACGACTGCCCTGCCAACTTTGTACTTTTGTTGGTAACCAATAACCGTCTTTTTTTTCATACGCCCCCAAATGCAGCACACTAAAACCGTTTAAAATCGCACTGTAATTGTGCCAATCTAAGTCCGCCCATTCGGTATTGGTGTCAGGTTTTTTAGCCATAAAAGCTTTGGCGATTTCATAGCTTTTCATACTCGCTGCATCATCACCGCCTGGCACCAATTCGGCATTAAATGCGAACATGCCAGAGCGTAGGGTTCTAAGCTCTGCGATGACATGGCCATCCCGTGAAATCTCTTCATAAACCTCAGCCGTTTTACCTGCTTTTCTGAGGATTGGGTCAGGATTTGGCAGCTCTTTGATATGGCCCCACATGTTGGGGTCGGTTTGGTTTTGATTAAATAAACGTAATAACTTACCAAACGTTTTACTGTTTAGTTTGGGCTTTTTAGCTGTTTTACTTGTCACTTTATTCGTCGTTTTATTAGACATGGTAGCCTCTGATATTCTTTGTTACTTTTCGACTGCCAATACGCGGCATGCCCCCGGCACCCGTGCTTGCTACCATCCATAAAATAGTCAGTGCAGAGCTCAAATCATAATGATGATGGGTTTGTTTATCAGGCCAGTTTTCAAGCTCGTCCATGACTAGGCGGCATTTTGTATGAAAGGCAATTTGTGCAGGGGTATTTGTCACAAAGGGTTCAAGTGCACCAATGCGTTCTTCCTGGCTAATTGTTGCGGTGACGCCGCGAAGTGGTAATGCAATGTGTTGCTCTAAACCGCGCTTAATAAAGTCACTGCGCATATATTCAAAAGCGGTGTTATTTTCAAAGCCCCATAGCACACAGCCGTATTCTTTTTGACAGCGAATTAAATCATTCAATAAACGACTGGCACCACGGACTTTTCGGCTCTCATATTCAAGATGGAGTTTGCCTAAGTCACGGCTATACAGCCCCACTAAAAGCGCAGACGGGTCGGCTTTTTCAGACTTACCCATTGATGGGTCGCAAGCACCATACGCCACCCAATCATTTAGCCTATCTACCCAAAATTCGAACTGGTAAAATATGGCTTCTTCATCTGATTTGGCAATGCCTTGCATCTCGCGATTAAACTCACGTTTATTGGCAGCCCACATACACATCAAATCATATAAAGTACGCACACTGGGCCAGCTGGTTTTTGAGCCTTTGCTCATCACGCGTTTGTGTTTTAACCAGAATTTATAGGAAGGTTTATCTTCTTTTGATATTGCTTTCCCCTTCGCAGCAAAGCGCTTTTCAAAGGTTTTATCATCCAGCAACATCAACTCACGACATTCATTCCACAGGTCCATATTCTCTGGAAACTGCATAATGGCTTTGAACTTATGCACGATATGACCAGGGGCAGTTTCAGCGCGTGAAATCGGGTCATCATTGTTAAGTACGGTATTAACACCTAAGAATTTTACAGTGCCGTCAGGTGGGCCAAGGTATTGCACTGCCGCTTCAATAAAGCGCCATCTTGATTCTCGCTCTGTTGCCGATTTGGCTTCTTTATCTGTGATAATGTCATCACACATTAAGAGCTTTGGCCGACTGGCACCGCTGAATGCGCCCCGCACTGCTTGTTCAGAGCCTTTACTTTCAAATCGCACGCCTTGGATTGTGGCAAATTCGCCAATTTTCCAAAGGGGTGAAGGTTGGCATACTTCAGGAAAGTCTAACGCCAGGTTGTTATTGTTGAGTAATTCAGTTTTTACCACTTCCAAGGTTTTGGTTGGCATCTTGGTTTCAGCACCAAACAAAATCATATAATCGATAAATACAGGAGGCGCTTCTAGGCCCAGTTCTTTACGTACATCCTCATCTTGTAACAGGGCTTGAATGGCCACATAGATAGGTGCAAGTTTGACCGCTAATGTTGATTTACCTTCACCACGCGGTGCAACAAACCAGTTTTTCCAACCGTTCTTAATCTTTAAAGCTTCAGGAAACCACTTCATAAAATAGTCTTGAAATTCAGATGTTTTTTGCCCTTCATCCAGCCACATGTGATGTGGAAAATAGGTATAAACAAAGTATTCAAAATCCCCTGCAAGCACCCTTTTTCGACGCGCTTTTATCGCCTTTGGGCTTGGGTCAATATCACGTTCTTTGGCTTCGATATCACGGCGAAGTGACCCTGCAAGTTTCTCAATTTCAGTTAAAAAATCTTTAGAATTCATATCCGCCATTAGTCATCAAACTCACTATCGATACGCGCTGAAAATGACGTTAATATGTCAACAAAAGCGGGTGCAAGTTTAGGGTGCTGTGTAGATATAAATTTGGTTAAAAGCTTAAGTACTTCAAAAGCAAAAGTGCGTTTTTGTAGTTTTTTATTACCACCTGAGTGTTTCATGACTTTAGCCATCATGTCGGTGAGGCTAGACAGTATCTTAGTCCTTTGTTCAAGGCTCATACCTTCATTTTCTTGCTTGAGCATGGTGAAGGTTTCATTGACCTGGACGGTGAATTCTTCAATAAAGTCACTGGTAAATTCACCCATTGGGCCTTCACTTCTACGTGTAGCGGTACGTGCTAATTCCCAGTCATCACCATTGTCTTTTGCCTCCATTTTCCAGCGCCGTGCAGTGCCTTCAGAGACAGAGTTTTTGATTGCAGCAACAGACATGGCTAACAGCTCAGTTACATAGCTGTGTCTCACAGCGTTTTTGATGTCCAAACCGTGGGCCATATTAAATACCGCCCGTTTTTAATAATTCAGCCAATAGCAAAACCAGTAAACCACCTGCTCCACCGCTTGCCGCTAATTTAATACGGGTATTGGTGACTTTGGTTTCTACTTTTTCAAGGCGGGCATCCGTTTTGGTTTCAACGTCTTTAACGCGCATTTCTACTTTATCAATGCGGCTATTAACGGTTTCTAGAGATTTGTGAATGTCTGTTTTAATATCAACGATAGATTTTAAAATGGCTTCTTGGGTTGATTCAATTGAACCTAGGCTTTTGAATAATTGGTTTTCTTGTTCAGTATTCATTAGTTACACTCCTTGGTACTGACTCCTTGCCATAACCCTGTTTCCATCTGAAGAGAAAGCTGGGTTGCTCTATCCCCAACTTGAGAGGCCCACTTACTATTGAGCATTTCAGCAGCCGCTAAATCGTATTGCCCAAATTCAACTGCATGAAGGGTATTTTTAAACTTAAGCAAGCCTGTAATGCCAAGGTTAAAGGCCATATTAATCAGCACTGCTAAGCGCGGTTCATTACACTGTGAAGTATCAATTGAGTTAGTGACAAGCTCAGTAAATAAAGCAATATCATTTTCAAGCATAAAGTCAGCTTCTTGGGCGGTAATACCGCGTCGCGCCAAGTTTCTACCCACCCCTATGGTCAATTCACCAGATGTACATAGATAAGGCATCAGCTCAACACCTTCATGGTTTGTCAGTTGTTGCTTTAGTTTTTCCATTAGCCTTCCTGTTTTTGCGCTTTAAGCGCAGTTTTAGCGAGATAAAACAGGCAGGCAGTGTTTTTTTAGCAGGCTTAACAATATTGCGTTTGTCATAAATGGTGCGAACTTGTTTACGTAAAATAGCCAAGTAAGGACCAGGACACTTTGCTGCTAACGCAATTTTTTCATCTCGCGTTTTGGCATTGGCAATTTGTTCAGCCAGTAAATATAAAGGTGCATGCGCTGTATCAGTCATGCATTTATTAAACTAAATGTGGGAATTATCAGACACTGTAAAATGTTTTTCAGTCAGTTGAATTGGTGGGGTTTTAGTTTGATTTGGTTTTAGGCAATCAACAGGATAAAACAAAAATATATCGTATTACAAGCAGGAAATTATTTTTTATTTATTTCAATGTGCGCTATATTTAAAAATGGTGCACTAACGGAGTTAAGGCAATGGATCATTTTAAGGAAAGCGCTTATTGGGAAGCGGTACATAAGTTAACCCGTTTATCTGTGAGCGCCCAGTCAATCGGTTCTTTTGAGCATGAAATAGATATAGTCATTGAAAAATATGACAATCAAATTTCGGATTATGGTAAAAATAGTCTGCATGAAATTAAACAAAGACTTATAAATGGATATCATAGAAATTGAAATATAATAGTTGCCAACACAGTTTTAAGTGTTGACAGTAAATGACCAAAAACCTTCAATAGTTAGGTTCCGGTAAGGACACCGACCTACTATCATTACCTTGATGTGGCACTTTCATGCGTTCTGTCGTTGCGCTTTCTTCAGGCAAAAATAAGACCGCAACCGTAAGTACTAAATTAATGATGCAAATAATAAAAATAAATGCGCTAAAGCCATCGAATTTTAACTTTCTCATATCAAATTAATCCTATTTGTTGTTGCTGTGATGATGTCTCTGCCAAGTGCTCATTATAGATATTTGCTATTTGCTGTCGTGTAATACCAAAACGCCTGGTTAAACCCAGTTTAGTTGCACGGTTCTCATCAAGGGCCGCGCATATTTCTTTGTTACGAATTTGAATGAGTACTTTAGCAAGCATTGGCACTTGGTACGGGCCTTGGCCGTATTGCTGTGACCATTCTTTGACTAAGCTCAAACTAAACAATTTCACCACTTCATGGGCTTCATTTGGAAACTCGGGTATATACATTACTTGGCCCTGCTCCTTGGTTAATACGCTAATGGCTTTTTCAACGCCCAAATGCTGTACGATGGGCCGCAGGCCATAAGGTAAAGCGCGCAAGTCTAACTCACCTGCTACTTCATCAGTCATGGGTAAATTCCTCACACATAAATTCAATATCGTCTTTTTGTGATAAGCGTTTATTTTCCAAGTATTCTTCTATTTGACGCATACACCGACCTGTTTTTCTATCATCATCTGTCATACGGGCTTTTTGATGATGCTCAGTAAATTGTGCTTTGTCTGAGTTAATCACAAATTGATATTTGTCCGTTGTAATATCATGCATGAGTCGTTACCTCGCTACCGTTTTCAGTGTTATTTTGTGGGTGTTTTTCAGCACGTTTTAACCAGGCTTTTAATACCTCAATAATGTTGTGCCACTGTGCTGCGCTTTGCGCTAATGTTTTACCTTTTAGGTACTTTTCACAAAAGGTATCGCAGGCTTGTTTTGAGTTTGTATTCACAAGGCCCGCAGTATGTAATTGACCCCACAAGCTATAAATCATTTTTAGCTGCGGCGGTAATTGTTGTTTACCTTGTTTCTTTGGTGCCATATTTTGATAACGGAGAATCAAAATATGCATTTCAGGGTCATCAAGTCTGGCACATGAATCTGTACGGCCCATGCTCACATCTTTGACATTTTGTTTATGTGCGTCCTGGTCAATGTTCGCCAAGTTTTGTAGCGTTTTAATACGCTTAATTAAGTGGTTCATGAGATGGCCTCCATTTCAAAGCTTAGTTCTAGAGGGCGCGCTATGCTGATAATTTTAAAACCCCAATTTTGAGCGTCACCCGTAAAGGCTAAGGGTAATTTAGGGTTGGCAATATTGAAACGCCTGGATAAATTATCGATGCTTTGGTCTAAGTGAATTTGATGTAAAAAATACAATCTATTACTTAACATCATTGCAAAAGCAGCCTTGACGTTACCTTCACATTTATCGAGTAATTCACCCGCTTTATCGAAACTTGCTAACCATGTCAGCATGTGTGATTGCCAAATTGATGAATTAATTAACCTGAGATCTGGTTAAGCATCGCCATTTATTAGTCTGGCATCATACCAAATACATCTGCTGATAGTTTTATACACGGCTTCTGTTTCTTTAAGCAATAAGCCACTATTCCAGATATCAAGTTGAGCATGAAACTTGTTTCACTGCGATGGCGGCTATGTTCTATTTGAGATATATTCTTCAACTGGTCATTGATAGTTTCAATGATGTATCTCTTTGATAACATGGCTCTATCGAAGGCTGACATGGCTTTCGACTTCATGTTTTTTCGAACTGTTGTAATCAAATCTACATCGAGTTCCTTTAGTTTTTCATTTAACTCTTTGCCGATATAACCTTTATCGGCATA
>NZ_FOLO01000021.1 GCF_900112265.1 Pseudoalteromonas denitrificans DSM 6059 | reverse complement strand
AAAATGCGGATTAAAATAGATAGTCCTATTGGACGGCGACAATACAGTAAAAGGTTAGGTGCAATAGAGCCTTGTCTTGTGATAAAAAGTGGCAATATCACAGTGAATAAAGGAATGAATAAATTCACTTTGCGAGGACAAGAAAAAGTGAATGCGCAATGGCAAATGTATTGTTTAGTTCATAATATAGAAAAGTTAAGAAACAGCCTACATTAAAGATAAAACTCACGAAAGCACCCTAAATATCATTTAAATACGTCCTTTTTATTAATAAATACCACCATTATCTTCATTCTAGTTATAAAAATAAAAAATCAGCAAAAACGTAAACGTTTTTGATTGTTAAAACAATTTAATATCAGTAGAGTGTTTCAATTATAAAATATTAATTTAAAACGGGTAATTCTACAGGCTCGTTATGCCATCCTTGGAATTAAGTAATGTCTATAGCCGAAATATCAGAAAATTCATGGCAAGGGATCCTTAAAGTGCAAGAGGAAGCATATACAGGAGTTCCACCAGAGGAAGTCGGTGTACTTAAAAGCAAATGGCAAGTATCGCCTGAAACCTGCTTTGTGTTTCAATCCAGCAGCAATGAGATTTCTGGGTACATACTCGCTCACCCTTGGAATTCCGATGAGCCACCTAAATTATTTGAAGAGCTTCCTCGCAAATCTAATGGTGATACCTTATATCTCCACGATTTGGCGGTAAGTAGTAATGCGAGGGAATCAGGTATAGGGAAGCAGCTGTCAAGTAAGCTCATAGAAATAGCTAAATTGAGGCAATTCAAACGTGTACTTCTTGTTGCCGTTCAAGGATCAGGGAGTTACTGGTTCAAGTTCGGCTTCAGAGAGGTTCATAATGCATCTATTTGTTCAAGCTACGGCACAAATGCCAAGCTAATGTCGCTCAATGTTCAGGCATAACACATATGAGCTGGATCACAGCCAATAGGTAATACGGTTTTATTTGACTGCGTCAGCAGTCAATTTTTAAATCAATTAAAAAACCTTTATTGTTATATAAACTAAGCGATTGTCATGTGGCTATTAAGCATCGCTTACAGCAAACACATATAGAGGCCCTCTTATTACGATCTCACCGCAGCCTGTTGTTTTTTTATCATTTCAAGCTCTTTTTAAAAGCGGGAGGACTACGGCTAAATGGACTTAGGAGCTAGTATGAAGCAGGATGCCAGAATCGAGACATTTATCGGTTAACCTCAACAGGCACTATTCAAGTCACAGGTACTTAGTGCACAGTTACTTTTTTTGTAAAGAATGGCTCAGCCAAGGTGTAAGCGACTTTTCCAATTGTATTAGTGCGCGACAATAAGGTGTCACTCATATAAATAAAAAATAAGCGAAGTAGCTTACAGCTTTTGGTATATTAATTATCATTATGAAAGTCTGGCCTGTATTGTCTTGATTATTAAACGCATACTTGGTTATCTCTTTTAAAATGCCCTTAATTAATTTGACGACTATAACCAAATCTTACTTTTTAATATTGCCTTTCAACTACTTCATGATATTGTCTCGCCAATAAATTATTTCTAGGTGCTTGAGCGTGTTTGTAATTCTTTCATTAATTGTATTATGCCTTTCTTTATCTTCTTATTTATTTGATTTTTCTTGGTTTACTCTTGTTTCTGAGAATGGCAGTTGTGGTTTTATGTTAAATTTATTGACTTCAACAGCTTCTATTTATGTATTGCCTATTTTTGCTATTGTTTTCTCGTTTTTTTATGGTAAAAGTTGGCAAGCGAGAGTGAATACTTTGGTTAAATTTATTTTTTTATTAGCTTTGACCATAGTGACTATTTTAGCGTTAAAGAAAGCAGTGAATGAAGAACGTCCATTTATTCATTATTTACTTGAAAATAATTTGATACAACAAAAGGTGCTTCAATCAGAGGAGCGTCAAGTCAAATTATCGCAAGTCATAGCATCATTAACATCTATACCTGACTGGCAAAAACAACATTGGGTAAATGAGTCAAGGTCATCATTTCCTTCGGGCCATGCATCTTTTGCATTTTTATTTGCATTGTTTTTTGGGCAACTGTTTTTAAAAAGAGGAAACAAATTGATTGCTATGGTTTTGTTAACTTGGGCTGTGGCAATCGCTTATACGCGGCTTTTGTTAGGTGTTCACTGGCCGCAAGATGTTATTGCTGGCGCTATAGTCGGGTTATTTTTTGCTAAATTGGATTTTAAAGGGATTTTATTCAAGCTAAATATATCGCCTTTATTATTTTCTAAAAAATAACTTTGATAAAACTATTTATCTTTTTAATATGTTAGATTTTTAATATGAGCTTAGCCTGTGCGACTGATAAACTCATTAATAACACCATGATAATAGAGTGAGAGCATAATTTTGAAGAAAATAGTTGGCTATGTATTTTTAATTTTATCATTTGCAGTTTGGGGAATAATTGCTGCGCTTCCGTTTATAGATATCTCTAAAGGTGAAATAGCAGCGGCTACAACCGTTTTAATTATTTCTGGTGAGGTTTTGTTTGTAGCTTCTATTGCATTATTAGGCAAGGAAGTTTGGGGCCATATAAAAGCAATTTTCACACGTAAAAAATAAATTTATTTTCTAGATTTTCATAGGTATAAATAGAAGTCAGTTATATCCTTTTTCAAAGCAATTATCATCAGTATCTACGGGTGGTAATGTGTTGTAGTTTTCAGTTTTTTGGTTATATTCAATGTGTACTTTTATATTATTCATTATATTCCCCTGTTTATTGAGTTGTTATTTTTAACAAGATTTCGTAATAAATTGCAGTCGTAAACTTGTAGGGGGTTATAACTTGAAGTTATGGCATAAATCATAAACTTAATTTAAAGTGGCGCTATCAATAGTTTGGTGTGAGCGCCACTTTTACCATATAACCTTAGGCTATGATATTTGAGTATAAAAGCATTGTTTGCAAGTTTAATACAATGTTAGTGTGCAAATTTCAGCAGTCGAAGATTATAATTATGAATAAAAATATAGTGTTAACTTGTGTCAGCTTAGGGGTAATTGCTACGCTCGCCTGCAGTACCTCATCAGTTGTTCAGGCTAAATCTCTGGTGAACATCACAGGTAGTTTAATGAATGAACAAGATGCATTACTTAAAAATGCAACTATTTCATTAAATGGTAAAGAGTATAAAACTGATACACAAGGTCGTTATAGTATTTCAGTTGAAATGAGTGATATTTACAGGCTGAAATTTTCTTCTCCTGCTTATTATTCTGGAATTCAAACTTTCAGCCATTATGAGCTATCTCAGCAAAACATGAATATTAAACCTGTTGAATTGGTTAAAAAAGTAAAAGGGAGAACCTTATTTGCTTTTGGCGGCGACGTCATGATGGGGCGTCGTTTTGTAAAACCCAAATTTGATAATCAAGTCATTATATCTTCAGGACAAGAAGCAAAAGATACTAAATCTATAGTGGAAAATATGCGCCCATATATGAGTTTAGCCGACTTTTCATCCGTTAATTTAGAAACACAAATTGCTGATAGCAAGCCTTCTCAAAGAGCACCTAAGTCAGTGACTTTTTATTCACCGCCAGAGACTTTAAGCGCGTTAGAGTGGGTAGGAATAGATTTTGTGACTTTAGGCAATAATCACACTTATGATTATATGGACTCAGGCCTTAAGTCCACCTTGAATTATTTAGACAAAAGTATTTTGAATTATGCCGGTGCTGGTATTAATCAAACCGATGCATTAAAAGCGCACCATCAAAGCCTAAATGGGACCGAGTATGCTTTTTTAGGTTATGTTGGTTGGGAAGGGGGTTTTACACCTAATCAAACAGCGACCAATGATAAAGGTGGAGCAGCATTTGGTTCAATAGATAATATTATAGAGTCCGTCAGTCGTGAAGTTGCTGATGATAAGGCTACGATAGTGCAGTATCACGGCAGTTTAGAATATAAAACAGAACCGACTTTAGTCACTGAACAAAGACTTAAAACAGCAATAGATACTGGTGCCGATATGGCAATTGCACATCATCCACATGTTACCCAAGGTTTTGAAATTTATAATGATAAGTTAATTGCTTATTCAATGGGGAATTTTATATTCGACCAGTATTTTTATGCAACTCCCCATTCATTTGTATTATATGTTTGGATGGATGGTGATAGATTTCATCGTGCAGAAATTATACCTGTATATTTAAAAGGCTATAAGCCAACACCAGCAACTGGAATGCACAGATATACAGTTTTAAAGCGCTTAGATCAGTTATCGCAAAAACGAGGCTTAAAACTGGCTGTATCAGGTGGTCATGGGATTATTTCTACCAATAAATCATCAACGAAGGTTACACAAAACGAAACAGTTATATCAACACTCGCAGAACAAACAGCTTACCCGCTATATCATACTGATTGGAACAAAAATATTCAGCGGGTAATAAGTACAGATAATACTTTGCAATATAGGCTAGGGGTTAATTTAGTGAATGGTTCTGACTTTGAAAGCTTTGATACTTTTAATACGTCTGAGCGTGGGTGGAATATGGACCAAAATGATTTTAGTTTAACACAAAAAACAGCTGCAAGTGGTCAGTATGCCATGGTTTCCAATTTAAAACGGGGTGGAAAAGACGTTTTTGCCATGACTAACTTTAGACGTGTATATAACGCCAGTAGCCCTATGACAATTCAAACCAATATTAAAGTTGCCACAGATACAAAAATTAACTTTTATTGGCAGGGACGTAAAAATAAAGACAAATTTTCTCATGCAATCAAACACGCTGAAAAACATTTAATTGAAACCGTAACATTAGATGGCAAAGAAGGCTGGACAAATTTAGAGGTCGCATTTAATTCGCAACGTGTTGGTTATCGTAGCTTTAGAATATTACTTGAAATAGAAGACCTATCAGGTAATAGCAATACGGTATATTTAGATGATGTGAATTTGATTGAATGGCAAAGCGCATTTAATAAAATGAATACTTTACCTATATTGAATGAAGGCGCGGTTCAGGCTAGTTTTATTGGTTTTGATAAGCCCTCAAATGAAAAAATAACAATTCGTTATCAGTAATTTTTTTAGTTATCACCCCTGAACAAATACCATCTTTTTAGATGGTATTTTTTTATCATAAGTTTAGTGTGCTAACTTATTTTTTTAGAATAAAATAGCCAGAGCCTTAAGTTTCATAAATAACCATCCCTTTATACCACCGTTTACCCCAAGATAGTGTTATATAAGCCTTTTTGGCTATTCATCACTCTGTGAATTTAATATGTTCATATCAATTTTGAAGAACATCGATTGGATAATTTACATGTTAAAAACACATGATGCACGGCGGTATGATATAGATTGGCTGAGAGCTTTAGCCTTTATGTTATTAATTTTTTATCACATTGGACAATTTTATGTTGCAGATTGGGGTTGGCATGTAAAAAGTGCATATTTGAGTGTGTTTTTACAAAATATTATGTTGCTGGTTAACCCGTGGCGAATGCCATTAATCTTTATTATTTCTGGTATTGCTATTTCTTTAGTTGAAATAAAAGTAACAAGTTATCAGTTATTTAAAATGCGAATTATCAGGGTATTAATACCGCTTCTTATAGGTATGTTTTTGATCATTCCTCCTCAGGTTTATTATGAGCTGGTTCAAAGTGAAGGATATACAGCTCACTTTTTAGAATTTTTTAAGCTGTATCTGGATACTGATACACAAAGGTATAGCCAACATCAATTGATTTCAAACCGTACGGGTTTATCTGTGGGTTTGATAACGTATAACCACCTTTGGTATTTACTATATTTATTTGTTTATACGTTAGTTTATATGGCGATTAAGCCGTTATTGATAAAAATAAATTGGCAATCCTTAGATAAAAAAATATCAGCGATAAAAATTTTAACTGTGCCATTCTTATTGGCTTTATTTTATGATTTCGCAATATTACCTTTTTTTCCTGATGATACATTTGTACTGCTTGGTGATTGGTACAATCATGCATTTTATTTCAGCGCATTTATGGCTGGATATGCATTAGCTAAGTTACCAAATGTTTGGCAAACGATTATATTAAAACGTAAGACTTGGTTAGTTTTATCGCTTATCAGTTATACCTTGGTACTTATGCGATTTAATAGGGCGTGGGGTTTTGATATTGACTATTCCAATGCCTCAATTGCAATTAAGCTGCTTATTAATGTGATTTTCTCTGGCAATAAAATATTTTGGTTGTTGAGCGTAATGAGTTTTGCAGGTGCATTTTTAAATAAAAAAAGTGCCAAAATAGCCTATATAAATGAAGCCATTTTACCTTGGTATATTTTGCACCAAACACTCATAATTGTTTTTGCTATGTGGTTAAGTCAATTAACACTTGGGCCTGTAGTAGAGCCATTTTTGTTAATTGTATTTACTTTTATGGGATGTTTTATAGGGTATGAATTAATAAAGCGTTTTACTATAACGCGTTTTATATTTGGCTTAAAAATTAATAAAAAGGCCTCAAAGGGTCAAAGCATATTTGACTTTAAACACCCTAAACACCCGATTGATTAATGAGTTTAAATGCTACAGAAAGCGCTGTAGCATAAATAACTTGCTAATTTATGAATCAACCAGAGATTTAAATAATTTAACAAAGCTGTCCAAACCTTCGTTAATTATATCATTACTGGCTGTCAGTGCAGGTAAAAAACGAATCACATTACCATAGAAACCACAGGCTAAAAGTACTAAACCATATTTGGCGGCATTGGCTATAATGGCTTGGGTTAATTGTGTATTAGCTTGCTCAGCATCACCTTGGGTAATGAGCTCGAGTGCTATCATAGCGCCTTGATTTCTGACCTCTAAAATTAAATCAGGATACCTTGTTTGAAGTGCTGTTAATCTTTCATTAAAAATATCACCTATTTGCACTGAGCGCTCAAGAAGGTTTTCATCTTGAATGACATCCAATACAGCTAAAGCTGCTGCGCATGCAACGGGAGAGCCACCATAAGTGCCACCTAAACCACCAGGCAAGGGCGCGTCCATAATGTTACTTTTACCAACAACGGCTGCAATCGGAAAACCACCTGCAATACCTTTTGCCATCGTTATAAGATCAGGTTCAACATTAGAGTGTTCAAAACTAAACATCTTTCCAGTACGAGCAAAACCGGTTTGAATTTCATCAGCAATTAAAACAATACCATGCTCATCGCATATTGTACGCAGTGCTTGCAAAAATTCGGCAGAGGCCGCGTAAAAACCACCTTCTCCTTGTACAGGTTCTACAATAATGGCAGCAACATCGGTTGGCGCAATATCAACTTTGAATAGGTTCTCTATTGCTTTTAAGGATGTTTTTATAGAAATGTCATGACAAGCTATAGGATAAGGCGCATGAAAAATGTCTCCAGGGAAAGGGCCAAATAAGTTTTTATATGGTGTTATTTTACCTGTGAGTGCCATTGTGAGATTAGTGCGACCATGAAAACCACCATTAAAAGCAATGACACCACGACGGCCAGTATGTGCACGGGCAATTTTGATACAATTTTCAACCGCTTCTGCACCTGTAGATACAAATATTGCTTTTTTATCTGAATCACCTGGAGCTATCTCAGTTAATTTTTCAGCTAACGCTACAGCGACCTCATACGGGTTGACCATGACGCAAGTATGACTAAATTTATCAAGTTGGGCTTTAACTGCGGCTACAACTTTTGGGTGACTGTGACCTGTATTACATACCGCAATCCCTGTACCAAAGTCGATATAGCGTTTGCCCTCAACATCCCAAATTTCAGAATTTTCTGCTTTATCAACATAAACTGGGTATACATTACCTTGGCCGCGGGCGATTACTTTTGATTTTCTATTTTGTAAATTGGCATTATTCATAACTGTTAACCTAATTTTTTAACTAATCGTGTTTACTATAAATACTTCTTTATTTGGCTTATTTGTTAAGACCACCCATACAAAGGTATTTAATCTCAAGGTAATCGTCTAAACCATATTTAGAGCCTTCACGGCCATTACCAGACTCTTTTACGCCGCCAAAGGGGGCTGCTGCATTTGAAATAATGCCTTCATTTATACCTATCATGCCGTATTCAAGTGCTTCTGATACACGCCACACCCTGCCAATATCTCGGGAATAAAAATATGCAGCTAAACCATATTCAGTATCATTTGCCATTTGAATGACTTCTTCTTCGGTATTAAAAGCAATGATAGGTGCAACAGGGCCAAAAATTTCATTGCGGGCGATAGGCATATCATTGGTGACATTGCTTAAAATACTTGGTTGGTAAAAGTGTTCACCTAATGCACTTTTTTTACCGCCTAATGTAATTTTTGCACCAAGCGCGATAGAATCATTGACCAGTTTATCAACATCTTCAACGGCACTGTGTGAGATCATAGGCCCAATATCAGTATTAGGTGATAAGCCGTCGCCAAGCGTTAGACTTGATACTGCAATGGTGAGCTTGTCAGTAAATTCTTCAAGTACATTCGTGTGAACAAAGATACGATTAGTACATACACAAGTTTGCCCTGCATTGCGATATTTAGAAACCAAAGCACCTTGTACTGCTTCATCTATATCGGCATCATCAAAAACAATAAAAGGGGCGTTGCCGCCAAGTTCCATTGAAACTTTTTTTACACTTGTCGCACATTGACTTAGCAGTGTTTTTCCTACAGGTGTTGATCCTGTAAAAGTAAACTTTGAAACATCAGGATGTTGGGTGAGTATTTTGCCCATGCTTTTAGCATCATTGCCAACAACAACGTTAAATACACCGGCAGGGATCCCAGCTCTTTCTGCAAGTTCTGCCATAGCCAATGCAGACAAAGGCGTCTGTGTCGCTGGGCGTACAACAAAGGTGCAGCCAGCAGCTAATGATGCCGCAGCTTTTCTTGCTATCATGGCATTGGGGAAATTCCATGGCGTGATAGATGCAACAACACCAACTGGCTGTTTGATCACAACAATACGTTTATCTCCTGATGGACCCGGAATGATATCGCCATATACACGTTTGCCTTCTTCAGCAAACCATTCTATAAAAGCTGCGCCATAGGCTATTTCGCCTTTAGATTCAGTAAAGGGTTTACCTTGTTCTAAAGTTAATATTCTCCCTAAGTCGTCTTGGTGTTGAATTAACAAATTAAACCAATTTCGCATTAACTGAGCTCTTTCATTCGCAGGTTTGGTTGACCACATCTTTAAGGCACTTTTAGCTGATTTGATTGCAAGTTCTGTTTCAGCAATGCCTGCATTACTTACATTTGTTATGACCTCACCATTGGCTGGATTTCTAACTGGAAACTCAGAACTACTGGAATGCCAGCTACCATTAATATAGGAAAAATTTTTAATGAGTTGCGCGTCTTGTAAGTTATGCATGTTTTATCCAATGAAAGTATTTATAGCTATTGAATAATAAATCGAACTCGGGTTAAATACAAAACATTAAACCTTAAGTTTGATGGCTATAAAACTTTGAGTAAATCTTCTATTATTCCAAAACCTATCACAGAATATGATTTACGTTTATTACGTATTTTTGTATCTGTTGTTGAACATGGCGGCTTTTCAGCTGCTGAAACAGCTTTAGGTATTACACGTTCAACAATTAGTGTTCATATGTCTAATTTAGAAAGTAGAATGAAGCTAAAGCTATGCTTAAGGGGGAGAGGAGGCTTTTCTTTAACTGAAGATGGGCAAGCCGTTTATCGTGCAGTCATAAATTTATTTGACTCTATGAGTGACTTTTCATTATTTGTTGGTTCTTTAGGCGAAGAACTCAGCGGTGAGCTTGTTATTTTATGTGGCGATCAGCTAGATAGTGTAAAACAACAAAAATTAGCAAAAGTGATTCAATACATTCATGAAAGTTCACCTAATTTACATCTTGTATTAGATGGCGATTCAATTTCAAATATTGAAAAACATCTGCTAAAAGACAAGGCACATGTGGGCATAATTCCAGGGTATCAACAGGTTGAAGGTTTGAAGTATAGTGCATTATTTAGCGAGTCGATTTATTTGTGTTGTGCAAAAAGTCACTCTTTTTTTAATAAAGTAGACTCATCTATCACCGCCGGTAATTTATCTGCTTCACCGGCTATTCACCCTGGTATTGACCTTGATATAGAGGGACGAGAACAGCTTAAAAAGTTGAATTTAGCAGCTAAGGCATATCAGTTTGATACTCGCAAAGCGATGATTTTATCAGGATTATATATCGGGTTTATGCCGCAAAGTTATATTCAAAATGAGCTAAACCAAGGAGAGATCAGAATAATAAAACCAAGCACATTAACTTATCCTTTCAATTTATCTTTGGTTTCAAAAAAATCGCCCAGAGAAATCAATAAAGTCACTTTATTACTTGAAGCGTTTAATCATGTTTTTGAATGAAAACAGCTGAATATGTGTTAAAAATATATTCAGCTGTGAGGAAAATTAAGGTGTGACAAATGGTAAACTTAAATACAGTTGTATGACTAAAGCATTTGTAATATCTATAAAAAAAGCACCGACTAAGGGCACAACTAAAAATGCCTGTGCTGAAGGACCATGCCTTGCAACTAAAGCTTCCATATTTGCGACCGCAGTAGGCGTAGCGCCTAAGCCAAAGCCACAGTGTCCCCCAGCTATAATGGCAGCATCGTAATTTTTACCCATCACTCTAAAGGTAACAAAATAAGCAAACATCATCAAAACAACAGTTTGTATTATTATGATACACAACATAGGCCCTGCTAAATTTGCTAACTCCCATACTTTTAAAGACATTAAAGCCATAGCTAAAAATATAGATAATGACATCGTGCCCCACAAATCAATACAGGCTCGGCTCACAATGTATATTTTAGAAAACTCACAAAAATTTGTTGATACAACACCAAATAATAAAGGGAGCAAAAAAGAGGGCAATACAAGACCAACTTCTTTTAAAGCGTTATAACATAAATGACCTATCACCATACATGACACAATAATAAATAAGGTTTCCATCATCTTTTTTGGTGTGACTAAATCATGATCTTCTGGGTTAAATGTGACAGTATCATCTAACGCTTCGTGGTATTCATCGGCTTTTAAGTTATGCTTTTTTATTAAGCGTTTACTAACAGGACCACCCACTAAACCTCCAAGCACTAAGCCCATAGTGGCTGCCGCCATTGCAAGCTCAAATACGCCATTAGGCATATGATATTGCGAGATAAACAAGTCAGAATAAGTCGCGCCATTGCCATGACCACCTGAAAGCGTAACAGAGCCTGCTATTAAACCCATAAGTGCTGGCATGTCTGACATAATCGCAAATGATACTCCGACAGCATTTTGAATTATTAAATAAACCGTTGCGATTAAAAGAAATAAAACAACTTTAGGCCCACCTGTGAGTAATAATTTAAAGCTTGCGCCTAAGCCAACTGTTGTAAAAAAGACCGTCATAAAAGGTGTTTTAAAGCTCATATCAAATTGAAAGTGAAAATTAAAAAAGCTATGTGCTATTGCCGCTAAGATAGAAAATAATATTCCCCCAACAACGGGTTCAGGAATATTATTGTTACGTAAAAATGTCACTTTACTGTTGCAGTAATATCCAGAAAAAAGAATTAACAGTGCAACTAATAATGTTTCAAGAATGCCAACTTCAATATTCATAAGCGCACCTTTACATTTTATTTAAAACATCGGCTAAAGAGTCTGCTTTACGAATATTATGAATTTTTAAGTTGTCATCTTCACCTGACACAGCAAATACGCCAATACGTGGCAAACTGTTATAGTCAAAGTGATTACTGAAATAGTAACCGCCTGTATCATGAACCATGACATAGTCATCGGGTTCTAATTTAGGCAATAGCTGGTTATTGCAAATAAGATCTCCAGCAAAACAACATGGTCCAGCCACATCTGTTGCAACAACTTGTGACAATGAGTCAGTCCTTTGTTCGCCAGTGGGTAAGAAGCCAGTAATACGAAGAGGCCATGATTTAGGTAAAAATGCTGTTCGTGTGAGAATTTGTGCGCCAGCATGGGTGATAGCGATATGTCTATTACCTGAGCTTTTAGTATATTCAACACGGGTGATAATCATGCCATTTTTAGCGACAATGGCACGACCAAATTCGGTTTTTACCTGATATTTACCACTAAATAAAATAGGGACTTGGGTTTCTAATATATCAGCGTACGTTTTAAAAGAAGGGGATATTTCTTCGGATGCAAAGTTAACAGGTAGGCCGCCACCAATATCTAAACGAACAATTTGTTGTTTACCAATCGTTACGTTAATTTCTTCAGCTAAGTCTGTAATTACTTTTACACCTTCAGCCATAAGTTCAAGGGCGCAGCCTTGTGAGCCTGTGTGAGTATGAATGCTTTTTAACCAAGGACGTTGTGTGTATAGTTGCACCAGTTTTTGCTTATTATTGTTATCTGCAAGTGGATAACCAAATTTTGATGTTGCTGTTGCTGTGCTGGTGGAACATATATCTCCACTGCCAATTTGCGGATTAACTCTAAAACCAATAATAGATTGAGTATGAGGAAACTCTATCATGAGTTCATCAATACGAGCCAATTCTTGAAGGTTATCGATATTGAGTGAAATATCATTTTTAATGCAGGTTCTCAGGTCATTTATTGTTTTAGCGGGTGAATCAAAAATGATGTCTTGCGCACTATAACCTGCCGCTAGCGATATTTTAAGTTCTCCTGGACTTGCAACTTCAACACCCATGCCATATTTACGCAAAGAAGCCAGTACACTCACTAAAGCATTGGCTTTGACGGCAAAGGTATGGGTGAAATTTTCAGGGAAAGCTGAATAAACATCATTAACTGTTAGTTTAAGCCTGTCTAAGTCCATGATACCAATTGCAGTTAAATTGTTATCAATAATTTTATTGTTAATTGCGCTTTGAATGATTTTTTGTTTTCGAGTCATGAAGCATCTCTTTTTAACGATGTTTTAGCAGCGGAATAAGATACTTTGTTGAATTAAAAGTTCAGGTTTCAAACTAGATTCTAATAAATATTGCATCTTACTTTATGAACTTTTTACCACTGATATCTGATTACATAAATTCAATAAAATAAAGATAAAGTACAGGCAAAAAATTTAACAATGTTAAAAGTTGAGGGGCTTATAACTTCAGGTTATGTTCTAGGCTAAAAATTGGAATTAGGTCTGGCGAAGTTTATAAATCGTTTTGTTGTTTAATCGTGGATATTCTTTAAGTGAATTTCATTGATATAAATCACCGTGACATTCTGATCAGCAGGACGCCACAGTTTTTATTATTTGGTTATAGCACTGAGCCTAAACTTATTGGATTTTAGTAAAAGTTATTGACTAAAACCAACGACATTATCACCAACACTATAAGAAAGTATTTGGCTTATCTCTTGTAGTGATAACCCACTTTGTTGTTGCATTTCATTGAAAAAACTTTGTATTGCAGTTAATGATTTTTTTGTTTGTAGACCACCATCAATTATTTTATGAGATCTAAAATAAGACTCCGCATCTCTGGATAAAATAAAGGTATCTTTACCCATAACGCGTAAACTATATGCTCCGGTATTGCCACCTAAGCGAGAACCATGTTTTTTTAACCAGTTCCATAAACCAATAATATCTTCACTGGGCCAATCATTAATAAACTGACTAAAGCTGCCGTGTTCTAATGATGTTGAATGGATCATCATAGTATTAACAGCGATGGTTTTTACTTTATTGAAATTACGTACAATACGCTCATCGCTGGCACGTTGTTCATACATTTCAGGAGACATCATAAGTAGTTTATTCACATTAAAATCCCAGAAAACTTCTCTGAAACCAGGCCACTTTTTATCTATGACAGACCAATAAAACCCACTTTGAAAAATTTTACGGGTAAATTCTTCTAACCAGTTATCGTTATTTATGTCGAGTAAAGTTTTAGAAGGCAAAGGCTTTGAAATAAGGCTCTGAAGCATAGACTCACTGCCTTTTCTTTCAACTGCTCTATGATGAATATCTGTAAATTTTTCCATTTGACTGCGTTTTGGCTGAAATCGTACGGTCATAATAATGAATTAAATAATTACATCAATATAAAACATTGTTAATACAGGCAGGTATTCGCGAAGCTGGTGATATGCATAAAAAGCTGAAATTATAATTACATCAGCTTTTTATATTTACAAAGAATATTACAATGCAACTAAAGAGTGCTCTAACATAGCGCTAATTTGTAGAATAATCTTTTTTTCTACTTCTGGCTCAAACTGTTTGATCCTTGGGGTATGAATATGTCCTGTTGGAATATCAGAATTGAGTTGGTCTCGCAAACGTATACTACGATAAGATATTTCATTAGATAAATAGCCTCCGCCTGAACCGCTTACAGCTGTTTTATCTTTGAGCTCAGTGAGATTTTTTGCCTGAAAAGTTTTTTCTAAAGTGGTTATTTTATTATTATCTATGATTTTATACGGCCCTTTAGCGCGCTGCATTTCATTTACAGGCAAGCTAAACTCAACAAACTCAGAGCCAGGTAAAAGGCGATCGTTTAGTTTAGATATAATTGGGCTTTGTTTGGTACCACCTGATAAAATATTTAAATTATCAGGTGCAGTGACACTGCGACGTTTTCCTGGAAAACGCTCTAAGTCAAATTCTTTTCGTCCCATGCTAACAGTGACTATCATATCTATATTATTTAATGCATAAAAGGGCGCTAATAAAGCCTCTATTGTACCTTGATCAAAATCTTCATAACGTACAGGGATCATAACAGTATTAATTTCAGCTGTGATGCCGTTATATTGAATAACTTGTCCATCCATTAATAGTGCAGCAACACCAGAGGGGTTACTTTGATTAATGTTTTTATCCAATAAAAAGGGGTCAAAACCTGTTAATAAAATCTTTTTCATTGTGCCTTTTGTAAAACTAAGCTCTGTTCTACCTCTTGAACCTTGTTCCAGTGCTTCTAATAAAGCTTGTTGTTGTGGTTTTGATATTTTAAATGCGGGTGAGTGGGCTCTGAGTATTTTACTACTGAGTAATCGCGCCCAATATAAAGGGCGATCATCAAAACTTTGACTCGTCGCTATTTGTTTTTTTGCTTTTAACCATATTTGTTCGGAGTAATTAGTTACAAGTTTTATTGCTTCATTATAATTATTTGTTTTTAGCCATTGATTTTTAAAGGTATTGATGTCGTTTGAAAAAACAGTGAATACTTCAGGCATAACTTGTTTTGCTTGCTCAATGCGATTTTCTTCTGTAGTGAATGGTGCAGCAATAGCATTAATACTGAGCAATAATGAAGCTGCCACCATGGTTTTTAAAAACATTTTGATCCTTTTTAAACATTATTTAAAGTACGTTTTTGCTAGTATGGCACTTTGAGAGGGATCAATACATGGGGGAGGCTGAAGATTATTTTGACATAAACCAATTAACCAGTCGGGATATTTTTCTGTTTTAGCGATGTTATTTATTGTGGGCATTTTAGCATCTGGTGAAAATGGACCAAATACAACGCGATATTTAGTGTGATGATCATTAGGAGTTAAAATAACTTGAGCGTTTAATTTTTGATATAAATTGGCTCTGGTGAGGGCGTAGGATTTATTATTAAAACTGCCAATTACTTTGTAGTATTCAATTTTTGGAGTGTGTATTTTAAACTGCTTAGATAATGAAAGTGTGTCATTTATTTTTTTATCGACAATATTCACTTTGGCTATTATATTTTCTTTTGGTAATTCTTTTGGTAATTCTTTTGGTAATTCTTTTGGTAATTCTTTTGGTAATAAAGGCGTGTTATTTTGAATGTCAGTATTTTGACTTGTTTCATTTTTAGCAATAAGGGTGCGCTCATGAGTGCCTTCTCTTCGGTTTGTTTGACGACACATCGTTTCATCAATAATAACACGGTGTAACGCACAATCTTGTTCCGTTACTAAAGAAATAGCATGATCTGAAAGGGACTTTCCTGTTGTAAGGTAACTTAATCCGCTAATGCCTAAACTAACTAGTTTTAAAGTCGCGCAACCAGATAATAAAAATATGACTAATATTAAGGTACAAATTTTAGTTTTCATAACGCAACATTTAAAGTGAATTGTCACATGACTAAGCAAAAAAAAGACCAATATAAAAGTTGTATTTTTAACCTTTTGAAAATATGAATTTTAAATTTTAAAAAGTGATTTTTTAAAGACTTTTTTTTAGTTATTACTTAAGAGTGAATCGGCAACATATTGCCCAATCGCTAAACTGGCAGTTAAACCTGGCGATTCTATGCCAAATAAGTTAATTAAACCTTTAACGTTATGCTTTTTGTCTGTTTGAATTTCAAAATCTTTAAATGTGTCATCAGGTCCTTGTAGTTTGGGCCGTATGCCACTGTATGCAGGGTGCAGTTTTTGTCGTTGAATATTAGGAAAGTACCTTAGTATTGCCTGATAAAAATTTGACTTTAGTGCTAGAGGAAATTGGTAGTCTAATTCATTAATGTACTGTGTATCTGGTCCAAACTTAAGTTGTCCTGCAATATCAAGTGTTGCATGTATGCCTAATCCTACCGTGTTTTTTTCTGGTATAGGGTAAATGAGATGACTAAAAGGGCTGTGTCCTGAATAAGAAAAATAATGCCCCCTGCACCAATGTAACTTTGGAATGTGGTCGTTTTTTAAACCTAAAATATTGTTTGCAACCTCAGTGCTATGTAAACCAGCACTATTGATTAAATATCGACATTTAATTTGAAAAAAGTCTCCTTGACAATTAAGGGTGACAATAAAACCTTTGCCAATTGGCTCAGCTTCAATGAATTTTGTTTTACCTATAAATTGGCCGCCATTATGTTCAGTTTCGGCTAATAAACTTTGCATAAAAGCGTGAGAGTCTATAATGCCTGTTGAGGGGGATAATAAGGCTGAACTTGCTTTTAGCTGAGGCTCTATTTTTTGTAGTTGAGCTTGAGT
Source organism: Pseudoalteromonas denitrificans DSM 6059 (assembly GCF_900112265.1). Classification (GTDB taxonomy): domain Bacteria; phylum Pseudomonadota; class Gammaproteobacteria; order Enterobacterales; family Alteromonadaceae; genus Pseudoalteromonas; species Pseudoalteromonas denitrificans. The sequence continues at coordinate 61,541 of NZ_FOLO01000021.1, read as the reverse complement.
TATCAAGGTTAAATCGTTAACTTCATTTTGTAATGCGTGGTGTTTAATTTTTTCGAGTTGGTGCGATTCATGACAGTTTTGCGCAACAATAAGCTTGCCTATATTATTAAAAGGAATATGCCGTTTTTGACAATATTGATATAAACTTTTTTTACCTTCATTGCAAAATTTTGCTTTTAAAGAGTGTTCAGGGTAATAAATACCAGCATGTATTACTTCACTATTTCGGCTACTTGTTTCTTCACCAAATGAATTGTTTTTATCAATGATGAAAACCTGCTTTTGGGTTTTACTCATTTGTGCCGCAATCGCCAAACCGACAACACCAGAACCCACTATAATGACATCAACTGTTTCCAACTTAAATTCCTGATTGAACCTGTAAAGGCTGTTTTAATTAAAAAAATCAATGTTAGACTAGTTAGTAATAACACAATAACAATAAAAAACGGCCAGGGTAGGTTAAAAATGTTATTAGAGAATTTAAAACCACAAAAACATTTTAAATTTTTACAGCAATCAATTAAAGCAACATCAAATAAAATATTTGAAATTCTGGAACGTTTTTTAACGATACCAAGAAATATCATCACAGCTTGGCATAAGTTACATGGGAATCAAAAGATATATGTTTTAGTTTTAGGCCTAATTTTTTATTTTTCCGAACAGGTTTTTTCTGGCAGTGAATCCCATGTTGCATTTATTGGCTGTATTGCTCTGATAGCGATGGCACGTGAGTTATGGAGTTTGTTTACGCGAATTTGGGATACCATGTTTGGTAAAAGTATTATTTTAGTGCTTTATGCTGTGGTGGCAAATTTCACACTTGCTTTAGCAGCGCAAAAAATAAATATTATTGTGGGTGTTGCACCCTCTGAGTTAGTTTATACGCAAGGTTTAACGACCTTAATGATGTTACCTTTTTGGATTTTACTACTGAGTGTGTTTGCATTGACCGTTGTTTTTGTTGGTGCGCAATTAAAAAGTGTGTTTTTTGGCATATTACGTTTTTTACGTTTACATCATGCAAAACCTGAAAATAAAGAACATTTTTCTGGATTATTTTTAGTGATCCGAATTTTAATTTTGCCTTTGGTTGTTATGACATTAGCACAAGGTTTAACTTGGTATAGTCAAAAAATTCACATTCAGAGTTTGTCTTTTGATATTACCGATTTATTAAGTAAAGAACAAAAAATCACACTTAAATCTGGAACTGATAATGTTAAAAAAGAGTTAAAAGCTGAAATGGAGTCTGATTTAAACTCACCCTCGGCTAATGAAGGTGTTCCTAATGATCAAAGTATTAATAAAGAAGCTGTATTTAGGGTTGGTCTGAAATTACCAGAAAGCGAACCAGAATCTAAGGTGAGTCAGCTGACGTTATTTGACCGTGCTATCGCTAGTTTTGTTTATCATTTTGAGGCTTTTGAATTTTCGCGTTGTAAAACAACAAATAAGGAAAGAGCTGTGCCTATTAATGAAAATGATATTTTGGTTGTTGAAAAAGATGATAGCGATATTGGCTTTAAATTTAGCGCTCGATTATGTGAATTAAAATAATAACGCAAGAGATCAAAAGCGCTAAATGTTTCAATATTAATATTTGACATACTTACTTACATCAAAGACATTTTAAAATGGAATTTATTCCTTAATATCACTCTCATACTGAGACATATCATTAAGGAATAATAATAAATGAATAAAGATTCAAATCACTGGTATCTAAATTCCTCTCCTTTAAAGTTGATCTCACAAACAAGCTGGTTATTATTTGCGGCTATTTTTGCTTTATTAGCATATGAAGTTGTTGAATCATCCATTATTGCCAAACATGGCGATAATTCACTTAGTTTATTTGGTTTTATTTTACCTCTCACAACTTTTTTAAGTGCCAGTGCTATTGCCGTTGCAATTAGATCTAATATGGTATTGGTAAAGTCTCATCAATCTCAAGGTCACTATATTACTTCATTAATGTTATGGGCAGGGTTGACTGCAATACTGATGGGGGGCGTTTTTTATATTTCAAAAGGTTTTGTTTTATCTTTATTGGGTTTTGATACTTGGTTGATGCAGTGGTCGCAGGCGCAGCAGGTATTTTACAAAGCAGAGATTTTTTCTTACCTTAATTATAAAATTTATTCATTGGTAGCACTATTTTTAATATGGCAAATAAGTACCATATTACGGACTCTTGGATACCATAAAAGATCCGCATCTTTATTATTATCTTGGATGTTGTTAAAGCTTTTCATGTTAACTCAAATTATTGATGTACAAAGTACAGCTTTAATAACTGAGCTTGGTCAATTACATTTTACAACTGATATGACTTTTGCACTGTTTGGTTTAATGCTGTTAAGCAATAAAATACAGTTTTGCTTTAAAACACTTAAACTAGATATCATTTTTAATGACAAAAAAACAAGCATTATATTGATGTTACAACAATTAGTGCCGCCATTATCTTTAGCATTTTTAATGGCTATCGTTGTTAGAGTTGATGCAAGTCACATAGGTGTTTTTGCCATCGTATTTAGATTAGAGCCCCTTTTATTACTCTTACCTATGGTATTGACTGCGTCTTTACCTGCAAGTATTGGTTTAAATTTTTGGGCTGGAAATAAAAAATGTTGTTATCAAGTTTTAAAATTGTCATTTGCTTTAATTATTATTTTTCAGCTTATATTAGCGACTTTTTTAAATATATACTTGGCTGAGTTAATTAAAGTTTTATGCCCTGACTGTGAACAAGTTAAAATGATTAAAAGTTATTTAGCACTTTTACCTTTTAGTTATGCGGCTTTAGGTTTAGCTGTATTATATCCTTCTTGTTTAAATGCAATTGGGCGACCAAAACAGGCGCTTTTTAAATTAGTATTTCATAGGCTTGTTTTGATCCCATTATTTGTTTTAGTTGGTTACTTAAGTGGGCTGCAAAATAATATTTATTATGCGCTCTTTTTTGCGCATATGGCTGCAGGGTTATTTGTTTTATTACATTTTAGACGTTCATTAAAACCTAAGAAACAAAATGATGAAAAACTATATACCCCCTTAAAAAATAATTTAATAAAACACGTATCAGTCGATTGAGTTGCAGTTGTTAGTGGTTGTTTGTTTTTTGAACAGCGTGGTGTTGAGATTAACTGGTTGAATTGCGTACGCAAAAAGCTGCGCATAGCTGATTATATTTGATGAAACGCGTGTTTTTATTAAAAAATAACTTGACTCTAAAAGTGTTACCTTTATAATTTGTCTCGCTTGAAAGAACGTTTATATTTATGCTACACCATTTCGATGTCTCTTGTTGTACCTCGTCCTGTTTACATAAGTAATAGCAATAAATTTCAGCTTTAATTGTCTTCATAAGAAGACTTAAATTACTCTTGAATAAATAGGAAGATATTATGTCTACTACAACTACTGGTACAGTAAAATGGTTTAACGAATCTAAAGGTTTTGGTTTCATCGAGCAAGAAAATGGTCCTGACGTTTTTGCACATTTCTCTGCAATCGTAAGCGATGGTTTTAAAACTCTTGCTGAAGGCCAACGTGTATCTTTCTCAGTAACTACTGGTCAGAAAGGTCCACAAGCTGAGAACATCCAAGCTATCTAATTTGCATTGCAAATTGTAGTTTTAATCTCACTAGAGATTAGAAAAAGGCAAACTAAGGTTTGCCTTTTTTAATGCTTAAAATTAATTATGAATACCAGCCACCAGTTCATCATGTTCAAAATCATCAACATTAATGACGAGTAAACGTCCAACTTCAGCCTTTTCGAGTGCTTTTGCTTCCTTCAAAGTAATGACTTCAAGATCTAAACCCATTTTTGCTATTTTATCTAAAGCCACAAAAGGATACTTTTGACCTTTAGCCAAACAAACTTTTTCAAAAATAGGCTCTACAGCTAAAATATCTTTTAATATTTGTTCCTGACGGCCTATTAAGTTATGTGGTTCATCGGTTAAATAAAGATAATGACTCAGTCTGTTTCGTGTTTCACTGGGAACTTGTAGTATATGTGCAATAGCATGCTCAAGTTCATCAGTCGGTTTTCTAACGGGACGGCCCCAAGGAAATAAAAGTACTTTCAAACAAAATCTTAATGGAGAAAAAGGTAAGTTATTTATTAAATCAGCCAATGCACGTTGGCAGTGATATAAATTATTTTGGCAACTCCAATGTACTAAATCGAAATCTTCGCGATTACGACCTTCATCATTGTAACGTTTTAATATAGCACTTATGAGATAAAGATAGCTTAGCAAGTCACCTAAACGTGCTGATATTCTTTCTTTTCGTTTTAAAGAACCTCCAAAAATACTCATGCAGATATCAGACATTAAAGCCAGAGCTGCGCTGAAGCGAGATGCAGTTTGATAAAATTGCGCCGTTTCATCTTTGAAAGGTACTTTTGAAAACTTCGCCCCAGAAATAGACAGCCAGAAAGTGCGTACAAAATTTGAAATTGTAAATCCAATATGACCTAAAATCGCTTCATCAAAAGCTTTTAAAGCAGAGTCTGGATTTTCAATGTTGCAAGTATACAGTTCAGTTAGAACAAATGGGTGGCAGCGTATTGCTCCTTGACCGTAAATAATCATGTTTCTGGTTAGAATGTTGGCACCTTCCACTGTTATTGCTACTGGTGCGCCTTGATAACCTCTGCCTAAATAATTATTTGGACCTAAGCAAATACCTTTTCCGCCATGTATATCCATTGCATGATTCATCGCTGTGCGCATTTGTTCAGTTAAATGATATTTTATGATTGCTGATACAACGGAAGGTTTTTCACCTAAATCTACTGCTCCTGTAGAAAGCGATACAGCAGCATCTGCACCATAAGCATAACCAGCTAAAACAGCCAGAGGTTCTTCAATACCTTCCATATGGCCTATAGGTAATCTAAATTGACGGCGGATACGACTATATGATCCACTCGCAAGTGCCGCTGCTTTGATACCCCCAGTTGAGTTTGAGGGTAAAGTGATAGCACGTCCTACAGATAAACACTCAACCAACATACGCCAGCCTTGACCAGCCATTTTTTGACCTCCAATGATAAAGTCAATTGGTACAAATACATCATTGCCTTGAGTTGGACCATTTTGGAATGGTAAATTAAGCGGGAAGTGTCTGCGACCGATAATGACCCCTTCTAAGTTTGTGGGGATCAAAGCGCAGGTTATGCCAGGGCTTTTATCATTACTTAACAAACAATCGGGATCTTGTAATTTGAAAGCAAGCCCTAAGACTGTCGCAACGGGAGCGAGTGTTATATAACGTTTATTCCAAGTAAGTTTTAAGCCTAATATTTCTTTGCCTTGCCACATGCCTTTACAAACAAGGCCAAAGTCAGGAATGCTACTGGCATCTGAGCCTGCTTCTGGGGATGTTAAAGCAAAGCAGGGGATTTCTTCACCTTTGGCCAGACGTGGTAAATACTGCTTTTTTTGTTCATCGGTACCATAATGTTGTAATAATTCACCAGGGCCCAAAGAGTTTGGTACGCCAACAATTGATGATAACAACATAGATTTGCTCGTTAACTTTTGTAATACACAGGATTGCGCAAATGCGGAAAACGCTAATCCCCCATATTCTTTTTTTATGATCATGGCAAAAAATTGATTATCTTTTAAATATTGCCACACTTGTGGCGGTAAATCTGTGAGTTCATGTGTTGCTTGCCAATCATCAAACATGGCACACACAGTTTCAACGGGTCCATCTAAAAATTTTTTTTCTTTTTCGGTTAAGCGTGGTACTGGGTATTGATGTAACTTATTCCAATCTGGGTTACCACAAAATAAGTCAGCCTCCCACCAAGTAGTTCCTGCTTCAATAGCTTCTTTTTCTGTTTTTGACATGCTTGGGGTAATGCGTTTGAATATTCTGAATACAGGTTCAATAATATATTGCTGGCGTATGCCCGTAATCCACAAGGGTAAAGTAATTATTAAAAAAATAAGCCAAGTTAAGGTCGTAAAAGCACCCATGAAGGAACCAACGACTAAAAATATAATACTCAAACCTAAGCAGGTATTTAAATTTGACCTGTGATAACTGGCGATGGCTAAACTCATAATTAAACCGAATAAAAAATATATGGTCATTTTATAATTATCCTCGATAAATCATTTGGGTATATAAAAATTATTATTCTTAATTAAGCTTAGTGCATATTAATTTTCATATCAGATAAAATACTAAGATTAGTATTAAAATAGGATGTTTTATATTTGTTTTAACCAGGATTGCGCTTGTGATTTTAACCAGTTTTTAAAAAGTAAAATGTCATTATTTGGCAGTTGAATCTCCTTCTGGATAGGGTGCAATAAATAATAACCACTATTAGCATTAATTGACCTTACAGGAGCAATTAATTTGCCACTAACAATCTCTTTTGTGATTAAGGTTTTTCTTGCTAACGCGATACCTTGGCCTGCAATTGCTGCCTCAATCGCTAAATCTGTGCGATTGAAATAATGGCCTGTGTTACTTTTCACGTCACTCAAGTTATTCATATTAAACCAGTAGCGCCACTCATGATCTGGCTCTGTTCCAGACCAAGGCATCGCATCGTGTAATAAAGTCATATTTTCCCAATGAATTTGGCTATATAAATCGAGTTTTTCTGCATAATTTGGGCTCATTACGGGCGTTAAAGTTTCGCTCATAAGGAGTTCACAGTGAATATTAGTAGGCAGGTTTAAATACGGAATAGGACCAAAATCTATAATTAAATCATAATCTGTTTTACTTTTATCAACAAGTGCTGCATCGGCAAATAATTGAATTTTAATATGGGGATATTGTTGATAGAAATCTTGTAATTTAGGCACTAACCATTTGTAAGTAAACGAGGGTGTAGATTTAACTCGTATCACTTTATTTACTTCTAAGGGAGTTTGCATTTGTTCTATTGTCTGGCTAATTGAATTCAAACTGGGTTGTACCACTTCAAATAATTTTTTCCCGTCTTTAGTTAAATTGATCCCGCGAGAGTGACGTTCAAAAAGGACTAGCTTAAGTTGTGCTTCTAAATTTGTCATTTGTTGGCTGACAGCACCGGCTGTAATGCATAGCTCTTTGCTGGCTTGAGTGAAATTTTGATGCCTTGCAGCGGCATCAAAGGTCCGTAATGCTGCTAATATTTGTGCATTTAATAACATATTATTAATTTAGAGTTTAGTTTCACTTATATCTTATATTAGCAATTATGCATTGTGGTGTCGGTATAAATATTTAAGAATTTGACAATTAAAATCAAAGGTTAATAAGGTTTATTTGTGAATATTTTAATACTGGGTGGTGGCGTTATCGGTGTGGCTAACGCTTGGTATCTTGCTAAAGCTGGGCATCAAGTTACAGTGATTGACAGGCAGTCAGATGTCGCTTTAGAAACAAGTTTTGCAAATGCGGGACAAATATCTCCAGGATATTCAGCTCCATGGGCTGGCCCCGGTGTACCACTAAAAGCGATGAAGTGGTTACTTCAGGATTTATCTCCTTTAAGAATAAACCCCATTGCAGATAAGCGCTTATATACCTGGATGATAAAATTATTATTAAATTGTAATACTGATAGCTACCGTACTAATAAAGAGCGTATGTTACGTATTGCACAATATAGCCGAGACAGTTTGCAAATACTCAGAAAAGAACTTTCTCTTGATTATGAGCAACGTAGCTTAGGAACGTTGCAAATTTTTCGTCATGAAAAACAAATGCTTTTAGCTCAAAACGATATGCAAATTTTAGAGCAATGCGGTATTAATTATCAGTTATTAAATCCTCATGAGTGTTTAGGCTATGAACCCGGACTTGGCTCAATGGGCAATGAATTAATAGGGGGGTTACGTTTACCTGATGATGAAACAGGAGATTGTTTTCGTTTTACACAAGCTCTTGCCCAAAAATGCAAAAATATTGGCGTCAAATTTATATTTGATCATGAAGTACTCAGCTTAGAAACAGAAAAAAAGACTGGAAGTATCAGTCAGGTAACAACCAATAAAGGAATATTTAAAGCGGATGCTTATGTCATGGCGTTAGGCTGTTATTCTGCTGCTTTACTAACACCTCTGAATATTAATTTACCTGTTTATCCTGTTAAAGGGTATTCATTAACAGTTCCTATAAAAAATGAAGGTTCATCGCCAATGTCAACTGTAATGGATGAAACCTATAAAGTGGCAGTGTCACGATTTAACAAGCGTATTAGGGTGGGGGGCACAGCAGAACTAACAGGCTTCAACTTAGATTTACCCATTTCTCGCCATGAGAATTTAAATTTTGTGCTCAATCATTTATTTCCAAACGCAGCAGATATGAGTCAGGCACAATACTGGACAGGACTGAGGCCTATGACACCAGATGGCACACCTATTTTAGGAGCTTGTCATATCAATAATTTATATATCAATACAGGTCATGGGACCTTAGGCTGGACCATGGCGGTAGGTTCGGCGAAATATGTAACAGATATTATTAATGGTAAAAAGCCAGAAATTAGTACAGAAGGTCTGTCTTTAGCAAGGTATGTTTGATTATTAGTATAAAGACTTTAAATAGACTCCTCATAAAAATACCTAAGGGGTAAGGTGCTTTTATGAGGGGTCTAGAAACGGGATTTACGATTGCTTATATTTTTGAATTAGGAAAGTATTAAATATTTATGGCTGGTTTTGCTGTAAAAAACAGCCATAAAAAAGACAGTTAAACTATAAAACGATTTAACAGATTCTGTTGCTCTTGAGAGATATTTTTTTGCTCTGCCATTGCTTCATTTGCAATATTTGCACTATCAGCAACTTGTTGAGATAAATCTTTAATATTGGTTGTATTACGATTGATTTCTTCGGCGACTAAGCTTTGCTCTTCCGCCGCGGTTGCAATTTGGAAATTCATTTGGGTAATTTGCCCAATTGATTCTCTTATATTGGTCAATGCATCATTGGCTTGTTGTGCTTTTGTCACGCTGTGACTTGCTTCTTTTTGTGATTGTGACATCACAGAGGCAACTGATTGTGCGCTTTTTTGTAGTAACTCAATCATATTTTTAATTTCAGAGGTTGCAGATTGTGTACGTTGTGCAAGCGTTCTGACTTCATCGGCAACAACGGCAAATCCTCGGCCTTGTTCACCTGCTCGTGCAGCTTCAATTGCAGCATTTAAAGCTAATAAATTTGTTTGTTCGGCAATGCCTGTTATAACTTGTAAAATAGACTCTATATTTGCTGTTGAAGTTTCAAGCTCTTTTACTTCAAGCACTGCATTTTCAATATGCTTGGACAGTTGGACAATAGAGTTTGAAGTCGTATTGACAACCTCTGCGCCTTGTCCTGCTGTTTTATCTGCTTGTTCAGCGGATGTCGCAGCTTGTTGTGCATAACCTGCAACTTCAAGTGAGGTCGATGACATTTCAGTCATAGCTGTTGCAAGTTGCTCTAACTCAGATAATTGTTGATTCATTGCAATAACTGAGGCGTGTGCACCGCTTGCTGTCTCCTCTGTACCTTGTAAGATCTGGTTGCTCAATAACTTACTTTGTAAAATAAGTTGTTGTAATTTTTCAGTAAAAGCATTAAATCCTTGTGCGACTAAAGCAAACTCTTGATCGCTTTGCGTTGATAGACGTTGTGTTAAATCACCTTCTCCTATTGCAATATTTTGCATTGCATTTGAAATAGTTACGAGCGGAGTCATGAGTTTTTTGATTAAAAACAACATCAGCAATACCCCTGAAATAAGGGCGACCATAGAATACATGATTGCCTGATCACGTAAAGTATCGCTTGTTGCGTTGATTATATTTTCATCTACAGCTATTGCTAGGTACCAGTCCATGTCAGGTACTTTGACAAACTTCACCTGTAAACTTTTATCATCAACAGTTATTTTTTGCACTTGTTCAGTTATTTTCAATTCATAACCAAATATTTTATGCATGGATTTACCATTATATTGCGTATCAGGAAAAGAAATTAAGGTGCCATTTTCACTGACTAAAAATGCGTATCCAGCATCAAGTAATTGCACCTTTTTTAAGGTTTCCCCTAGGCCTTTTAGACTGATATCAACAAACATTGCCCCTGAAAACCTGCCAGCGTTATACATAGGAAGGCCCATAGAGACTATAATTTCTTTGGTAACAGCATCGGCATAAGGCGCTGTAAAAACAATATCCATTTTATTTTTTGCATCTTTATACCAAGGTCGAGTTCTTGAGTCATAATTGGCACTGGGGATCCAATTAGGGTCATTATCAAGTATCGAGCCGTCTTTTTCAAAACCAACACCAGCTAAAATAAACTCTTGTTTTATTATCGACTTATTATAGATTCGATTAATATTACTAGGACTAATATCATCTTCAATTAAACTTATCATATATTGCGCTAATGACTTTTTTGCATTCATCACATTAGAAATATCGAGCGCTGCTAAATTTGATGATTCATGAACACTTTGTATTACGAGTTCATCGATACTTGTTTTTACTTTAATATATTGATTTAAAGATAATAAACAAAGTGATAACAACAAAATACAAGAAGTTGCGGCTATGAGTTTTGACTTGAATTGCATGAAAGTCCTTATAGGGTAGTGCGTGTATTAAAAAAAAGGGTCTTAACGACCCTTACGGAATTAAAATTTATAATCAAAGTTGTAACGCATTCCAATCATTATCTGATCGTTATCCGTTTTATATTCAAAGTTATTGTGTTGATACTCTACAAATAAGCGAAAATCAGGCGTACCTTGCCACTCTAAAGTCGTGTTATAAGCTTGATAATTATCTGAATTTGACTCAGCTAAGCCATCATCGTATTGCGAAATACCAATTTTTAATTTATAGATTTCGTTGATTGCATAAGCACCCACAACATCTAAGGTTGAACCATCAATATCGTCAATTTCAATGTCTTGATATGATGTTGCCAAATATAAAGATCCAAAATCTTTGGCAATTGATACACCAAGTGCTTTTTCAGTTGCCCCATCGTCTCGACTTTTATCGTAGTAGGCAACGGCGGCTTTTATTGCGTTTGTTTTATACTGAATACCCGTATTAAAAAAATCACTGCTATTGTCTTTATCACTGCCATTAAATTGTGAATCAACGGAGATGCTGATAGCACCAAATTCTTTACGGTATGTTACTAAGTTATTTACGCGAAAAGGGCTGATAGAATCGTAAGCAAGAGGAGTGGCTGAACGGTTAAAAATATCAACAGAGTCTGCAATCATATTATATTGCGCTGAAGCTTGCTTACCGATTGTAAATCGACCAAAGTCACCTTTAATACCCACATAGGCTTTACGTGCTTCACCAAAATCACCATTTGCCTGAATATTGACTTTAAATTCACCTTTGGCAAAACCAGTTAAACCGTTTGTGAGTTTATGTTCTGTTTTAAAACCAACTCTTGATAATGCATCACCTACATCCCAGACATCTTCATCGCCACTGGTTACACCAAAAGTAGGTCGTAAAGTGCCATACACATTAAAGCTTGTATTGGCAGGAATAGACTTAGTTGTATTTTGGGTTTTGTTTTCAAGTTCACTTAAACGTTTTTGGATCAGTTCTAATTGTTGTTTTAGCTGTGCCTGTTCATTTTGCTGATCTGATGCACTTGCAGTGAAAACAGGAAGAGTGATTATTAATGGGAGTAACGCGCTTTTTATTTTGTTCATTTTATTACCCTGTTGATTTTATTAAGCGAGCACAACTACACCCGCATGTGTGAGAGTTTTTATTTTAATTTTTTGTGGTTGTAAGGAATGAAGTAATGAGGTGACAAATGTGTAATCTAAAACCCAATCCTTTTTTAAAAGTAACAGACAATTATTTCCAGTCAAGAAAAAAGTTTCCTATAGGAAACTTTTTTCTTTTAATACTAATTTAGTAACTGATTTAAAAACAATTTTATTTTTAGTCGATTTGTTCATCATCAAGCTTAGATGTGCCACAATTGGCATACTCTTCGTAAAACAAATACAAAATTCATGAGTGATCGTAAAAAGACTGATAAATTTTTTTCTGAAATAATGGCGCGTAACAAAGAACAAGAAAAACCAATAGAACAAATCCAAATTGGAAAACAGCTAAAACAGATCAGAACAAAGAATAAATTGACCTTAGATGAGGCAAGTAAATTAACTGGTTTGGCAAAATCGACCTTATCTAAAATTGAAAATGAGCAGGTTTCTCCTACTTTTGCTGTAATGCAAAAACTGGCTACAGGCTTGAATATAGATATACCACAACTTTTCACGGCTCCTAAAAAATTGCAATCGTGTGGTCGTAGAGATATTACACGGGCTAATGAAGGTTTATCTCATATAACATCAACTTACGAACATAACTTACTGGCAACACAATTAAGTAATAAGCTTATGATGCCGTATATGAGTCGGATACATGCTCGATCTTTTGATGATTTTGGTGACTGGATCCGTCATGAAGGTGAAGAGTTTTTATTCGTAATTGAAGGGCAGGTTCAATTATTAAGTGAATTTTATGAACCCGCTACTCTTAATGTAGGCGACAGTGTTTATTATGATGCTGGCATGGGTCACTTAGCGATATCTGTGAGTGAAGAAGATGCTCTGATTTTATGGATCACAGCGCAATAAAGTTAATAATACTCAACCTCGTTTTTCATCATATCTTTATTATCCGATACTTATATGTCGGATTTTTTATGTCATTTCATTTTTAAAACAAAACTTTAAAATATTAAATGTTTAAATTATGTTTATAATTTAAACATTTAATAGAACTTCTTTGCTAAATATTATTATTATTAATATAAAAAGTGTAATTATTAGTTGAATTGCATTTCCAATTTGTTTACTTTGTTTCATATTGGAAATATAGTTTAACAATTATCTAACTTATTTTTAATTCTAAAAGCTAACTAAAAATCGGATATTAAACCGTTTCACTAAAATAAAAGCGATGGAGTTTGTATGGAATTTGTAACGAGTATCATAAATTATATCAATGGGATTGTTTGGGGGATCCCTATGCTAGTCATGATTTTAGGTGTCGGACTGTTTTTGACCTTTGGGTTGAAAATGATGCCGATTCTAAAATTAGGTACTGGGTTTAAATTGCTTTGGGGTGGCCGCGGGCATAATAAAGAAAAAGACTCTGATGGAGAAATAAGTCCATTTAATGCATTGATGACATCTTTATCGGCAACAATCGGTACTGGTAATATTGCAGGTGTCGCAACAGCAATATTTTTAGGTGGCCCAGGGGCATTATTTTGGATGTGGTGTACGGCATTAGTGGGCATGGCGACCAAATTTGCTGAAGCTGTGTTGGCTGTTAAATATAGAGAAGTTGACAAAAATGGGGAGCATATCGGTGGCCCCATGTATTACATCAAAAATGGTTTATCAAAAAAATGGGCTTGGTTAGGCACTGCATTTGCGGTGTTTGGCTCATTTGCAGGCTTTGGTATTGGAAATACGGTTCAGGCTAATTCAGTTGCCAATGCAATTGAGTCTAATTTTGGTATTGCACCTTGGATCACTGGTTTAGTGATGATGGTATTGGTAGGTGCTGTATTAATGGGAGGCATCAAGCGCATCGCTGATGTAGCAGGAAAACTAGTACCGCTTATGGCTATCTTTTATATTGCAGCAGGTATTATTGTGTTAATTATCAATATTTCAGATATTCCGGCGGCTTTTACACTGATCATTGATAGTGCATTTACAGGCACAGCTGCTGAAGGTGGATTTGCTGGGGCTGCTGTTTGGATGGCAATTCGTTTTGGTGTTGCCAGAGGTGTTTTTTCAAATGAAGCTGGTTTAGGCAGTGCACCAATAGCACATGCAGCTGCACAAACTAAAAACCCGGTAGAGCAGGGGTTAGTTGCAATGTTAGGTACTTTCATTGATACTTTGATTGTATGCTCTATTACTGGATTGGCGATAGTGGTGTCTGGGGAATGGACTTCAGGCGCAACAGGCGCTGCACTAACTTCTGCTGCATTTGAGTCAGCTTTGCCTTACGGTAATTATATTGTTGCAATTGCTTTGTCTGTTTTTGCTTTTACAACGATTTTAGGCTGGAGTGTTTATAGCGAAAAATGTGTTCAATACTTATTGGGTGTCAAGGCTGTGATGCCTTTTAGAGTTTTATGGATCATTGTTGTACCAATTGGTGCTGCGGGTTCTTTAGAATTTATTTGGTTATTAGCAGATACACTTAATGCCATGATGGCAATTCCAAACTTAATTGCTTTAGCATTATTAAGCCCTGTGGTGTTTAAATTAACGCGGGAATACTTTAATAAGATACAACAAAGTGATGTATCAAGTTCAGCAACAGATGCTGGAAAAGTATAACGATATAAGCGGCTTGTAATAGCCGCTTTTTTATGACCATTTTTAAATTTAACTTTTATTTTAGGATTTACTATTTCTCGATAAAAATTAGCTAATTAACAGCAGCCAAATAAAAAGGATTACTATGCTTGATACCATTGATCTATTTATTAAAGTTAATCGTTATAATACTTTTCATGAAGCAGCAGTAAAACTCAATATTCCCCTTGCCACTTTACAACGACGTATTAAAAAATTAGAAGATAATCTTGCTTTGGCACTTTTTTACCGTGAACGTGGTTGTTTACGCTTAACTGAACCAGGAAAGCAATTTTATACTCAATGTTTATCACCTGTCGAAAATCTACAAAATGTCCTAGATAACTTTAAAGGACATTCTCATAATAAAAAAGGTTCAATTAAATTAATTGCTCCCCAAAATTTTATGAAAAGTGAGTTTGTAAATGGGTTATTTAAAGATTTTTCACATCGGTTTCCTGAAATTAAAATTCATATGGTGTTATCTGATGAACGTTTAGATTTAAAAAATACTGAATTTGATCTCGCTGTTCGTATTGGCAAACTTGTAAACTCTCAAAATATTTGCAAAGTAATCAACCGTATGGATTTTGTATTAGCAGCAGCTCCTGAGCTTATTGCTGAATTAGGTTCCCCTAATACCTTTACTGATTTAGCAAAACTACCTCATATTACATTTACGCCTTTTAAAAACTGGAAGTTTTTAGATCATGATGGTCAATATTGTGTCTTTCACCCTGAACCTAATTTTATCGCTAATGATTTTGAAATGTGTGCTCTAGCGGCATTAGAAGGTCGAGGTGTATATTATGGTCCCTTACTTTACTTAAAAAAACATCTTAAAAATGGTGAACTCATCACCTTACTAAATGACTTTCAACCAATTAAAAGAGATATAAATTTAATATGGCCTGATAAATTAATTCCACATAGTACACGTTTATTAATTGATTATTTGAGCGAAAAATTGAGTGAACCATATATATAAAGAAGGTACAAAATACAACCGCCATTTTTGAAAATTCAACTTTCATTCATGTCCCTATAAATGGAGTTAATAGTATTTACAATGAAACCTCGTTCAATAAATAAACAACAAGGTGTTCATTATGAAAAAAATAATCTCTTTATGTGTGTTATGTCATGTGGGTGGGGCATATGCGAATACATCCGTTATATATCCTGATCAACTGAAGGTTGAATCTTTCGGTGCTGGCATATGTTCTACTGATTTTCGTGCGATCACAAAACCAGAAGCTGAAACCTACCGCAACGAAATTGTTAATAAAATGGGGAAGTGGCAAATAACAGCTTTAGCAGATGGGTGGGTTATTATGGGCTCTGGTTATTCAGGAGAAATCAAGCGTAGTTCAGCTTCTAATACTTGGTGTTACCCAAATACACCAATGACTGAAATTCCAGAACTTAATGCTCTTTTTGTAAACCCTGGAAGTAAAAACCAAATAGAGTGGGCGCTCGTTAATAATAAGGCGTCATTTGTGAAGCCATTGTCATATCTGGCGCATTATATGGGATTTGCTTGGGTTGGAGGCAATCGTTCAAATTATGTTGGTGAAGATATGGAAATTACCAAAGCGAATGATGAATGGAAAATTCAAGGGTATAATGGCGGTGATTGCTCGGGTTATCGGTGTGATGAAAAAACAGCAATATCAGTATCAAATTTTGAATATGTTATGGATACAGAATCTTACAGAGTGAAAGGAGAGATAGTTACATCAGATAAAGAATTACAAACAACAATTTCTGTTCCTGCTACAAATGATACTTCTGTTGCACAAATGACTGTTGTTACAATTGAGTATGATGCTCAAACAAATTGGTCAAAAACCAATGACTATAGTGTGTCTGAGTCGGTTACTTTATCAAATACATGGAAATCACCTTCTGTAACGGGTGGTGCTGATACCTCTCTTTCGGTCACAATCTCAGCGGAGCAAGCTTGGGGTAGTAGCAATGGTGGTTCAACTGCAAAAAAAGTAGTTGTTCAAGCAAGAACAAACATTCCTCCTTATACAAGTTTAAATGCAAAATTAGACTTATTTACTGCTTCTATAAGTTATCCCTATGAGTTTGATGCAGACATTGCTTATAACTTGTCAATTGATGGTTTTATGCGCTGGGGCGGTAATGCCTTGTTAAATCACCCAGAAGATAGACCAACAGATAATGCAAGCTTTGTAATTGGCCGTTGGGCTGGTGAAGACAATAGTATTGAATATCAATGGGAGCATAGATATATTCCTGGTGTAAATAAAAAGTGGGATTGGCCATGGATGATTGAGCAAACAAGTTTATCTACAATGAAATATTGGTTAAGTAATATATTAAGACCAAAAAAAACAACACTAAGTGGGAATTTTTATGCTCAAAGCCAATTTGCGGGTAATGTTTATTTTGGTGATGAAAGGCCAATTCCTCAAAATTTAAAAACCTCTCGTAGTGTAATACCTAGCTCAAATGATATTTCAAACAGTGAAAGCCTTAAACAGCAGCTTGAAGATGCTGGGTTTAAAAATGTGAAAGTAAAGATTGAAATAGCAAATTAACCTGAACAGGTGTCATTATCAAATGAAACTGTCGGACTAACTCTTGTAGTCTCGATTGGAATTGACACCTTTCAATTTTAAGCAAACTTAATCGTATGAAATTTTAGAGCTGGTATGAGCTTTGATTTCAACCTATGGGCGTAATACATAAGGAGATATCAACCGACTATCAAATGAAACAATAGGGTTGCTAAAATCATTTGATGTTACAGGTATAAATAATGGCTTAATTGCAATCATATTACCCCCAAGCTAAATCTATCAACCCACATAGGGTATGGGGGAGTTTTTACAGTGTGTATTTTAATCTGGATATGTTGATAAGGCTAAGTTAAAAACTAGTAATCGTCACCCATTAAGCTATGCATTGACTGAAATATACATTTAGGTCCTAGGTTTTAGATATTATCTCAATGGAAAAAACATATTTGAAAATGATGTCAAATGTACACTGATTATCACAGTAAACATGGTTTCAATATCGCTACATACAGTGGCTTGTGTTAATGGCAAGTTATTTGCTGTGCAATCTGTTCCCCTATACTTGTTTAAACTAGAAAAAAAGTTATTATCAAATCGATTTAAAATTCCCTGCGCCTGAAACCAGGCATCACGATTAGTGGCAGCAGTTAAATAATTTAATTCAAACTGGTTTTTAAATGGTTCTGAAAAATCAGAATAGGCGGCGCGAAGAACATATCGCTGTCCACCAAACGATTCAATAGTTCTGAAGTCGCTATATTCACCATAATCTCCTTCTTCATTCAGATCTAACCACTGTTGATTAGCCACCGTATTAAGAAAAGATTCCGGGCTTTTTCTGATCAGTTGCTGTGCATCATGCGTGAGTTGTCGAGCATGATATTGAATGCCGTAATCACAAATACGACAAAACATATTCCCTTGAGCCACCAAAAACTCATCCTGATCAACCACCAGCTCAACACCTTGTGGAACAACGACATTAAGTCCAAAACGTCCATCTTCGTAAATATCAAAAACATACTTGTTATAATTGACTTTATAACCATGAAAAACATGATTAAAGAGCGTAAATACATGTTTCATATTAGTGGGTGTTCCTGACGATGTAAGTAATTGTTCATAGGTTCGGCTTTTAACTTTAATAAAATTAAACTGATGATAATTAACTTCTGTTAATGGAGATAAATAGTCCCCTTTGTTCGGCATTTCTGTGTTCTGCTTAGCAAACGCATGATTAAATAAGTTCGTAAATAAAGATCCCAAAAAGCTGAGGTTGCTATCAAAAGGAGTTGATTGAAGGGATGCGGTATTTCCTTTTTCTGGACTTAACTTATCTACACTAAAAATTTCATTTAACTCATTCTGATATTTTGGCAATTGTGACGTTTTTGATTTAACCAGTGTATTTAAATTGGCTGCCGGGATCACCCAACTTACACTCGACGCTCCGTTTTCCAATCCTCCATTGCCAATGCCAATAAGTTCTCCCTGAATATTGACGATAGGAGAGCCTGAATAACCCGGTAATAAACTACCATCCAGATAATAAATAGGTAGTTTTATATTGAGTTGACTCGTTCGAATGATATTTTTTACTGCATCGGGGGGTAAAAGCACCTGTAGCATTTCAGGCGTCACAAAACCTTTTCTTAATTCACGGGTACTCATGCCGATTGAACCACGATTAAAACCTAGCGCCGACACTTCCGCTTTATATTTAGGTTTTACCTCCTTAAAGGTTAACAATGGCTGCCAACCTGCTATCGGCTTTTTAACTTCAAGCAATACCAGATCGGCGCTAGGCAATACTGCTTTAACGATAGCTTTGCGTTTTAATCGACCAAACTCAACAATAATTTTACTGTTGGGATCGTTACTTAATACATGTAAAGACGTCACTATCTGAGTGTTTGTTTGCCATAAAAACCCAGTTGCAGCCCCCGTAATCCCTTGCTTACCTTTTATCAGTATTCTGACCGTAGACTGACTTAACACCTCAGGATCAAATTCTGCATTGACTCTCACACTACTCATCATTAAGCAAACCCAGAGACAACAGATTAACCTCTTACTAAATCTGATATTCATATTAAAAACCACATAATGTATTTTTAGCCAGTCTAAGAGAAAGCAACCTGTCGTATTCATCTAGTGTTGAATTATCGATTGCCGTAGCGACTGTTTGCCAAGTTTCATTATAATCTATCACCACTGCCAGCAAAGACTGATAACTTATTTGTGCAAACAATGGGGTTAATGCTTCACAACTTTCCATTTTAACTTGGTCAATCATGCACACGGCATCTTTAATTGTTAGCATTAACAACTTTTGCTTATCCTGAGCTACTTCAGTACTTACCACAGCCGCTAATTCTTCCCACACGCCACCCGTCAGTTCAAAGTTATTCAGTACTTCCTCCAATGGTAACGATGCATCAGTGCTTTCTACTTCATCACAACCACTTAGTTCAACGGGGGCGCTAAACAACACACTGCTGTGTTGCTTAATAACCTGCGAATTCGCCATTACTAAAGGTTTTATTTTCGTCTCCCTAAGCTTTGAATTAGAATTAAAGTTAAGGCTCGGGTTAGAGTGCAGCTTGTTTTTTAGTGCAATTTCACCTTGCGCTGCTACCACTGAATTTGCCTGAATAGATATGCCAAATTCTTTTTGCGCAATAAAATCCAACACCTGCTTTTCACTAAAACCAACTGCCATATATTTTTCTTGTAAACTAGTCAGCGAAGGCGAAAAGACATTATGCGACCGCACAATTAAACCAAGAATAGTTCCAATAACGCAAGTAAACCCAAATGAACCTATTCTGACAGCTTTTGCATTCGTAAAATTGGTGTCATTTAACCCTAATATTGCAGCAAGTAAGGTTGTAAGGCTGGCAAACATAGTCGCGACTACAGGAGTCATGCTAGTTCCCATGATAATACCAAGTAACAGGCCTATACCCGAACCTGCATAAAATGACAGTTTCAAACTATTGTCATGTTCTATAACCTTAATGCCAGTAACCTTGGTATTAGTTTCTTTGGTGTCAGCATTGTTACTTTTCACACCATTCTTTTCAGAAATGCGATTATTCATTTAGACTTCCTGTAAAAATTTCACCTGTAAATGACAATCAAACAATTACTTTTTAATAAAATAAAGTCAGAGAAAAAATGAAAAGTGTTTTAACTAGGGCCTGTTAATTTATTGCAGTTCAATTATGTTCAAAATAAGTACTTCACACTTAAGCAGAATGCAACAATCCTCTAATTCGAAACAATGGCTTAGGTATTTTGTAACGGCGCTTACGGCGGTTCGATTTCTTAACACCGAATTGATATTCAAACCTAAATGAAAGGGTATTAATATGGGAGCTGTCTCCAAAATTCAATCGTTCTAACCCTACAGCCACTTCAGTTGCATCTCCCAACCGATATCTTGTTTCTGCCGCTAACATGTACACAATATCTATATGTTCAGTTAAAGCGAAAAAATCACCAGGGAAATACACCAGTTGACTACTCAAAATAGTCGAAATGTTATGAGACCATTGCTTAGAAAGACTTAAGCCTACATTATGAAATTTTCGTGAAACGTCAACATTATTGACACTTGATTGCCAATAGCTAAAATTATAATCTAGTCGAACATCAGACGCATCGAACTTAAATGTACGAGATGTCATCAAGTCCCCCCCGAACACCTTGACGTTATCTGTATATTTTTGAACAATATTTTGATCATAAGTTTGATATTCAATTAAGTATGCATCAGAACGGTCAGCGTAATAGAGGTCAAAACCTAGGGTTATGCCCTTACCGAAATCATGTTCTACAAGTATATCACCCCGTAATTCTCTCGATTTTACTTGTATTTGTGGGTTTGCTTGATTGTATTTATACAAATTTGAATTCGTCACAATTTCAGTATATATGGACGTTCTGTTAAATAGATTCCCCCCTGCAGTAAAAGATAAGTCGGTAGGGTCGGAATCTATCGTAAATAAGTCGCTGCCTGGTTCAATTGTTTTAGGCATAGCTATAGAAACGAAATCTCGACGTACAGAGACAAAATAATCCATTTTTGTATACCAGGGTTTTTGCTTTATATTTTTAAAGTTTTTTATTTCTCTCTTGCTTTCGTTTTCAGAAGCCCCCCCACTAAATGATACGGCTAATATGCTAGCCAAAGCGAATAATTTTAACCACAGTAAAGATATTCTTTTTTGTTTTAAATCCATTAGCTCACCTATAATGATGTTGAGAATAAAGTTTTGGTTAATCCTGTTTCTTATTGTTGTGTTTTATTTGAACAGTTGTGATGATGGATTTCTATGGCAAATCTATTAGGATCACCCTTTTCTAGAAATACTTAAACTTGTTGTGGTAGAGTAATTTTGGCCACCTAGTTAGAGGTGATATCATTTATCTCAGTATTTTTATAGGTGACATAATGAAGAACATAGAAAAGCTTAGAAATAGCCTGCATTAAAGATAAAGCTCACAAAAGCATTCTAAATATCATTCAAATACGGTCTTTTTTATTAATAAACTCCATCATTATCTTCGTTCTAGTTATAAAAATAAAAAATCAGAAAAAACGTAAATGTTTTTGATTGTTAAAAGAATTTAATATCAGTAGAGTGTTTCGATTGAAAAATATAAATAAAAACGAGTAATTCTACAGGCTCGTTATGTGAAAGAGAACGATGCACATATATATCACTGATGATCAGCCAGCCATTGAAGGCTCTATTGAAGAACTAAGAAATATTGCAGGCGGGACAATTTTAAGCGCGGCTTCGCCGCAAAATACCCCCTTCAGTCTGCGTTAAGTTACTAGGGAAGTCGGTGCGTAAATTCATAAATTTAAGCAAAAATAGACAGGTTGAATTGAATAAAGAATTTCCTGATTTATTTAAAATTTATTGTGTAGAAGATACGCCTCATTATAAGAAAGTCGCAATAACTGTATTTGATCACTGGTTAACTCGTGAAGAATTTCAGAATGATTCCCCTGATAAAGCAGAACGTTTATGCAGAGATAAATCATTACATGATTTTGCAAAGGTTATGTCTAAAAACACTGAAATATTGAATTTTAAATTTACAGGTAAATGGGAACGTTGTTCTACGTCCTTTAGAAGGTTTAGCTCTCAAGACTCTTTGGATAATTATTTACATCCCGCTGGTGATAATGACTCATCAGATAAATTTTGTAGGTTAGTTTTACCAGAGTTTTCAGCTGTATATTTTGAAAGCTGGGATTATACGAATATATTTTACATTCAAGATGATAAAATTATTCCACAAATTAAAAAATGGGCTAGTGAAACAGGCGTTTATTGTCTGGAGTATTACTAACTTAACAAGAGACTATGGCTTAAAAAAATCCTTACTTAAGCCTACTTTTTAGGCCACTTGAATGTCTAAAGAGCGGTCTTTATAAAATGCTTTGACAGATCTTAAGGCTATCAGTTTAAATTAAGCTCTATATTGAGGTTTTCACTGAAATTTTGGTTAATTCAATTAAGTAATTAAAAAATTATTAATTGTAATAGGTTCCAATTTTTAAAGGTGGGAACCTATTTCATATTATCGGTGAGAAAACTCTTTTATATGTATTTTACTCTTGATGCTATTTTTTAGACTACAAATGTCAGGGATGCTTTTTTGAGTTAAATAACACACCTTTAAACCTTTGTTTAAATAATTTTCAATTTGTGCAGTGGTATTTGTTGAGGCGGTTTCGCGTTCGGCATCTCGACGAATTAATTCGACGATATCAGGATTAATATTATCGTCAAAAATAGCGATATCTGATTTTTGCATATGTCTTAAAGCACCCAAAGTTAAACTATCAGGGTCTGTGGGGGTTTGAATAATATAAAGCTCAGGTGCAATCTCTATTTGGTTATCAGCGGCATTAATTAGTGCTTCAAATAAATCATCTAGCTGTTGCGTATCTTCACTGCGACTGGATGAAAAAAAACTTTCCCAAAAGTCTCGGCGTTTTGCTACGTTATCTAATGTGTCTTTAACTTGTTGGCGTTTTTCACCTGCAAATTTAGCTATTTCACCTAAATTATGTGGTATTAAGGTTTCTAATTTTGCGCGCCAATAGCGTAATAATACCGGAGACATGCCTTCGCTAGACATGGCAAATGTCATTGGGGTTCTGTCTACAATAGATGGCGTAATAAAATGACATAGGGCAGGGCTATCTACGACATTGGCTAAAACGTTTGCTAATGTGGCATCTTTGCTGATTTCTTTATTAAGTTCATTGTTTTCGGTTGCTACAAAAACAAGTTGCTTATCGTTTAAAAGTGACTTTTCATAAAAGCCTTTAATATAAGTAATTTTATTATTGTGCGCTAACTGAGTTAAACAGGGTGATAAATCAGGAGAAACAACAGTGACAGCAGCGGGGGTTTTTAGCATGAGCTCTACTTTTCTAGTTGCCACTTCTCCGCCACCTACAACTAATACTTTTAACTGCTTGCCATCTACAAAAATAGGGAAATATTGCACAAAAATTCCTTTGTAATGTAACGCGTTTTAAAATATAAATCGCGTTATTTTCTTTTAGTGGCTGGTACCACGTTCGTAATGTGTTTTGTTATATACATTATACTTACCGGATGGTTTTTTCATGGGTAAGCGTTTAATTTCTTTTAATGTATTGGCATCATACACGATTACAGCGCCATCGTTATCCCAAATACTTAATAATACATATTTACCATTTTTGGTAAACTCAACATGGGCTGCGGTTTTTCCTGGTACAGGAGCGATGGTTTTTACAATTTTGAGCGTATTTTTATCAATGATATGCACCTTTTCTTTGTTTGGTCCAAAAAAAACATCGACCCAAGCATAAGGAGACTTATTATGGCTACGCATGAAAAAACCAGGCCCTTGGGTTTTTATTTCTTTAATAACTTGCCAATTTTCCATATCAATCACAGAAACTAAGCCATCTTTAATATTAGGTGAGGCAAAAACTTGTTTGCCTTTATAATCCCAAGTAATACCTGAACCTAAATGCGGCATGCCTTGCATTTTTATGGTAGCAATTTTTTTACTACGATCTAAATTAATAACCTGACCATAGTGTTTTTCACGTGATGTGCCAATCAAATGAATATAATCGGGATCAAAAAAGAAGTCATCTAGATAGTCTTCTGTGGTGATGCGCTTTATCGGAAATTGACTTGTCGACTCCCAGTTTTCAACGGCAACTTTACCGCCGTTTTTTTGCTGAGTATTTTCAAAGGAAGCATGTGCTGAAGCTTTGTAAACGGTTACACCATCTTCGCTACTATAAGGAATTTCCCATACTTCTTTTACATCTTTTAAAGCCACAATAAAACTGGTGCGTGGTGGTGCGTTATAAACGGCGCTTACACGTGAGCTGATACCATTTTTATCTTTAACATCTATGACTTTAATAGGACTTAAATCTTTTGTATCTAATATCACTAAACTATGAGGTAAATAATTTCCTACAATGGCATATTTTCCATCACTTGATATTGCCATGTTTCGTGTATTGATCCCTGCACGAATTTCAGACACTGTTTTCATATTATAAATGTCGTATTTGCTGATCCAACCATCTCTTGATGCAAAATAAACAAATCGCCCATCAGGAGAGTATTTAGGCCCACCGTGTAAAGCAAAGCGGGTTTTAAAGCGGGTGATTGGCTCAAAAGTATCCCCGTTTAATAAGGTTGCTGAGTGATCGCCAAGTTCTACCACTATGAATAAATTCATCAAATCAGCTTCAAATTGTGGCGTATTTGGTAGCTTATTTTGGTCAAAATGTTTAATTTGGCTGGCTTTAATATCAGCTAAGCGCCACTTAGGTAAAGTGTTAGCCGGTGTATAAATATACTCAACTAAAGCAGATATTTCAGGCTGAGATAGGGTTTTGCTAAATCCTGGCATTTGAGTTGCTACCCTGCCATTATTTATCACCTCAGATGCCTTCGTTTTACGTAATCGAGATAAATTTTCGGGAAATAACGCAGGTCCCATACCGCCTAATCGATTTATACCATGACAACTTTGACAGTTTTTCTCATATAAACCTTGCGTATTTATTGTGTCATTGGCTATGAGTGATAAAGGTAACAATAAAAACGAACTGGTTAAAAATCGGTATAACTTTGATTTTTTCATTCAGTCACCTCATTTGCTACAAGGTTATTTACTTCGCCTGTTTTTTTAGTAACCAAAGACTTTAAATAACCTGACTGACCAATATTTTGTGTATTGAATTGATCAACTACTTTACCTAATACAATCAGTGCGGGTGGTGTAATATTATGCTTTATAACAAGCTGAGGTAAGTTTGCTAATGTGCCTCGGTATACCTCTTGGTTTTCTCTGGTGCCATTTCTGATCAAGGCCGCAGGGGTGTTTTTATCTCTACCATGCTCTATCAGTTTTTGACTAATAATAGGCAGGCTATTTATACCCATATAAAATATAACGGTTTGGCAATCATTACTTAAGCTTTGCCAAGGTAAATTAAGTTGTCCATCATTTTGTAAATGACCGGTAATAAAACTACAGCCTTGTGCTACGCCTCGGTGTGTTAATGGAATACCTGCATAAGTTGTGCAAGCCGATGCTGCTGTGATGCCATTGGCAACATGACAACTAATGCCTTTGGCGAGTAAATATTCTGCTTCTTCACCTCCGCGGCCAAAAACAAAGGGATCGCCGCCTTTTAACCTTAATACACGTTTTCCTTTAAGTGCTTGCTCTGCCAGTATTTCATTTATTTTTTTTTGGGGGACACAATGTTTAGCTTGCTCTTTACCGACATAAATTTTCTCACAATTATCTGGTAAAAGCGCCATGATGTCATCACTGACTAATCTGTCGTAAATTGCGACTTCGGCTTGCTCTATAAAACGTAAAACTTTAATGGTTAATAATTCTGGATCACCAGGGCCTGAGCCAACTAAAGCGACTTCACCTGCTTGTAACTGCCCTTTTGTTGCTATTTTTTTTAGTAAATTGCTCATTATGACTCTCTTACTCACGACGGTGTGATTTATAATTGTGTAACTTCAATCTGACGGATTGTTTTTTTATTGGCGGCAATGCCAATTTCGTGATTTGTTAAATAACAACCTGGATCTTCAGCCCAAGGATCTCCGGTTTGAGCAAATGCTCTGGTGCGTGTATTACCGCCACAAATATTCAAATATTGACAGTGTGCGCACCGACCTTTTACCGGGCGAGGAGATTGTCTAAAACCTAGCATTAATGGGTCTTGCGTATTAGCCCATACATCTGAGAATTTTTCTTTTCTAACATTACCTAAGGGGTGGTTCCACCAATAAGTATCTGGATGAATCGTGCCTGTATTATCTATATTGGCAACATTGACGCCTGATGCATTACCGCCCCAATTGATTAGATGCTGCTTCAAGTTGTTTAATCTGGGAGCATAAATAGGATCGTTTGCGAATTTTTTATGTGCCCACTGTAGTAAAAATGGGCCATCGGCATCATTATTACCTGTAACAAAGTCAGATTCTCTGCCATCTAAAATATGTTGCCAGGCACGCTCAAATAATTGTTCCATGCTTTTTTTGGTCATTTCAAACATGGCATCACGGTCGGCATTTCGTTTACCACGGCCAGAGTAGTTAAGATGAGACATATAAAACTTATCAACCTGACATGTTTCCATTAGGTCTAACATTGCTTCTAAATCATCTTTATTATCTCGAGTTAAACATAAGCGTAACCCGACCTTAATACCTACTTTTTTACACAATTCTATGGCGTGTAATGAAGCTTTAAAGCTGCCTTTTTGACGACGAAATTCATCGTGATAGGCTTCTAAACCATCAATAGAAATACCGACATATTGATATTGTGCCGCTTTTATTTGAGCGATATTATTTTCATTGATCAAGGTACCGTTGGTCGATAAAGCCAGATAAAAACCAAGTGACTTAGCATAAGCCGTCAATTCAAATATATCGGGTCTCATTAGAGGTTCACCGCCAGATAAAATAAGCACTGGCACATGGGCTAGCTTTAAATCATCCATGGTATCTTTAATTTCTTGAGTTGATAATTCCCCCGAAAAATCAATGTCTAATGAAGTTGCATAACAATGTTTGCAGCTTAAATTACAACGGCGGATCAAGTTCCATATCACCACAGGTCCTAACATTTTCCGTGCGGGTTTGACTGGTGTATCCAATGTCATTGTTTTTAATAAATGAGATATTCTAAACATGTGTTGCCCCTGTGAACCTATGTTTGGTTATCAATTAATTTCTTACTTTAAGCCTGAGCCCTGTTTTTTTTAAAATACGTGTACTGGTTAATACATCTTGTGATTTACCTTGATGAGTTTGCAGTACATCTTTAAGTAATTCTTTGATCTGATCTTGATAATGTTGCACTTCTTGCGTATTTCTTCCGTGGATCATGGCAAAGAGATTGTAATGCCAGTTTGGGAGGTGTCTAGGCCGTAAATAACAGTGACTCACAAAAGGTAATTCACCTATTTTTTTACCATACTCAATTGCTTTATCGTCTTTAATATCCCAGGTTGTCATGCCATTTAAGATATAACCTAATTTATAATGGTTAGGTACGGCCGCAATACGGCGAATAATACCGCGTGAGATTAAGTCAGATGTAATGTCTAATGTTTGATCAACTGTGATTTTGAGTTGTTCGGCTAACCAATGATATGGTTGGCTGCAAATCGGTAAACCTTTTTGTGTTAAAACGATATAAGCTCTTTCAAGTTCATTGAGTTGTTGTGTATCAGTTGTCATAAAAACTCCTTTATACAGGTAAATACAGACCTACAAAAAACTCATGTTCTTTGGGCATGTTGACTACGCTTATACCAGTCTTTTTTTCTATTTGTTCAATCACCTCTAATATTTCATTTTGGGTTTCTGTTCCAATTACAAACCACATATTGAGTTGATTTTCACGTTCATAATTATGTGCTACTTGCTCAAAGGAATTTACGATTTTTGCTATATCATCAAATTGTGCTTGAGGTACTTGCATTGCAGCTAAGGTAAATGCACCTCCTAAACATGCAGCATCAAACATAGGACCAAAACGCGTTAATAAACCGCTATCAAGCATATCTTGTAATTTATTTAGCACAATTTCTTCTGTTGTTTTAAGCGCAATCGCAATGGCTAAAAATGGCTTTTCACACACTGGCAAGCCTTTTTGTAATAAATTGATAAGTTGTTTATCTAAGTTATCCATTTAATTTTCCTGTTCATTGTTGTGACTGGAAGTTACTGCATAACGAGCGCCTTGCTGTTTATAGGCAATTGTTGAAAAAAGAACATTTTTATCTATATGAGATAAATCATATTTTTTACAAATATCTTCTAGTTGCGCTAACACTTGTTCACGATTTTTCCCATGGATCATGCAAAATAAGTTGTAAGGCCAGTGTGGTAATACGCGAGGACGACGGTAGCATAAAGTTACAATTGGCTCTTGGGATAGCTGCTGTGCTATTAAATCAACTTTGGCAGAATCTATATTCCAAACAACCATGGCATTGGCGTTATAACCAAGTTTACGGTGGCGTACAACTAAACCAAATCGGCGAATTAAACCTTGTTGCTGCCAGGCATCTATCGTATTAATGACCTGTTGTTCTGTCACTGGATCACTTGGTGTTGAAATTTGTTGTGCAATTGCAAAATAAGGCTCTGAAACTAAAGGTAAACCTTGTTCTATCTCAGCAAAAAGCATTTCTTGTTGCAATTTATTTATGCTGTTTTTTATGTGGCTTTTATTTAGGGGAAATGTCATTAGCTTGCCTTTTGGTGTTGGTTAAAACTAACATCAAACGACAAATCAATATAATATGATTTTTCCATTGGGAGTACTAAAACCTCATGCTGTGTGGCTTGCTCTATTTCTTTAATCGTTTGATATACAGCGATGCGATTTGCCCCCGTAACAACAAACCATAAGTTGTATTTATGTTCACGGGCATAATTATGATTAACTTGCTCAAATTCATTAACAAGGTTGGCAATCTCATCTATTTTATTTTCTTTAACACTTATAGCTGCAAGTGTGCTTGAGCCTGCGCGCTTATGATCAAAAACAGGACCTAAACGAGAGAGAATTCCCGTTTGTTTTAATTGATTTAAACAGTCAATAACGGTTTGCTCTGTTGTATTAAATTCATTTGCTAATTGCAAAAATGGGCGAGAGCACAATGGAAAGCCACGTTGATACGCATTGATTAATTGTTGTGTTAATTTAGATGCGATTACTGATGAAATATCCATAGTTATAATCCGATTTGATGTGCGCGGTTAGTAAAAAAAATACCACTTGGGTGAGTTGCTGGAATTTGTTTTAACAGTTGTTGTTGTTTGGTATCGTAAATTTGAATGATGTTTTCATCTCGCACTGACATCCAAACATGTTCACCTCTGGGTGTAAATTCCATATGTAATACACCTTTTCCGGGTTTTAGTGTCTTAATTAATGAGTTACTTTGAGTATCAATAATTTGAATTGTATCGTTGCGAGGAAAAGCAAAGTTAACCCAAACGTAGCGATTATCGGGCTGTGCCATTACAAAAACCGGTTGACCATGTACTTTGATTTCGCCTGCTTGTTGCCAAGTTCTTGTATTGATCACCAATACTTTATGTTGGCCAACTGCAGGTACAAAAGCGAATTCACCTGCCATCGCCCAACCTTCTAAGTGAGGCATTTTATAAACAGGTAGTTTTTTATCTCCTTTACCATAATTTTTTAAAATATGTTTTACGCCATTTTCTGGATGCCATAAATCAATTAATGCCATGCCATCTTCACCAAATAACCCTGCAATGTAGTATCTTCCATCAGGGCTTATTAATGCATCATACGGTGCACGACCAATATCTGTGTATTTTGTGATGTGATACTGAGGTTTTGAAAAGTCAGCTACCCAAATCTCATCGCTGTCGAATAAACTAAATACAAATTTTTGTCCGGGGGCATCCACTAAACCAACCACTTTAGAGCGTTTAGTTGTACCATCTTTATTTTTAGCATGGCCTAAAAGTTTAGTTGCACTAATATCTGCAATTAATTCTAAAGTATCAGCATCAAATACTTTAACGCCGCCCGGTGTATAGTTTGAGACTGCAACGAGCTTTCCATCTTGGCTGATTGCACCGCCAATACTGTTGCCAGATTGAATAATGCGTTTATCGATTTGATCTTTTAAAATATCAATTTTTGTTAAACCCCCATCTCTGCCAAATACGTAAGCAAATCTTTGATCGCGTGAATAAACAATGGAGGCATGAGATAAATCACCCAAACCATCTATATGTGCTAATGTGGTTTTAGATGTATGGTTTACAATTTGTACTTGTCCTGTTGCACGCTCAATTACGACACCCATATCACCTGTTGCTCTGAGGTTATCAGGTGTTGTATTCATACAGGCGTTCAGAGATAAAGTTAATATGCAGATACATATCAGTTGTATTTGATATTTCATTTAAATGTTCCTTTTTTTAACTCTTGCGCAATCCACTTTGCTTCTATGGGCGTGAGTATTTCTTTCCAGGGAGGCATTGCAGTACCTGGGCGACCATTTATGATGGTGAAAGTGAGAAAGTCGATAGGTTTATTTTTTAAATCTTCGGGTAAAATAGCAGTGCCTAAACCGCCTTTTAAAGTCATACCATGACATGAACCACAATCTTGTTTTACTATGTGAAATAGCTCTTTTTGTCTTTGTTTAGAAACATTATTTTGATTCGCTAATACACTGTTTGAAACTATGAATACACAACAAAATATGCCGATGAAGGTTAATTTCATGATGGGGTATGCCCTCATTATTACATTATCTAAGCGTAAATTTAGCAGTACAAAAACAAAAATAATTTGTTTCGGATCATGCTTTTTACATATGTTTTAGGTTGAATCGAGCCACTTTGATTTTGATCAATTGACCGAAGGAAAATTTCATGAAGGCAAGGAGTTTAAATTAACTATACTGAATATATTCATAAACCAAGACTAAGTTTTTATTTGGTTTAAATCAATTTATAGGATCGTTATGCTACAAAAATTGAATATTATTTTTTTAGCTTTAAGCATTTACACCTCGACAGCTTATGGTTTAGAAAAAATAATTTCAGTGACAACGCTTGATGATTATGCGCCTTTTTGTTTTTTAGAAGGTCTTGATGTTATAGAAAAAACCATAGCACCAGGGGAAAATTTAACAAACTTTTCAGGTTATAGCTGGGATGTTTTGCGAGAAAGCTTACATATCATGGGCTACACCATAAAATTAAGGGTCATACCTTGGTCAAGAGCGCTCAGTGATGTAGAAATAGGTAAAGCTGATGCTGTATTTCCAACAGCAATAGATGCGGAAAGATCAAAAATATTTTCTTTTTCAAATGAATATGTAAATGAAACAAAATTTTTGATTTATGTCAGTAAAGATAGCCAGATAAAATGGACTGATCTACAGTCTTTAGCGGGGTTTACAATTGCTGTGAAGCGGGGCTTTTATTATGGCAAAAAATGGAAAGAAGCAGATTATATTAATAAATATATTGTGGGAGATGTTTTACAAGGTTTTGGCATGCTAGATAAACAGCGTATTGCTGGTTTTTTAGGATATGAACGTAATTGGGATTATATTTTAAAACACCATGGTTGGGCGTCAAAATATAAAAAACTACCACCTTTTGGTGGCTCAAAAGAGTATTTAGCAACATTAAAAACGAACCCAAGAGCAAAAGAGTTTTTGACAGCATTTGATGTAGGAAAGCAAAAACTAATTGAGAACGGCAGGTTAGCAAAAATACATGAAAAATGGTTTGGCGAAACCTTTATAAAATAAAGGCGTATTTAAATTATACGCCTTTATTTTATAAAACCTTAAACCTAGTTTATTGTTGGTAATAAACCATAATCTGTTCCGTATTCAAGCATTTGTTTTGTAAATTCAGTTGGGTAGCTAATTGTTACATCGATTATTTTACCCTCTTTATAAACAGCATCTAATTTAGGGTTAATAAAACCCGAATAAGGTGCTAAGTTCAATTTTTCATAACGGGCTAAAACTTCCTGATGTATAACTGGGTCAACTTTAACAGCATAATTTTCAATTAAAGCTTGGCCAGCATCAAAGTCACCTTCAGATTTTATACGTTGTAATTCACGTAGAAGTTGGCCAAATAGCGTTTGTAGCTTTTTATAATCATTGACTACAAAATATGTTTTACCATCACGAATTCGCTTTTCGATGACATTATCTTTAGCGCCTTTTTCAAATGCCCAACTTGCTATAAGTTGGCGGTTACGCATATGTGCTTCTTCAATGCTTTCACCAAGTTTAAGACGATTAAGTTGTTGCATCATGCCATTTCGAATATATTGATCGTATGTGGCTTTACCTACTTCTAAGCTTGGCATTATACCCATATCAACTAATTTATTATCCATTAAGTAATATAAGGCGACTAAATCGGCGCGACCTTCTTCAAGTGCTGAAGAATATTGTTTTAGCGTTTCTTTTGGCGTGCCAACACCCTTATTTATTTGACCTGATGCATGACCGATTACTTCATGTAAATCAGTGTGCAAATGAGAACCTAGCGGACCAAATTCTTTGGCACGTTTTATTTCATTCTCGTCCCAGGCAAACTCAACTAATGAGCCACCTTTAACATTGTCATAGGCATTGACAATATTAGATAAACTCACTGATTTAGAGCCATGTTCTGCACGGATCCAGTTTGCATTTGGTAAATTTATACCGATTGGAGTCGAGGGGGATGCGTCACCTGATTCAATTACAACCGTTATTGCTTTGCCTGTAATGCCTTTAACTTCTTTCTTTTTATGTGCTTCGATTAATGGAGAATTATCTTCAAACCATTGAGCTTGTGAAGCAATAGCTGCAATGACTTTGGTTGCTTCATGATCTTTTACTGATACAACAGATTCGAAAGAACCACGATATGCTAGAGGATCGTCATATACTTCTATAAAACCATTTACAACATCTACATCTGAATTAATGTCTTTTACCCAAGCAATACTATATTCATCAAAATCTTTTAAATCGCCAGAGCGATAATATTTTGCTAATAATGTAAGGGCTTTTGCTTGTTGCTTGTTTTCAGCAACACTTGCAGCTTTATCTAACCAGTGAACAATTTGGCTAATGGCTTTATCGTACATGCCGCCTACCTTCCATGTTTGTTCAATAAGTTTGCCATCTTTTTTAACTAATTTAGAGTTAAGTCCCCATGAAACAGGGCGTTTATCATCAACATTTTTTTTGTTTTTATAGTATGCAATGACTTCTTCTTCAGTTACATTTTCATAAAAGTTTACTGATGATGCTTTTACATTATCTATACCTGCTGATTGATCAACCATTTTTGGGGCAATGTTTGCATCAAACATCACAGGTTTTAATAATGCAAGAAGTTGCGCTGGGTTTTGTTGTTCAGTTACGGGAAGCTTTTGGCTAGTCGCAACATTATTAACGTATTCTGTTAGGCTTTCAAAGCTAAACTCTGGCATGATTTTTCCTGCCATGTAATGGTGGTGAATACCGTTTGCAAACCAAACTTGTTTACTATAAGTAATAAACTTTTTAAATTCCTCAGTATTTCTATCGCCTGAATAATCAGCATTGATTGCTTCAAGAGTATGACGAATTGTGAGGTTATATTTGTAATTTTGATCCCAGGTTATATCACGACCAGATAACGCGGCCTTATATAAATAAAACAATAACTCTTTGGTTTCTAATGGTAGTTCTTCAAAGCCTGGTACTTGATAACGTAATACACGGATATCAGCAAAACGCTCTGCTATCCACTGAAATTCTTCCGATTTTGAAGCCGAATCTTTTGGTTTGTCAGCTGACGTTGCATGTGAATGGCCATGTTCATGAGCTGATTTTGCTTGTTCTGTAGCGCTATTTTTTGTTGTTTCTTGTTCAGAGCAAGCACCTAGTGCCAGCGCAAAACTTAATGCGGCTGCAATTTTTGAAAATTTCATTATTATTGTTCCCAGATGTGTGTATTTTATTTTTAACCGCAAAATCCTAACAGATAAAACACTGTAAAGGTAACTTTTAAGTTCAGTTGAATCTTTTTTAAGATGGACTTGAGATAAGTCATGATTTTAAATTGGAATAATTTGTAACTAAGTTGATTGGAGTAATGGCTTGAATAGGTAAAATGAAAACTTTTTGAGCTGTAATAGGAAAGCACAGTAGGTTATGTACTGTGCTTTTCATGGGGGAGTGATATTATCTTGAAACGTTTTTATCTAGAAATGTTTCTATGTATTGTGCAATTTGATTGCCATCTTCTTCAAGTGCAAAATGGCCAGTATCTAAAAGATGAAATTCTAAATTTTTCAAATCTTTTTTGTATGGAAAAGCACCTGCTGATGGGAATATTTCATCTTTATCACCCCATACAATTAAAGTGGCTGGCTGATGTTCACGAAAATATGCTTGCCATTTTGGATATAGTGCTGGATTGCTACCATAATCGTAAAACATTTGTAATTGAATTTCTTGATTGCCTTCTCTGTCTAATAATCTTTGATCTTCATTAATGGCATCTAAACTAATTTTTGATACATCACGTACACCGTTAGTATATTGCCAAGTTGTAGCACCTTTAGTTAATAAAAAGCGCAGTGCATCATCATTTGTCATATTTGGCTGTTTATAAGCCGCTTTAACGTTTTTCCACCATGGGTTATCTAACCCTTTATTGACTGCTTTTCTATCTTTCCAGTATGCTTTAATCGGTTGCCAAAAGTTATTATCAAGACCTTCTTCATAAGCATTACCATTTTGTATGATTAAAGATTCAATTTGTTCAGGGTTTGCACTGGCAATTCGAAAACCTATAGGTGCGCCATAATCCATAACATATACACTATATTTTGAAATCGATTTCTTCTTAAGTAAGGTTTCAACGATACTTGCCATATGGTCAAAGGTATAATCAAATTTATCAACACTTGGCATAGATGAGTTACCGTAACCTGGGTAGTCAGGAGCAATAACATGATATTTTTCTGATAGTTGCGGGATTAAATTTCTGAACATATGCGAAGATGTTGGAAACCCATGTAATAATAAAAGAGTTGGATTTTTCGGTGATCCTGCTTCGCGATAAAATATATCTAACCCTTCAATTTTCATTGTTTTATAGCTTGTTTGAACAGCGGCTTCTATAGGTGCTGGCATATGTGTTGCCTGAGCAAAAGATCCAAAAGCAACTTGTGACATCATTAAAGCGCTTAAGCTTAGTTTTGTTAAATTTCTCATAATTTCCTCTTTTATTCTGAATTTAAATTTGCCTTAAGTGTTTAGTTTTACTTAAAGCTATTAACTGTATCTGGTTGATGGAATGGATTATGAAACTTTATCTATTAATGATAAATAAGGGTGATATTGAATTATTGTCAATGTTTTGTTGATAATGTTGGTTTTTAAATTACGTGAATTAGAAGTTAATAATAAATTTATTATTAACTTTAGAAAGTGTGGGTGTAAAAACTGATCAAAAAATACTAAAACCTCAGTTATTAGATAGCGGTTTTAATTTATCACTTTGGTTACTGTCGATTTGTTTTTATAACAAATGGAATTTTATTTTGCATAGAAGAGCGGTAAGGATTGATATCTAAACCACCACGTCGCGTATATCGAGCATAAACTTCAAGCTCTTTTATACCTAACTTATTTTGAATATCACAATATATACGTTCAACACATTGTTCATGAAATTCATTGTGGCTTCTAAATGAAATCAAGTAGCGTAATAGGCTTTCATGGCATATTTTCATACCTGTATAACGTATTACTATGCTGGCCCAATCTGGCTGTGATGTGATCAAACAATTGGATTTTAATAAGTGGCTATGTAAGGTTTCTGTTACTTGGCTATGATCATCTTCTAATTTTAATAGCGTGCTATTTAATTGATATTGGTCAATTTCAATGTCTAAATCATCTATACATATTCCAGGTAGTGGGGTGGTTTTTATAGCTGAAAAATCACTTGCTGTATAAAGTTTTACTTCAACTTGGTTATTGACAGTTTTTGATAAATCATCAATCAAATGTTTTTGTACTGTATTGAGGTCATTAAATCGTGTTTGATTAAAGCTATTTAAATATAATTTAAATGATTTTGACTCAACAAGATGGCTACTTTGACATGGAAAAATAAATTCGGCTACGGCGACTTGTGGTTTGCCTTTCGTGTTAAGCCACGAAAGCTCGTATCCAGTCCATAAGTCTTGACCTTTAAAAGGTAAGTCAGAATCAATCACATTTAACTCATCACGGTTTAACTTACGTGCGATGGGAAAAAGTAATTCAGGTGCATATTGATCTTTATATTCTGTTTGTTGGCCTAAAAGCGTGCCTTTTAGTTCTTCGGAGTTGTCATAAGCTGTCATTTTATATATCTGGCTTTTAAGGTTACAATTGCTGCCATTGTAACGAAAGCCAAGTGATCATGCAGTATGTCAATCTATAAAAAATTACAAAATTTATTTGAGCAATATCAAACCCAAGCAAAACAACACACAAATAAAGGGCCTTTAGTCGTACATGATACACAGTGGCCAAGTCCATGCGAACTTACTGATACTTTAGTGGATGGTAAAGTTCAATGGCAAGCCGTTGAACAAAAACCGCAAAGAACAATGGAAAATTTAGCCACAGCACTTGATTTACCATTTGGTTCAGCTATCTCTGAATATTATGGCAGTTTTTATGCTGATAATATTACGGTGACATCACCTTGGGGGAAACTTGTTTTATTACAAGCCTGGAGTGATACTGATTATGATCAGTTACAGCAAAATATTACTGGCCATATTTTAATGAAACAAAAATTAAAACAAGATGAAACTGTATTTATTGCATTAACAGAACAAGATGATTTATTAATCACGATAGAAAATACGACTGGTTTTGTATGGTTAGAATATGTGGGTAAAAAACCACATGAAAAAATAGCGAATAGCATTGAGGCTTTTTTAGAGCAAGTTGAAGCAGGTTTTAATGCATAAATGATACTGTAAACAGTAATCAAACCTGAAGTTGCTAATTTTCAGTGAGATATTATTGAACAGTAGATGGTTTAATATAAAGATTTTCTGTTAAAAAAAACATAGTGTAATAGCATGGTTATTGCCTCTTTTCTTCAAATAAAAAGATGAATATAGGTACATTTTGTTACATTGTTGGTTCTGTTTTAGGTAGTTTAAATCTTTTGTGTATGTCAGTATTTGATTTCATTAAAAAAGGAACAGAAAATGAAACTTAAATTAAATAAAAAGAAAATTAAAAATTTATCTAAAGATACGACTATTCTACCTTCAGATATGACCCCTCAGGTTGCTGGTGGGCGCGCTATTCCAGAGACAGAGTGGTGTCCAACTCAACAAGCTTCTTGTGTTGATGAGTGTTGGTGGACACATGGTGCTAATCAAACTTGTAAATAATGTTTAAGTCGTTTAGGCAATATATTTAAATAAAAAATACCGTCTAAAGAAGGCGGTATTTTTTGTTGATGGTCATTTATGAGTTTATATCTGTGATTGAGAATTGAGCTTGCTTAGTCTTTGTTGATATTCGTAATAAATTGTTGATATAGCGCTGGCAGATTATTTAATACAGCTTCTTTTCCTTCAATCTCGTGTTTTTTAAGTACTTTAGTTAATAATTTTAAAGAAAACCTTCTTAGCATAATTTCACTTGTTGACTTATGACTGAGATGCCAAGGTTCACTGGCAATACCGCCTCGATACTTGTCATAAGGTTTATAAAAGCCAAATTTCTCCATGTTTTCATCAAGCCATTCATTTAGTTCACAAAATCGGCCACCGCTTTGATATTCTGCTTTTTGTAATCGTATTTGATACCTATCAGATACCTTTGATTTATCATAATAGTCAAAATCAGTACCCCAGTGATGCCGACTAGCGCCGGGTAGGGCTGAAAAAAGCATAATGGCCTGACATCTTTCTAAATCAGTTAGATTTGCCAAATCGAGTTTATTGTCATTAATATCAAAAACAGGGAGCTCACAGTTATATTTTTTTTTCCAAATAAGAGATTGCCTATCAAAACTTCTAAAACTTGAAGCAATGCCTAATTCAAACCCTGCTTGTTTGGCTGCGATACTTAACGCTTGTAAGTCACCCACAATGCCCCAGTGAACTAAATGACCATGAAATTCAACTAAGTTTTTTTCAGTTTGCCCGGTGAGGATTTCAGGAGAAAACATCATGTTAAAGTCTCTATTAAAATTTGTTCATAAATATCGGTTAATATTTCAAGATCATCTGTTTTAACACATTCATCTATTTTGTGAATAGTTGCATTACAGGGGCCTAATTCTATTACTTGTGCGCCAGTTTGTGCAATAAAACGACCATCTGAAGTACCCCCTGATGTTTCTAATGAGGTATCTAAACCTTGTATTTTTTTGATTGCTTTTACAGTTGCATCTACCAAAGGACCACTGTCAGTTAAAAACGGTAATCCATTCTTTATCCAGTTTAGTTCATATTTAACATCATGTTGTAATATAATATCATTTACTTTTTGCTGTAGAATTTCCATGGTAACTTGGGTACTAAACCTGAAGTTAAATTGGATTTCCACAGAGCCTGGGATCACATTACCTGCACCTGTACCACCATTGATATTTGATATCTGAAAGCTGGTTGCAGGAAAAAACTCATTGCCAGAATCCCAGTGGGTTTGGGTGAGCTCTTCAATAATAGGTGCCGCTAAATGAATTGGGTTTAAGGCGAGGTTAGGGTATGCAACATGACCTTGAACTCCTTTAATCGTCAAAAAGCCCGTTAAAGACCCTCTGCGACCATTTTTAACTACATCGCCTAAAGTTGTTGTTGATGAAGGTTCACCAACTAAACACATATCCATTTTTTCGTTACGGCTCTCTAGTACATCTATCACACGGGTTGTACCATTAATAAATGGGCCTTCCTCGTCAGATGTGATTAAAAATGCGATTGAACCTTTATGGTTTGGGTGCTTAGTCACAAAACGTTCAGTTGCAATGACCATAGCTGCAAGAGAGCCTTTCATATCGGCTGCACCTCGACCATGTAGAAAACCGTCTTTTATTTCACCATTAAAAGGCGGTATTTTCCATTCACTCTGGGGGCCTGTAGGTACAACATCTGTGTGACCTGCAAAACAAAATAAGGGGGCTTGAGACCCTTTTCGGGCCCACATGTTCTGAGTATCAACAAAAAATAGGTTTTCAATGTTAAAACCTATTTTAGTTAGATGTTCAGCCATTAACGTTTGGCAGCCTTCATCTAATGGTGTTATTGAGGGTTTTTGGATAAGAGCTTGGGCTAAATTGATGACAGGAGAAGTCATTTATTAAAGATCTCTGTATATTGTGCATCTTTAAATGCTAAGTGATATTCATCATTGTGAATTAATAAGGGACGTTTTATCATCGCAGGAAATTCTAGTAATAATGCAAGCGCTGAGTCTTTATTCAAACCGTCTTTTTGTTCTTGTGTTAATTGGCGAAAAGTAGTGCCACGTCTATTGAGCAATAGCTCCCAGCCTAATTTAGATTCAAACTCTACTAACATTTGGCTTGTTAAACCTTGGGCGCGATAATCATGAAATTCAAATGCAATATCATTGGCTTCTAACCATTTTTTAGCTTTTTTTATTGTGTCACAGTTTTTGATGCCATACATGGTTGTTATAGACATGAGATCCCTAATTAAAATTTATTTTTTATTAATATTTGGGTAAAACAGCGTTATTACAAGAGAGATAACAATTAAATTTAACGTTTTTTTGATGTGATCTTAAAAAGAACATCACTTCCTGCTGTTATATTACTTTGAGAGTAATATATAGCCCCTAATTTTTGGTGGTTTAATATTGTTACACAGCCATAAATAGGTACTGGAATTTTTCTTAAATCAAAATGAATTATTGGTTCTCCTGCTTTTATTTGCTGAGCTTCTTGCTTTTTAATTGCTAACCCTGGAAGTGGAAAGTATTCTTGGTCTATTTCTAATGCAATTAATAGTTTAATTCCATTTTTTGCTTTGAAATATACTTCACTACCGCCAAGTTTTATCTGTTCAACAATACCATCAAAGGGTGCAACTATTTTATGACTTGTAACTTCAAAAGCTAATCCACAGCCTAAAATACCTGATGAAAAAATAGTTTGAGGGTGGTTAATTAATGGAGTTATTTTTCCTGAAATAGGGGAGTAAACTGTAAAACCGATATTCTTAACTTGTTGCTCAGTGGCAAATATTACTTGTTTATGAATTGACATTATTCACCATTAAGTACGTTATATCCATTTTGTTGTAGGCTATTAATTGCATTTTTAATATGTTCTTGTTTGATTAAAATATAATCAGTATCAAAAGTTGAAATAGCGAAGATAGAGATTTTCTCTAATGCGAGCACGCCTGATATATTTGATAATATACCCGTCATAGAAAAACCTAAAGGCCCTAGCACCTCCAAGGCTGCCCAACCAGATTCAAATTCGTTACTGTCTAATACTATATTGTCAGGACACACTATTGAAAGTTCATCATAGGTTTTAGCGATAAAAAAAACGGGGGCGGCGTACACTTCATCGGGAATCGATGTTGAAGGATCAAAACTATGAATTGTAAATGCTTCTTTCATTAATTCTAAGGATTGTTTAGACATATATTTCCTTATTCAAAATTTCGACACAGGTAAAAATAAATAATGAGAAACTCGTTTGTTAAAATTACGCCTATTGTCTGAGTTAGGCAAGTTTAAGTTTAGCTTATTTGGAATTTATTTATAGCTAAAGCTGTACTTTTATTCGCTTAAGTTATTTTGCATTGTTTAACTGCTAAAACAAGTGTTTTATAAAATTCATTAAAGTGTCTTCATATTGAATTGTTTGCCTTTTTGTTTTCCACAGATTCTGTGGATAAGTTTGTTGATTACCCGGTAATTTAGGTTTAAGGTGTTGTTTTGTATGTTTTAATTATAATGGCACAAAAATTGATTGATTTTGTTCGAAGATAAAAAGAAATAAACTGAGAAAACTCTCAGTTTATTTTTAACACTCATACTTTTTCATGTTATTTCTATAAAAAAAACACTTTTATTAAGACTTTTTATATTATTTTATTGTGTTGCCTGTATTGCAGTTAATGCAATGGTATAAATAATATCATCTACTAATGCGCCCCGACTAAGATCGTTCACCGGTTTTCTCATTCCTTGCAGCATAGGACCAATACTTATTAGCTCAGCACTACGCTGGACGGCTTTATAGGTGGTATTACCCGTATTTAAATCTGGAAATATGAAGACAGTCGCTTTACCTGCTACTGGGCTATTAGGCGCTTTCTTACGAGCTACATTTTCCATAATGGCAGCATCGTATTGCAAAGGGCCATCTATAATTAAATCAGGTCGTTTACTTTGCGCCAGCTCAGTTGCTAATCGTACTTTTTCCACATCAGCTCCCATGCCTGAACTACCCGTACTGTAACTTATCATGGCAACTCTAGGTTCTATGCCAAAAGCGGCTGCTGAGTCAGCTGATTGAATCGCAATATCGGCTAATTGTTCAGGGGTTGGGTCGGGGTTAATAGCACAATCACCATAAACAAGCACTTGCTCAGGCAGTAACATGAAAAAGATAGATGATACTAAAGATGCATTTTCAGCAGTTTTTATAAGCTGCAAAGCAGGTCTGATGGTATTTGCCGTGGTATTCACAGCCCCAGATACTAAGCCATCTACTTCATTATTAGCGAGCATCATGGTTGCTAAAACAACATTGTCTTTTAATTGCTCTGCAGCAATTACACTTGTAAGGCCTTTGTTTTTCCGCAGCTTAACCATGCTTTTAATATAATCATCACGTACATTAAGTGGGTCGATAATTGTGACATTTTCATTTAGTTGTACACCTTGTTGTTCTGCAATCCTTAAGATTTCATTCTTGTTACCTAATAAAATGGTTTTGGCAACATTACGCTCACCACAAACTGATGCCGCTTTCACTGTTCTTGGTTCTTCACCTTCAGGTAATACAATCACTTTTTTTGATTTACTCGCTTTATTTGCAAGTAGATGCCTAAAAGCGGGGGGTGACATTTTTCGGGTTTTAGCTATGTCTTGTGTGAGACTTTTTAGCCAGTCAGAATCAATATGAGCTGCATTATGCTCTTTTACTTTTTCAATGCGTTGTTCATCATCTGCTGGTACCTCCATATTAAAATTATGTAACAGCAGAGACGTTTTCCAAGTATCTGTTTGCGTTGAAATGATAGGAAGGCCTGTATTCATTGCTTGTTTACACAACTTCATGATGCTTGGCTCAGGCGTAAAACCACCAGTCAATAAAATCGCGCCCAATTTAGTGCCATTCATAACAGATAAGCAAGCGGCCACTAAAATATCAGTTCTATCTCCTGGTGTTACTAATAAAATACCGGGTGTAAAGTGACTGATCATATTTGATACCGTTCTGGCACAAAATGCGACCCGACGTAAGCGTCTATGTTGTAAGTCGCCTTCATTAATGATGTCAGCATTTAAATAGTTTACTAAATCAATAACTCGGGGGGCAACTAAGTCAAAATTCCATGGAATACTACCTAGTAATTTAAAAGGGTGTTTTCTGAATAAAGGCAAAGAAGCAACTTTTTCTTGCTCACTTTGTAACTTTTCAGCATCAAATTGTTCTGCTAAATCGGCTCTTGCTCTGCCCTCGTCATCAACAGGGGCATTTACTTTATTAAATATGCAGCCTAATACACGTTCATGTTTTACATTACCATAGTTGCCTGAAGCAATTTCTAACTTTTCTTCAAGTTGGTTTATCGAGTCATTGCCTGGAGTTATAACAAAAATAATATCGGCGCCTAACGCTTGAGCTATGTCTCTATTTACCCTATCTGCATACGGTTGTTTTCGGGTTGTGACCATACCTTCAATTATTGCAACTTCATCTTCATGTATATGATTTTCAAAACGAGAAACGATTTCTTCTAATAATATATCGCCTTTGCCTGTACTTATCATTTGTTCGGCATAAAATAATTCGATTGAAGGAGGGGGTTTAATTAAAGACCCTTTTTTAACAATTTCAGTGGACTTTTCAGGCCCTTTATCTGAGCTTCTTGGCTGAGCAATCGGTTTGAAAAAATTAACTTTTACAGCCTGTTGCTCTAAAGCACGTACTAAACCAACAGAAATAGATGTTAAACCAACACCAGTAGAGATAGGAACCAACATAATACGGTGAGACATTATTTATTCTCCAAAACAAGTGTTGCAGTATCAAGTGCTATCACCCATTCTTCATTTGTTGGAATAACAATGGCTTGTGGACCTTTTTTGTTATTGGTAATAATGCCTGATTGACCAAAGCGTGCCAGTAAGTTTTTATCATGATCAATAGATAATCCGAAAATTGTTAATAAATTAATTACTTTTTCACGAATTAAGCTGGAGTTTTCACCTATCCCACCTGTAAAAATAATGGCATCTAGCTGACCTAGTGGCACTGTATAGGAAGCAATATATTTTGCTAGTCGGTAACAAAATACATCTAGGGCTAAAATAGCTTGAGGATCTTGTTTTTCATAGGCTTCTTCAATTATACGGCAATCGTTAGAAAGCTCACTTAG
Source organism: Pseudoalteromonas denitrificans DSM 6059 (assembly GCF_900112265.1). Classification (GTDB taxonomy): domain Bacteria; phylum Pseudomonadota; class Gammaproteobacteria; order Enterobacterales; family Alteromonadaceae; genus Pseudoalteromonas; species Pseudoalteromonas denitrificans. The sequence goes on along the minus strand of NZ_FOLO01000021.1, from coordinate 17,799 downwards.
CCCTAATAGACCACTTTTTTTATTTAGTAATTCATCTATTTGTATGTTTGTATACCCTAAACTAGCTAGAAAGGTAAATAAACCTGGGTCTACATCACCACTTCTGGTGCCCATCATTAATCCTTCGAGCGGTGTTAATCCCATACTGGTATCGACACTTTTACCCGATTTGATAGCTGTTATGGAGCAGCCATTGCCTAAATGCGCACTAATAAAATTTAAATTACTAATGGGTTTTTGCAATATTTTGGCCGCTTGCTGAGAAACAAAATAATGACTGGTACCATGAAAACCGTATCTGCGAACAGCATGATTTTTATATAAAGAGTAGGGAAGTGCATATAAATAAGCTTGTGAAGGCATCGTTTGATGAAAAGCAGTATCAAACACTGCAATTTGAGGCAATGAGTTGAACGCTTTTGTAGCCGTTTGAATACCAATTAAATTAGCAGGGTTATGAAGTGGTGCTAATGTCGACATTTGAGCAATGGCTGAAATTACTTCATCTGTGATAATAACCGAACGGGTAAATTGTTCACCTCCATGGACAACTCTGTGGCCTACTCCAATAAGTTGACTTGATAATTGGTGTTCATTTATTAGTTGTACTAATATCGTAATTGCTTGTGTGTGCTCAGCATTGGGTATTAAGGGTAAGGTTTGTTTTATGTCATTTAATGTATATTTTAAACTCGCATTTTCAAGACCCAAACATTCGGCTAAACCGGATAATTTTTCATGACCTGATTGTGGGTCTATAATGGCAAATTTAAGGCTGGAACTGCCGCAATTTAATACAAGTACATACTGCTGGGACATGGTTTTTCCTGATTTGAGAGTGGTTAATATTTAAAAATAAAATTACACAATAAATTAACGCTAAGGTGATAAGGATAAATCCGCTAGCTGTGGTATAGTCTATACTATATAAGGATTTTTGAATTGATGTAGACCAATTTTAAGTAAGTTATTTTATGAGGAGTCACTATGCAAAAAACTTTGATGGTGCAACTAAAAGAAGGTCAAAGCTATAGCAAATTATGGCCAGATCGCATTGAGTTAGCTCCTATATTTATAGAACGCCGCGTGATAAAAGCAACTCAATTGGCAATGCAAGTTATGCCCGCTTTAGCTTTAGTTAGCATGTTAGTTCAGATTCAATTTTTTGGGTCTGATTATTTACCTCAGGCGCTAGCTTGTAGTTTGTTTTTTTTATCGTTGCCAGCGCAAGGTTATCTTTGGTTAGGGAAACGTTCAGATACTTTATTACCCCCTAGTTTGGCTAATTGGTATCGTGAAATAGAAGTTAAAATGCAAGAGAATGGTCATAAACCAAATATTAGTAGTGCACGACCTAAGTATTTTGAACTTGCGAGTTTATTAAAAGAAATGTTTGAGAAAATGGATAAAGCTTTCACGCGAGATATGTTTTAATTTTTATTTACAGTGATGAATAACAAAAACCCGCAATGACTATTGCGGGTTTTTTTGTTTGTGATCTATAAAATTAAATATTTTGTGCCCAATGATACAAAGCTTTCAAAATAGAGAGCTTAGTGTCGTTGCCTTCATGTTCATGTACTAAGTTTTCAAGCGTTAGCATAAAGTCTTGTGCATCGATAGAAGGCTGATCTTCTCCATGCATTATTTTGTCTTTACAGTAAGTACGCCAGGTTTCTAGCTCTTGCGTGGTTAAGTTTTCAGGCCAGTTACGCGCGCGATAACGAAAAAACATTTTATCAAATTTCTTGTCTTCAAATGTGAGCTGTAAATGACCTAAGTCTTCAGGTTTTGTTTCATGGATCAACTCAAAGGTGTGTTTATCGTTTCTTGAAGTAAAACCATTATATAACTGATAATCAGGGTTAGTTGTTTGAGCAAAATCTCTTGTTTGTGCAAATACATCAATGACTTTTTGTCTTAAATCTGTATTGGCTTTTAATAGAGCGAGATTAGTTAAACATTGCTCTCTATCTATACCTAAACGCTGTGCATTTTCAGGTAATAAGGTTTTTGCTGGGGCAAGTACTGGGCATTTATTTAAATGAACAAGTTTTAAACCTATAGGTAATTCGTCAGGACTTAAATCAGCTTTTGACGTATATAATCTTTTTTGTATCTCATCACTGTTGAGTTCAAGTAATGGGGTTGGATCGTAAGTTAAATTATAACAAATAACAGCATTTTTATTGACAGGATGAAAGGCCATTGGTGCCATCCAGCTCGTACAGCCCTGTGTTGAAGGGATCATTGATGATGTATGTACGAGAGGTGTCATGTTATGGATATCAACTAAATCAGCAGCTTGCTTTTTAAGACGTAAATCAAAAATGAATTGATAGAGTTTAGGTTGCTTTTCTTTTATTAATTTTGCTAAGGCAATCGTGGCTAAAACATCGGATAAAGCGTCATGTGCGGCTTCATGTGCTATGCCATTCGCTTTAGTCAGGTCTTCTAATTTGAAGCTTGGGCTACCATCTTCTTTTAATGGCCAATTGATCCCCTCAGGGCGGAGCGCATAGCAAGCACGTACTAAATCTATGATATCCCAACGACTATTTCCATTTTGCCATTCTCGCGCATAGGGATCATAAAAGTTACGATATAAAGTATAACGTGTCACTTCATCGTCAAATCGAATACTGTTATACCCTGCAACACAGGTTTTATTGATACTAAATTCATTGTGAATTTTTTTTATAAATTCGGCTTCAATTAAACCATGTTTTTGAGCATGTTGTGGAGTGATCCCTGTAATTAAACAAGCTTCTGGGTGCGGTAAAAAATCAGGTGCAGGCTTGCAATAAATAATAAGCGGCTCGCCAATTATATTTAAATCAAAATCGGTGCGAATACCTGCAAATTGGCTAGGACGATCTTTTTGTGGATTAGCCCCAAAAGTCTCATAATCGTGCCAGTAAATTGTATCTTGTGGCGGGTTTTCGTTATATGTGTCCATAATACTCTTTTATTATTGGCTTGTTTTAAAACGCTATCTATGACGGGATTATAACTGTAAATGAAAAAGATGTAAGCTTGATAATTTTTCTTATGATGAGCTATTTTATCTCTTTATGGGCTGCAAAATTTTATGTGTTGGTTTTAGTCTAGAGGCACCTTATTGAATTTTAGTTGTTGAGTAATTGGTGTATTAAATACAGGGTTTTATGGTCGAAGAAAATTTTTATAAAATTAAGTATCTCAGGTTTTATATGGCTATGTATTGGACATATGTACTTTCATGATCCATATGTACTTTCCCTTCTGATTTTGGCTGTCATTAATAAATAGTTATGAGGTTTGATCTTAAATTACTCTGTGGCTGTTTTTGATAATTAGATTAAAACAGATTTAAAATCATCACTTTTAGAATGACGTTTGGCATTATTATTTGTGACAGATAATTTCATTTTGTTTTTGTTCAAGACAAAAACATAAAAATTGATACGAAAACTAGGCAAGCAATCACGATAGTCACTTTCTTTTAGATATACGAATAAACCCAGTTAAAGTCGGTGCAGGTTTGTAGTGGTACAGTTATGGAAAGTTTTAATTTATAGATAATCTAAAAGTCTTTGTTATAAGCCCTGTAAACCTGATTTGATGACTTAAATCTATCTAATATTGGCTTTAAATTACCTAGAAATTATAAAGTTTTAAAGTAAGATTCTCGCCGTTATAAACGTAAAGAGTTAATTAAGAACTTCTATTGTTCTAGGTTATTTTGTATGGCTTTGATGGTTATCATTGATCAAGTATTTTTGAAAAGAAGTAACGTTGAATCTTCTACCTTATTAGCTAAAGATATTTTAATAAATGTTTAAAAATACCTAAAAACCTTACTCAAAAGAATCAGCTTTAATTTTATGAAATAACATCACTATATTTGACCCTCGATACTTATATAAGCGTTATAGGGCTTACTATACGCCACAAAAATTATGGAAAGAAAAATAATGAAAAAACTATTACTGGCTATTGGGATTAGCTGCTCATTTAACGCATCTGCACAAGATGAATTTTATTTAGAGTGCAACCCTTTAAATTGTAATACAGAACGTACTATCGAGCAGTTCATAGATGAATCTACACCACTTTCAAATTCGAGTATTTTTTATATTAGCGATTCTCAAGTTAATGTAGATTCTATGACTTATCAAGAGTTCAAAACTTTAAAGAATTTAAGAAAGCATGATACTCAGGAGAGTAAAGATACTGATTCGACAATGGATGGTGCACTTCTTTGTGAAAATGATAATGATTTTAATTGTCATGATTGGGAGAAAGAACATATAACGTCTACTATAAATAACTATCTTAATAATTTTCAATATACTTATACTCTTACACAACAAGATATTGATAGTCACAATACGGCTAAAAGAATTCATTACAATTTTGTAGTAAATGCGATTACTGCAATCCCAGCAGCTAAAATAGGATTTTTAACTGTAAAAGCGTTAAATTATTATCTACAGCATGGCGTTATAGCTACAGGAGTTTCAGGTACGCTTATAGGCATGGGTATCTCTGAGACTTTTAAAGGTTATACTCCAACTAATTTAAGACCTGGAGATATTGTTGTAACACGATTAGGAAAAGCTGAGCTGCTTATAAGGGATGGTATACTTTATAATATTGGTGATATATTAACTGGCGCAATTAATTCTGATAGCGTAGGCGGTAACAGTGGCGGTGGTGATGGTGATAATGGTGACCCGATTTCTGGCGGAGGTGGTGGTGCTTCAGGCGGAGGTGGAGGCAGTAGTGGCGGTAGCGGTAGCGGTAGTTACTGTAGAGAGTCTGGTTCAGTGACAACTGGCGGAGGAACTACTCATTACGTCAAAATAGTGCCATGTGGGTAATTATTAAACTGTAAAAAAGAATATCTAACTGCCTGTCACTAAGACTCTTATTAAGAGTTTGGAGATAGGCAGATTATAAATAAACATATGTTCTCCTTTGCGAATGATGTATTTTGAAGTGCAAATTTCTTTTCATTAAAATCAATTAATAGAAAGCCCGAAAAATAGCATTCAACATTTAAACAAGCGTAATGGCTGTTTTATATGCATATTTATAATTTTGTATTAAGTGGTTTATTTGATAGAACACATAAAAGGTACTACATTTAAAATTCCACTGTAAAAGGATTTGCATGATGAATAAAGAGACTCCTCCGCTGACTTTAGTAAAAACGTGGTTATCCTTGGCCACAACAAATCACCCGCTAGACGTTCAAAGTCAGGCATATAACAATTTAAAAACAGTCTTTGGCGGCATTAATCGTGCTGAATGCTATGTTCAACGTTATGAAGAAAATCAACTTCCAGTTGAACTAGTTGAGTTTGATCCAGCTATTTAATTTTTGAAAAAATATAGCCAATACTATCAACTAGAATTGCTTTGTTCATAACTGAGTGTCATAGGTTCAACAAACGCATTATGTGCGCACTTTATCGCGTGTGTACTTTTACAATTATTCAGTCTTAAATCTTTTGTAATCAAAATCAGCCCCTAAATATTATTTGGAACCAAAATTTTGTTATTACCACTCACTAGAAGTTTTTTGACTCTTAAGTCCATAAGGTACTTTTTTTGGCAGAATACATTCGATGATCAGTTCAAACTTTGCTCTAAAAATTAAGTTATGCATATCCGACAAACCCAATAGGAATAATATTGCTATCCCACTCGTTAACATAGCGCAATAGCGATTATTTAATTTGGTGTCATTTTTTAGGGCAAGTGGATTGCATGAGTAAAAAAATGGCAATGTATAAGTTTGGAGGGTTAATGAGAATAATTTGGTTGGGGATCACAGCTGTTTTGTTTTTTTGGGCTGTATATAGTTTTGTAAAATTTTCAATATTAAGCACAAGTTTATTCATAGTACTAACTATAGCATCACTAATAGCAACTAAACATCATTATAAATTAAGTAAAAAATGGCGTTTTTAATTTATTTATTACGTTTTCCTGTGCTAGTTTTTGCCGTAATTATCGAAATAAGAAATCGATAGAGTATCAAAATTAGGGGGTTATTTTTCAACGTTTATCTTGGTTGGGGAGCTGTGGATAAAAGAACTTTTGAGTGAGTTTAATATAAAGACTTAAAGTTCTCGGTTTATTAATTCATGTATATCTGGATTATCGCAAAGGAATTAAAAAACTTGAGACTATAAATAATGAAATTCTTTAATGTTATAGTTAACTAAATTGCATTTGGAGATTGATATAAATTTTTAGATTTTGTTTAAAACGAAATTTTATAATGCTATTTTTTATTTCTTTAGCTAGAATTAAAACTTGTATGAAGTTAAAAATAATCCAGTAATTAATTGTTTTTAAATGATTAAACAAGTATTGTATTTAAATTAAAAATAGATAATGAAACAAGGAGTTTCAAACATGACTAAACTAAATATCTCCGAATTATCTGATGAAGAATTAGTTACTATCAATAATAGAATCGTTAAAGAAGCGACTGAACTGGGTGTTAAATTAGAAAGCGAAAATGATCTAGAGTCTCGTGAATTAGGTCTTAAGTCATTACGAGATTTAGTTGAACTTCAGCAAGATTACCAAAAAGAAATAGACTTAAGAGCCAGTAAATATAGTGAAGGTTAAAATATGTGATATATCTTGATGATGGGTCGTCGATACAAATTTAAATACAAATGCCATCGATCTATATATTTATCTATCTTTGCTACTTTAAAAAGTATCAGTTTTTTATAAAACAGCTATTTATGTGCTTTAGTCCCAACAAAACTGATAAGTTGAGGGATAATAGAGCAATATGAATTAAAAATAATTATGTATTTTAGATGTTGTTCATAATTTAAGCGCTTGCATATTTTAAAGCTGTGAATACAGCTTTATTCTACAATTTTATTTTAGCAAAATTAAAGGCCGGATATTGGACAATCTAGGCTCTTTTTACAACCAGCATCAGATACTAGGATATCTGATGGCTCAACGCCTCCTCTGATTTGAGGGGTCATATATCCCGATAAAGCTCTATTATCTTTAGATAAATCTTTAATTTTCTTTTTATTTAATATGGGTTTCAAACTTATTTCATTATTGTGTCGTTTATAGAAGTGAAAATAATATATTAAAATCGGACTTTCCCAGATGACGCCAAGACAGTGATAGATAATTTCAAGACAATAATAAAATAAAATTAAATTAAAACTGGCAAAATAACAAAGTGCATTTTTACTGGGGTTGTCCCTGTTATACATCTTTTGTCCACCGTTTCTGTGAATAAGTTTCGTCTTTGATGGATCATTTGGTTTAGTATTTAAAATGATGATGATTTTTTAAATTAAATATAAAAATGACGAATGAGTAGCGATATCTGAAAGTGTACAGAAATAATTTTTGATCCTGTAACATTATAAGTCGAACTTTTGGCTGTTTGATAAAAAAACAGGAGAAGATTAATGTTTTTTTTGTACTTTTTTCACACTGTTATTGCCTCATAAAATGATGTTTAAATTGTTAATTACAATGGTGTTGAATTAAAAGTTTGTTAAAAAAAAAGAGTTGCATTAAAGCGGTGTAAAAGAAAACGTATTGTTATCTATGAACAGTTTGTAACAACTTTACAAATATATTACTTCTAATATTTTGAAACTATATGATATTGTCGCCCAATAAATGAAGATTATGAGGCGCAGCTCACGAATGCGTCGACATAATATATTGTTATTTTTGACTGGAGAGTGATGAGTAATCTTATCGTTGTTGCAAAATATTTATATCCACTGGATGCTAATATAGCCAAAGTATCATTAGAATGTGCTGGTATCACTGCATTTATAGGTGATGAACATACTCCTAGTCTGCAATGGTCATATTCTGATGTAGTAGGAGGTGTTTGTGTCTTTGTCGAAAAAGAACATGAAGATGAAGCAAAATCAATTTTGAAAGACGATTTGTCATTAATTTTAGATGTTGAGTGTAAATCTAAGGTTGCTTGATTAAAAACGATAAAACTGAGTAGATGAAGAAAGACTCCGCTTTATTTCACTTTTTATTGCTAATATCTGCGGTGACTTCAAAAGAAATGTAAAAAGGCTTGGGTGTAAGGGTTATTTCTCACCTGAGTTATTATATCCGTATAATGTAATTTGGTTGCAAAAAAGATTTTAGTTAATCGGCTGCCATATTGCTTTTGCTTATCGATAAGAATAATAGTAATAAGAGGATTTATGAAAGCTTTTAAGCAAGTTTTAATTTTTCTATTATGTGTATCTACATTACCTTGTATCGCAAACAGTGATGTTACTGAAAAAGCCTTTACCAAGATGAAATCACTGGTTGGCGCTTGGAAAAAGACTGGCACTAGTGAAGAAAACTTTCAAATTACTTTTGAGTTAACAGCTAACAATTCGGTTTTAGTCGAAAGTTGGAAGTATAAAGGTAATATGCATTCTTTAACACTTTATCACCAAGATGGGGATGACTTGTTAGCAACACATTATTGCCCTCAAGGAAATCAACCTAGGCTTAAAATGTTAAAATCAGGTTCAGAGAATCAGGTTTCTTTTAAGTATCAAGATGCAACAAATTTATTGAGCTTAGATAATTCACATCAACATGCCTTAAGTTTTGAATTTACCACCGCTATTAATTCAGTGACAAGGCGTGAAACTTACCTTAGTAAAGAAGGTAAAGATGATTCTGTTATCACATTAGAAAAATCGACGATTAAATAACACTTTTGCATTGGGAAATCTATTAATTTATCAGCTAATTTATCTTGTTCATACCTACTCAGGTTCTGCATATTTTTCTTTTATTTCAACTAACTCTGGTAATACTTGTAGAAAAACATCAACTAAAAAAGGTTCAAAATGCTGGCCCTTTTCGGTTTTAATCAGCTCAACAGCTTTTTCTACCGACCAAGCATGCTTATAGGGTCTTGAAGATGTGAGGGCATCAAAAACGTCAGCAAGTGCAGTTACTCGTCCAACAAATGGTATTTCGTCTCCTTTTAAACCGTTGGGATATCCTTTGCCATTCCATTTCTCATGATGGCTAATCGCAATTGTATGAGCCATTTTCATTAATAGCGAATCATCATTGATAAGTACATTAGCGCCAATTTGTGCATGAGTCTGCATGATTTTCCACTCTTCTGGTAGGAAATTACCCGGTTTTAGTAGGATATGGTCTGGAATACCTATCTTTCCAATATCGTGCATTGGGGCCGCATTAAGTAATAGCTCACATTCACTTTCTTCTAAACCGGCAGCCTTGGCGAGTACACATGCCATTTTACTCATGCGAATAATATGCAGGCCTGTTTCATTGTCTCTATATTCAGCAGCTCTACCCAAATGTCTTACAGTTTGTAATTGCGATATACGCAACTCTTGGGTTTTAGCATTGACTTTTTCTTCTAAAATACGATTTTGATGTGATAAATAGTTGTGTGCAAAATCAACTTCTAATAAATTACGAACTCGTGAAAGAAGCTCCTTGGTATTAAATGGTTTTGTTATATAGTCTCTGGCGCCTTGGTCGAGCGCTTCTTGTCTGAATTGTTGTGCATGTTGAGCAGTTAAAACAATAATAGATGGTTTTTTTTCATTTTGTAATGACATCAACAGCTGCATCACACCAAAACCGTTAAGTTGTGGCATGTTCAGGTCGAGTAAAACTAAATCAATTTGATTTTCAAGATATAATGGCAGAGCTAAAGTTGGGTCTTCTGTATAAAAAAGGTTTGAATAACCGTTCATCGATAACATTTTTTTTAGTAACTTAATGTTGGTGAATTCATCATCAACGATAAGAATCTTTGCCTTTTGTAATTCAGTGTTTAAGTCTTTGCTAAATTCATTCATTTTATATCACCATGTTTCGCTTTTTAAGTGAAAAAATTGCATAATTTTAATGGTTTATTTTGAGTGCGTTGAAAATTGCATCCCAAAAAATTTCGATATCAATCGGTTTTGTTAGGTAGTTAATAAACCCTGAGTCTAATCCTTTTTGAATGTCGCTTAGCATAGCGTTAGCGCTTAAGGCTATTATTGGAATATGCTGTGTTGTATTTGTATTTTTGAGTTCTTTTAATACTTCAAAACCGTTTAAACTAGGAATATTAATATCTAGTAAAATCAAGTCTGGAGATTCATTTAGTGCAATTTCGATCCCTTCTTTACCATCATATGAACTGATAATTTTAAACTGGGAGTGACTTTCAAGTATTCGTTGTATTAATTTTAAGTTTGAAGGATTATCTTCAATATATAAGATAACATATTGCTTTTTTATAGAGTGGGTCTTGAGGTGGGCTGAAATAGATTCTTCAGTCGTTTTTTTTTGCATATAAATACTCTCTTTACTTGGAAGTTCTATCCAAAAGGTTGTCCCTTTATTTAATTGGCTTTTAACGCCAATTTGACCACCCATAAGCTCTATAATATTTTTAGTAATAACTAAACCAATACCAGTCCCTTCGATATCACTAGTATTCATTTCTAAGCGATTAAATGCGGTGAATAATTGTGATTGTTGTTCTGGTGATAATCCTTTACCAGAGTCAGAAACTGAGACCCTTATTTTTCCGAGTTCTATCGCTTCGATGTTAATTACAATCTTTCCATTTTCATAATTGTACTTCACAGCATTACTTAACAAATTCAGTAATGCCTGTTTAAACCTTGTTTTATCTGCTTGAACAAACGTGTTTGACTTTTCTATGTGTATTAAGTTTATTGCTTGTCCTTCACTGTGCGTAAATATTTTAATACCACGTTTTTCAGCTAAAGAGCTGATGAGTTTAAGCGTACTGAAAAGCGTTTCTTCTACACCGATACTGCCTATCGATAAGGCGGTTTCACCAGCTTCTATTTTGGCAAGATCTAAAATTTCATTTATAAGTTTAAGTAAATGTTTACCTGCTGCCGATATTTCCTCTACATCGTCTTGTTGAGACTCACTTAACGGAGGATCAGTTTCCATTTCTAAAATTTGAGTAAACCCAATAATTGCATTTAAGGGAGTTCGAAGTTCATGACTCATACTAGATAGAAACTGTGACTTAGCTTGGTTCGCATTTTCAGCTTCTTCACGAGCAGAAATCATACCTAATTCAGCTACTTTACGTTTTGTAATATCGCGAACAATTCCCATCATATGTAATGGACGGCCACTTTCATCACAAAGAATATTTCCTATTTCATGTAGCCAATGTAAGCTACCGTCTTGCCATATAACTCTATACTCTGTCGAATAATCTTTATCTAATTCTTTACAATTCTTTATGGCTTTAATTACTTTTACCCTGTCTTCCTCTAGTATGGTATTTATATATTTTTCATACGTTATCCTAGACGTTTTTTGTTTAATACCAAATAAATCACTTACCCCCTCGGACCAATATATCTCGTTTTTAACTAAGTCTAAGTCCCACGTTCCTATATGTGCAAATTTTTGACTTCTAAAAAGTCGTTCTTCACTTTCTCGTAAAGCTGTTATATCTGTTCGGGCTGCAACGTATTTATAAGGCGTTCCAAATTCATCTAAAAATGGCACTATGGTTGATTCAACCCAATATTTGTCACCATTTTTTTACAATTGCAAATTATGCCTCGCCATATGCTGCCATTTGATATTGTATCCCATAATTTTTTATAAAAAGTATCGTTATGGTAGTGTGATTTTAATATTCTGTGGTTTTGTCCTATGAGCTCTTTGCGGCTATAGCCACTGATTTGGCAAAATTTGTCATTTACACTTGTGATCCTACCTTTTATATCCGTCACACTCACAATGTCATGTTGGTTCATCGTTGCAAGCTGATATTCACTTTCTCTGAGAGCATTTTTTAAATCTTTATTTATACGCATAGACCAACGTGATCTCTTTGCGCGTACAGTTACTGCAGATATAAGATGAATTGGCTCAACTGGCTTTACTAAAAAATCATCACCTCCAAGATCCATCGCGCTAAGCTGTTTATTTAAATCAGACTCTGCTGATAAAAACATTATTGGCATCATTGTATAGGCATCGTCTTGACGAATAACTTGTGCTAATTCAGGTCCTGTGCAATTAGGCATATAAACATCAAGTAGTAAAATGTCTGGATTAAACTCAGATAATTTGCTTAAGGTTTCTTTGGGATCAGAAAGAATACAAACATGCATTCCTGAATCTGTGAGTATGCCCTTATATAACTCTAATGATAATCTGTCATCATCAACAATTAATACACGATAAGGTTTAATAGACACGCGTTGTGTTAAGCCATTCAATGTACCAATTAATTTGCTCATATTAAGAGGCTTTGTGAAATAACGATGTGCACCAGCTCTAGCTGCAGCTAATCGAATATCAAAATCATTTCGTACTGAAATAAAAATGACAGGTGGTAGGTCAATTAATGACTCTTTTAGCTTAAAAATAATATCGGCCCCTGCAGATTGACCTTCTTTAAAAACCATATCCATTATGATTGCTGAAGGCATTTCTTTTACGCAGGCTAATTCAAAATCGCGAATATTAATGAAGTGAAAAACTTTATAATCGAAGCGCTCTAGAGCAGATACAAGACCAGGGATCAGCAATTCATCATCCTCGACTAAATAGAGGAAACTATTAAACTGACTAGACTCTATGACATTTTTTGGGGGGGGAAAAGTTACTGGGCTTGGTTTCCAATCGTGTAATGCCCTTAGAAGCTGATTAATGTAATTATCTAACGGCTCATTTATTTTTTTTATTACAGAGGATAAATCACTGTCTTTGAGATTTTGGCTAAGCAGTTCGTCTATTTTTTTTGCAATCGCACCTATTTGAATTGCACCATATGTGCCACTTGCACCAGCTAAGTTATGTGCCTTGATATGCAATTCCTTAATACTTGAATCACAAGCTGAATTGTCAAAAACCTTTCTTGATAAATTAGTTATTTCATTAATCTTTTTAGGCAAACGACGTATGAAATTTGCCTGTAGTTCATTATTCACATTTGACTCATTAAAAGTTGCCATTACACTCTTCTATTTCAAGTTTTAAATGTGTTGAATTAACAATGTAATTATTGCATTCATCTCTTTAAAAAATTTCATGGAACGTTTATTTAATAGACCTCATTAATAAACTTTATAAGTAAAGTTGGTATTTTAAAGGTTTATTTATTGGCGTTATGACACATTTTATATTTATTTCTTTAAGATAAGAGTATAGGCACTGTCATTGATTTTTCCTTTCCTTTACTTAAAATTTTGAGGGCTTTCCTAAAACCGCATCTATTTTAAAAATGATGAATGATCTAAAACTCATATGTTTTAATGTGTAATAGTCCAATTTATTATCTACACTGATTTAAATAGACATTTATTTGTTCATTTGATATGGAAATAAATAATAAGGTTTTGTATATAGAAGACAATCCATCAAATATATTGCTTATGAAGGTAATTTTTAGAAACTTCAAAGGGTTTGAACTTAGTATTAAAGAAACAGCAGAGGAAGGATTAGAGTGGGTTTATACTGATATTCCAGATTTGATTTTAATGGATAAAGACCTGCCATTAATGAGTGGTTTGGAAGCAACGCATATTTTAAAAAATAATGTAAATTTTAAAAATATTCCCATTATTTTGCTAACCGCAGACAATGATGTAAATATTGAAAAACATGCTTTGGACGTAGGTTGTAATGATGTTGAATTTAAACCCTTTGATATAGTGAACTTAAAAACTAAAATTATGAGCTATTTCTAAAATGGAGGAGTAATGAATTCTTTAATTAATCAAAAACTGCCAGAAAGTCAATTTAAAACGCTTAGTTCTAATAGAATAGATACCTTTCCTACATCAGTATTATTTGATGGTAAAAAAATATTCGTTATTGGCGGCGTTGGTGCATTTACGCCTATCTGTACAAAGCAGCATTTACCTGATTTTATTCCTTATGCTAAACAGTTAAAAGATGAAAAAATAATAGATGAAGTATTTTGTATCTGTGTTACAGACCCTTTTGTATTGAGTGCCTGGGCAAAAAGCTTAGGCCTTACTGATGAAATAATTATGTTGACGGATACAAATGCTGAATTTACAAAAAAAATAGGACTAAATATTGATCTGTCGGATTTAGGTCTCGGCATTAGATCGACACGCTTTGCTATGTTAGTTGAGGACTCAGTTATAACCCTTCTTAATGTGGAGAAGCAACCCCAAGATATAAACACAACCAGTAAAGCAAATATTTCTAGGTGGTTTTCAATATAAAACTAAAACTAAATATTTAGTGTTTTTAGAATCAGTCACTAGTAAAGCTAATTGTTTAATTCTGTTTTAAAGTTTTTATTATCAGTATGTTTAATCAGTTTTCAGCCATTTAAATTTGAGTAAACTATGTTTACGTTAGACATTTTTTTATATTATTTTCATCTTAATTTATCAATAAATTTAAAATTGTAAAAATAAAGTACTCGAAATTCTCGACTTGAACTGACTTCAATGGAAGTCGTTGTTATTATTTTTTGCACTTCTTTATTTATTTAAAAGGAAGTTGACTTTTGACAATAATTTTTCTGATGAAAATGGTTTTTTTAGTATTACTTTTGCTTGGGTTAATTTTTGTGCCTGAGTTAAAAGTCTATCAAGATCATTAATATTTTTTTTATAAGTACTACCTCCACCAGAAATAATAATAATCGAAATTTCAGGGAAATTGTTTTCTAGAAATTTACAAAGCTCAAAGCCGTCCATTTCAGGCATTAATATATCTGTAATAACTAAATGAATGTTTTGTTGCGTGAGAATATTCATTGCTTCTTTACCATTTTCAGCTTGAGTAACTAAATAATTCTCTTCTTCTAATAAGTAAGTAATTTCTCTCCTAACACCTTCTATATCATCCACAACTAAAATAGAATTACGCATAACGACCTCTTCAATTTATTGCTACTTTTAATATATATTTTTTTATGATGAGTTTTTGGGTAAACGGATCACAAATTGACAGCTTTTACTTTGATTATCGTAGTATAACTCTCCTTGATGTTTCGCTATTATAGACGAAGAAATGCTTAAGCCTAATCCAGTGCCTTTTCCAACATCTTTGGAGGTAAACATTGGTTCAAATATATTTTTTTGAATCTGTGGAGGCACACCTTTACCACTGTCTTGTACAGTGATAAACATATCATTTTTAATTTCTGAGACTAAAATATTAATGTATTTAATAGGCTGCATTTCAATGGCATCAAATGAATTGTTTAATAAATTAATTAAAACTTGGCTGATCTGAAGCTTTTGGCAATAAAGAAATGTATTGTTGCAATCATTTTCATAACTCACTTTTAAAGTGGCAGAAGTTAATGTGAAACGTTCTTTATTTAAAGAGAGTACATCATCAATTATATTTTTAATTTTAACATTTTCAAACTTGTCATCTGTTGAAGCTCTAGAAAACTTTAATAAATTACCTATCAGCTCAGAAACATGGCGTACACTATTGATGATTTGCTCCATTGGGCTTTCAATGTTCGCAAGACCTTCTTTTTTTGATAGTCGTATGACTCTTTCGGCAATCATACTGATTTCAAAGATTGGGCTGTTGATTTCATGAGCCATGCCATTTGCGACTTTACCTAACGCTGCCATTTTATTTGACTCTGCAACTTTTTCTTTTGCTTGTAAAAGTAATTCTGTTCTTTTTTTTACTTCACTTTCTAATTCTATTGAGTATGTCTCTAATTTAGCATCTAACTTTATTTTTTCATTTGTGATTTTGTTGATTGCTTTGATGAATGCAAAGAAAATATAACTAAAAATAGAACAAGCGATTAGTAATAAAATGAGTAAGTTTCGATACAGATACTCTTCGGTATTTTTATTATTAAGCAATAGTTCATCTCTTATATTGCTATGAAGAGATATTGCTTGTTGTAAACTGATGATTAAAGAGCTAAGTGCATTAAAATGCGCTAATGAAAGCTCAAAATCTACCTTATTACTTAATGCTTGGTGTAAAACTTGTGTTTTATTGAAAATAGCTTGAGAGATTGATTCTAGTTGTTTGTTATTAAATTGTTTTTGTAAATTAATAACTGTTTTTATATCTTGGTTAATTTTAAGCAAAGTTGAATTTATATCAAAGAATTTACCCCCTAATAATAGTTGAAAATGAGGTATATTTTTAGCCAATATTAAACTTTCAATCAATCGGTACTTTTCCATGGATGTTATATATAATGAAATACTTTGTAAGTGGTAGTTATTTAACAGATATAAAGTTTGGCTATTTTTATTTGTTTGCCAAATTATAGAAAAAAAAGTGATAGTAATTAGCATTATAAGAGACAAAGTGCCTCTTATGATCACGTTACGGATCTTAGTGACCCATAAAATGTTTTGCTTTTGAAACATCTTAATTTTCACTCAATAACTTTTGACCTATGGCTACATCTTTAAGCATTTTAAAATCTTTAATTTTAGCGGGTAAAAAATAACTAGCGCCAAGTTTATCCAGTATTTTTTTATCATCGATACTTGAAGGGGATAGGGATAAAAAAGCATTGCGTATTTTATTCCTGTCGGTTTCATTCAAGTTTGATTTTACAGCCCATACATAATCTGGATAGGGGGGAGACTTCCAAATTACTTTAATGTCTGAATCAGATATTCTTTTTTCGGATAGCATCTGTAAATAAACAATTGAGTTGACAGCTCCACCTGACACTTTCCCCTCTAGTACATCATATACAGTTTTATCATGCCCATTGGAGAATTTTACTTGATCAAAAAATGACTCAGGAACTATCTTATATTCAGTTGATAAATAATGCCTGGGCATTAAATGTCCAGATGTTGATAAATTACTCCCAAATGAAAATGATTGTCCTTCTAATTGCTTTATTTTTTCAAAACCACTGTTATTTTTAACTATAAACCAAGAGCTAAAACGTGTGTCGATTTCTCTCATTACAAGTGCTTTCGCCTTTTCATCTTCGCTAACTTGTAAAAAGGTAAGGCCACCTAAATAGGCCAAGTCGACTTTCCCTTGTTTAAATATAGTTACTAATTCTTGATAAGAATTTGGAATAATAAGTGTTGTTTTTAATTTTGTGTATTCAGAAAGGTAGGCTAATAATGGTGTGTATTTATCTTTTAAGGCACTGTGTGACTGATCAGGTAAAACGGCTATTCGAAGGGTGGTTAGATCACTGTTACTGTTACTGTTAAATGAAAATTTAAATAGGATGAGCAGCACACACAAAATGAGAGTGAAAGTGATCCAATATTTCTTCATTGAATTAACCTTTTACAAGAGAATTTAAGCTAGCATTCGATATGAATAAACTTTCAACTTAGTATAGTCGATGAGTTTTATTTAGGTATTGTTTAGATGCTGTTCTAGTTAAGCGATATATATAAAGAAAGGGCGTTATGATTTATATCGTAAGAAAGTAAAACAAAATGAGCCAATATGAATAATTAACCTGAGATCTGGTTAAGCAGAGCTATTTATTAGTCTGGCATCATACCAAATACATCTGCTGATAGTTTTATACACGGCTTCTGTTTCTTTAAGCAATAAGCCACTATTCCAGATATCAAGTTGAGCATGAAACTTGTTTCACTGCGATGGCGACTATGTTCTATTTGAGATATATTCTTCAACTGGTCATTGATAGTTTCAATGATGTATCTCTTTGATAACATGGCTCTATCGAAGGCTGACATGGCTTTCGACTTCATGTTTTTTCGAACTGTTGTAATCAAATCTACATCGAGTTCCTTTAGTTTTTCATTTAACTCTTTG